>JANXLU010000042.1 GCA_025354985.1 Chloroflexota bacterium
ACACCCGGCCCCCCCTTCTCGCGACCATTTCAAGGTGTTGCTCCGAACCTAAGGAAGATACTGTACGCGCTCCCAGCTGAAAACCTGAGTGGTTATTGGGTCAACCGTGAGCTTAACCCATTCATTGGCGGCGGTCGATCCTTCGACCGTTACGCGGGTAAGGTTTGGAACTGCGCGTGTGTGATGGATCATGCCCGAAGCGCTGGCGGGATCGGCCAATGGATGATCGACCTCAAAAACATGCGTATCGCCGTTTATAAGCAGAACAGGGCGACCAAACTTGACGCTCAGGTCCGCCAATTTGTTTACGAACGTTGTATACGCATTCAAGCCATCACCACCAGTGACCAGCGCGGCGGGATCCCACATGTTTGCCTGCAAGCCAATGACCATGCCTTTTGCGTGAGACTCTTCGGCTTCTTCAAAGGCACCCTGCAACCAGCGCACGTTGGCCGCCTGCCGTTCGCTCACTTCCCCGGCCTGCGCGGACGTATTCGAAAATACACCGGTCCACGGGAGCGTATCGTCATTTGAACCCGGGACGTTCAATGTAACGAACATGACGTTTGCTTTTTGGAAGCGCACGTTTTCTACAAATTGGGCATCGGTCTTTACTTCGTGCTCTTTGGCCTGCGAGTCGACCTCCATCGGGTGCTTTCCAAGCGTCAAGCCGGGATGTGCGAAAAACAGGCTGCGAACGGCGGCGAGCTCATTAAGAGGATAGCCACTGCTGGACTGCTTTTTCTTGTGGCAATCCGTCCATTCATTGTCACCGGGTGTGTAGACAACCGGTGCATCGAACTGTTGGAAGATGTCAAAAATACCCTTGTTCCAGCCCGGAACAGAACCTGTCGGGATCGGTGAGAGGCCGGCCCCGGTGCATGGCATGCTTCCGGAGTGAATGTCGCCGATATGCATGACCATGCGCACTTGCTTGTCGGAATTGATCGAATCGACAAGGAGTGGGGCCTGTGAAAGCAGGTTGGCGCTGTAGGGCCAGTCGCCATACACGGCCATGGTGAACGCATGACCGCGATCTTCATCATGGTCGGCCAGTGCGATGTTTGGGGTGACAAGTGTGCATAGCAAGGCTAGTGATAGCAGTTTACTTTTCATTGAATGTGCTCCTCGTAAATAGGTAGTGAAGATTTAATGTCGGCAACCTAATGCGAATCTCTATGCCAAAGAACGATATTTTGTAGCGGTGATGTTAAGAATGGTTAACCGAACGATTAGGCGTGCGCAAGCACCACCTGCAGGGTTTGGGGATCGCGAGAACCAACGAGAGCGTAAGCTTCCTGAGCGGACTCAAATGGAATGCGATGAGAGATTAACCGAGACGGACGGATCACAGTCAGCATGGACAGGGCAAAGTCCAGGCGACGCGTCTTGCTCCACCGGGCGAGTAATTGGGGCGCCAACGTGCTAACCTGGCTGCTGATCAACTGTATTCGACTTCGGTGAAAACGTCCGCCCAAATCCAACGGTACCGACTTGATGCCGTACCATGAACCGATTACGACACGTCCGGCAAACCCGGCGATGGTGATAGCCATGTTTAGTGCGCCGGGGGAGCCGGTCAACTCAAACACCAAATCGGCTTGTTCACCCGCAGCAACGATTGCTGCGGCGTCGTCAGGGTCAATGAGGTGCATCGCTCCCAGCGACGCAGCCATTAACCGTCGCGTGTGCAGACGTTCAACAACCGTCAACTCGGCAAGCGCAGTGCGGGCCAGAAGCGCGGTGCTAAGCAGACCGACCACACCCGCGCCCAGGACTGCCACCCGCTCGCCAACAAATGGGTGACCATCCTGAACCAAACTTACAGCTGTTTCCATGTTTGGCAGGAACAATGCGTCGTCATTTGACAGGCCATTTGGCAGCGCTATCAAGGACGCAACCGGCGCTACAAATTCGGTTTCGTGAGGATTGAAGGCAAATACGCGGCGATTGAGCCAGGCGTGATCGGTTTGCGGCCCCAGTTCGGTGACAATGCCCACCGACGCATAACCATATTTGAGTGGGAACGTCAGCGTGCCGGTTAATGATGCCAGGGATTCGTCGGTTGCAAGCGCGGGAGGCGCTTCGCCGCGCAGTATGAGCAGTTCCGTACCGGCGCTGATTGCCGAACAGATGGATTGGACGCGCACTTCGCCAATGGATGGAGATGGGGAACCTTCGGTGCGGACTTCCACCCGCCCGGGAGCCTCAAAATAAATCGAACGGCGCAGCCGTGTTACCACCTCGTTTCCGCCTCGATAACGATGTCGTCGCCCAACGTTCGATGGACAACGTTGCGTAATTTGGGCAACTTGGATGATCGCGGTGAAAACTCCAAGGCGTGCAGGCCGCCAAGCAAAACCGGTGCAACCGTAACGATCAGGCGATCAACAAGTTCGGATTGGAGAAATGCTGCAATGACCATTGCTCCACCTTCCACCATGAGCCGTCTTATGCCGAGGCTGGACAGGTGATCGAGGGCGGCGTGCAGGTCCACATGCCCGTCGTCATTGGCGGCGATCCGATGCACGTGTGCGCCCACCGATTCGATCAGAAGTTGTAGCTGTTGCGAACCGGATGATGTCGTTAAAATCACGGCGGGCAGCGCAGGAGCGGCCAGCAGTTTGCTTGTGAGCGGGATACGCAATCGGCTGTCAAGAACGACCGGTCGGGGATTTGAGCCATGCGCATATCGAACCGTCAAGCGCGGGTCGTCGCTGATGACGGTGCCCACACCGACCAATACTGCATCATGCTCCGCGCGCAGCTGGTGGGTGAAGGCCGCCGACTCCGCGCCGCTGATTTTGGTTGGCTGACCGGCACGCGCGGCGATACAACCGTCCAAACTTTGGGCAAAGGTCAGTGTGACGAATGGGCGCATGTCTGGAATAGTTGCCACTTTAAGGGTGGCCGATCTGATCCAGGCAATCCCATGGCGCCCGGGTTAAAGCGCACCGTTCAACAACTGATGGAGCTGGTGATTCATGCGGCGCGCCTTGGTGCGCATATATGCGGTATTTTCCGGGGTCAGTGGAACGGTCAGAGGAATTCGATCCGTCACTCGGATTCCGAGATCGCGCAGGCTGTCAACCTTGTGTGGATTATTGGTAAGCAATCGGACCGAACGTATATCCCAATCACTTAGTATCCAGGCGGCCATATCATAGGCACGCTCGTCGGGTTGATGACCCAGCGCGACGTTGGCCTCGACCGTGTCATAGCCCTCGTCCTGCAGGTTATAGGCCCGCAGTTTTTGCAACAAACCGATACCGCGCCCTTCTTGACGCAGGTAAATCACCATCCCCAACTTCTCGCGGGCAATCATCTCAAGGGCGGAGGCAAGCTGGGGACCGCAGTCACACCGGCGTGAGCCCAACACGTCACCGGTGAAGCACTCCGAGTGGACACGCACCAGAACATCCTGGCGTCCGGTGACATCGCCGCGCACGATCGCAAGGTGTTCCTTGTCATCAAAATCATTGTGGTACAAACTCAGCGTGAATTGCCCGGCATCAAGCGGGATGCGCGCACTGACCATGCGCTGCAATGGAAATTTTCGATCAGAGACGACTGACTCCTGCCGACTATCGCTTTTGTTCCACATACATTGCCGCGTGAGCGCACCACCACCTAGGATGCTCGAAGATGCAGCCAAACTGCAGCAATCAAAAGCACCTCTGCTACTTTGTCAAAAATCGCAAGCCCATCATTTGGATTGCCAATAATCAACCACGCAACAACTGTTATAGCGGCGAAGCCCATCAGCGCGTAATGTATTAACGTTGAATATTGCTTTAACGGATTTGGAGGGAAGAGCAGCGCGCACGTAAGCCCGAGGTATCCAAGCGCGTTGAGGGTAAACGGAATATCAAGATGACCTAGACGGATATTTAGAAAGACGTGAACGGCGGCCGTAATCAAGCCGAGAACGAGAATAACGGGTCGCAACATAGCTCTTGACATTTGAAAAGTATAGCGGCTAATTGGCAGATTTGACGCGGCGGGCATTTGTGATAGGATTTCAAGAAGCATTCTTTATTTCCAATACAAGTTACGGAGAACGAAAGACAAATGGGAAAGAGACTTTACGTCGGGAACCTGGCTTACAAGACAAGGGATGACGGATTGCGCGCCTTTTTTGCGGCGGCGGGCAACGTTACGGCAGCCGAGGTGATCATGATGGGACGCCGCTCCAACCGATCAAAGGGTTTCGGGTTTGTTGAGTTCGCCACCGATGAGGAAGCGACACACGCCAGGGAGACATTGAACGGACAGTTGTTGGATGAACGACCCATCCGGGTGGATGTGGCTAACGACAAACCGGAACGAGCCGAAGGCGATCGACGCGATGATCGACCACCCCGGCAGGATTATAACGATCGGGGCAATGATCGTGGAACTGACCGACCTGCGTATAGCAGCGACCGACCTTCCTACGGCAATGACCGACCCGCGTATAGCAGTGATCGCCCAAGTGGCGGTGGCGGCGCGCACGGTGGTTACAGCAGCGGCGGCGGTGGCTATAACAGTGATCGGGGCGGCGAGCGGCGCTATAGTGATCGGCGCTTCTAATTAGCGAAGCAGTGAACATACAAAGAATGCCAGCCAACACTGCTTGGTGACCCGGGAGACCGGGATTGGTCTCCAATTATTGATGCCCGGCATCGACTGCCTGTCGATGCCGGGCATCTTTGTTTAGTCAATGACAGCAATTCAAACTTCCATAGCCAAGTTGTTTTCCCGCCAGGGCTTGACGGCCGACGAGGCCGAAGCCACCATGAATGAAATTATGGATGGTGCGGCCACGCAAGCACAAATTGGCGCATATTTGGGCGCGCTGCGCACGCGCGGCGAATCGGTGGCTGAGATTTCCGGGAGTGCGCGCGCAATGCGAAAACATTCGCTACATGTGCCCACGCACCGCAGCCCGCTGATCGACGTGGTGGGCACAGGAGGAGACAAATCCGGCACATTCAATATCAGCACCACCGCGATGTTTGTGGTTGCCGGCGCGGGTGGGATTGTGGCCAAACACGGCAACCGTGCGGCGAGCAGCCAAACCGGGAGCGCCGACGTACTGGCGGCACTGGGCGTCAATGTTGCCCTGACCCCGGATCAGGCGGCGCACTGTATTGATGAGCTGGGTGTTGGCTTCATGTTTGCCGTGACCTATCACCCGGCCATGAAGCACGCAGCCGGCGCACGCCGCGAAATCGGTTCCCGCACCATCTTCAACATTCTTGGCCCGCTGACCAACCCCGCCGGTGCGCTGCATCAGTTGCTTGGCGTGTTTGATCCGGAGCTGACCGAGGTGATGGCACTGGTTTTGCGCGATCTCGGGAGCAAACATGTATTGGTTATGAGCTGCAATGGTGTGGATGAGCTTTTGACGACCGCGCCCAACAAAGTGACCGAGCTCAAGGGTGGCGTCCTATCCACCTATCAATTTGATGCCCAGGATTTTGGGTTTGCTAAGGTGCCATTGGACGCGCTGGCGGGTGGCGCACCCGACTTTAACGCATCGATCACGCGGACGATCCTGGCCGGCAAAGACATCCCGGCCCGCACCGACGTCGTGCTGCTGAACGCCGGAGCGGCTTTGTATGCCGCGGATATGGCCTCCGACATACCGGAAGGTATTGGCCTGGCCCGCGAATCCATAGCCAGCGGAGAGGCGCTCGCCAAGCTGGATGCCCTTGTAGCCATGAGCCAGCGCTATGCAGCCTAATCGGTGATGGGCAAAATGTTGGACGATTTGATGACGTTCCGTGCGCTTATCTTCATGGATATATCCTAATCATCGTGGTCTTCCAGCCGACGCAGTCCGGTCATCAGCAGCGCGGACAGCGCAATCAGGATGACAGCGAGTGCAAGGGCGGAATTCGAGTTTTGCTCGAAGCCAATATATATCGCAAGGGGCATGGTTTGGCTGACGCCCTCCAGATTACCTGCAAACAAAATGGTGGCGCCAAATTCTCCAAGTGCACGCGTCCAGGCCAGAATCAATCCGGTGATGAGCGCGCGGCGCGCCAATGGCAGCATGATTAGGACAAACAGCTGCCAGGGCGAAGCGCCCTCGACGAGTGCGGACTCGGCAAGGTGCACATCAATGGCTGCAAACCCAACTCGGGCGGCGCGGACAAAAAAGGGGGCCGCCACGAAAATCTGCGCCAGTATCACCGCCCAGGTTGTGAACGGCAGCGACAGGCCAAGCTGCCCCAACGCTGATCCAAGAAAGCCGCGACGACCAAACGTCATCAGCAGCGCCAAACCGGCGACAGCGGGCGGCAATACGATCGGTAGATCCACGATGAGCTCCAACAACCAACGACCCGGAAACTTGGTGAGTGCAAAGAAATAGGCCAGCGGCGTGCCAAGCAGCACGGTTGCAAAGAGTGCGGCCGTTGACGTGACCAGACTTAAGCGCAATGCGGCAAGCGCTTCCGGCGCCCGGACAAACACGAGGAAATTGTTACCCAATCCCGTGACGAGCGTCACCAGGATTGGAACACCAAAGAGCAACACGAGCACCACGCCGGGCGCGGCAAATGGACGCGCTTGGGCGGCGCGCAACGTGTGACCGTGCCGCGACCCGGCTCCCTGACCACCCAGGCGCCTAGGCCGCGACGAACTCATGATTGTCAGGGATTGGTTGATTTTTTATTGTTTCGGTTTCCCCGTGGCCTTTTAGCGCATGGACCGGTAGCGACGAATTAATGCATTGGTAGAGCTATCGTGCTTGAGATCCGAGTCGGTTGCCGATTCAAGCTCCGGGACAATGCGCTGGGCCAACACCTTGCCAAGCTCCACACCCCATTGATCAAAGGCGTCGATATTCCAGATGGCGGCCTGGACAAATACACTGTGTTCATAGAGGGCCACCAGCTTTCCGAGCATGGCGGGTGTGAGGGATTCGGCCAGGATGACGTTGGAGGGGCGATTGCCTTCAAACGACCGGTGGGGCGCCAGCCAATCCGGATTGCCCTCGGCGGTTACTTCGGCCAGCGTCTTACCAAAAGCCAGCGCCTCGGCCTGGGCAAACACGTTGGCCATAAGCAGATCATGGTGACGCCCGAGCGGATTTTGCGACCGTGCAAAGGCGATAAAGTCGCATGGAATCAGTCGCGTGCCCTGATGAATCAGTTGATAGAAGGAGTGCTGACCGTTGGTTCCCGGCTCACCCCAGTAGATTGGGCCGGTTTCGTAGTCGACCGATGCGCCGGCGGTGGTCACATGCTTGCCGGTGCTTTCCATGGTCAACTGTTGAAGATATGCCGGGAAGCGCTTCAAATATTGGTCATAGGGCAGCACGGCGACCGTGTGGGCGCCGAGGAAATTATTGTTCCACACGGACAGCAGACCCAACAACATCGGCAGGTTACTTTCGACCGGGGCGGTGCGGAAATGCTCGTCCATGGCGTGGAAGCCACCCAGCATCTCGCGGAACGCATCCGGGCCGATTGCAAGCATCGTAGAAAGACCGATCGAAGAATCCATCGAATAGCGACCACCGACCCAATCCCAAAAGCCAAACATGTTTGCAGTGTCGATGCCAAACTTTGAAACTTCGGCGGCATTTGTACTGACCGCAACAAAGTGTTTTGCGACCGCAGCGTCATCCTTGAGTGCAGCCAGGCACCATGCCCGCGCAGTGCGCGCATTTGTCATCGTCTCGAGGGTTGTAAAGGTTTTGCTTGCGGCAATGAACAATGTTTCCTCGGGGTTTAGATCCCGGGTGGCCTCGGCGAAATCGGTACCGTCGATATTTGAAACAAACCGAAACGTCATGTCGCGCGCAGCGAAGTGGCGCAGGGCTTCATAGGCCATGACCGGGCCGAGGTCGCTTCCGCCTATGCCAATGTTGACAATGTTGCGAATTCGTTTGCCGGTGTGCCCAAGCCAGCTGCCGTCACGGACGCGCGTGGCAAACTCGGACATTCTGTCCAAGACGACGTGCACGTCGGGTACGACATTCCTGCCGTCGACCAAGATTGTGGCCAAGCGAGGCGCCCGCAGTGCCGTATGGAGCACGGCGCGCTTTTCCGTCAGATTGATTGCATCACCGCGGAACATGGCGGCCACGTGACCACCGACATCACAGGCCGCGGCCAGAGACCACAGCAACTGCATCGTCTCGGCGGTGACGCGGTTCTTTGAGTAATCCAAAAATATCCCTTCGGCTTCGGTTGTCAGGTCGTCGCCACGCTGCGGCTCGGCTGCGAACAAAGCGCGCAAGTGGGTCTGCTTTATGTGTTGGCTGTGGTTTTGCAACGCCTGCCATTCCGGTCGCTGGGTGAGAGAGGGAGTGCTCATGTCGATATTGTGCGCGAGAGATGTTAAAAAATTGCTACCTGCGGGCAACCGCGGGGTCCTTTTCACGGGGAAGTTCAAACCACTGATCGTTGCAAAAGTCCAGATCGGCGGCACTGAGCACCAGATCAACACCGCCCAATGAATCACGGAGCTGTTGAGCGGAACTGGCACCCACGATGGCGCTGGTGATTCCCGGTTGGGCCAGCACCCAGGCCAGAGCAACATGGGTCAGCTGCTTGTTTTGCGCGTCGAAGTATGTGCCAAGGCGATCCACCGCCTGCATGACCGGATCATGCCAGTAACGCTTTTGATACATCGTGCCGCTGTTGTTGCCCAGGGCAAAGCGCGAGCCTTCCTGGATCTCGCGCGATTGGCGGTAGCGACCGGTGAGCATGCCACCAGCCAGTGGGTTATACACGATCAGACCGACGCCGTGCGTGCGGCACAGCGGCACGATATCGTCCTCGATCATGCGAAACAGGATGTTGTAGCGGGGCTGGTCGCTCTCAAAGCGTGCAAGCCCGCGGAGCCGGCTGGTCCAAAGCGCATCGGCTAGGAGGTGTGCCGGATAGTTGCTGCATCCGACATAGCGCACTTTGCCGCTGTGCACCAGATCATCAAGGGCGCGCAGGGATTCTTCAATTGGCGTGCCATCATCGGGTGAGTGGAATTGATACAGATCTATGTGATCTGTCTGCAGGCGCTTTAGGCTGGCTTCGCAGGCGCGCACAATGTGTCTGCGGCTCAAGCCCTCGTCGTTGACGCCGGGGCCCATGCGCCCGCGGCACTTGGTTGCGAGCACGATCCGTTCGCGGGCGCCACGCGCCTTGATCCAGTTGCCAACGATGACCTCGGTTTGACCGACCTTTTCAAGACCGCCACCCAAAGGATACACATCGGCGGTGTCAAAGAAGTTGACGCCCGTGGCATCGGCCACGTCCATTATTTCAAACGATGCCGCTTCGTCGCATTGATTGGCAAAGGTCATGGTGCCCAGGCACACCTCGCTCACTTTAAGACCGGTTCGCCCCAGGTTGTTAATTTTCATGTTTGGTTTGGATTTTGTCTCATTATTGCATCAAACCGACGGTTTTTGTTTCTCTCGGAGAGACGACGCCCCGTGTCGTGGCACACACGTTGCCGTAAGAAGCGCGTGCGTATGGATTGCAGGAAAATTTAATATCGGTGTAGCGAAGCTGAATACGCACCGTTGGACACGTGGCGGTTTAAAGGTGCAACGATCAGGGTAGCGGCACGTAGTCAACGACGAATACACCGTCGACGATTTCGAGGCCCTGGATCAATGTGCCAAAGGCTTCATGCTCGGGATGGGGCAGATATGCGTCACGCGCCTGGGCGCTTTCGAACGTGAGCGTGTAGATGTGTGTGAACCCGAGGTTCAATCCTTCCGGGCTGTTGTTGATTCCCTGTTCAAACCGGAGAATGCCCGCAATCCGATGTTGCAACGCACGAAAGGCGTCGGTAACTTGTTGAATGTGCGCGACAGACACACCCGGCTTGTATTTGAAGATGACGACATGGACCACCGGGCTGCTTGGCATTATTCTCCCCGTTCCGCTCATTTGAATGTTTGAGTCACGGTTCAACGATCGACAGCGCGTATGTTACTACCTCGTCCAGAGACTTGGCGACTCCTGTTGCCCGGGCCGCGGCGGATCCTGGATACTCTCCCAGAATTTGATGCCGACGCCACGAACGAGTGGGCGGTTTTGGCACACAACTTTGTGGCGGATCTTCGGCGTGAGGCACGCCGCGCCTACTGGACGTTTGAGATGGGTATCGCCTTCGGGTGGCTGTGGATGCCATGTGAAGCGGAGCCGGTTTTGTCAAGGTTTGACCGGTGTAAAGGGGTACATCTTTGCCACAGGTGCGAAGGTCTTGCGGTGATCCGGGCAGGGGCCCAGCGCCCGTAGCGCCGTCGCGTGGATGGCTGTGCCATAACCCTTATGACGGGCGAAGCCGTAATCCGGTAACGCGCCATTGAGCTCAAACATAATTCGATCGCGGGTGGTCTTGGCAAGAATGGATGCGGCCGCCACCGAGAGGCTGATGCTGTCGGCAAAATTGAAGACATGCTGAGGGAGCGGACAATTTGCAAGATGCACAGCATCGATGATGAGCGCCGTGGGCTGGGGACAGATGGCGGCGATGGCACGCTGCATAGCCAGGCGGGTGGCGGGGACGATTCCAATCACGTCAATTTCCAGGCTGGAAGCGACCCCCGTTGCAGTTGCGCACGCCAGGGACAGGATGAGGTCGCGGCAGGCGTTGCGCTGGGTTTCGGTCAGTTGTTTGGAGTCGTTGACACCATGGCGGCGGAGTTTGGTGAGCGCTTGTGGGTCTGAAGGCAGGATGACGGCGCCGGCGACCACTGGTCCGGCCCAGGCGCCGCGGCCGGCTTCGTCGATGCCGGCCACCAGGAGGTGGCCTTGTGCGCGCAGTTGGTTCTCGTGTTTTAGCCCGGGCATAAGGGGAGGATTATCAGTTGGGATGGGTAGCACGGAAAATATCACAAGCCACGGATGCGTACGGAATGTTAACTATATTCACACATTTGCTGGCTAAGCTTAGGGTTTATGAGACACAACAGTGGTCTCGACGTATAAGGTGCAACGCATGTTTAACCGCAGAAAACCGACGGACGCCTCAGGCTTGAACGAAAAGAGCGATGTTATTGTCCAGTTGGATGATATCTACAAGAGTTTTATCATGGGCAAGGAAGCGGTGCCGGCGCTGCGCGGGGTGAGCTTGGGGATCAAACGGGGTGAAATCCTGTGTTTGATGGGACCGAGTGGTAGCGGCAAAACCACGCTACTGAACATCATCGGCGGGCTGGACACGGCCTCGCGCGGCCATGTTCTGGTTGACGGCAAGAATGTGGTGAGCTTGAGCGAAGAGAAACTGGCCCGGTTACGGCTGGAGAAGATGGGCTTTATCTTTCAAAACTTCAACTTGTTGAGCAACTTTACGGCGCTTGAAAACGTGCAGGTGCCAATGACGCTGATCGGCAAGCGAGACTCGGCGACGCGCGCACGCGACCTGCTGAAGCAAGTTGGCCTGGGTGATCGCATGACACACTATCCCAGCGAACTGTCTGGGGGACAACAGCAGCGCGTGGCCATTGCGCGGGCGTTGGCGAATGATCCGCCACTGATCGTGGGTGATGAGATGACCGGTGACCTGGACACACAAACTAGCTACGAGGTGATGCAGCTCATCACCGATCTGAACAAGGAGCGCGGCACTACGATCGTTTATGTCACACATGACCCCCGTATGAGCAAGTATGCGCACCGGGTACTTAACATGCGGGATGGGAAAATGGTGGAGGAAGAGTAGTGGCCCTTAAGTACGTTCTAAATTCCATGAAGCGGCGCAAGCTGCGGACGATTATTGTGGCGCTGGCGCTGATCGTGGGTGTGGCGCTCGTTGGTGCGTTACTGGCGCTGGTGGATACGCAGAGGCAGTATGCCTTGCAGCAGGTGGGTGATCAGACCGGTGGGTTTGATCTGAACATCAAGCGCAGTGACCTGGCACTGTCCCCCTTTTTTGACCCGATTACAGCATCAACGGCGGCGCGCGGGGCCAACAGCCGGCTGGCGGCCATTTATCAACGGATTCAAGGCAGCGCGGTGGCGCGCACCAAGGACAGTGTTCAGGATTGGAATGTTACGGTGGTTGGGCTGGATATGCAGCATGACGGGCTGAACCGGGTGAAGCCGGTTACAGAAGGCACATATCCTCCAAAGGCCGGGCAGGTGTTTTTGGCCTCGCTGACCGCGGATTTGCTGCACGCCAAGGTGGGTGACGAAATAAAGCTGAGCTATGTGCAGCCGATACCACGCGAATCCGGCAAGACGGCTTCAACCAACAGCAGTACCGCGCGCGCTGAGGGGAAATTTGTAGTGGCGGGTGTGGGCATCATCAGCGGACTAAGTGACGCCACGAACACGATATTTATGACGCTTGCCGATGCGCAAACCTGGCTTAATCAGCCGGACAAGGTCGAGCGATTGCTGGTCGTTTGGAACTCGGATGACACTGCGGGCAGCGATTCAAAGCTGGCGGTTAGCAATGCACGGGACAGCGGTGAGCTGATCAAGGACGCGGTGCAGAAACAGCTGGGCAATGAATATTTGGTGGCGCTGCCCAAGTATGCAAGCCTGGACGCACAGGCACAGGGCTTTGTCTTTCAGCAGAGTTTTATTACGATTTACGGTCTTATGAGCATGGGCATCATCGGGCTGATGGTCAACGCGCTGATGATGACCACCGTGCAGGAGCAGAAGCGGGACTTGGCGGTGTTGCGGGTGCTGGGTGCGGCACGCACGCGTCTATTCGAAGCGGTGGTGCTGGAGGTCGTCATCCTTGGGACACTCGGTGTCGTGGTTGGTGTATTACTTGGACGGGTATTGTCGGATCGATTTGTGGCGCCGTTGTTGCTGCAAAATCTGGACTTGCCGGCGGGCGTGAGCACGGCGTGGACGTTGCGTTCGGTTTTAACCCCGACGATTATTACAGTTGTGGTGTTGGCATTGGCGACATTTAATCCGGCGCGCCAGGCTGCAAGCACCAAGGTCATGATCGTGCTTAACCCGTCGGCGGCGGATCAACCAACCTTGGACGACATCGCGAAGTTGCGCGAGCGGAAGCCGCAAATTGGATTGGTGATCACCGGTGTGGTACTCCTGATCATCAGCTTCTGTGTGCTGTTTTTGTTTCCACTGTTGTTTTCATTTGGAGACCTGAACTTTTTTGCCAATGTGTATTTTGGCGCACTGATGCTCATGGTGATGGGCATGTCACTAATTTTTTACTTTGTGACGACTCCGATCGAGCGGGTGCTCTTGTTTCTATATGGCGTGATCAGCAACCGCGCCAGTTATTTTGCGAGCCGGTATTCGCTGCGCGGGAAGGGGCGGAATGCGCTGATCTCGCTCATGGTGGTGGCCAGCGCGGTGTTGCCGTGTCTGCTGGCGGCGCAGCTTGTCGTGAGCGATGCAAACCTCGACACGGATTTGCGCTTTAGCAATGGAACGGACGCGATTGCCAGCGTGGGCGGTCCCGGGTTTGGGCCGCCCGGCGGAATCGGTGGCGGATTTAACAACATTCGTGTGCGCGGCGACAATATGAGCGATGACAATCTGCACGATTTTTCGGGCCACCCAGGTGTGCAGAATGCGGTTGCCATTGCCAATGGTTACATAGGGGATGCCAGTGATCGGGTAAATTTACGGTCACGCCGGGCGCGATTTATCGGCGTGAGCGGTGACCTGACCAAGGTGTTGTATCCGGAGTTCTATAAATTTAACGCCGGTGATGCCAGCGCGCTGGTTCGGGTCGCAAATGACCCAAACGTGGTCATTATTTCAGCGGCCATGCAGGACGCGCTTGACGTGAAGCTTGGGGATGGAATCAAGGTCAAAGGCAACGGGCAGGATCACGAGCGGATCATGCAAGTCATCGCCATTGGCGCGCGCATCCCGGGTTTTGCGGGTGAGTTTACGAGCAACCGCAATGCGATCGGGGGCGGTGCCACCGGGCTTATGATGAGCATGGCGGCATATCGCGATCTGCGGAACGATCCGGCAAAAGGCCCGCCAGACGCGACCGAGGCGCTATATACCAAGGTGTATGTGCACAAAATTCCGGGCGTGAATGACAACTCGCTGGGCAAGGCGCTGCGGGATACGTTTAGCAGGCAAAAAGGGTTGAACATTGTCATTACGAGTGAACAGATTGATCAGACCAGGGACACGCTGCAGCAGGGCCGCGTTATTACGTTGGTGCTGACGGCGCTGAGCATGATCACGGCGGTGTTTGGCGTGCTCGCGGTCATGTATACCGCGGTTCTGGGGCGGCGGGTGGAGATTGGCATGCTAAAGGCGATTGGATCACCGGCGGCGACCTTGCGGGGAATCTTTATCGGTGAGGCCATGGTGACCACGCTCGCGGCAGCCATCGCCGGCATTATCGCCGGAACGCTGCTTGGCATGCTATTTGTTTTTGTGGAACGATTTAACAGCGAGAACCCCACGCTCTGGGCGTTTGATTTTCAAACGGCGGGCGCCATTTGTGCGATGGTGATGGCTTCGGCCATCCTGAGCGCATGGCTCGCCACCCGACCGGTACTCAGGCAGAAAGCCGTGATGGTGCTGCGTGAGCGGTAATACAAAATTGTGACTACTTTGATGATGCGCAAAAAACTTTTCCCGGCAGCCCCACTTGCCCTGGCTGCCGTTCTCATGATTTCCGGCTGTAGTCGGATTCGGGTGGGTGGTGGCCCGGGCGGCAACGGCTCGAACGGTCAACTGGGAGGATCGGCGGGTGCAGAAACGCCGACGCCGCTGCCACCTCTGCCAACGCGGGAAGTGGCGGCCATTCAGAGTATTGCCTCGGATGGTGCGTTGGCGCTCAATCTGCCGCCGGTCGCGCTTGCATTTGACACAACCGGTCGGATTGCGACGGTGAACGTGCAACCCGGACAGCCCGTCAAGGTTGGCGCTGTGCTCGCGACCCTGGACGACGAGGCCCTTAGGGATGCGCTGGCACAGGCGACGGAACAATTGAACCTAACCGAGGCGCAGATTCGTAACACGGCCGCCAGTGTGCCGGCGCGTCAGTCGGATATTGATAGTGCACAGGCTGCGCTGAACCAGGCGTGGCTTGCATATAAAGACATCAAAGCGGGCCCCACCGCTGCCACGGTTGAACAGGCGTTGCGGAGCTGGAACGCCGCCAAGGATTCGCTGTATAGCGCACAGATCGCGCGGGATTCACAGTGTGGCTTTCGGAAAGACAGCCACGACTGCAAATCTCAGGAAGCAAATGTGGGGAACGCGTACGAGAACGAGCGGCGCGCGTATTCGCAATATCTGGAGGCACAAAAGCCAGCCACCGATGCAACCGTGTCACAGAGTTATGCGAACGTAGCTTCTGCACAGGCGCGCCTTAAGCAGCTTACAGACCCGGCACCGACGACCGATGAATCCAAGAAGCTCGCCCAGGTGCAAGATGACAACGCCAAAACAGCGGTGGATCGGGCGCAGCGCAGTCTGGCCAAAGCGAAATTGTTGAGCCCGTGTGACTGCACGGTTCAGGACGTGTCGGCTGCGGTAGGGGCAAACGCCGGCGGGGTGGCCATGACCCTCCTGCAAACCAAGAGCATCGTGTTTAAGACGAACAACCTGAGCGAACGCGATCTTGGGTCAATTCAAATTGGAAACGCCGCCAAGGTTCGGCTAAAGCCCTATGACAAGGATTTCCCCGCAAAGGTCACCGCCATATTGCCGCAAAGCAGCGGGGTGCAAGGAAACGTGGCTATTTTTACGGTGGTTGTGCAACTTGATCCGGCTCCCGAACAGCTGTTGCCGGGGATGACCGGGCAAGTGGAAATCAGCGTGAAATAGGGACGTGTCCCCGGTCGCGCATCATGCGCTGACCAGCGTCGAGCTCGATCCAGGGCGCCGGGTCATCATCCGGAATGCGGTGCATTGGGCGCCCACCCAGGATGGTCAGCGTGTTGGTTAGCAGCTGGTGTGACGTGCGGGCATGCATGTCAATGTCATAGAGCGTGTAGCTGCCGGTGTTCAAGGTGAACAGCGCGACATCCGCAAGCGCACCGACGTTGAGGGTGCCAACTTCATGATCGAGCTTGAGGGCGCGCGCCGGTGCGATGGTGGCTCGGGCAATACACTCTTCAAGCGAAAGGCCCATGAGCATGAATTTGGTCAGGGTGGTTGGCATGTCGAAGCAGGGTCCATGTACGGCCAATTGATGCATGTCGGTGGAGATAACATCCGGCACGAATCCGGCCGCAAGCATGCTTTCGGCGCTTTCAAATGAAAATGAACCGGCGCCGTGACCGACATCAAATAGCACGCCGGCGTCTCTGGCTTGGCGCGCGAGGCTGAGCATCTGTCCACTATCAGCAACAAGCTTGTTGCTGCGCCCGGTGCAACAGTGGGTGAGAATGTCGCCGGCGCGTAGGTGAGGAAGTATTTCCTGGATTGTGGGTGGTCCGGATGCAATATGAACCATGAGCGGTAATTCACAGCGATCGGCGGCCGCCCTAGCGCGGAGCAGACCGGCGATTTCGCCACCGGTGGTGCCATAATCAATCCGTGCCTTGATGCCGAGCACAAGGTCGCGGTTTAAATCCACCACCTTGCAGCATAGATCGACGTCCAAATAATTCAGATTGAGCAATTCCCAGTTTGGGGCGGTAAGGCCAATTCCGCTGATGTTGAGTAGTGCGTATATGCGGGCCTCACTTTGCTTGATTACGAACTCGCGCAGCCCGGCGAAGTTGTAGGCGCCGGCCGACCCCACGTCAAGCCAGGTGGTCACGCCACTGCGCGCGGCGATCGGATCGGGCTTGATGCCCCAATACGTCACGCTGTGATACACATGGGTGTGCAGGTCGATCAATCCCGGTGTAACGATTTGGCCTGTGGCATCAATCAATTTGCGCGCGGCGGCCGGGTCTATGTTGGGTTCGATTGCGGCAATTCGGTTTCGGGTAATGGCGATATCAAAGCTGCCGGTGTGTCCACCACCCGGATCCATGACTTGACCATTCTTGATCAGCGTATCAAAGTGCATTTGAATGATTTTATGGGCAAAACGCCCGACTTCACGTGCGTCTTCATCACCGGTTAATCAACTACTGTTCTAATGCCCAGCGCATAAAACAACCCCGCGTCGCGGTTTTGTCCGCCATGTGTTTGCGTCACCATTTATGAGTATCTCAAAAAATCCGACCTTTCGCGCCTCAACATTTGCCATCGTAACTGCCGTATTAATGGCATGCACAAACACTGCCGCCACGGGTGCGGGCGCCAATCGGCGCAGCGCCACGCTGAGCAAAAGCACCATCGCAGCAAGCGTGAGTGCGACCGGAAACGTGGCGGCAGAAGCCGAGGTTAAGGTCAGTTTTCAGGTCCAGGGCACCGTAAGCGATGTCAAGGTGAAGGCAGGTGACAAGGTAAAGGTTGGGGATGTCATCGCATCACTTGATTTGACTGATTTGCAAATCGCGCAACAGCAGGCCGAGGCGTCGATTGCCGCTGCCGATGTTGCGATTGTGACCGCGAACACGGCCATTGCGGTTGCCAATGCCGGTTACAGCCGAACGGTGGACTCGGCGCGACAGAGCGATGTGGATGCTGCTTCCGCGTCAGTAAACAGCGCTTATGAGAATTATGTCAAAGTAAAGCAGGGTCCGCAGGCCGAGGACTATGCCGGTGCGGTGGCGGCATTTAAGAACAGTGAGGCGCAGCTTAAACAGGCACAGGCCGCCTATGATCGAGCGTATTCGGTAAGCCCGGGTGGGATAGGCGCCACACCCCAGAGCCTGGCGCTTGAACAAGCGACGAATGCGTGGAACCAGGCCAAAGCCGCCTTGGATAAGGCCACCAAACCCAGCGATAGCGCGGCGCTGGCGGCTGCCGTGAATCAACTGCAGGCAGCTCGGGCGCAGCTGGATAAGGCCAAGACTCCGGCGCGCCAATTTGATATTGATCAGGCGGTAGCGCAACAACAACAAGCGGCGGCAGGCGTCAAGCAGGCCCAGGTTCAGAAGCAACAGGCCGAGCTATCGGCTAAGCAGGCCAGGCGGAGAATCGACCAAGCGGTATTGGTATCGCCAGTGGCGGGATTGATCAAAGACATAACCATCAAGACTGGTGAGCAATCCGGGTTGGGTCCGGTGGTTACTATTGTGGATAACAGTTTGCTCCACATTGACGTGACCGTGGATGAAATTGACATTGCACGCGTTCGAGTTAATCAGGATGTGAACGTTACGCTGGATGCGCTGCCCGGCAAGGTTTTTGCGGCAAAAGTTGACCGTGTGGCACCAACCAGCCGCCTTGTAAATGGCGTTGTCAGCTACGATGTTCGGGTGTTGCTGCCAAAGGATGACCCGGATCTGCGGGTTGGCATGACGAGCAGCGCCGCCATCACGCTTGATCGGCGCGAGAACGTGGTGGCCGTTCCGAACTGGGCGGTGCGACGTGATCGCAAGGCGGGCAAAAACTTTGTGACGCTGAAGGAAGGCGACAAGACGCGCGAAGTTGAAGTGCAGGTTGGATTGCGCAACGATCAGTTTACCGAGGTGCTCGGTGGCGCCAACGAAGGCCAGACCGTGGTTGCGCCCGAGGTGCCCAATGCCCTTGGCGGCTAACTTGATTGATCAGAAGCTGGTGATCGACGCATCTTCAATTACGAAGATGTATAAGATGGGTGACAGCGAGTTTTATGCCCTAAGCGGGGTGGACATTGCCATTCGCGAAGGCGAGCTAATGGCGATTATGGGCCCGAGCGGCAGCGGCAAGAGCACGCTTATGAACATTCTTGGCTGTCTTGATCAGCCAACCGCCGGGACGTATCGGCTGGACGGCACCGAGACGGCCAAGATGAACGAAGATCAGCTGGCAGAAATTCGCAACAAGAAGATCGGATTTGTATTTCAGAGTTTTAACCTGCTGCGGCGCACCAGCGCGCTGGATAACGTGGCGCAGCCTCTCATTTACGCGGGTGTGCATGGGACAGAGCGCACCAGGCGCGCGCGTGAGGCACTTGAGGCGGTGGGACTGGGTAACAAGCTGAGCAACCATGCAAATGAACTGAGCGGTGGTCAGCAGCAGCGCGTGGCGATTGCCCGGGCCCTGGTGACGAACCCGGCCATGATTTTGGCGGATGAACCGACCGGCAACCTGGATAGCAAGAGCGGCAAAGAGATTTTGTGTCTTTTTCAGCGGTTGAACCGGGAGAAAGGAATCACCATTGTGTTTGTCACACATGACGCCCGGATTGGCGAGCACTGCAACCGCGTCGTCCGCATCGCGGATGGATTGATCGTCGGTGATGATTCGGTCGCATCGCCGCTGGATAGCTGTATTTGAGCAGCATGTTGCAAAAAGAAAAAACACCGTGCTGTTTGAAATCATTCGTCTGGCCTTCCGAACTCTTGGCAGTAACAAGCCGCGTGCGTTTCTGACGATGCTTGGCATCAGCATCGGCGTGGGCGCGGTGATCACGCTGATCGCGGTGGGCGCGGGTGTGCAGAAATACATCACCGGTCAATTTAGCAAGGCGGGAACCACGCTGATTGCTGTGGTTCCGGGCAGGGTTAGCCGTGGCGGAGGCGGGGGAGGGGCGGCGTTTGGTGTCCAGCAAGCCGCACTGACGATTGGCGACTTTCGCGCCGTATCGCAAAATGTGGACGGGATTACATCGTCCGCCGCCGATTTTCTGCGTGTCGGCAACCTGGCGTTTGAAGGACATACCAGCGAAGTGAGCGTGGCCGGCGTCACAAGCGGCTATAGCGCAGTGCGAAACTGGAACATCAAGATCGGGCGATTCTTTGATGAGACAGACGGTGCGGCGCGGAACCGGGTGGTGATCCTGGGGCAAACTGTGGTGAATGATCTTTTTCCGGATGGTGGTGATCCGGTTGACAGTGCAATATTAATCAATAATCAGACGTTCCGGGTGATCGGGGTGATGGAGGTGCGCGGGAGCACGTTTGCCGGGGATCAGGACGCGATTGCATTGGTGCCCCTGGATACCGCGCAGGACCGGTTATTTGCAGATGCTTCGCGCGGCGCGGTTGGCGGCGAAAAATTTATCAGCAACATGTATCTGCAGGCGGCGGATGACAACGCGCGCGACGTGGTCAAGCAGCAAACTTCGGAGCTGTTGCGCGCCCGACACCGGATTGGTGACGGGGATGACAATGACTTTACGGTCGTAACCAGTGGCGAGCTTATTAATACATTTGGCGCGGTGCTGGGCGTGCTCACGGCGTTTTTGGGCGCGATTGCGGCGATTTCGCTGATTGTGGGCGGGATTGGCATCATGAACATCATGCTCGTGAGCGTGACCGAACGCACGCGAGAGATCGGTCTGCGCAAGGCGATTGGCGCCAAGCCCCGCATCATCCTGTCGCAGTTTTTGATCGAGGCTATTTTCCTGTCTGTGATGGGCGGGTTGGTTGGTGTGGTGGTCGGTGTGGCCGGCGCTTGGGGAATTGGCAAGGCCGCAAGTTTTGAACCAATTGTTTCGCTCCAGACGATTGCGCTGGCGGTCGGGTTTTCAATGTTGGTTGGGCTGGTGTTTGGGGTGTATCCGGCGCGACAGGCGAGCCGTCTGAGCCCGATTGAGGCGCTTCGCTATGAATAATCGATGTGGCGATCTGGTTGGCCACAGAACTGGATTTGTAAATAAACATGCTGTTTGAAATAATTCGCGTGGCCGTTAAAGCGCTGGCGGCAAACAAGCTGCGCAGCGTGCTCACCGCGCTGGGCATCATCATCGGCGTTGGGGCGGTCATCGCACTGGTGGCGCTGGGGAATGGCGTGGATGCTTTTATCAATCAGCAGTTTAATGCGCAGGGTGCCAATCTGATCTTTGTTTTTCCGGCACGAATCGATTTGAAGAATGGTGCGAGCCGGAGCGGCTTTGCGGGTGGCAATGCACAGGGTGGAAACCGGGCCGGGATCGCGCTGAGCCTGACCACGGAAGACATCGATGCGCTCTCAAACCCTTCGCTTGTTCCTGACGCTGTTGTGGTTGCACCGATCGCTGCGGGCAACATCAAAGTGACCGCGGGTGATGCAAAATATTCCGGTCGCGTGCGGGGCACCACACCGAGCTATCAGAATCTCAACGACTGGTCGATGACCTACGGCACGTGGTTTGACGACAGTGCCTATGCCTCGCGGGCTCGAGTGGCGCTCTTGGGAGCATGGCCCTATTCCAGGTTGTTTCCCGACGGTGGTGACCCAACCGGTGCGGAGATTCGGATTAATAGCGTGCCGTTTAGGGTGGGCGGACTGCTGGCCAAGCGCGGCACCGGTGGCGAGGGCACCGATGATGACACGATCATTGTGCCGATGACGACCGTGCGTGAGCGTCTGTTTCCACAAAAAAATTCCAAGGGTGAAACAACCGTGGGGATTGCCATCATCGGCGCGCGCAACAAGGACCGGGTGGATGCCACTTTGAGCGAGGTTACCGAGGTGCTTCGGCAGCGACATGGGATCCAGTTCTCGGGTGAGGACGACTTTAGCGTGGCCACTCAGCGAGACTTGTTGAGCACCGTAGGAACCATTACCGACACATTGACGTTGTTCCTTGCGGCCGTGGCCGGTATATCGCTGTTTGTCGGTGGAATTGGAATCATGAACATCATGCTGGTGTCGATCACCGAGCGCACGCGGGAGATTGGACTGCGGAAGGCGATCGGGGCCAAGTCACGCGTTATTCTGGTGCAGTTTATTGCCGAGGCCATGATGCTGTCATTGCTCGGAGGCGTTATCGGAATCGTGATCGGGTGGAGCGTGGCTTCGGTGATCTCTTATTTTGCCAACTTTCCATCGCTGGTCACGCTCCCGTCCGTGCTGATTGCAGTTGGCTTTAGCATGCTGGTGGGGCTGGTATTTGGCGTGTATCCGGCCTGGCGCGCGGCGCAGCTGAGCCCGATCAGCGCGTTGCGCTACGAATAGGATCAGGCAAGCGGCACGCTATTGCTTACAAACGCCAGGCGCGCACTGTCGGGTGACCAACTGGGCACATTCATAGTGCCCTGACCGCCATACACATACGCGACGACACGCGGAACGCCACCATCGCGTGGCATGATCCGTATATACACGCGCTTGGCCGCCGGGTGATCACTTGGCGTCACTTCACCGACAAGATATGAGACGAAGGCAATTGATTTCCCATCCGGCGAGACGTGCGGAAACCAGTTGTTGTATTCGTCGTCCGTTAGCTGCTGCTGGGCACTGCCGTCCGGGTGCATGCGCCAGATTTGCATGAGCCCGCTGCGGACGGAGTTGAAATAGATGTACTTGCCATCTGGTGTGTATTCGGGCCCGTCATTCAAACCCCGGGCCGTGGTTAGCTGGACCTCGTCCCCGCCGTGTGACGGGATGCGATAAATGTCATATTCGCCATTGCGCGCAGCGCAATAGACCAAGCTCGCACCATCGGGTGACCAGCCGTGGAGATAGGAGGGACCTTTGGGTGTTATCAGCCGAGGTTCCCCCCCGCCAACCGGAACAGTATAAATTCGAGACGGGTGGGATTCTTCGCCACGGCTGCTGATGGCAAGCATGCTGCCGTCAAACGAGAGGACATGGTCGTTGTTGTTGTGCACCACTGCGCCGGTGTATATGGTCGTTGTTTTATTGCTCGCAAGGTCGAACCTAATCAGCCGGCCATCCGCGTTGTAGATCAAAGCTTGATCATCTGGGGTCCAATTTGGCGCTTCGAAAACCTTGTCGCTTGTGTGGATGATCTGACGATGGCCCGTGGTCACATCCAGGAGTTCCAAGCGGCTGCCAAATGGATCACGGTCACGGTTGAAGCCCGGGCCGACCGGAACGACGAACCGCACATTGCTAAATGAGGCGTGTTCCAGCACGTGATCTTCATGAGACGTGACAAACAGGCCCACGTAGAGCTCATCGCCAAGGTCAAGCCCATCCACCTGCACGGTGGTAAAGGGCCGGCCAAATTGCGCAACCGACATTATGAAGGTATTGCCCGCGCGTTCAAGTTGGATCACATCCGCACCGGTCAGGGGCGCCCGAACTTCCCCGGTTGCGGCACCCAGCGAACGCCGGAACTGCAACGATACCAAGCCATCGCCATGGATGCCTGTGCATGCGTGTGGCGAGGCCGTATCAAGACTGGTGCGCGCCATCCAGCCCAGCTTTCGGTGGGCATTGACGCCAATCCCAATGAGGGCGGCCCGCGCTGTAACGATAAAGTTTCCGCTGATCTTTTTCCAGATAAAGTGGAAGGCGTCGCGTTCGCCCCAAATGTTGAATCCGGCGCCGCCCATGGTGTAGTACTGATCCCGGGCGTTGAATTCGCAGTTGCCTGCGATATGGGTCAGACCTACATCAGTTTGTGCGGTGAATTCACCAAGGGTGGGATGACTCGGTATCGTCATGGTGGGAAGTGGAATCAAAGACATACGCCGTTCATGTCCATCTGCGCGAGACGCGACCGGCGTATGGAGGGGATCAGCCAAAAAGCCCGCGGAGGAAGTTCACCTTTTCGCGGGTTTGAAACTCGCCGCCGCCCTCATGGTGGTTGAAGCGATAGATGCGAATGTCTTTCTCGCCGGCGTAGTGGTTGTAGGCGGCATAAACGGTGGAGGGTGGGCATACCTCGTCCATCATTCCGACCGAAAATAGCGCTTTGGCCTGGGCCCGTGCGGAAAAGTTGACGCCATCGAAATAGTCGAGTGTGTCAAAGACGATGTCCACCTTGTCGCGATGGACGACCAGGAACTTTTGAATTTCAAGATAAGGCGCCCCATCCGTCAGCGTTCCAGCGCGGCGGAAGTGACAGAGGAACGGGACATCAGGCATGGCAACCTTCACCATGCTCGGGAGCAAACCTGCAGCGGCCAGGCTTAGCCCGCCGCCTTGTGAGCCGCCTGATACCGCGATTCGGTCGGCATCAATAGTGGGGTGGACAGCGGCGGTTTCAACGGCGCGAACGGCGTCGGTCATTACCCTGCGGTAATAGTATGACGTGGGCTTGAGGATGCCGCGGGTCATAAATCCCGGGAATTGCGGGCTGCCCGGTTCGGTTTCCACGTCGGGAGTAGCGCCAACGCCCCAAGCGCTACCTTGTCCGCGTGTATCCATTACAAAATGTGCGTAGCCGGCGGCCGGCCAAAGGGTGTGATTGCTGGCCAGGCCGCGCCCACCACCATAGCCGACGAATTCGACCACGACAGGCAGACGCTCCTGGGGGGATCGCGCACGCGGAAGCTGCAGCCAGGCCTTTATCGGTTGTCCGGCAAAGCCGGTAAAGGTTACGTCGTACGACTGGATGTGACGCAGACCGGTGTCAACGGGCTCGTACACGGCGGGTTTTGCCAGTGTGCGCGCCTCGCGCAACGTGTCTTCCCAAAAGGCGTCGTAATCGGGTGGCTCGGTCCGGTCGGGCTTGTAAGCTTTTAGCTGGTCGGGGGATAAATCAAAGATCGCCATGGTGTAAATTTATTCGAAAAGTCCTTCAACAAATGATGTTGCATCGAATTCGCTGAGGTCGTCCATTTTCTCGCCGGTTCCGATAAAGAGAATCGGCAATTTGAGCTCATTGGCGATGGCAAACGCCACGCCGCCCTTTGGTGTGCCGTCAAGTTTGGTCAGAACAACGCCGGTAACCCCGACAGAATCTTTGAATCCTTTGGCCTGGCTGATCGCGTTTTGACCGTTTGTGGCATCCACCACGAGCAGTGTCTGATGAGGTGCATCGTGAACCGCGGTGGCCAGTACCTTGCGCACTTTTTCAAGCTCCTTCATCAGGTTGTGCTTGGTATGAAGCCTTCCGGCGGTGTCTACGATAAGCATGTCGGCCTTGCGCGCATAAGCAGCTTGGATAGCGTTGTAGACCACTGCGCCCGGATCACTGTTGGGTTCACCGGCGATGACTTGAACGCTGTTCCGCTCACCCCAAATTTGAAGCTGATCGATGGCGGCGGCACGAAAGGTATCGCCTGCGGCCAGGATCGGTTTGCGACCGGCTTTCAGATACAAGCGGGTGAGCTTGGCGATGCTGGTGGTTTTTCCGCTGCCGTTGACGCCGATGACCATGATGACCTCAAGCAGCCGGGTGCCGAGATAGGTGATGGCGACCGGCGCACCGAGCAATTTTCGCAGTTCTTCCTTGAGTGCCGCACGCAGAGGCTCGGCTTTTATGATGGCCTCGTCAACGGCGCGCTGTTTTAGGGTGGACAGCAATTTCTCAGTGGTGGCGGCGCCCACATCGCTCTGGAGCAAGAGGGATTCGAGCTCCTCCCATGTTTCGGGTGTGATGTCGGCCTGACCCAGCAAGGTTTGAATGCGGCCAAAGACACTGGTGCGGGTGCGTGCAAGGGTTTCGCGAAGGGATGCCATGATGGTTGCCTGTCCCGCAGGCGGCTGAATCAGGTTCAATAGAACTGGGCCACCGGCCAGTTGCGTAATTTTGCCTGACGCTTTAATTTTCGGTCGGGGTTGACAGCCACCGGGTGGCCGACGTGTTCGAGCAAGGGAAGATCACTAATACTGTCGGAGTAGAAAAAGGCGTCTGTTAGCGAGGCGTGCTGCTCATCACACACGGACCGCGCCCAATGGATTTTGCCCGTTCCAAAGCAGGGTTCGCCCGAGATGGCTCCGGTGATGCAATCGCCATCCGTCTCAAGCACTGTGCAGCGATAGGGAATGTCAAGATACCGGGCAACCGGCTCGGCCACAAATTGCGTGCTGGCGGTCAGCATGTAGACCACGTCGCCGTCCTCCTGATGCTTGCGCAGGCGGGCGACGGCAATTGGTGCGATGGCCGGGCGGAGTTTTGATTCGAAGAATTGTTGCGACAGCCGCTGTGTCGCTTCCACGCTGCCATTCTTGATCCTGTGGCCCATGCGTGCCATCGCATCCGGGAAATCCATTACCCCGCGCTTGTAGGCAATGGAGATGCGCAACGTGTCCCACAGTTCGCGCAGACTGACATTGCCGCGGAGCGCAAACCATTTGACATACTCGGTGCCGCTGCTAACTTTTAGCAGCGTCTTGTCCATGTCAAAGAAGGCGATTGGCATTTTGTTCAGGAACGCAATCGGACTCAGGCCATGCTGGCTGCGATGGCATCAGCAGCTTGATCTACCTCCGCCTGCGTAACCCAGCAATGGGTGACGGCGCGAATGCGGGTGCGATAGGCGGTGCCACCAATGCGGACATTGTGTTTGGCAACGCGTGCGCTAAAGGTAGCGCCATCGATCCCACGTGCGGGATCCAGATCAAAGAACACCAAGTTGGATTGGACCTTGTCTACATCAATGGTAATCCCGGGAATTGCGCTTAGGCGGAGGGCGAGGCGTTTTGCATTGGCGTGATCCTCCGCCAGACGATCCACCATCGTTTCTAAAGCCACAACGCCTGCGGCGGCGATGATTCCAGCCTGTCGCATGGCGCCGCCGACGAGCTTGCGCGCGCGGTGGGCACGGGCAATAAATGCCTTGGTGCCGCATATGACGCTGCCGACAGGCGCACCCAAACCCTTGCTCAGGCAGAAGGTGACGCTATCGGCTTCCTTCACAAGCGCGCTTGCGGGCACGCCCAGTGCACTGGCAGCGTTAAATATCCGGGCGCCATCGATGTGGAGCATTAGGTCGTGCGCATGGGCAACGTCGGCTATTTGCTTTACGTATTCAGCCGATAGCGGCGAACCATAGCATTGGTTGTGGGTGTTTTCCAGGCAAACCAGGCGTGTGTGCGCGTAATGTTCGTTCTCCGGCTTGATGGCCGCCGTGACCTCGTCCACGTTTAGCGTGCCGTCCGGATGGTTGTGAAGCACCATTGGATGGGCGCCAACCAACGCCGCAGAGCCACCCGCCTCGGACAGGTAAATGTGCGAGCGATCTCCAACAATGAATTCATCGCCGCGACCCAAATGAGCGAGCAGGGACACCAGGTTGCCCTGAGTGCCGCTGGATACAAAGAGCGCGGCTTCCTTGCCCAAACGCGCGGCGGCCATGTCCTGCAGCTTGTTTACAGTCGGGTCTTCACCGTAGACGTCATCCCCCACTTCGGCGGAGGCCATGGCTTCGCGCATGGCCGGTGTGGGTACGGAAACAGTGTCTGATCGTAAATCGATGTAGCCGTTAATCATCGCAACGATTGTACGCGGATAGCGATGCCGGCAGGTCAGGCTTGCGCATCGATTGCCTCAAACCCGGCTTTGAGAATGTTCTCGACATCTATGCCGACGTATTTATATACATCGGCGCGGTTGCCACTTTGACCAAATTTGTCCACGCCCAGGCTGGTTGTGGGCTGACCAAAGGCGCTGCCAACCCAAGCCAGGGCATGGCTGGCCGCATCGTGAACGGTCAGGATTGGCGCGTTGCGCTGCGATTCCAGAATGAGCTCGTCCAAAATGTGGCAGCCCGCGTGAGTGCGCGCATGTTGCCACCCTTCGTAGGCGGCACGCGGGCTGGTCATATTGATCACATTGCAGGCGATACCCTCGCGCTCAAGATAGTCCGCGGCCTGGAGCGTTTCGGGGATCATTGCGCCACACGTGACCAAATGGAGGAGCGGCGCGTGCTGATGCACGAGATCGGCGGCCGGGAGCCGAAGGCGGTAGCCACCCGCCAGGCATTGGCGGCGAAGATCGTCCCGGCCCAGGCGATCCAATGCTGCTTTCATCAGGGATTGGTCGACCGCCTTGGTGGTAAGCCGCAAATAGGTGCTGCGGCCATGGTTGCGATCCATACAGCTGCGCAGACCGTCCATCAAGGCCCACTCCACCTCCAACGCAAAGCACGGCTCGTGATAATTTAGATTTGGCAACTCCATGCCAAGGCTTACCGTGACGCTGCTTTGATGCGCACCGCCCTCGGGCGACAAAGTGGTGCCGCTGGGTGTGGCCGCAAAGATAAATTTGCTCTCGCTATAGAGCCCGTAAATCAGGGCATCCAGCCCGCGACACACGAAGGGGTCATAGAGCGTGCCGATTGGAAGCAGAAGCTGACCGCACAATTCATGGCTGAGCCCCAACTGGCCCAACAGCGAGAAGAGGTTCATCTCGGCGATGCCAAGCTCGATGTGCTGTCCTTTGGGCGCCGGGCGCCAGTTGATCGGGCGGGGTCGGCCGGCCTCGTAGTCGGGTGGCGACTCAAAACTGAACACGCCGGTCTTATTGATCCAACCACCCAGGTTTGTGCTGGTGGCCACATCCGCGCTGGTTGTGATGATTCTTGGGGCGAGTGCCGGCAAGTCGGCCAGTTTCATGACCGTGCGGCCAAATGCCTCCTGTGTACTGGTGGACATCTGCGGGTTGGCATTTAGCTCAACCGGGATATCGGCGAGCTGAAGGGGCAAGTCCCGGATGCTGCCAGTGCGTCCGGTTTGACCGTAGCCGGTTGGCGCGACGAAGGAATCATCGTCAAATCTTCGGAATCCAAGCCGGTCGCGCGCGGCCTCGCATGCGCGCCATTCGGGGCTACCCTGTTCAAACTTTGGCCACAGATTTTCGGGCGAGACCTTTTCCGCCATACGGAATTGCTCCATCAAATCATCGCTCATTAACGCCGAATGGTTGAAGGGATCACCGGCAATAGGCAGCCCCCAGCCTTTGATGGTGTACGCAAACAGGGCCACCGGTCGCGATCCGATTTCCAGGCGTCGGGCCGCTTCATCCAACGATCCGGTGAGCGTGGATAAGTCCGTGCCACCCAAATTTCCAAGTAGCGGAGGCAATTGGTCGTCGGGGATGTCTGCCAGCAACCCGATGAGTTCGTCGTCCTCGGTGCGCAGGGCGGCGGCACGGATGGCGCCGCCGTCAGACCGGATTAGCGCTTGATACGCTTCGTTTGGCATGTCGTCTATCCAAATGCGCAGCGCTGAACCGCCGGGTTGTGCGAACTTGGCTTCAAGCTGGCTGCCGTATTTGGCCTCCATGACATCCCAACCGCAGGCCTCAAACATGGCCTTGAGACGGAGCGCGCGGATGCCCGGAACCACGCGATCCAAACTTTGACGGTTTAAATCGATGATCCATAGCACATTGTTAACGCCACGCACGCCTTCCTCGAGCAGGGTTTCCCAAACGTTGCCTTCATCGAGTTCGGCGTCCCCGCTGATGGTTACAAAGCGGTTGGCGGTGGTATTGCCGAAGTGGTGCTGCGCATATTGTTGGGCGGTGGCGGCGTAGAGCGGCGCGGCACAACCCAGACCCATTGATCCGGTTGAAAAGTCCACCGGCACCACCTCTTTGCTGCGACTGAAATAACTTTGCAGCCGGCCAAATTCGCGCAGCCCGGTCATATAGCTGCGCGGCAGGCAACCCATGACATACATGGCGGCGTGATAGGCGGGTGAGCCGTGGGGTTTGAATTGGAAGCGATCGGTTGACTTGAGAAACTTGAACAACAGCACTGTCGCAAGCGTGATCATACTGGCGCTGCTGGCCTGGTGCCCGCCGATTTTGCTGCCATCCGGGTTTGGACGAATCTTGTTGGCGTGGTGCAACATATAGGTGCTGAGCCAAAGAATGCGCTGGCGAATTGCAGACAAGGTGGACAGTTCGGCTTCGTTCATGGTGATGTTGACTCCAGGTGTTTGGCAATGCGTATGCTGGCGGTGGTCATGTGACGCGTTAGTTGATCCGTAGCGCGCTCCACATTGCCGGTTTTGCACGAATTCAGAATGACGCGGTGCTGACGCTGAGCCTCGGCGTGATAGTCCACACCGGTCAGGAAGGCCACGTGATAACGGGTTACATTGGCGTGCAACATGCGCACGGTATCCATGAGCCGTGGCATCTCGCAGGGCGCGTAGAGTGCGGCGTGGAACTCCCAGTTCAACCTGCTCCAGGCGAGCGGGTCATGGGCATCATCCATGATCTCGATCAGACCTGCGGCGCGAACAAATTCGGGTTTGCCCAGCCGCGGGATGGCGCGGCGAAGCGCCAGCGTTTCCAAGGCGATCCGCATGTCATATATTTCCAGCACGCCACGCGGGGTCAGGCTGGTGACCACGGCGCCTTTGTTGTGGGTGAACTGGACCAGCCCCTCGGCCTGGAGCTGAACGAGCGCTTCACGCGCCGGGATTTTGCTTGCACCGAACTGGGCGGCAAGCTCGTCCTGCGGGAGTGCTTCGCCGCCGCGAAGCTGCGCACGCAGGATCGCATCGCGGACGGATTGAGCGATTTGATCGGCCACCGTGGCGCCGGTGGCATGCGACTGGCTTAGCGTGAGCACATCACATAGTATACGCGTATACGATCTAAAGTGGGACGGTGACTAGTCGGCCATGGCCGCGCGGAGCCAATCAATAAAGGGCGTCATGGCCGCAAATCCGGTTGCAATTGTCGGCAGGACGTTCTTTGAAACCGTGGCGGTTTCTGACAACCTGACTGCACGCGAAATGATAAAGCTCTTGCGCTTGAGGTAATCCAGGTGTGGTGCGGTCTCATCAAACCCTTTGGGCGGTCGCTTGAGTTGTTCGCCTTCGATCCCCTTGGGAAATAACTTTACAAAGGCTGGACTGGCAAGCACCGTGGTCAGCTTCTGTGGCTTGGCAACAATGTAACCACGGATTGCAGCGAGTTGATCGGGGATCGGCATATACATACCACCGCCAATCATCAACTCGCCGAGATGATTTAACTGGAGGTAGTAACCGGGCGATTCAATTTTTCGACCGAGTGGACTGAGAGAGGCGCTGAACTGGGTCTTGTAGGGGGACTTGTCCGCGCTAAACCGCACATCCCGGTTGATGCGAAAGATGCCTTGCTCAGGCTTGACATGCGCCATTTGCGGGTCAACTCGTGCAAGACCGGCCAAAACATCCTGGACCAGATCGGTAAATTGGGTTCGTAGAAGCTGATACTCGGCACGGTGTGCTTCGAACCATTCTTTATTGTTGTTTGCATGCAGTCCCGAGAGAAAGACGGTCAGCGCGGATGGATTAAGCGGCATACCGGGGATTATCGCCCCACCGGCGGAGCCGCGACGTATCATGGGGGCTACGATGCAGGCATTGGATGACATTCGCGTGATAGATCTGACCCGGGTGTTAGCCGGACCGTTTTGCACACAGTTGCTTGCGGATCACGGTGCAGATGTCATCAAGATTGAACAGCCGGGGACGGGTGATGGCACGCGCCAGTGGGGCCCTCCGTGGATTGGCGACCAAAGCGCGTATTTTCTGAGCGTCAACCGCAACAAGCGCAGCGTGGTGTTGAATCTCAAATCGCCTGACGGGATGGCGATTTTGCGTGAGCTGCTTGTGACGGCGGATGTGTTGATTGAAAACTTTCTGCCGGGCACGCTGGCCGACCTGGGATTGACCTTTGAAGGACTGCGGAAGGAATTTCCAAAACTGGTCGTGTGTTCGATTACGGGTTATGGGCAAACAGGACCGTACCGCGACCGTGCGGGTTATGACTTCGCGATCCAAGCCCAGGGCGGGCTTATGAGCGTGACCGGGCCGGTGGATGGTGAACCAACCAAGGTTGGCGTGGCGGTGGCCGACATTACGACGGGTCTGTATGCAGCCAACGCGATTATGACTGCGTTACACGCGCGGGGGCGAACCGGTCAGGGACAGTTGGTGGACGTGGCCTTGTTGGATTCACAGATTGGTTGGTTGATCAACCTGGCACAAAACTATTTCGCGACCGGTAAAGCGCCGGGTCGGATTGGAAATGATGCCCCCAGCATCGTGCCCTATCGTTCGTTTGCGACGTCGGAAGGATTTTTGGTACTTGCCGTGGGCGCCGACGGTCAGTATCGACGTTTATGCGAGGCGCTGGAGCGCCCGGACCTTTGGAATGACACGCGATTTCAAACCAATCCCGGTCGAGTACAACACCGAGAGGAATTGGTGAAGCTGCTGGGAGATGTATTTGCGACCCGTTCGACCAGTCACTGGTGCGCGTTGCTGACGCCTATTGGGGTGCCCTGCGCACCCATCAATGACATTCCAACCGCATTGGCTGATCCGCAGGTGGTGGCGCGAGAGATGGTGCAAACTGTCCATCATCCAACCTTGGGTGAGATAAAAGTTATTGGGCCGGTTGCGAAATTGAGCGAGACCCCAGCCAGCGTTCGGATGGCCCCACCGTTGCTCGGTGAGCACACTGAGGCGGTTTTGCGCGACATGGATATCGGAAATGAGTGGCTTGCCGAGTTGATCAGCCGGGGTGCGATTCAGGTTGCAGGCTCATAATTCCAAAAACAAAACAAGCCGGTGATCGCAACACCGGCTTGTTTTAGGGCATCGGGCCATGACTCAATACCTCAAATCGCCCCTGATGTATTCAAAGCTGTCAACAAACGTGGTGACCTTGCCGTTTCCGGCGTCGCGAAACAGCCAGGCATTGTCTGGAATTCGGATCACGTCCGTTGAGTTCACATCACGGACCAGGGTGCGCACAGTGCTTGCATCGTGACCAGGCACAATGATTAGTTTGAATGGGCCAAACACGCGCGCAACTTCTCCGATATTATTCATTACGAAATGGGCATCGTTGGTGCCATCGGAATTGCCGGTGATAGCCACAAAACCATCACGCCAGCGCACATACATGTTGGCAAGCTTGACCGTGGTGCCGGCCGGGTGATAAATGTAGCTGCCACTCCACGTGTTAACCTGTGCGTCGGTTGCGCCGGAGATCGTGATGCAATCGCCGTTGCGTAGGTAGGCTTGCTCTGGAAGCTTGTCCACCCGGGTGGTCAACTCGTCATACGATAGCGCGGTGCAGGTCGATGATTGTGATTGCGCGGCAGCCGCGTTCATTGCGGCAGGCTCCGTCTGTGGCATTGAAGCGGGTACCTGTTTGGTTGCGCCGGCCCAGTTGCAGTTGTTCCATCCACCAAGCCCGCTCTCGCGCGCGCCGCGGGCAGTGCCGACCAATTCAAAGTAATGCTGGGAATTTGGCTGGCTGTCGTCAGGTCGGGCCCAGCCCGCAGCGGCCAGTTCATCGCCACCTTGAAACCCGTCGATGCGATAGACGTATTTGCGGTCAACGCTGGCGACATCGGGTTCCAAAATGACCAATGCATCGGCCATGAGGTCGCTTGTCGCAGCATAGGCCTGCGAATAGCCACAGGTGCCCGCAGCGGGCGTGCTGACGCCGGCATAGCGCACCGTTTGCGCGGTTCCACCGCTGATGCTAACCTCCAAGGTTTGGGGATCGACAACCCGGGTAACCCGGGCAACTGGGCCAAGCCCGGCAACCTGCCATGGGCGCAGGCGCGCAGACTTCGGTGCGGACACCGACGCGGCAGCTGCAGGCTGAATGGCCGTGCTCACCATGGCCAGAGCGAGTGCGGCGGTTGAAAGTATGTGAATTGTTTTCATGGTGTCTAAATTACGATGAGATCGTATCGCGGAGATATTGGACGCGCATGTGAGCGCCGTCATACCATGCCATGACATTACGCACATGACACGGTGGCGCCGGTCGCAAGCGCGTCCAGTACCCAATATCGGGCGGTTAGGCCGCTGCGACCAAACGCCGCAACCATTTCAGCGCCTACGGCATGGTGGTTCACCTTGCCAAACGCAATCAGGCCTGGTCCGGCACCGCTGAGCGCCACCGCAGCCGCGCCGGCGGTGCGGGCTGCGTCTTGCGCCATGCGCGAGCCTGGAATGACCGGGAAGCGATAGGGTTCATGGATGCGATCATCCATGGACTGGTTCAAAAGACCATAGTCCTCTGACTGCAGCGCCTGGATGACGAGCAAGGCCCGACCCACGTTAAACACGGCATCGCTGCGGCTGATCAGGGTGGGGACGGCGGCGCGTGCAGTGGTGGTGAGAAAGTGAAAATCTGGCACACAGACGACCACTTTGAGCGCCGGAATCCTGACGCGGTGGGTGATGGCATGGATAGTTGGATCAGTGGCGGAAGCCTGGTGTGATGACACAATGACCAGACCGCCCAGAAGGGCTGGCGCGACATTATCACCATGACCTTCCAAGGCGATGGCGCGGGTGAGCAGCGCCCCATCCGGGTTGTATAGATTTGCCTGCGGTGCACCTGCTGCGGCGTGTGCGAGCAGGAGCCCGCCAAGAACGGCGGTGCTACTGCTGCCCAGTCCGCTCCCAGCCGGCACCGCGTTGCGGCAGACGAGGCGGAACGGCGCGGCCGGCTGACCCGTCAGGGCTTTGTATTCGGCAGCAAACGTGCGGGCCACGAGATGCCCGCCATCGGTGGGCATGCTGGCTGCGCCTTCGCCGAGGGTTTCAACGACGGTGCCCGGGTCGCCAGGACGCGCTTCACCCAGCTCAAATTCATTCCAAAGATCCAAGGCAAGCCCCAGACAATCAAATCCCGGGCCGAGATTGGCAGACGTGGCTGGGACGCGGACAGTGATGCGATTCATGAAGGGCGATTTGGGGGCGGCGGCTAATCTAGTCGATGACCTTCAGCAAGGCCTCGATATTGGGTTCTATGGTGATAGGTGGCACCGTGCCCTTTATCGCGGTGTCCGGGTCTTTTAGTCCGTGGCCGGTGAGTACGCACACCACCCGTTTGCCTTCGAGTTCGGCCCAGCCCTCGCGCACGCCCTGGGCTATGCCCGCGAGACCGGCGGCGCTGCTGGGTTCACAGAAAATGCCCTCAGTACGGCTGACCGTTTTGTAGCAGGCCAATATTTCCTCATCGGAAACAGCAGTGATGTGACCACCGCTGTCGTCCAGTGCCTGCACGGCCTCGCGCCAACGGGCCGGGTTGCCGATTCGGATTGCGGTGGCGATTGTTTCCGGGTGCTCCACAATATGACCAAGCACGATGGGTGCGGAACCCGCGGCCTGGGCGCCAAGCAGCCGGGGCAGCTTGGTGGCAAGGCCATCCCGATGGTATTCCACGAAGCCCAGCCAATAGCTGGTGATGTTTCCGGCGTTGCCCACGGGCAGGCATAGCCAATCCGGCGCGTCGCCGAGGGTGTCAATCAGCTCAAAGCTGGCGGTCTTTTGCCCTTGCACGCGGGCGGGGTTTATGCTGTTTACCAACGCGATTGGCGCGCGCTCACTGGCCTGCTTCACCATACGCAAGCCATCGTCAAAGTTGCCGTTGATGGCGATGACCTGGGCGCCGTAGGCCAAAGCGCCGGCGAGTTTGCCGGCGGCGATCTTGCCATCCGGCACCAGCACCACGCACTTGATGCCAGCCCGGGCAGCGTAGGCCGCGGCGCTTGCGGCGGTGTTACCTGTGCTGGCGCAAATCACGGTTTGGGCGCCGTCGGCAACCGCCTGGGTGATGGCGGCGGTCATGCCCCGATCCTTAAACGAGCCGGTCGGGTTGCCGGCTTCAAATTTTATGAATAATTCGAACTCGGTTTTGCCCTGAGCAAGGGCCGTGGCAAGCCTGGGGGCCGGGATCAGTGGTGTGTTGCCTTCGAGCAGTGTTATGGGCGATATCGCGCGCGTGATGTCAACGCGCGCGCGGTAGTGCTCGATCACTCCGCGCCACGCGTGTGAGGGTTGTGCCATGAATCAGACGAATTATATCGGTCGGGGATAATCTGATACAGGAAGCAGGAACATTGTAAAAATATGACAATCACCGTAATATTAGGCGCGCAGTGGGGGGACGAGGGCAAGGGGCGGTTTACAGATGCATTGGCGCATGATGCGCGGATTGTGGCGCGATTTAATGGGGGCGATAACGCCGGGCATTCGATCACGATTGGCGACAAGGTGGTGAAACTGCACATGCTGCCCAGCGGTCTGTTCCGGCAGGGCTGTCTCAGCGTGATTGGCAATGGATGCGTGGTAAACCCGCGCAATTTACTGCACGAAATGGCCGACGTGCGTGCTGCCGGTGTCGAGATCAACCCCAATCGGTTAAAGATTAGCAATAGCGCACACATGATTTTGCCGGGGCATCTGGCCCTGGATGCTGCACGTGAGGCGACGAGCGCGGGACTGGGAACGACCAAGCGTGGGATTGGATTTGCTTACATGGACAAGGCCAAACGCAGCGGCATTCGTGCCGGTGCCATGGCCGAGCCCGAACGTTTTGCCGAATCGGTATACGCGCACACGGTCGAGGTGAACAAGCAATTGGACCGGGAATATGGCCTGCCCGGCGTCGATGCGACCGAGGCAGCGGGGGCGTATGGCGCGGCATCACAGATTCTCAAACCGTATCTGGCTGATACGTTGACTCTGTTGAATGACGCATTGGATGACGGGCAACATGTGTTTGCGGAGGGCGCCCAGGCAACGCTGCTTGACATCGACTTTGGTACGTATCCATATGTAACGTCGTCATCCGCCAGTATCGGGGGCGTATGCACTGGTTTGGGTGTGCCGCCCAAGTTCATCACCCGAACGGTTGGGGTTACCAAGGCATTTACGACGCGTGTGGGCGCCGGGCCATTTCCAACCGAGCTGTTTGGAGACATGGGGACAAGGTTGCGTGGAACGGGCGCGAATGCGTGGGATGAATTTGGCGCAACAACCGGTCGTGCGCGCCGAGTGGGCTGGCTGGATGCCGTTGTGTTGCGCTATGTGGTCAGGCTGAACGGAATTTCCGAGCTTGCGCTGACCAAGCTGGATATTTTGACCGGTTTGGACGAATTGAAGATCGCAGTGGGCTACAAGGTTGATGGCGGCGACACACGGGCCTATCCGCAGGATGCAGAGGTTTTGGCGCGATGCGAACCGATCTTTCAAACGCTACCGGGCTGGCATCAGGATGTGCGCGGGGTGCGCACATTTGCCGGGTTGCCCGCCAACTGCACGGCCTATTTGCGTGCGATTGAAGCGGCCACGGGCGCCCTCGTCACGCTGGCCAGCGTCGGCGCGGAACGCGATCAATTGATACTTTCATAAGATATATACGATGTCAAGCGCGGAAACATTGTCCACCGTTGTGCATGATTTAGGTGAGCTACTTGGTCAGCTTATTGCGGAAATTAGTGGGCGGCGGATGTTTGAACTGGTCGAGCAGGTGCGGCGGATGGCACGTGCGGTGCGCCAGGGCGACGAATCCGTGGCAGCTCGATTGCGCGAGATTATGCGCGGGATGAGCACGGATGATGCCTATGAAGTGGCCATGGCTTTCACAACTTATTTTGAGCTGGTAAACCTGGCGGAAGAGGATCATCGCACGCGGTTGCTGCGCGAGCGGCGGGCGATGCATAGTGCATATAAGCCGGATCTGCCAACGCTGCGCGAAACCATCGAGGCGGCGGTTTATGAGCTCAAGCAGGAAGGCGTTGGGGCCGACGAGATGCAGGGTATTTTAGACAAGCTTAACATTGAGCTGGTCTTTACGGCGCACCCAACCGAGAGCAAACGGCGGACTGTGCTGGCCAAACTTACCCGAATCGCGGCGCAATTGCGGGCGGCAGGTCAAGGTTCGCAATCGGGCTCGACCGATTCGCCATCCCTGGTGGGCAACACGGTCGTGCGTAACGAAGTGACCGCGTTATGGCTGACAGATCGCACGCGCACCAAGCAACCGGAGGTGGCTGACGAGGCACGCACCGGACTGTTCTATTTCAACACAACGTTGTGGGATGTGCTACCGCAGTTGTATGCCGACTTGCAACACGCCTTGGCGCGCTATTACCCGGGAGTGCGGGCGCCAGACCAATGGTTGACGTTTGGTTCATGGATGGGAGGCGACCGGGACGGCAACCCGAACGTGACCCCGGCCGTAACGGCTGAGGTGCTGCACTTGCACAGGCGCGCCGCGTTGGACCGGTTTGGCACTGCCGCGCATGACTTGGGAAGAGCCTTGAGCATCAGCCGGCAGCGGGATGTCATAAGCCAGGAAATGGAGCAGCTGCTAGCCGACAATGCCGCGCACACCAATTACGCGCGTAACGCCATCAAGCGTTATCCAAATGAACCCTATCGGGCGGCACTTGGTGCGTTGGCCGAGCAACTGACCGAAGCGTATCAACGATCACTAGCGCGACCGCTGTATCCATTTCATCAGCAGCCGGCGCTGGCCTTGTCGCCAGTATTTGACCTGCCGCTTCCGGATGGTGAATTTCTGAAATCAAGCACGGTGGCGGCGGCGCTTGGCACGATGCAAGCCAGCCTGCGCGCCAATCGTGCACGGGTGCTTGCGGACGGGGATCTGGCCGGGCTGCACACAAGGCTGCACATGTTTGGGCTGCATACATACACGCTTGATTTGCGTCAGCACAGTGCGCGACACGAGTCCGCGGTAGGTGAAGTATTGGATCTGGTACGGTCGGCGAGCGGTGACGCAGACGGGTCAATAAAACCATATTCCGGCTTGAGCGAGGACGAAAAGGTCACCGTGTTAAGCGCCGCATTGTCGTCTCCGGCGCAATCACTATTGGATCGGGCCGGGACCTTGAGCCCGCCGACGCAAGACGTGCTGGAGCCACTGATGCTCGCACATGAGGCGATAAACCGCTATGGCGACGAAGTGATCGGGTATTACATCATCAGCATGACCAACAATCTCAGTGATGTGTTGGAAGTGCTGTTGATGATGAAGTGGTGCCGGGTGCCATATGCCGCGCTGCCAATTGCACCGCTTTTTGAAACACTGGACGATCTTGATCGCGCTCCGGAGGTGCTGGGGCGGATGTTTGCGCACCCGGCCTATCGGGATGCCATTCGTGCATGGGGCGATCAACAACTCGTGATGTTGGGTTACAGCGACAGTAACAAAGACTGTGGCTATTTGGCGGCAAACTGGGCGCTGTTTAAGGCGCAGGAAACGATTGCAAGCGCATGTGCCGCTGCCCGAATCAAGTTTGTGTTGTTTCATGGGCGCGGTGGCACTATCGCGCGCGGTGGTGGGCCGGCGGCCAAGGCTATTCTGGCGCAGCCGCGTGGACTTATCCACGGAGGCATTCGCATTACCGAACAGGGTGAGGTGCTGAGCACCCGCTATCACAACCCGGAGATTGCGCGACGTCATTTAGAACAGGTGACGTATGGCGTGCTGCATGCCATGCACAAAGCGCCGGGCGCCACGGCCGCAAGTGTGCCTGACGAATGGCGACAGGTGATGGACGATATGGCGAAAGCAAGCGTGCAAGCTTATCAGGCGCTGGTCGAAGATGGCGAATTTATTGCCTTCTGGCGTGCGGCCACTCCAATAGACGAAATCAGCTCGCTGAAGCTGGGTTCGCGGCCAAGCTTTCGGCGAACTGCCAAGTCACTGGACGATGTGCGGGCTATTCCCTGGGTATTCAGTTGGATGCAGGGGCGCTTTGTTTTGCCCGGCTGGTATGGATTGGGGACCGGTCTTGAAAGCGCGGGTGGCGGTCGCGCGGATCTCTTAAGGCAGATGTATCGCAGCTGGCCGTTTTTCCAGACTACCGTGGACAATGCGCAACAGAGCATGGCCAAGGCGGATTTATCCATAGCACGCCAGTATTTGACCCTGGTGCAGGATGTGCGGTTGCGCGACAAGTTTGCCGTGCTCATCGACGCGGAATATGCCCGGACGCGCAAGGCGATTCTTGGCATCACTGGTCAGAATGAACTGCTGGATAACGAACGCACCTTGCAGCAATCTATTCAATTGCGGAATCCGTATGTTGACCCGCTAAATTACATTCAGATGGAGATGATTCGGCGGTTGCGTGCCGGGGATGGCGATGTCGAAGCACTCAAGCGGGTGATTGACCTTACGATCAATGGACTGAGCAGCGGTTTGCGGAATACGGGTTAGGCGCTGTAGGTCGGGTCGTCTTTTGCCAGCGGTCGCTTGCAGATGACTATAGCAGCAGCGCATCCGTGTCGTCAAATTTCATCTCGCCGGGTTCGCCCAGCGGTTCCAGCCCGGGGGTGGATCTGGCAATTTTGAACAAAGCTTCCGACACCCAGAGTGTCGACATGTCGAGCGTGCTCTTCATAATAAGTAGGCGAGCTGATCCCGGCGAGAACATCGATAGCGCGGCCTCGATGACCGCCCGGTCACTGGGAAGTGTGATGGGAATTTTTCCACCGGCGTAGTTGTGCGAGGTCAGGCAGTTCGCGTGGGTTGCCGTGAAGTCGATCTTGTCGCGCAATCGGCGGCTGATCAAATCAGCATGACCGACTCCTATCGCATTGCCGTGGCTGTTTGCGGTCAGATCCAGCGCCGCCAGGCAGTCGATCTTTGGCTTGATCTCACCACCCACGCGACGCCACATCCCCACGACATTTAGATCCATCCCGGTGCCGCTGATGTCCTTACCAATCTCGCGCAGAATCAAGGCGTGAATGGGTTCAAATACTGCGGGGATTTTGGGTAACAACGTACGTGCATATTCCAACAGCCGGGGCTCGCGTGATTCGATTTGTTCACCGGGAATGACTTCGATCCGCGCGGGTGCATGATGACCGTTTTCAACAATGCCAACACCCGCCAATATTGGCAGCCTGGAGAGAATAACGCGGGCCGCGGCGGGCATGGCGGTGGCGACATCGTGGTTGTGAATGGTGGCCGCGCCACGCGGCTTGCCGAATCCAACTGCGAGCATTTTCATGAGTCCGCTTTCCCAGCGGGCTTTAAATGAGGTATGTTCCTTTATGCGGTTGATCACGATGATGCCGTCGGCAGCGGCCGCATTGGCATCAAAAAGGACGGGCATGCCGGTGTCGGTGGCGCCGACCTCAATCACATCCATGCTACTGAGGATGGGTACACCGGTTTGATGCTCGCCCAGACCGTAGCCTTCGAGTACTTCGGTTTGGCCGGCGGCGGTAGACGCACCGTGGCTGCCCATGGCTGGCACAAGAAATGGCCGGGCGCCCAGCGCCAAAAGCTCGGCAAGCACCGCCCTGACGACGTCGCCGATACAGGCGATGCCACGGCTGCCAACACCCACTGCAATACGCATGCCCGGATTGACGCGGTCATGCAGCCATGGCTGGCGCATGCCAACCTGAATGGTGTTTGCAAGATCGTCAAGGTGATCTTCTGCAACAATGAGGCGAACCGGGGCGATGGTTGGAAGCATGCTTGGTTTGGTATTGGTCACTTGCTCGTCAAAATGGCGTGGCAGATAGGGAGATTGAGAAAGCGGTTGCGCGTGCTTGAATCCGATATGTGATCTGCACGCCGCTCAACGTCGCGGATTGCCAGGTTTTGGTATCTGGGCAGGCGCGCATCCGTTGACTTGCGCAGCACGCGAACACAGGTGTGAAGCACTTGGAGCGGGTCGTTGGCTCCGTAAATTGGATGGTTCTTTAGATGCTTTAGTGCAGGTTCAATATGGCTGAGGGCGGAGGCAGCATCACCTTCTGCAAGCGCTAATTCCGCCAAGCCTGCATATGAATCCAGCGCAGCGGCCGTTTGCTTGACGGCAATGAAGGCTTCGCGGGAGGTTATGTAACCAACAGAGGCGGCTTCCAGATCTCCCAGGCCGGCCTGAGCCTGTGCCACCCAGAGGCTGCACAAGGCCTGGAGCACGGGCTCTGCCAGCAGACCGGCTGTATCCCGGGCCTGGTTCGCATGGAGTAGGGCGAGATGCGGATCGCCCGAGCGCAGGGCGAGTTGGACAAGGACGAATAACGCCTCTGTTTCCGCCCGGCGCAGACCAATTTCGTGAGTTTGTTCGCGAAGCAAACGAATCGCATGGTGCGCCGCAGTCTCATCTCCAAGATCAGCGGCCAGGCGGGCCTGAAATATCAAGGCATACGTAGCGTAGAACCGATCTCCGGTGGACACGAGCTGCGAGCCTGCACGTTCGAGCAAACGATGGGCTTCGTCGTATGAACCCTGGAGGCGGGCAATTTCTCCAAGATAGAGCCATGCGAGTGACTCAGTCAGCCGGCTTTGCACGATATTGGTGAGCGCGAGCGTTTGTTGATAATAGCGACTGGCGGGTTCATAGTCTCGTTGATCCAGGTGAATGGTTGCGAGGTTCGCCAGGCAGAGGGCCTCGCCTCGCAAAAAACCATATTGTTGGCATAGTCGTAAACCGTGTTCGATGGAAGTGCGGGCTGCCGGGTAAAGACCTTCATAAGCATCGATTGATGCCAACCAATACATACTCTCCCATTCGACCTGGCGCATCATGGGATTTTCAGGTTGACAGGTGAGGGAGACTTTGGCCGCCTGGTTGGATTGGGTTACGTGGGCACGGGCCTGATCAGAGTGATCAAGACGATGCAAACACTGACCCAGGCGCAATTCACCGTGAGCGCGCGCTTCCACGCAGTTTACATTGGAGCCGATGGAACCCGCTTCGCGTGCCGCGGCAATACCCTCTTCATAGCGGCTGAGCGTTGCGAGAAAGTGCGCAAGCATGGCAAGGACCTGAGCACGGAAGGGTGCGGCAGCCGGAGATGTGAGCCGTTCGGTGCTAAAGCCAAATGCGGTTGCGCCATCGGCAAACCTACCGCTGGCCAAATAGTACTGGTAGGTCGCAAACAAGGCCGGTAGCAATAGGTCAAACCGATCACGCTTGCTGCACCAACGCCAGGCTTTTTGGATATTCGATAGCTCCGTATCGATTGCAAATACGGCCTGGCTCATCTGTGAGCCTTGCAACTGACTTTCTTGTGAGGCCAGGAGTTTGAGGTAGTAAATGGCGTGACGTAGCTTTACATGGTGCCGGAGTTCGGGCACGTCCGCCAGCACATCGGAGGCGAATTCACGGAGAAGACCATGCATTTCGTAGCGCGCGACCTGTGCGCCTCGACCGTCCTGCAACGTGAGCAAAGACTTTTGCGACAGTTGGGCCAGCATGCTCAGGTTCACTTCAGCCACGTTTACGGCGGCATCACGGGTGAACCCTTCGCGAAAAACGCTGAGACGGGCAAATGCGTCACGCTCCGTGGCATTTAGCAATTGCCATGACCAGTCAAACGCCGCGCGCAAACTGCGCTGGCGTTCGGGCATGTCGGGCTGATCGCTCACTAAAAATCCCGCACTTTGCTCAAGTTCGAGCGCGATCTCCGGCAGGGACATACTTGCGCACCAGCCCGCGGCCAGCTCAAGAGCCAGCGGCATTCCCCGGGTTAACACGCATATTTGGGCAAGAGCGGGTTGTGCGTCAGATGAAAGGGTAAAGCGGGGATTAACGCGCAATGCAGTTTGAAGAAAGAGTGCCGCGGCTTCAGGTATAAAGGTCGCATCCGACGAGCTCGGTCGGCTATATGGCAAACCATTGACGGAGGCTACATGCTCGGAGGCAAGCCGCAGCCGCTCTCGCGAGGTGGCCAACACGTGCAAGCCGCTTGAAGCGGCGAGGAGTGCTGCTATGACATGCGCGCATCCGGTCAAATGTTCCAGATTGTCCAGCACCAGCAGAATGTGCTTGCCCGCGAGCGCTGCCGGAAGCTGACCTTCACTATTTTCACCCACCGGCAATCCCAATGTGCGCAAGATGGTTGGCACCAGGGCAGCCGTGGATGCAATCCCGGACAGCGCCACATAGTGAACACCGTCAACGAAAAAAGCCGAAAGTTGATGGGCCACTTCAAGCGCTAGACGCGTTTTACCGATACCGCCCGGTCCAACCAAGGTTACCAATGGCGCGCGCTTTAGCAGGTCTGACACATGGGCCAGCTCATCCTTGCGACCAACAAAACGTGTTGGGCTGAGCGGCAGGTTGCGAGTGGTCGGGTTTGTTTGGGGCGTTGGATCAGTTAGTTTTCCTTCGCGTATTCGGGTGGCCAGGCTGATGGTCGCAGACTCGGGCTCAACGCCCAGTTCTTGTACAAGTATGTTTTGACAGTTTTCAAATTGCGCGAGAGCGCCGTTGCGATCACCGAGTAGGGCGAGTGCACGCATCAGGAGCCGATGCGCACGTTCGTCCAGTGGATCCGACGCGATGTGGCGGCGAGCGACTTGCTCAGCGCCTTTGTAGTCGGATTTTGACTCGCACTCCCTACCACTTTGATCAAGCGCAGTCACCATGTTGCGGTGCAATGATTCCCGGCGCAACGTAAGCCACTCTTCAAATGGCTGGGCATCGCGCAATTCAAAACCATGCAGAAAATCGCCGTGATACAGGTTTAGGGCCGAGCTCAGATCCGATCCAGTTCGGGCACGGGTTTGTGCGTGCAGGATCGCTTCGAATGCCACCGCGTCTATCCAAACACTGCGGGTCGCATGCCAGCGCACATCGGTGCGCGTGGCTTCTATGGGCGAAGGCGTTAGTTGAAGCGCGGTGCCCACGCGCGACAGCGCGACGCGCAAATTGTTGCGCGCGGTGTCTTCCGGGCTGTCCGGCCAGAGTAAATTGGCGAGCAGTTCCCGACTGTGGGATCGGTCAGATTCGAGCGCAAGGTATGCGAGCAGTGCAAGTTCCTTGCGGGTGCGAAACCGAACATCCCGTCCCCCGGCATCTTCGACGCGCGGACTACCCAACAAAAAAAGCCGGGTTTGAGGTTGGTCAGACGTGGTTTCGCCGGGAGCGTTTATGGAACTCATATGGACAGCGTGCGTGTAAGAGTGTAGCATTGCAACCGTGTCCAGGACTCGCGGAGTGTTGTATGACGCGCTGATGTTTTTGATGGCGGTGTGTTTTGCCGCGGCATTGGAAGAGGTGACCGCGCTGTTTGCGCCAGATCTTGCGGGTGGACTGGTTGCGGCGTTGTGCGTGGTTGCAGCAATGGATGGGTTGAGACTGTGCCAAGCCAAGGCCGGAAAGCCGACCATGAGCGGCGCGTCAATTGGCCGGCATGTCATCGACATTATTGCAGTCGTCATGGTGGTGCGCGCGTTTTCGGCACTTGTTGATCCGCGAAGTGTTGGCGTGATGCGGGGCGTTGCCGACTTGTTGCCGGGATTTCTGGTACCAAGATTTTTTGTGTGGATGCTGATCGCCACTGCTGCACACAGTTTTGGCTACGTAGCTGGTGGGGCCTTGCGCGCGCTTACAGATGCCCTGCAGCTTCTGCATGGATCAGCCGCAGATGACTCAGCCGCGCGACAAAGCGCTGACTTGGCCGGCAAACGGGAGGGCGTCGCCAGTGTGCTGGCGGCATTTGGATTTGGGATGGTGCTTGTGATGGGTGGCGCGGCCACCTATCATCGGCTGGTCAATGGGCAGCCAAGCGTGGCCAGGTTTGGTTGGTTGTTGCTCTACCTTGTGATTTGTGTCGTTACCCTGGCGGGAACGCAGCTTGAATCCGCGCAAGCAAGCTGGGTGCAGGAGCGCATGCAGGTTCAGCCAAAGCTTGCCGCGCGCTGGATGGGTACTGTAGTTCTGGTCACCGTTGGGGCGGGTTTGCTCGCCAGTATTATTTCACTTGCGGGCACCGAGTCCGCGCTCAGGCAAATTGCCGGCGGGCTGGGTGCGGTGCTTGGGGCATTGGTGTATGTCGAGGCTGTCCTAATCAATTTCGCATTGATCGCAATTGGCTTGCTGATGCAGCTATTTTGTCTAATTTCTCCGTGCACAGCGTCGAACCAGTCACGCGGAGACGCCCCCCAGCAGGCGCCAACATCGGAATCGGGATCATCACTTTGGAGTTTTTTGGCTTATCCGTTGATAGCGGTCGTCGTGAGCGCGCTGATTTTTGTAATCTGGAAGGCAGCCAGGGATCGCAACGTGCGCTCGGGAATGCGCTTAAGCATCGCTCATCTACTTTTTATTGCGTTGGAACAGGTGCGTGCGTTCTGGCTGTGGCTGCGGAGCAAGGCTTGGTCGGAACTAAAGGCCGTTCTGCAGACCGCCGTGGCCCACTATCGGGCCCGTCGTATGGTCGAGCCACCTGCCGTTGCCTGGTCACGACCCGGCAGCGCGCGCGAACGCGTGTTGATGTATTACCGGGCCGCACTGGCGCGCAATGCCAAAAAGGGATTGGCCCGCGCCCCATCACAGACCCCAGCCGAGTATGCATCGCTCGTGGCTTCGGTTGTACCGGAATATGCCGGCGCGATGGCCGAAGTAACGGATTTGGCAAGCGCAGCCCGTTATGGGCGAGCCGACCCGGATGAATCTCAGACAAACCTGGCGCGACGATTGGTGGCCAGGTTGCGTGCGTTACGACCACCGCCATCATGAGTGGCAGGCCTATTTCGGCCAACGAACGGTTACGGTGCGATAGACGATCATCATGCGATCAGTTGGGGTTTCACACAGCGTGACACTGGTACTTTGTTCAATGAAATAGGTCGTGGTGAACGTTCGGGCCATCAAGTTACAGTTGCTATTTGCATAGCGTTCCGGCCCCAATGAAAACTGTTGCGAATAATAGTTATATACGCGTGGAAATTCGTCATCGGTTCTAAAAACAGCGGACCTCTGAATGGCCGGTAGTGGCAGCCACTCCATCTTTGCATCTTCGCTGATTTGCCGACCACCCGGGTAATCAATTGATTGGAAGTATGGAGCGCTTACCCAGGCAAAAATAGTCACAAACGAGCATAGGAGGGCGCTGGCAAGCCCCAGCACACCTGCAATTGCGATGCGCAATCGGACTTTCCCGGGTGCTTGATTTTGGTTCACCAAGATACAATCGCCAAGATGACCACATCGTATTACATCTGGCCAAACGAAGTGCATTTTGGTTTTGGTTCAGCGCGCAAAACAGGAAGCATTGTCAAGGCCGAGCAACCCGGGCATGTATTTGTGATCGCTGATCCAGGCGTCATTGCCGCAAATCTTATCGATCCTATTATTACATCGCTGCAGTCGGAAGGGGTGAGCTTTACCTTGTATTCAAAGGTTGAGCCAAACCCTTCAGCGACATCGGTGGATGCGGCGGCCACGGCCTATCGAGACAGTGGGGCCGATCTGATTGTTGGGATTGGTGGTGGCAGCGGGTTGGATACCGCAAAAGCAGTGCGGATGGTCGTGGCGGGACCGGCAAATGCCAGTGTTTCGGATTACGCTTATCGCATGGGTGACAAGGCGTTGCCGCACCCAAAACATTTGCCGTTTTTTGTCGCGATACCAACAACCGCGGGCACCGGCGCCGAGGTGACGCCGTGGGCGGTGGTCACGGATCCGATCGAGAAGACCAAATTTGGCGTGGGTGGACCACGCAGCGTGCCGAGCATGGCGATTATTGATCCGGAATTGATGCTCACGCTGCCGGCGTTTTTGACTGCGGCAACAGGAATGGATGCTCTGAGTCACTGTATCGAGGCATATGTCAGCAAGAACGACAACCCGGCCCTGGATGCAATGATCCTGGACGGCATTCGCGATATCGCGAAACATCTGCCGGTTGCGGTTGCGCAAGGAGACCGACGAACAGCACGTGAAGCGATGGCGCATGCAGCCATGATTGGCGGGATCGCCATCAGCAGTAAGTGGCTGGGCGCCTGCCATTCTCTGGCACATCAGCTCAGCGGGTTTGCAAACGTGCAACATGGTCTTGCCAATGCGATTATGTTGCCGCATCAGATGACCTTTAGCCTGCCGGGCGCAATTGAGCGCTATGCAGCGGTGGCAACCGCCCTTGGCGTGGATAGCGGGAGTAATGTGAGGGAGCGCGCCGAGCGGGGAATTGCGGCGGTTACCCAGTTGTCCTTGGATTGCAATCTGCCAGTGCGATTGCGCGACGTTAATGTGCCCAAGGATGTAATACCAGCCATGGCCAAGGCGGCTTACACGGTTGATCTGAATTGGTGGACCAATCCACGCGTGGTTAACGAGCAGGTGATGGCGCAGTTGTATCACGCGGCTTGGTAACGATGAAAATTGATTCGATTGCCGTCCACCATTACAGGTTGCCGCTGGATCCGCCGTTTCAGGCAAGCTGGGATCCGCGACCGCGCACGAGTCACACGGCGACGCTTGTACGGGTTCGCGCCGGAGATTATGAAGGGGTTGGCTCGGGCGATGCCATGTTGGGGTTTGCCGGGAACGAGCACTTGTTTATCGGGCATGATCCCTTCAACATCGAAAGGCACGTGCACATTCTCGACAACTTGCAATTTATGTATGGTCGCATGTGGCCGCTGGAAGTGGCGCTCTGGGATTTGATGGGCAAGATCAGCGGCCAGCCCGTCTGGCAGATGCTGGGCGGTCGCAGTAACACGGTACCACTGTATGCCAGCTGCGGTGAACGCAAGCCGGCCGAGGCCAGAGCAGCCAGCGCCATGGCGCTCAAATCACAGGGTTATCCAGCCCTGAAGATACGATTTCATGCTTCAGATCCACGGGAGGATATCGCGGTAATTCGGGTAGTGCGGGATGCCATTGGCCCCGACATGCACATATTGGTGGATGCCAATCAGGGCTGGCAAATGCCTTGGGACAGCAGCCCATCGTGGGATTTTAAGACCGCGCTTTGGGTTGCCGACGCCCTGTATGAATTGGGAGTGTATTGGTTGGAAGAGCCACTTCACCGGCATGACTATGCGGGCCTGGCGAACCTGCGTAAGCGCGCCAAACTGCGGATAGCGGGTGGCGAGGGCAACCGTGACATCAGTGAGCAACGACAGTATCTAAATCATGGCTGTTTTGACGTGTATCAAGCGGATGTCGTTTGGTCCACCGGTTTGTGGCAGGCGGCGCAACTGGCACGCGAGGTGCAGGCCGCTGGATGTATTTTTACGCCGCACACCTGGGGTGACGGTCTGGTGCTGATGGCAAACTTGCATGTGTCCGCCGCCGTAAGCAGCGCGCCATTTGTGGAATTTCCATATGATCCACCCGGTTGGACATTTGACCGACGCGATTTTATTTTGAAGTCACAGATCGTGCCCACGGCACCGGCATCGATCACCCTTTCGGATGCGCCCGGGTTGGGCGTGGAGATTGACTGGGTGGGAATTGAAAAGTATCTGGTTCATACGGGCACACTGGCATGATGCGGATAGATTTAAACGCTCCTTCCTGCTTGTTTTTGGGCATTGCGCCAGTCGAGGGTGAATGGTGTGAAATCGGTGTCGCGTTGACGCACCCGCCTTTGGTTATGAGTGCCACGCCGGCAGACACCTTTGAAGTGTCTGGAGGCCGAGCCGACTTTACATATGGTCATGCGTTACGACATTTTTCGGCGCGGGCGATACAACCGGCCGGCAATATTGAGATTGAATTTGGCTTGCACAGTTGCATGGGTATTGGCTCGGATGCGGTGCACACACTGGCGGTATGTTCCATCACCAATCAGCTACTTGAAATGGCACCGCTGAAGCGCGCGGCCATGGCCAAGGCCATCGGCCTGCCGCTAAACAGCTTTGAGTGGCATGCATTTGAACAAGGTGGTGTCGTTGCAACCGGACAAAACAATGTCTTGCAATGGCGGGTCGAACTCTCAAAGACGACGGATGATGACGAGGATTGGGTATGGGTGTTGGTATTGCCACGTTTGGCCGACAACGTGGCTGACGATGAGGAAATGCAGAAGCGTGAATGGCGGTGGCGCACCCGCAAGGAGCTGCCCTTTAACGATCTGCAAACTGCGGCGCGCCTAATAACCGCGGGCGCCACCAACCGCGATTTTGAAATGTTTTGCGACGGTCTCATGGGATTGAATCAAACGACCACAAGGCTCCATACGTCGGCCGACTCGGAAGTGATCAGGATGTTTAAGGAAGGTGGAGCGCGTGCCTGGGGTAAGTCACTGAGTGGCAAAGGCTTGTACGGCCTTGTAAAGGGAACGCGAGCCAGCCAGATGCTTCGAGACGGGATCATGGCAACGCTTGGGTATGAGGGGCCGGCCGTATTTGGCGCGCTTACCAACAACGTGGGCGCCGAGATGAAAATCGAACAAACATGACAACAGCAACTGAACGTGGCTCCGAGAGACGGGCGAACCGCCGTCAAGCGCGCAAGCGCACACCAATAGAGAGCCTGCCCTGGCGTGTGCTCAAAAATCCAAATCCGCCAGTGCAGTTTTTGCGCGAGGATCAGGTTCAACTTTTGCATGAGTCCTCAATGCATATCGTCGAGAACATCGGCATCGATTTTCTGGACGCCGACACGCTGGATATTTGGTCTGCAGCGGGCGCAAAAGTCGACAAGAAAGCCCAGCATGTTTGGATTGACCGCCATTTGTTGATGGAATTGGTCCGCAAGGCGCCCGCGCAATTTACCTTGCGCGCGCGGGATCCGGGTAAAAACGTTACCGTTGGCGGGAATAACACCGTGTTTGTGAGCACCAGCGGCACGCCATTTGTAAGCGACTATGACAATGGCCGTCGACCGGGAACACTCGCCGATGTGCAAAACCTGGTTCGTTTGATCCATCAGTGCCCGCCGATTAATGTGGTGGAGAGCCAAGTGACCGAGCCGCAGGACATCCCGGTAATGCACCGACATTTGGAGCGCGGTCTCGCAATATTTACGTTGAGTGATAAACCGGTGGCTCAGGCAGCCCATGGCAACGTGGTCTGCGAAGACTGCCTGAACATGGCGGCAATCGTGTTTGGCGGACGGGAAGAAATCAAGAAGCAGCCCGTGTTTGCGGCGATTATCAATGCCAACAGCCCGCTGCGGTATGACACGAACATGGCCCAGGGTTTGGTGAGCTATTCGCGTGGCGGGCAACCCCTGGTGGTCACGCCATTTATCCTGGCGGGGGCAATGAGCCCGATCACGATGGCGGCGGCCGTGGCGCAACAAAATGCCGAGGCCCTGGCCGGCATTGCCCTTACGCAAATCTGTAATCCTGGCGTGCCGGTTATCTATGGCGGTTTTACGACGAATATTGACCTGGCAACCGGGAGCCCGGCATTTGGAACACCTGAAGGTGCCTGGGCATTCTTTGCGGGAGCCCAGCTTGCCCGGTTCTACGGTCTGCCGTATCGTGGCAGCGGTGGGTTGAACACGAGCAAGGTGGTGGATGCGCAGGCGGCCTATGAAAGCCAGATGTGCTTGTGGCCGACCGTCCTGAGTCACACAAATTGGGTCCAACACGCGGCTGGGTGGCTGGAGAGCGGCTTGGTTTGTTCTTTCGAAAAATTCATTGTGGATGTGGAGTGTGTGGCGATGATGCAGCAATTGTATGAACCAGTCGAAATTAGCCCGGAAACGCTCGCGCTCGACATGATCAAGGAGATTGGCCCGGGCGGACATCACTTCGGCACGTCCCACACGTTGGCGCGGTATCAAACGGAGTTTTATCGCACTGCAGTGGCGGATCGGCTTGCGATTGGGCAGTGGACGGATAACGGAAAATTAGACGCGGGTCAGCGAGCGCATGGTATTTGGAAGGAACTGCTGGCCAGTTATGAGCCCCCGCCGATTGACGTTGCCATTAACGAGGAACTGACTGACTACGTGGCTCGCCGTCGGCGAGAGTTGCCGGTCAGTTTTGTATAAAATGGCTTTGCAATTCGAAATTCGTCATTGATATTACAAGTGTCATGCCGGTGAGGTGATCCGCGACAATGTTGGCGCGTGGTCACGGTTGATAGCATGTGCTGAGTTGGTGCAGTAACCAACATTTAACTTTACAACAAGGAAGCAATGTCACAACTAACACTTGACCCAAATATAGTGCCGCAGTCCGCGGTAGAGCCGGACGTCCCTCTGAAGAAAATCATCATGTTTGGCGGGGTTGCGGTCGTCGTGGCGGCGCTGGTAAACGGGTTGATCCTGGTTCTTTCCTCGGTTGTGTTACGCGTGCCCGCGTTCGGACCGCTAAACCCGATTTTGGTTGGCGCGTTCACGATCATTGGCGTAGTTCTGGCAACCGTGGTGTTTGCGATCATTACCAGAATGCTGGAAGCGCCGGCGCGCTCATTTCGTATTGTTGCAGCCGCGGTGCTTGTGTTGTCATTTATTCCAAATATCCTGGCGTTGACTGGGGTGTTTAATCCTGCGGCGCTGTTGGGCCCGGGCGGCAACGGTAATCCCGGAACAAATGGCGGCAACTTTCAGAGGACGCCCCGGGCCGGTCAAGCGCAGGATGGCACGCCGGTGGCGGATGGTCAGCGCGCAGCCGGTACGCCGCGCGTGCGGCCAACCGCAGCGGCAGTGGCGGATCCTAATGCAGCGGCGGATGCTCAAGGCACTGATGCCGGCCCCGGTCAAAACCGTCGTGGTGGACAAGGCTTTGGCGGGTTTCGTGTGCCCCAGCAGCTGACGCTGATGATGATGCATTTGGCGGCGTTTATCGCCAGCGTATTGATATTGCCTCTGGCTATCCCGGCCCCCAAGCGTGAGACCACGCCATGAACCTGGCACAAGCGTGGATTGCGCTTGGGAACAACACGCGCGCGCTTCGCGTGCGCAACTATCGGCTCTATTGGTTTGGTCAGCTCGTCTCGATGTCTGGCACGTGGATGCAAACCACGGCCCAGGCCTGGGTGGTGCTGTCACTGACCAAGTCGCCAACAGCGCTTGCCACGGTCACGACACTCCAGTTTCTGCCAATAATGCTGCTTTCGTTGTTTGGCGGCGTCATTGCCGACCGGGTGCAAAAGCGACGGATGGTATTGGTGACGCAAACGCTTGCCCTTGTTCAGGCGACTGTTTTTGGGTTGTTGGTCGGCACCGGTATGATCCAAGTCTGGCATATTTATGTTCTGGCGGCCATTCAGGGTGTTATTAATGCCATAGACAATCCGGTGCGCCAGGCCATGGCATCCGAATTGGTGGACAAGGCTGATCGACCGAATTCGATTGCACTTAACTCCACACTTTTTAATGCCGCGCGAATTGTGGGTCCGGCGCTGGCTGGTGTTTTGATCGCTTCAATTGGCGCGGCGGCGGCCTTGTACTTCAATGCTCTTAGCTTTGTCGCGATCATTGTGGCGGTCTTGATGATGGACCAAACGAAGTTTTTTGTTCGCCCCCCGCAGTCATCCCAGTCCTCACCGATCAACGATTTTAAGGAGGGCGTTCGGTATGCCTGGCGAACACCAGCCGTGCTCAGTGTGCTGATTGTTGTGGCATTTGTCGGAACCTTTGGCTATAACTTCAGCGTGGTTCTGCCACTACTGGGTGGCTTTGTGTTGCATACGGATGCCATTGGGTTTGGCACATTATCAGCGTCGCTCGGAATTGGCTCATTGCTCGGCGCCTTGCTCACCACCACCCTGCATTCGGTGTCGTTTCGGCGACTGATTTTGGGTTCGGTGGGGTTTACGATCCTACTTGGCATTGTCGCTGTGAGCACACAGTTGCACCTGTCACAGGCGTTGCTGGTTGGTGTTGGATTTTGCGGGGTGTTGTTTTCAACCGGGGCCTCCACGCTGATTCAAATCACGGTGCCGGATCACCTACGCGGACGCGTCACCAGTATCTTTTTTCTGCTGTTCGCCGGGAGCACACCGATTGGAGCATCGATCATTGGCGCCATTTCAGCATCGCTGAATGTGAGCGACGCCATGCTTGTGTGCTGCGCACTATGTCTGGTTGGACTGGGCGTAGCCGTTTGGTATGAGCATCGCAGCCGGGGCTTTGCGATTATGAACGAACAAACCGCGCAGGGTCAAACGGTCTGATGTCATAAATCGTTCCGCCTTGAAGTGCAAGTTGGGCGATAATTTTGCCAGCCAGGGGGGCAAATTTGAATCCGGTGCCACGCCACCCGCTGCCAAGCACAATATGTCTATATCCAGGGAGGGGACCCAGAATAAACTGGTCGTCTTGCACCATGTCGTATGAGCAACCTTCAAGATCACGTTTTTCGATGCGCTGCACCTTTTTAAAGCCGGGCAGACAGGCCTTGATAAAGTCTTCCGGGCGTTGAATTTTTGAAGTAACCGGATCGAAGTCCGCCGGGTGATAGAAGCCGACCTTGACACCCGGCGTGTACCCTACGTAGACCGGATGCCCATAGGCGCCAACATCCAAATATGCGAACACCGGCAAGTGATCGGAGTCATACATATGTTCCCTGCCAACTGGAGCGACAAAGTATGCCCAGTCTGGTTTGACCATGGTCAGGGGAAGACGATAGGCGCCGATCCCCGTCAGGGCGGGCAACAACTCATTGATCCACCTGCCGGGTGTTAGAGCCAACTTCCGCGCAGTAAATGTCTGCCCGGGTGTCTCAACGTGCACGCCATTTTCACCTTCGGTGATATTGGTAACCTCGGTATTCTCAAGGATTTCTATGTTTTGTGCGCGGGCATGGGCAAGAAGGGTGGCACGAATGGCCGGGAGTGCGGTCATGCCGGCATAGTGATCGAGTGAGGCGTAATCCGCCTTAAATTGAGGATATGTGGAATGCAAGCCGACTGTGTCAAATTCAGTACAGGCCAGACCCAATGCAGACATGTTTTTGTGCGCCAGGGCGGCATACGTTGTGGTTAGGTCCGGGGTGATCGCCCGGCTGGCAATGTTTAGACAGCCACAATTGACGATCAATTTCCGACGCGTGGTGCGCTGCATCTCGTCCCACAGCCTGCGCGACTCAGCGGCCAATCTGGTGTAAAACGGATCAAGGTAATCGTTGCGGATCGAACGCGTTTCGCCGGCGGTTGACGACAGGACGTGGCCGATCGACTTTCGTTCGATGATGGTAATCTTGCGGGCGAAGGCTGATGCATGGTAGGCGGTCATCAGGCCCATGACACCTCCGCCAATGATGATCAGGTCTTGTATGGGTGGCTTTGGTGTTGACGTGCGCATGTTCTGCGGATTCTATAATGCGTCGCTCTTATGCCTGAGTTGACGCTTACGTCCATGCTTGCGGGAAACGCGGACCCGCTCTACGCTCAGCTTGCCCAATATCTGGCCGGCAAGCTTGGTTGTGCGATTAGTATTGCCTTGCCTGCAGATTGGGGCAGGCGGCAGGCCATGTTGGACGATGGTCGGGCCCAGGTCGGCGCGTTATGTGGCTGGCCGTATACAAAGGGAACGGATCATCTTGGCCTGCTGGCGGCGCCGGTAATGATGGCACCCCGGTATGGCGATAGACCGATTTACTTTTCGGATGTCATTGTTCGGGCTGACCGCCCGCAGCGATTGTTTTCCGACCTGCGCGGGTCGCGCTTGGCGCTTAATGAGATGGCATCCTTTAGCGGGCACGCCATCGTGTGCGCGGAACTGGATGCGATCGGCGTTGTCCACGGATACTTTGGGTCGGTGATTGCCACGGGTAGCCACGCAGCGTCAATCCAAGCCGTGATCGATGGCGGCGCGGACGCCGCCGCCATCGACAGCACTGTCCTCGCGCGAGCCCTGGCCATTGACCCCGCCCTGGCACGTCACATTCGTATACTGGTGGCGCTGGGGCCCAGCCCAATTCCACCGATTGTGTGTCATTTGGATGTTCCCGTGATGATGCGTGACCGGTTGCGAGACGCCCTGGTGGCTATGCATAGGGACGAACTGGGAGCGGTGCTTTTGTCAGAGTTTGGCTACGCTCGATTTCAATCGGTGTCAGACGCCGATTATGATGACATTCGCCGCAAGGGTGCCACAACCCAATGGGTGAATCTGACTGCACAGGGTCCTGACCGGTCATTTGCGGCGCGAGCCGAAGTGGAGGCTGACCGCAAGGTTCTTAACGGGTTGAAAAGCGATTTGTTGCGCGCCTTTGAATCTGGTTCCATGGCCTTTGAGCAGAGCCTTGCGTCAGATTCAGGTCTTGGACGACGACTGATCGTGGCGAAACCCGAGGCGTTTGTTGCGAATAAATCATTAAGCGTCGTGGGCTTTTTCGGCCAGCGGAACTGGGACGCACCAGCAGCCATCGTGGCCGAAATTGGCGTCGTAGATGCCGCACTGGTTCGCGAAATGGTGGATCATGAACATGCGGTTGCGTATTGTTCAGCTGAACTGCCGGACGGCAACTGGGGAAACTTGGTCATTATGGCGGCTCCGGAGGGAGTGCATACCTGGCGGGAAGGTGCGCGGCACAAATATGCCGCGGAATCGCTGTCGGCACGGTATTACGACACTGTGAGGTTACATCATGGCACGTTGTCAGACGGGCTTGGATCCGAACAACTTAAACTTCACCGGACCAGGCTGTTTGACTACCGACATGGGCAGACTTGGACCGCAATCCGTGAATTGGACGCGTAGGCGGTTATCCAACTGGCTGACGCAGGGTTTGACATGGGCATGATTCAAGATGCCGGGCCGGACCCGGACAACGCCCTACGACGACGCATGGCTGCCACGGGCATTGGCTACGCCGGAATCGACGGGGCATGGTGGTTGCCGGCTATTGCGCCATTTGTGCTGCCCAAAGCAACCGAGAACGCGCTGTCGGCGGCTGGACAAGCGTGTTTTGCCTTGCTTGACGTTGTTGCCGATTACTATGGCAAGGACCCGGATCTTACCGAGCTAATGGATTTCAAGCGACCGGGGCACATTCCGGGGTGGCATTCGCGGCAACCCGTGCTGTCACTGCGACCAGATTTTCAGCTGACAGGTGAAGGCGTTGTTGCCACAGAATTAGAAATATGTCCCTCAGCCCACGGATACGCGCATGCGATGCAGGTGGCATATGGATGTAAGCAGGATATTGTCCCAGCCGTCGCGCGGTTGCTGGGTGGGCGTGAGCTACTTATTGTGACCACACCCGAATGGCGCGAGTTTATGTGGGAGCAACTGGCACTATGCCACGCGCTGGGCGAATTGGGCGCGCGTGCCCGACTGTATTGCCCGGAATCTGTTGCTCGGTTGCAAAGGCGCGTGCGCGCCGGCGAACTGTGGCAACCACCGATATTTGGTCTGAGCCGGAAACCGGACGGTTGGGATGATGACATCACGGGGCGGATTGCGCGACATGGTTATGCGGATTTCATAGTTGGTCGGACCGAGTGGGATGAGATCTTGGCAAATAACGCCAGCCCGGTCGTTTTCAGGTTCGGATACTTTGAGAATTTTGAATCCGGGCTTTTGGAAGAGATGAAAATGCTGGAGCGAACGGGTGCGACCTTTCTTAACCCGACCTCGTTTGCATATGACAGCAAGTCGATTCTGGCGGCGGTTGGATTGGCGTCGGTTCGCAAGGCACTTGGTCAGGCAAACGCTGGTGCGCTGGCGGCAGTCGATGCGTGCATCCCGGAAACGGTAATGCTCACTGATGCGGTGATGCAGCGACTCGTGCGCGAACGGCGCGATTGGGTGGTCAAATTTGCCGGCTTTGACCAGGGCAACTCGGCATGGGGCGGGCGAAGCCTGCAGGTAGGTGCGCAGTTTACGGACGACGCATGGTCGGAGGTGCTCAGGCAATATAACGACCTGCCGTTCCCGGTAGTCGCCCAGCGGAACGCACCCACCCGACGAGCCAGCGTTTTTTATTATGACGAACGTGGTGCAACGCAGTTGTTGGTTGATGGTGCCACCAGACTGCGCGCATTTTTTCTGCGTGAAACGAGGACGTCGGAGTCACGCGCAGTCGGAGTACATATCACCGTATCGGCCAAACAGACGCAGGTTAGCGAAGCCAGTGATGCAGTGCAAGCACCAGTCGCATTTGAATGAGCAGCCAGGGCTTGATCCACGCATCGTGTCAACGGCGATAATGGATTGAATATGGGCCAGTTGCAACGTGTGTTAGGCGGTATTCTGCTTGTGGTGGGCGCCGTTTGGTTGATACAGGGCGCATCGGCACTGTTTGGCGGTGCCGGTAGCGGCTCGCCAATTGGCTCAATCGCCGGTTTCGCTATAACCGCACTTGGTGCGCTGCTGCTCATAACCGGCGATACCGTTTGAATTTTAGCAAGTTAAAGGGGAAGATAGTATGCGTTTGGGAATGATCATCGGTGGTGCGTTAATGGTCTTGTTGGGTGGCGTCTGGCTGTTTCAAGGAATTGGTATTCTGCTTGGAAGCTTTATGACCAGCCAACCGTTCTGGGCAATCATGGGTGTGATTGTCCTGGCCGTGGGCGCGATCGTTTTGATTACGGGGATCCGGCGCAAGAAGGCCTAAAGAACCTCGTCGGTTCTTGTGTCGCGCTGGAGCGTTATCCAACGCCGACAGCCGTAGACGTGGAACCAGCGCTCGGTTTGCGGCCCCTGCGGATTGTTGCGCATAAACGCCCGATCAACATCACGCGCATCGGCATCCGTGATGGCATCGGGGACGCTGGTCAGCTCGCCGTAAAGAAACTCGGTGATAGGGCGGACGCCACAGTTCGGGCAGGGTAGATTCATATTTAGTGTGTGCCTGCCGATCCGCGATCGGCCATTGTTCGGTCAAGGGCGAAGCGATCCAGGGAGAACGGCGCGATTAGGTCGGGTGTTTTGCCGGTGGAGATGGCCGCGGCAAGTTGTTCGCCGCTTGCGGGTATGGCCTTGAAGCCCCATGTTCCCCATCCGGTTGTAATGTAGAAGCCCTCGACCCCGGTTTGGCCCATGATGGGCGAATAATCCGGGCTCATGTCGCACACGCCGGTCCATTGGCGCAATACCTGCAGGTTTCGCAAGAACGGCAGCAGGGTGACTGCGCGAAAGGCGCAGCCCTGCAAGAATTTGTAGTCAGAACGATAGGAATAACTGGGCTGCCGATCTATTTCGGCGCCCATGAGCATCTCGCCCCGCGCCGTTTGGCTGACATAGAACAGCAGTGGCCCCGAGCTGAGGATGGGCGCAAAGGTTCGCTCATAGTGATTTGTCACAAATGCCTGGAGCTGGTGCGTGCGGATGGGCAGACGCAGACCGGCCATGGCCGCAACGCTGGTTACGTGCCCGCCAACCGCGCACAGTACCGCCCCGGCAGCGATGTCGCCCTGAGTGGTTTGCACGCCGGTCACACGGTTGCCAGCAATTTGTAGACCGGTTACCTCGATGCGTTGGTGCACGTGCGCGCCTCGTTTCATAGCGCCTTCGGCAAATGCCCAGACCACCCGGTCATGCCGTGCGGTGGCGCCGCTGTGATGATAGGCGGCGCCCACCACCGGGTAATGACCCCCTCCGGTCATGTCAAGCTCCGGGCACATTTTTTTGACCTCATCCGGCCCGATCCAATCGGTCTTTGCTCCAAACGCGGTGTTGACGGCGGCCCGCGCTTTTTCAACGCGCATATTTGCTTCACTGTGGGCGAGGCCGATCATGCCCTTTTCCTTGTGCATGACCCAGCGATCGGTTTCGGCCTCTAGCGTCGCATACAAATCCACGCTGCGCTGATAGAACCTGACCGCTTCGGGGATGCCGTAGTTGCTGCGAATAATGGTGGTGTTGCGACCACTGTTGCCGCCACCGATATAGCTACGCTCAAGCACGGCAACGTTTGTGATGCCATGACGGGTGGCCAGATAGTACGCAGCTGCAAGGCCGTGCCCGCCCCCGCCGATGATCACCACGTCATATGATTTCTTCGGCTGTTGCCAGGTGAGCGACACGCGTTGTTCAATAAATTCGTTCATTGCAGACGCTCCCCCAGGTCGGCGGCAAATGGTTGTTGTACCAGCACGAGCATTCGCCGAGGTTCAATCCAGAGCTTGACCGGCAGACCGGCGACTTCGCCTTGCGCAAAAACCGGTCGCGTCGTTGGAAGCTGCCACTCGCAATTTGCGCTCACCCAGGCTGTTGCGGCTTGAGTCGAAAGCCACGTTCCGACAAAGCTTGTATCGTGCTCAATGATTGCGTGCGGGTCGTTAATGACGGGCGCGGCCGGGGAGCCCAACCAAAACAGCTCGTCTGGCGCGGTCCTCATGACGATTGCCGTTGTTGAAGTCTGAATGCCATCCAGAAGGGCAGGCGTGCTCACGATCCGGGTTAGTGGAAACCGATCAAGCTTTGGCACGGGCACCCTCCTTATCATAGAAGGGCGTCTCGGTGCGTTGGGCTGGTCTGCCATCAATCATGACGCGGTCCGGCGCCAAATCATTTGAAAGTTTGAGCCAAGCGAGCATCACGGTTTTACCCAATATTGGTGACCAAGTTGCCGAGGTGACATAGCCGGCATAGTTGCCATCGACCGTAAGGTTTGCGCCTTCGATGGGGGGCGGACCCTCCATCGACAGACCACAGAGAATTTTGTCAAGCGAAACCTTGTTCGTGCGAAGCACCGCATGTTTGCCAACAAAGTCAGGCTTATCCAGCTTAACCGCCCACTCATGATGAATGCGACGCGGGGTGCTGTCAAAGTCCGTATCCTGGCCAACGATGATATGGCCTTTTTCAAGGCGGAGTTTTAGCAGGGCTTCAAGTCCATGTGGCCGGATGTTGAGCGACTTGCCCAGATCAAGCAGAGTCCGCCACAAGACCGGCGCGTTTACGGCAGCATGGTGCAGCTCGTAACTCAACTCGCCCGTAAAGCTCAGGCGGAAAATGCGGCAGGGTATGCCGGCAACGTGCGCCTCAACATGCGACAGAAATTCGGGTGGTTTTTCCAGCCCGGCGCGTGCGAGCAATTCTTTGGCCAACGGGCCGGTCACGTTGATCGCACCCAGAGACATTGTCTGGTTGAGGATGCGCACATTCAGGCCCCAACTTTCCGCCCAATCCCGCACCCACAGCTCGGCTGTTGTGGCCCCGCCACTGGTAAAGGTCAGGGTATAGCGGGTGTCGCTGATTTTGCTGATAAGACCGTCATCCAACACGTAGCCTTTTTCGTCGAGCAAGAGAACGTAGCGGCTCATTCCGGTCTTGATCGTGCTGACCTTTGTTGGGTAGAGCCGATCGAGCAACGTCAGCGCGTCCGGACCTGAGATCAGCATTTTGCCAAGCGTGCTCACATCCATGATCGACACTGCCTCGCGCACCGCCCAATACTCGGCCTGCCAGTCGCCATAGTTCCAGGGTCGCCACCAGCCGCCGGCGCGCTCCATGTGCGCGTGGGCCGCGCGATGGACGCCGTCGAGCGGGGTCCGCAGCGTGACGTGGTGATGCCCACCCGCCGCCACCTCGCCCATCGTTATTGGCCGGGCAAGCGGGCGGGCCGTAAATGCCGGTTGCAGGGTGCCACCCTTATTGGCCAGGAAACTGCGCACGTAGGGAAGACAGACGCCTCCCTGGCATGTGCCGGTGCCGGCCAGCGAGGCGCGCTTGACCAATTCAAGTTCATGGAAACCCCGGTCCCATACCGACTGCAAATCCGCCACGCCCACCTGCGAACAGTGGCAAACCAGACCGTGTGCAGGGCAATTTGGAACATCGGAATTGGTTGCTGCATCGCCGACAACGCTCACGCGGACGCCCGGCAGACCGGCCGCCATGCGATGGAGCATATTTCTTGGGGTAGTACCGAGGTCAATCACCGCCGTGTCGCAACCAACGTGCTGTTCAAGTCCCTGGTCGTCGCGCACGACCACTGCGGTCACGTTGGACTCGCCTTCAAAGCGAACCAATCGGTTGGCATCATTGATCACAACGATGCGGCCAAGGGACAGACCGGCTGCCTGTAATTGCTGCGCCGCCCGGGCGGTCATCAGTCCAGCAAGCGAGTTGCCCAGCGCCACGGGGTGTAATTCAGCTGCACCGGTGGCCACGATAATTTCCTGGCGCACGTGTACGATGAGCATGCCCTGCGTCGTTCGCGCCACGACCTGAGCGCCAGGATATATGCCGATCACGTCCTGGCCCTGCGCTGCATCCAGGGTTACAACGGTTTGGCCGGCCGTTCGCGCCAGTTCCGCCGCCGCCAGGCCGGACTTTCCTTGACCAATAACAACCACGTCAGCGTGCTGATGCCGGGCGTTTGTCGTGGGTTCCACGTGGTGGGTTTGTGGAAGCGCGGGAACGGCATGGGCGTGGTGTGTGCACGCAACCACGCACCCTGGGCGCGCTGGCACCTGGCATGTGCGAACATAGGCCACGCCGTCGATGGTTGCGAGGCAGTGCGGACAATCGCCGCCCAGGCACAGGCATCCGCCACCGGTTGGGTGGTGCTGGTTTCGCAGCATCGCGACAAGGACGCTGTCGCCCTTTACGAACGGGACGGGCTGGCCATCGATGATTAGTTTGAGGGGTTGGCTCGATTCGGTCATTTCAGCTCGCTTAGCTGTGCCACCGGGATGTGGCAGGAAATTCGGTGACCTACACCGGACGTTTGCCATTCCGGCACGTCGGTTTCGCAGCGGTTGTTGGGGACCAATCCACGTCTTGGACAGCGGGTGTGAAATCGACATCCACTTGGTGGATTGAGCGGGCTGGGAACGCTGCCGTCAAGGCGAATGCGGCTCTGGGCAATCGAAGGATCCGGTATTGGTACTGCGGCCAACAGGCTCTCGGTATACGGGTGGTTGGGCGGTGAATAGATTGCCTCGGCCGGGCCAATCTCCATGATCTGGCCGCAATACATCACCGCGATGTAATCACAGAAAAACCGCACCACGCTGAGGTCGTGGGCGATAAAGATCATGGTTGTGCCATGCTCCTTTTGTATGCCCAACAACAGATTAAGCACCGCGGCTTGGACGCTGACATCCAATGCCGAGACCGGTTCATCCGCCAGCACCAGGTCTGGGCGACCTGCGAACGCACGTGCGATACCAATTCGTTGCTTCTCTCCGCCGCTGAGTTGGCGGGGCAGCCGGTCGTAATAGCTGTCATCGAGTTTGACGGCATGTAGCAGGCGCGTCACCTCACCACGCACCTCTGCCGGTGGGACGATTTTGAACCGCCGAAGGGGTCGTTCGATCTGGCGCCCGACCGAGTAGGCCGGATTGAGGGTGGCATCCGGATTCTGGAACACCATCTGGAGTTCCTTTACCAAACCTATGTCTCGGTGGCGGGCGTTTTTGTCGAGGCTGAAGCTCATGAAGCGCGCGCTGCCACCTGTCATATCTTCGAGACCGATGATTGTTTTAACCAGCGTGCTTTTACCGCTGCCGCTCTCGCCGACCACGCCAAGAGATTTTCCACGAGGTAGCTGAAAGCTGACGCCATCGACGGCCTTTACGTTGTTCTGTTTGCCCAATCCGAACGCACCCAACAGGGCATTTCCACCCGATCGATAGTGAGTGCGCAACATGTCCACGTCGAGCACCATCTCCGGGAATTCCGGACTTGTCAGTGGGGCGGTCATTAGTGACGCATCACCGGTGGACAGGAAGTCCTTTGGGTCGAGCTGTTCCGCCAATTCGCATCGTACCTTGTGTGATTTTGAGGTGCCCAGCGCGGTCAAGTTGGCCGAACCAATCACGTCGGGAATTTCACGCATGATTTGCCGATTGACGGAACAGGCGGGCTTGGCATGATCGCACCGTGGTTCAAATACACATCCGGGCGGCAATGCGCTTGGCGCCGGCACACGACCACGTATTGGATGCAACATGCTGGTGGCCTTGTCGCTCCCGAGCCGCGGTATTGCGCGCAGCAGCCCTTGTGTATAGGGGTGGCGCGGGTTTGCAAAAATTTCACCAACCGACGCCAGTTCGACCAATTCACCGGCATACATGACGCCGACACGTTCGCACACGCGTGCGACCACGCCCAGATTGTGGCTTATAAACAAAATTGCGGTGTCTATGTCCCGGCGCAAATCAGCGATGAGGTCGAGGACAGCCGCCTCGATTGTGACGTCAAGCGCGGTCGTGGGCTCATCCATTATCAACAAAGCGGGATTGTTGAGCAGTGCCATGGCTATGACAATACGCTGTTGCTGACCGCCCGATATTTGGTGCGGGTAGCGTTCGAGCACGGCCTCGGGCACCGGCATATAGACGCGTTTGAGCATGGTGATGCAGCGTGCGCGCGCGTCCTCACGGCTCATATTTTGATGGGTGGTTAACACCTCATTCATCTGTTCGCCAACGCGCATGACCGGGTTGAGCGAGGTCATGGGGTCTTGATAAACCATGCTGATCTTGTTGCCGCGCAGCTTGCGCAGCTCGTTCTCGCTTTTGCCGACCAGCGATTCGCCTTGGAACACAATGTCCCCGGAGGCCACCTTGCCGTTTCTCCCGAGATAGTTCACCAAACCAAAGGCGACGGTGCTTTTGCCGCAGCCGCTTTCGCCAACCAACCCCAGTGTTTCGCCCTTGAAGATATCAAAGCTCACGTCGCGCACGGCGCGAATGTCGCCCTTGCGCGTTTCGTAGCTGATGGCTAGGTTTTTTGCGGAGATGACAGGTACTTCCATTACAGATACAGATTAAATTAATTGCCCGCGACGCCGAAAGGCCAACGTTGGGTCCGGTTTACAACGAATTTAGCGATAGCGGTTTAATTGTTCCTGCAAGCCATCAGCCAGCAGATTTAATCCCAGGACCAGCGTCGCAGTGGCGATGGAACCGGCCAATGCGCCCCAGGGATGACCTCCCAGGAGTTGAGCGCGCCCGGCATTGACAATGCTGCCCCAGTCTGGTGATGGCGGAGGCAGGCCCAGCCCCAGGAAACCCAGGGTTCCCATGGCGAAGACGGCGTAGCCCATGCGCAGCATGGCATCAATCAGAATTGGGCCGCGTGCATTTGGCAGGATTTCCACAAACATGATATACCACGGGCTTTCACCGCGCGTCTGGGCTGCCGCAATATAGTCACGCGTCTTGATATCCAAGGTCAGGCTGCGGACTAATTTGGCAATACCCGGCGCTCCAGTTACGGTTACCGCGAGCACAATGGTTAACGGGCTGGGGCCAAGCGCGGCGAGGATGACCAAATAGAGCAGGATGGATGGAATACCGATCATGGCATCAAGTATTCGCATCACGACTTCATCAACCCAGCCACCAAAATAGCCGGCCATAAGCCCGAGCGAACCACCGACGAGCAACGCTACGATCACCGAGATGGGGGCAAGCAGCAGGACGATGCGCGATCCATAGACTGTGCGTGCCCAGATGTCGCGCGCCTGTCGGTCCGTGCCGATCCAGTGCTCGGCCGAGGGTGGCTTTAGTACCTGACCACGGAAGGATTGTTGCGCGTCATAGCGGGCGAGCAGCGGTGTGGTTGTGCAGTCGCTTGAAGCAGCCCAACAATCCGGACGCACCAACAGATCATCGGCGCCAAGCGCCATGATGATCCAAAATAGCACCAAGGCGAGACCGACTACGGCGGCGGGTGAACCGATCAGGTTGCCGAGAGCAGCACGGAGCTTGCTTTCGCGTGCGGGCCGGGTAAATGGAACGGATTGAGCGTTGACCATGATTATTGGTAGCGAATCCGTGGATTCAACCAGGTGTAAATAACATCGGCGAAAAGCTGGGTCATGACCGAGATCAAAATAAACACCATTGCCGCTGCTTCGACCGCAAAAACGTCTTTAAATAGTGCGGCCTCACGCACATAGCTACCGAGACCGGGATAGCCGAACACGGATTCAACCACAACGATGCCGCCTATCAGCCAGTTGACGTGCTGAATAATGATGGTGATTGGAGCCATGAGCGCGTTTTTTAGCGCGTGCCGGAACACGATCGACCACTTGCTCAGACCTTTTAGTTGGGCGGTGCGGATGTAGTTGGTGCGCATGACTTCCACCATGCTGGTGCGGGTGATGCGCAGCACATAGCCCAACTCGATCAGGGTGAGCGTGGCAATCGGCAAAATCAGCATTTGCGGTCGCTCAAACAATGAATTGTCATTTGTGATCACAACCGCGCCCGGTAACAGCTCCAGCCAGACTGCGAATACCAAAATGAGGGCGATGGCGCTAACGAACTCGGGTGTTCCGGTGGCGAGCAAGCTCAGGGTTGAGAGCAGCCGATCCACCCATTTGCCTTCGTTCAAACCCGCCAACAATCCAAGCGCCAGCGCAAGGGGCATTACAACGATGAATGCAATTCCGGCCAGGATCAACGTGTTCTTGATTCGGGTCAACAATGATTCAATCACGGGGCGACCGGTGAAAAACGAAACGCCCGGGTCACCGCGAAGCAACCCCATTTGAAGTGGGATGTATTTGCGCGGCGCCCCGGCGGTGTTTTTCCACGCCGCCTTGGTCAATGTCCATGATTCCAGGGATTGCCCACGCACCCACATGCTGGCCTGATTTTCCCGGTTGATACCCCAGAAAACCGGGAATCCTTCCGCGTCCTTCTTCCAGACTTCGGGACCCAGCCTTTGCTCGGTTATTTTGCCGGCGGAATCCCGGCGCACGCTGATCATGGTCTCGCCATCCTCGGTATAGTTTTGGGTCAACGCGCCATCCGCACCCACCACCCACCAACTATATTGGCGACTTTCCGCATCATAGATGCGCTGCACCGGGCGCCCAAGCTGCTGAGTGGCCTGCCAGTCGCTCCCGATCAGCCAGCGAATGTAGCGCACAAGCGGGGGTTGATCCAACCCATTTTGCGCATTGAATGACGCCTCCTGCTCGGGCGTAATCGTATTCCCAAGTGAGTTGATGGCGATGTTTCCCGGGGCGATTTCCAGGAAGAAAAAGACCAGGATCGAAGCTAGAAACAGGGTCAGCCCCAATGAGAAGAACTTGCGGAAAATAAAGTTGGTCATGGGTGCGCTAAGCAAAAATCACTATCCTCGCAGCGGGGGATAGTGATTTTTGTTGAGAATCGACACGAAATCAAGCCTTCTTGGAAGGATCGATAAACGCCTCGCGCCACAGGTGGAAGCTTGTGGGGTGCGCGGGCAGGTTGTTGACATGCTGCCAGCGCGCAGAGAAGATTGGCATCCAGAACGCAATGGCCACAGAGCCGCGATCCTGCTGGATTTTTTCAATATCCTTCATGATCGCCTTGCGGGCTTCAATGTCATATGTGCCCTGGGCTTTCTTCAACAGATCGCTGAATTCCTTGTCCACCCAGCGACTTTCATTCCAAGGCACGGGCTTGCCATTTTTGTCGGCAATGTAAGCCAGGGGCAGAATCATTACACCCAGTGGGCGATGAGTCCATGGCGTGATGCCGGCTGGCACTTCGGTCCACTTGTCCCAATAGGCGCTGGTTGGCATGGTATCCAGTTGAATGTCAAATCCACTGGCCTTGGCCGTGTCCTTGAGGGATTCTGCATAGGCGACCACGTCGCTCCAGCCTGTGCCAACTGAAAGCTTGACAGCCAAAGGCGTCTTCAGGCCGGCTTCAGTCAGCAGGGCCTTGGCCTTGACCGGGTCGTACTTGGGGATGTCGATGGCGGCATAGTCGGGGTGCACGGGTGCAACGTGGAAGTCTCCACCAATTGCGCCCTGACCGAAGTAGGCCTTATCCAAGATTGCGGGGCGGTCCTGACTGAGCTTGAGTGCCGTGCGGACCTTGTTATCCTTCCAGGGATCCTGATCCACGCGCATGCGCAGCACGCGACTCTGACCAGTGGGGATTGATTCGACAATAATTCCCTTCTTGGCCTTGAATGCCTGGGTGGCTTCGACTTGTGGCTCGTAAACGGTGTCAACCTGACCGCTCAACATGGCGTTGGTAGATGCGGTTTCATCCTCGCCCAGATCGATGTATTCGATTGAGTCCAGATAGGGCAGCGGCTTGCCATCGACACCATTCTGCCAGTAGCCATCGCGCTTGGTCACTTTGACGCGCTCGCCGACTTTGATCTCGGTGAGGCTGTAGGGACCGGTGCCCGGGTTCTTGCCACTCTTGATGTCGCCATCAAAGCTGTGGTGCATGATCATGGCCGGATACTGCGACAGCGTCTCCGGCACGTCGAGCTTGGGCGCATCCAGCTTCAACAGAATGGTGTTCTTGTCGACAATCTGAATGCCCTCCGGCTTTAAGAAGCCTTCCCAAAGACCCAGCATCGAAGACTTGGTCTCGGGCTTGAGCCATTCCTTGATGTTCCAAACGGCGTCGTCCGCGGTGAACTCGTCACCGTTGGACCACTTGATACCTTTGCGCAGGTTGAGTGTCCACTGGGTCAAATCGGCGTTTGGCTTCCAGCTCTCGGCGAGTACGCCGCGGGTGATGTTGTCTGGTCCGGTTTCGGTCAGGTATTCAAACACCGGGCGGAACAAGTTTGCGTCAAAGTTCCATGAGAAGCGGGCCGGGTGATCCACCTTGGGAACGCGCATGCCAACCTTCAGCGTGCCGCCACGAACCACGCCACCAGGCAACGGTGTGGGCTTTGGCGCCTGGGTCGGTGCTGGCACGGCGGTTGGTGCGGGAACTGCGGTTGCAGCAGGAGCTGGCGCCTTGGTTGGATCCGGGGCCTTGGTAGCGGCCGACGCAGAGGTTGGCGCGGGTGCCGCGGTGGGTGGCGCGCTGCAGGCCGCCAATGCGTAGGCGGAAGTCGCGCTTACACCGAGCAACGTAACCGTGCGCAGAAATTCGCGCCGCCCGACGCGGCCCTGACGCAGTGCTTTCTGTAATTCTGGTACTGCGGGATGTAGATTGTCAGCCATTGTTTTTGAACTCTCCTCTCTTGGTTTTTGTAGCGGTTTATTTATCGGCGCTCTGCCACAGATGGCAACCAGCACACATATATATTACACCCAGGAGGGTGTGTTTGAGTGTCAATTGTTGTGGTCGGGCGCGGCTTTTGAAATCACTATGCAAAGACAACCACGCGATTATTGAAGACTATTGTCTTGCGCGCAACATGCCGCCGGATGGCATGGGACAGCACCAGCTTTTCAACATCGCCGCCCATGCGCGTAAGGTCCTCGACCGAATCACGGTGCGTCACGCGCACCACATCCTGGTCGATGATCGGACCCTCATCCAAATCGGCGGTGACGTAGTGGGCGGTGGCGCCGATCAGCTTGACGCCACGATCATAGGCGCGGTGATATGGACGAGCGCCGATAAACGCCGGCAGAAATGCGTGGTGTATGTTGATCATGCGCCCGGAATATTCGCGCACGAATGGCGCCCCGACAATGATCATGTAGCGCGCCAGAACGACCAAGTCTATCTTGCTCTCGTTGAGCATCGCAATTTGGGTCTGTTCCTGGGCCTCGCGGTTTTCCTTGTCAATCGGGAAATGATGAAAGGGGATGCCAAAGCGAGCGGCCACCGAGGCATGATCGGCGTGATTGCTGAGGATGAGTGGCAGGTCGACCGCCCACTCGCCACCTTGCACACGGCCAAGGATTTCATATAGACAGTGTGCGGGCTTGCTGACAAACAGCGCCATGCGGAGGCGCTCATCCGAGAAATGCAGTTTCCAGCTCATACTCAGACGGTCTGCGACGAGGGTTTTGAAATAGTCGCCAATCTTTTCACGCGGGATCGCGAACGCAGCAAGATCCCATTGAACGCGCATAAAAAACTCGTTGATCTGGCTGTCGACATGTTGCTCCAGTGAGAGGACGTTTCCACCATTGTCTGCGATGAATTTGGTGATTGCTGCAACCAGGCCCTTTTGATCCGGGCAATGCAACAGCAGGATAGCCGAAGTGTGCATGCGCGGATTTTATGCTGATTCGGACTAAAATCCGCACATGCAACAACACGCCAGACTTGTCATAGTGGGAGCAGGCATCGTGGGCTGCGCGGCAGCCTATCATTTTGCAAAGGCTGGATGGAAGGACGTGGTGGTCATTGACAAGGGCGATCTGCGGGTCAACGAGGGCTCGTCATCACATGCGCCGGGCGGCATGTTTCTGACCAATCCGTCAAAGATGATGGTGGAGTTTGCCAAATACTCGCAGGCGCTTTACAAGTCCCTGACCCATGAAGAGGGACCGACCTTGTTTGAATGTGGCGGTCTTGAGGTTGCCTATACCCGTGACCGATGGAATGACCTGCACCGCAAGCGCGGATTTGCCAAGGCCTATGGCTTGGAAAGCACGATGATCACGCCCTCTGAAATAAAACAATTGGTGCCGATTATGGATACCTCCAGGATTTTTGGGGGTTACTTTGTAAATCGAGATTCGGTTTCAAAGAGCGTGCGCACCTGCGAAGCCATGCGCCGGCTTGCAACCGAGACGGGAGGCGTGCAGTTTTTTGGTAACACGGCGGTGACTGATCTGGAAGTTGCAGGTGGTAGGGTGGTTGCCCTGCAAACCGAAGGTGGAAGGATCGCATGCGAACAGGTGCTTTGGTGCACCAACATCTGGGGTGATACGGTGTCGCGCGCAGCCGGGCTGCGCATTCCGCTGATGGCGGCAGAGCATCTGCTTACATATACCGATGCGCTGCCGGAGCTGGCGGGCGAAACAATCGAGCAGCGACATCCGTTGATGCGTCATCAGGACCATAGCATGTATTTCCGCCAGCGTTTTGATAGTTATGCGGTGGGAAGCTACCGGCATATTCCGCTGATGGTTTGGCCAAAGGATATTGGCAAAAGCGCCATGCGCCCGTTTAGCGCGGAGCATTTCAAATCCGGATGGGATAGCGCGGTTGAACTGTTCCCAACACTGGCAAACCGGACTCTGGTGGAGAAATTTAACGGTATGTTTGCATTTACCGTGGATGGCTATCCGGTGATGGGTGAAAGCGCGGTGAATGGTTTGTGGGTGGCGACCGGCTCATGGCTGACCCACGCGGGTGGTGTCGCAAACGCAATCGTCAATTGGATGACCACGGGCGACCCAGGGCTTGATCTGCGCGAGGCCGACATCACGCGATTTCAACCCCACTACTACTCGAACCGATATATCGAAGCGCGCTGTACGCAGAACTATCGCGAGGTATATGACATCATTCACCCAGTTGATCAGATTTCAAATCCGCGGAATGTCAAACTGAGCCCGGTGCATTCGCGTCTGGTAGAGCAGAAGGCAGTGTTCTTTCAGGGCGGTGGATGGGAAAACGCTCAGTGGTTTGAGGCAAACGCCAGATTGCTCGCGCGGTATGAGCCGCGCATCCCTCGGCGGGCAAATTGGGAAGCCCGCAACTGGTCGCCAATTCAGGGTGCCGAGCATTTGCACGTACGCGAGCACGTGGGTGCGTTTAATCTGGCTTCGCTGGCTATTGTGGAGCTTGCTGGACCGGGTGCACTGACGTTTCTGAATCAGCTGTGCGCCGGGCAGATGGATAAGGCAGTTGGCAAGGTTACCTATACCTCGCTGTTAAATAATCGCGGTGGCATCGTTGCTGACGTTACGGTCATCCGCAGGGCGATTAATGTCTTTTGGTTGATAACGGGTGGTGCTATATTGCCGCACGATCTGGCTTGGATAAACCAACACGCGCCGACGGATGGGAGCGTGACGGTGACCGATGTGTCATCCAGCTGGTTCAAGATGGGTTTATGGGGGCCAAAGGCACGCGATGTGTTGGCTGGTATTGCCGAGCAAGATGTGAGCAGTGTGGCTTTCCCGTATTACAGCACGCGAGAGATTACCGTGGACGCCGTAAACGTCTTTGCGCTTCGGATGAGTTATGCGGGTGAACTTGGTTGGGAGCTGTATTGCAAGCAGGAGAGCGCGACACGTTTGTGGGACGCGGTTTGGGCGGCCGGGCAGGCCCACGAAATCATTGCGGCCGGCAGTGGCGCGTTTGACAGTTTGCGATTGGAGAAGGGTTATCGCTTGTGGGGCAGCGACATTCACACCGACTACAACCCGTATGAGGCGGGTATCGGCTGGGCGGTTGCAATGAAGAAGCACGCCTTCATCGGGCGGGATGCGCTTGTGGCCTCTCAGGCCGCCGGACTGCACAAGAAACTGTGCTGTTTGTTGATGGACGAATACAGCATGGCACTGGGAAAGGAGCCGGTGATGCATGAGGGCAAGCCCGTGGGATATGTGACCAGCGCAAATTATGGTTACAGCCTGGGCAAGTTTATTTGTTACGCGTATTTGCCAGTTGAGCTGGCAGTGACGGGCACCGAGTTGACCATAGAGTACTTTGGCAAACCGCAACCGGCCGTCGTTAGCGAAGAGCCGGTATTTGATCCGAAGATGGTTCGAATGAAAGCCTGAGTGCAGAAGCAGACCGACCGCTAGAATCGTTATCATGAGCGATACGGGTGAGGCACGACACCGTGCGTTGATTGATCTTGGCGCGCGGCTGGATGCGTCATTGCAGCCAGATGTGGTTCTCCCTGCGCTGGTTCGCGCAGTAGCCGAGGCACTGGATGCGCCTTATGTCGCCGTCACCATCCGGCGTATCGACGTTGATATTGACGAAGTGGTGGCCGAGTATCGCGCGGGCGAAGAAGGGCTTGAGACTGGACGGACGGCAGGAATCGGCGGCGAGACGCGGCAATCAGGGCAAATACCCCCGGTGTGGTTGGAAGGAACGCCAACCCGCTTTATGGTGACCTATCAGGAGATGCCAATTGGTGAACTTATTGTGGCATCGTGTGCAGGGGGTGAGGCGCTGAACGCGGAAGAACGGGCATTGGTTGAGCGCGTGGTGAAACAGGCCGGCCCGGCCGCACACGTGGTGCGCATCACCAGTGACCTGCGGCGGGCCCGTGAGCGGCTGGTGCTGGCGCGTGAAGAAGAGCGACGCCGGTTGCGTCACAATCTGCATGACACGATTGGGCCAACATTGGCGGCACTGGATTTAAAAGTGGGCGCAGTGCGGAATTTGTTGGCGCGTGATCCCGCACAGGCCGAACGAAAAATGCTCGAGGTTAGACAGCAGATTCGAGATGTCATCTCGGATATTCGCCGGGTGGTTTACAACCTGCGCCCGCCGGCGCTGGATGAGCTGGGTATGCTGCCGGCAATACGAGAGCAGGCGGCGCAGTTCTCAATCGAGGGATTGGAGGTGCTGGTCCAAGCGGCGGACACATTGCCCACGATGCCCGCCGCAATCGAGGTGGCAATCTATCGAATTGTGATGGAAGCGCTCACCAACGTCCACCGTCACGCACAGGCACGACATTGTTGGATCGCGCTGGAACTGGATGAGCGTGCGTTCAACATGAGCATCGCGGATGACGGCGTTGGCCTGGGGCAGGTTGCGCGGGAGGGCGTGGGTATGACCAGCATGCGGGACCGGGTGGGTGAGCTGGGCGGGTCGTTTGAAATTACGCCGCGGTCAGGCGGCGGAACTCATGTACGTGCTCGGATTCCCATGGATGTGGGCGCGTTTGCGACCCGTGTGATGACGCCTGAAGACTGATTCAGTGCCAGCCGTATTTGTCGGCCATGTCTTGTAGCTTAAATCCTGGTGCCTGCACCATGGCGACGGTCTCGGCTTCCTTCTTGAGCACTGCATCGGCCGCGGCGGAAAGCTGATCGGCAACGGACAATGGAATGCTCACGATTCCGTTTGCGTCGGCGTGGAGCAGGTCGCCGGGATTGATAGTGAGACCGCTGATCTCTACCCGCACGCCCAACTCGACAATGCGCGGCATGCCATGGGACACCGTGCACCCGGCTGCGAAGACGCCGAATCCCGGTGCACGCTGGCGGATGCCGGAGATGTCGCGGACGCCGCCGTCGGTAATGAGCCCAACCGCGCCGCAGGCTTGAAAGGTGCTGCTCATTACATCGCCGGCGTGGCAGCTGCGATTTCGATTTTGACTGACATCTTTCAAGACCACGAACACCGGCCGGCCGGCGGCCTTGATGGCTTTATAGAGCGCATAGAGTTGATTGGGCGCGGTGTAATTTTCGGTGGTGCTGTCCGCGGTGGCCGTGATGGCATAGCCGACCTTGGCGGTGTAGTCGGGCATCATGGCGCGGATGTCAAGACCGCAATAGCCCTCAACCTGCGGACGCACTTTGAAGGATTCGATGGCATTGGCGATGGTGGCCGAGTCATAGCTGGCGAGCTTGGCGAGTTGTTCGAGAGGTGACATTAGTAGAGTTTAGCGCGAAATTGCGCGTCTTTGCATGTAATTGATGTGGGGGGGCGCAGGCAGGATTGCCAGCCAACAATGGTAAGACAGGCGGTTCACGCATCTGGCCATTTGGACCATGCGCCCTATGGCTCCGCTCAGTCAGTGCGGCGTGTGTTGTGTGCGGCATACCGGTCGGAAACAGAGACGTGTGACGTGGGCTGAAGGAAACTAGGTAAGGACCTCGATGAGGCGGGGGCCGGTTTCGTGGAGGCCAATGGCGAGCGCCCTGTTGAATTCATCCTGAGTGGTGGCGCGCGAGGCGGGGACGCCCATGCCGCGGGCCAGGCTGACAAAATCCAGTGTTGGGGAATCCAAGCGGAGCATGTCGTGGGCTTTGGGTCCGACCTCGAGACCTATGGCTTTCATCTCGCTTTGGAGAATCGCATATTTTCGATTATTAAACACCACGGTGATGACATCCAGTTGTTCGCGTGCCTGAGTCCAAAGCGATTGGATGGTGTACATGGCCGAGCCATCGGCCTGCATGTTGATGATCTTGCGGCCCGGGCAGGCCACGGCCGCGCCGGTTGCCACGGGCATACCCTGACCGATGCTGCCACCGGTTACTGCCAGCCAGTCGTGAGGCGCGGCGGCGCTCATCCAATCATCCGAGGCCAGGCTGCTGGTCAGGGCCTCGTCGGATATGACGGCGCCTTCGGGCAACTGGGCGGCAAGCGACAGCCATATTTTTTCGATAGTGAGATCGCCGGTGGGCAGGTCGGGTGCCACAAATGAGTTCCGGTTGGCTACGGTGCGTGGCGCGTGGAGGGCGTCGGCCAGCGCCTCAAGCGCGCCGATGACATCCTCATTCAGCGCGGCCAGGGTATGCATGGCACAGTCAGCGGGTTGAAGCTCGCTGGGAAGGTTGGGGTAGCCGAAGAAGCCGACCGGTCGCGTCACGCCGACCATGACGAGGTGTTTTATGCCTTCCAGTTGCTTTTGGGCCTGCGGAATGGGATAGGCCAGCCGCGTAAGCTGGGCTATGCCCACTCCACGGGCGCCGCGCGGGCTAAATCGATGCCCAAACACACGGGCGCCTACCGCTTGGCCAATACGGCTGACCAACTCTTGACCGTGCGCGGTCCAGGCCGGCCCACCCGCGTAGAGAGCGGTGGGTTCGCCACGCGCCTGAGCTTGCCGCAGCATGACCGCGACGTGGTCAATCGTCGCCGGGTCGACATGTGCAGGCGGGATGAGGTCCGGTGCCGGCAGCGGTGAACTGGATTCGGTCCACATACAGTCACCCGGGAATATCACGGTGGCGACCTGCCCTGGCGGGCGACGTGCCGCAATCAATGCGTTGACCGCATCTCGGGGCACTCCGTGTGGTGTGGTGCAGGTGCCGATCCATCCGCTGACATTGCCGGCCAACGCGTGGATGTCACTTGCCAGGGGTGCGTCATACTTTTGGTGCCAGGTGGCGTGTTCTCCAACGATATTGATGAGCGGGCTATGGGCGCGGCGGGCGTTGTGCAGGTTGGCGATGCCGTTGCCCAGACCGGGGCCAAGGTGTAGCAGTGTGCAGGCTGGCACGCCGGTCATGCGTGCATAGCCATCGGCGGCACCCGTGGCCACACCTTCAAACAGGGCCAGGATGGTGCGCATGCCCGGGACGCGATCAACCGCAGCCACGAAGGCCATTTCCGAGGTACCGGGGTTGGTGAAGCATACGCTGACACCACCATTAACCAGAGTCTGAATTAAGGACTGCGCACCGTTCATAAGGACATTATGCAATATCGCCTATACTTTTATGTGTATGAGTGCAAGTGCATTGACCTCTCTTAACCTTCCCCGCAATCCGGGCATGCCGTTGGACTTGGATTGGGTGGCGCAGGTTCGGGTGAATCGAAGCGCGGTAGAGCGACGGTGCGCGACGCATCCAGCCCGGCGCAGCGTAAAGAAAGATTGGCAGGCAGCGTGGCTGCTGCGCGCCATCGCCTGCATCGACCTGACCACGCTCGGTGGTGACGACACGCCCGGGAACGTGCAGCGATTGTGCCTTAAAGCCAGGCACCCGGTGCGCCAGGATTTACTTGAGGCGATGGGCGCGCAGGGATTGCACCTGACGACCGGCGCCATCTGTGTGTATGACGCGTTTGTGCCCACAGCTGTGACCGCACTTATGGGCAGCGACATCCCGGTGGCTGCTGTTAGCGCAGGTTTCCCGGCAGGATTGAATCCGCTTGAATTGCGGGTCAAGGAAATTGAGCACAGCGTGGCGGCTGGCGCGCGCGAGATTGACATTGTGATAACCCGTGCGCACGCGCTTACCCAGAATTGGCAGGCACTGTATGACGAGATTCGCCTGTTTCGGGCGGCGTGTGGGGATGCGCACCTTAAGACCATTCTTGAGACCGGCGAGCTGGGAACATTGAAGAATGTGATGAAAGCCAGCCTGGTGGCGATGATGGCCGGGGCTGACTTCATCAAGACAAGCACGGGAAAAGCTGTCACCAATGCCACGCTTCCCGTGAGCCTGGTGATGCTGCGGGCGATCCGCGAATATGATGAGCGCACGGCGTTCAAGGTGGGGTTTAAGCCCGCGGGTGGGATACGCACCGCGAAGCAATCGCTGGACTGGCTGCTGTTGATGAAAGACGAGCTGGGGGATTGCTGGGTGCATCCGGATTTGTTTCGGATTGGGGCGAGTGGGCTCCTGACGGACATTGAGCGCCAGCTTGAACACCATGTGACCGGGCAATACTCCGCGGTCAACCGTCACGCGATGGCTTAGCGTGCCGAAGCGCGGGGTGGCATGAATTTTCGGCTGATTTTCGACGAACCGGCGGACGGCGCGACCAACATGGCGCGCGATGAGGCCATTTCGCAAACCGTTGGGCGGCATGAAGCCGAGCCAACGCTGCGGTTTTATGGTTGGTCGCCTCAAGCGATCAGCCTGGGGCAGAGCCAGCGACACAGCACGGTGAACCGCGCGCAATGCGAGGCGCATGGCGTGGATGTGGTGCGACGTACGACCGGCGGGCTGGCGATTTTGCACACGGATGAGCTGACGTATTCGATTCACTTGCCTAAGGGGCACCCGTTGGCCGAAGGCGATGTGATGACGAGCTACCGTAGGATTTCGGTTGCGATTATTGAGGCGCTGAGACGATTGGGTGTCCGGGACGTTGGGGCGAGCGCGGTGGCCAAGGCTGACAAGGCCACCGGACCAGTATGCTTTGAGGCGCCGAGTGACTACGAAGTGACTGGACGGATGTTAACCGGCGCTGATTCAGGGATTACGAAGAAGCTGGTGGGGAGCGCGCAGCAGCGCCGGCTGGATGCTGTATTGCAGCATGGCAGCCTGCCCTTGCGTGGGGACATAGGTCGGGTTTGTCAGTTTTTGGTCGGCGCTCCCGAGGCTGGCGTGGTGCGTGCGCGGGCAGGGACGCTGGCTGAGGCGGTGGGTCACGAGGTGGATTGGCGCACGGCGGTTGATGTGTGGGTGGGCGCGTTTGCCGCAGTGCTCGGATTGGAGTTTGAGCCTGGCGTGATGATGGATGCGGAGGTCACACTCGCCGGGGAACTGCGGGTTTCGCGGTATGCAAATGAGGCCTGGACGGGGCGGCGGTGAGGGACGGCGTGCTTCCGCTGTTACATTAACAGTCGATAGAATTTGCGAATGACTACGGACCCGGCAGAGATGACAGCGGTTGAAATGGCGGCGCGGTATCGCGCTAAGACGTTGTCCCCTGTGGAAGTGATGGACGCGGTGTTCAAGCGCATAAATGAGGTGAACCCAAGGCTAAACGCGTACTGCACACTGACCGAGGAGGAGGCGATGGCGCAGGCACGCGCGGCCGAGCAAGCAATCATGCGCGGGGATGTGCTCGGGCCACTCCATGGGATCCCGGTGAGCGTAAAGGACTTGTTGGTGACCGCGGGCGTGCGAACGATGCGAGGCAGCGCGATCTATGAGCATACGATCCCGGAGGACGACTCGCCGGCTGTTGCGCACATCAAGCGCGCCGGTGCGATCCTGACCGGCAAGACCACCACACCGGAGTTTGGCTGGAAGGGTGAGACGGATTCGCCCGTGACGGGGTTTACCAAAAATCCTTGGGATCATGGGCGCACCGCAGGCGGGAGCAGTGGCGGGGCGGCGGTGGCCGTGGCGACCGGGATGGGACCGATGGCCGTCGGCACGGATGGTGCAGGGAGCATTCGCATCCCGGCGAGCCTGTGCGGGATCTTTGGGTTTAAGCCAAGCGCGGGGCGGGTGGCCGGCTATCCACCCAGCTCGGTCGGGGTGCTGAGCCATGTGGGGCCGATGACGCGCGCGGTGCGTGATGCGGCACTGATGCTGCAAAGTATGGTCGGACCGGATGGGCGCGATCCGTATTGCCTGCCGCACGATGGCGCGGACTTTGTAGCCGGGTGCGAAGGTGGTGTGCGCGGTTTGCGAATTGCCTGGAGCAGGAATCTGGGTTACGCACCTGTAAACGCGGAGGTTGGCGCAATCACGAGTCGGGCAGCTGAGGTCTTTGCTGCTGATCTGGGTTGTTCGGTCGAGGAGCGCGACCCGGGTTTTACCGACCCGCAGCCGATCATAAAGGTGTTGTGGGCGTCCGGATTGAGCGCCGCGCTGCGTGGCTACTTGCCGGAGTGGCGCGCGCGTATGGACCCGAACCTGGTGCGGATGATTGAAAGCCGCGATGGTTTGTCGGCGGCGGATCACGCGGGTGCGCTGGCCGCACGGGTGCAACTGTTTCAGCAGGTTGAGCGTTTCTTTGAGGGCGTTGACCTGCTGGTGACCCCAACCATGCCCACAACAACATGGCCATTGGCGGGGCCGGTGCCCTATGAGCCGGATGGTGTGGTGAGCGCGGCGTTTCGGTATACGCCGTTTACGTTTCCGTTCAATATCACCGGGCAACCGGCGGCCACGGTGCCGTGCGGGTTTGATTCCGCCGGGTTGCCGGTTGGATTACAAATTGTGGGCCCGCGGTTTGCAGATGCGCGGGTGCTGCGTGCGGCAGCGGCGTTTGAGGCGGCGTGCCCGTGGGCGCATCGCAGGCCGGTCATCGCATGAAGAAGCCAATCATGTCGGCAGCTCAGACACCGGTGGCCCAACCCGCGCTCGGGTGGGGCATCGTGTTTGCATTTTTAGCGGGTTTGTTGTTTATCGCGGGTGGGCTGTGGGTGCGCGGGCAGGACGCGCAGGAGCGACGCACGCTGATAGAGACCAGCGGGACAATTGTGGATTCGCTGAGCCGAACCGAGCGCAAAGATGGGAACAGCAAAGTGACGTATGCGCCGGTCATCGAATTTGCGGCCAAAGGCGACCGCACCTCGTTTACCGGGAGCTATGACAGCACGAAGCTGAGCAATGGCACAACCGTGGTGGTGCGCTATGACCCAGCCAACATTGCTGCGAGCGCCCGGGTGGTGGACAGCCTTGAAGGTTTGACACCATTGGCTATGATTGGTGTGGGGATTTTTTCCGTGGCTGCCGGGTTGGTTGAGGTTGTGAAGGCGAGGCGACGGGCTTGACATTTTGGTGAAGCCGGCCGCAAGAATGCAATACTGCTGTTTGAGAAATGTGAGCGCGGGCAGTTGGGCATCCCACATGCGCGAGCCAAGAAACCCGACGTGGTCAAGGACGATGGTCTGAGCGCCGGCGCCTGTCAGCTCATAGTGCGGGTGTCACGGATAATCCAAGCGTGGCCGGCAAACAGGCACCCAAGCTGCCACGCTCGCGACTAGTGCGCAGTGTGATGGCAGGGTTGCGCCGCGGGCCGGTGCTGATTACGGCGCCGGCCGGATTTGGCAAGACCACGTTGCTGCAGGCGGTACTGCAGCAGCGCCCAAACACGTACTATTTGCGGCTCACGCCGACCGATGTAGACCGAGCCCACCTGGCGGGACGCCTCGTTCCCCTATTGATCGATTCAGCAACCGTGTTGCTTGATGATGTGCACCACCTTCAGGACGCTGCAAATGCGCTTTCGTGGCTGAACCAACACATAAACAACCGCGCCAATCACTTTGTGCTATCGGGTCGGCGGGAGCCGGATCCGGCGTGGGGCACGCGATTTTTCCGCATCACGCACGAGCACCTGGCATTTAGCGCGGTCGAGGCGCGTGCGCTGTTAGGGCCCTCTCGGCAATTCACCGGCGCTGGGATCATGGCCTGGCACGCGCGGACGAAGGGTTGGCCGATCGCGCTGGCTGTTTTGGTCAGACAGATTGGTGAGCCCGGTATGGCATTGCCGGACACAGTGTTGATCCCACCGAGTGATCATGTCGGAACTTCGCTGCTTGCCTATCTTGCCGAACGCCTGATTCGGACGCTTCCTGAACAGCTGTTTGAATTTATTCAAACGGTGGCTCATCCAATGGAGTTTAATGACGAACTGGCAGCCGTGCTAACCGCGGGTTCGATCACGCTGGCAGCGCACCTGCGCGGCGAAGTTGAACAGCGGAGCCTATTTATTGAGCATGCCGAGGTGGACGGCTGGTTTCGATTTCATGATTATGTGCGCGACTATCTTATTGACCGACTGGCGCGGTCTTCGCCCGAGAGAAGCTGCGCGACGCTGGCCCGTGCAGCCGACTGGTTTGAATCTCAAGGGGACCTGCCCGCGGCGGTAGATCACGCATTGCTGGCAGGGCAGCCGGAGCAAGCCAGCCGAATTTTGGCAGCCCTCGAAGAGCATTGGGTTTGGAGCGCCGGGCGATCACAAACCTATCGTCGCTGGGTGCTCAGCCTGCCGCGCACGGTTCTCGAACGCCACCCGCGGCACCTTGCCCAACTCAGCCGTGTACTGTTTGACGTTGACAAATATGACGAGGCACAGCAGCTTATGCGTGACGCGCTGCTTATCGTGAACGAAAGTACGGACGGTCAGGTGCGGGCCTGGGTCAAGGATGCTGCAGCGCTGCAGGCCGGCCGGGTAGGCCACAGCGATGAGGCCATGCGTCTGGCTACTGAGGCCCTGAACGAGCCCGACCTTGCGCCCACCACGCGGCAGAGCGCGCTCAACACACGCGCAAGCAACCTGGCACTGCAAGGACGGCTGCGGGCCGCCAAACCAGTGTTTGAACAAGCGCTGGCACTTGCACAAACGCTGGGGAATGCCACCAATATCTTCCGTGTGCAACACAACTTGTCATTGCTGGTCAACCAGCCGCTTGGCAACTTTGTGGAAGCGCGCCGTCTGCTTAAAGCCAACGATGCATTTTGTGCCGACAAGCCCGGCTGGCGCAATCGCCACCTGCTGGGCTGGGCGGGTCTTCACGAAGCGCTTGGGGAATGGTCTGAATTGGCGGATTGCGTGCGCCAGATGGAACTGACCAACATCGAGCTGGAAGAGCGCGGAGAGGACCGCATTTGGGAATACTGGTTTGGGGCCTTCGCGCTGGGTGGTGGCGGAGATTATGCCGCGGCCGAGGCGAAGCTTGACCACATGCATACCGCCGCTCATACTCAGGCGGATGGACCGGCCAGCGAACAGTGGGCACGTGCCTGGCTCCTTCGCAAACGGGGTGATTTGGCGGGCTGCATCGCGCTTGCCGATCGCGAATTGCCGCTCCATGGCGACGCACCTTACTATCAGTCGGCCATCGCATTTGAGCGGGCATGTGCGGCCCTCTCGCTGAACTCCGCCGAACCAAGCTGGATTGCGCCGGCCGCGCCGTATATTCGGATGCATCACCAGCTGCGCGCCCGGGCATACATGCTCCGCTGGCGGGCGATGCTGGCTGTGACCGGTCAGGCGTGCGGTCACCCGCGCTGGCGGGCACACGCGCGCGCGGCAATGCGTCTGTCAGCGGATGCGTCTTTGACCGAGATCTTGGTGCATCGCGAACCTGAACTGGGGGGACTTTTCCAGGCAATGCTGATCGCAGGCGGGCTCGGCGGCCGGGAGGTGGAAGCGTCGCTGGCACGCACCGGTCACATCGCGGCGGCGCTGGCGTTACTGAACTCTAGTGATAGTCGGGTGATTACCCGCGCCGTAACCGCCATCCGCGCGATAGGTGATGAACGGGCAATTCCGGCACTCACAGCGGCGCTGGCGCGGCAGACGGATAGTCCTGCGCGGTCTTCGCTGGGGCGTGCGGTGCACGTGTTGCAGGAAGCCTCACCGCCAGTGATCACCGTGCAGCTTATGGGCGCGTTTTCGTTAAAACGCGGTGAAGCCGTCATTGATGACGCAGCCTGGCAGCGCCCATCGGCCCGTCTTCTTCTGCAATATTTGGCATTGCATGCGGGAAAATCGCTGGTGAGAGAAAAGGTCATTGATGACCTTTGGCCCAACGCCGGGCCAGCCGCCGGGCGCGACGCGTTTAAGACCGCACTTAGCCGTGTGCGCAAGGTTGTCGAGCCGTTTCTTTCAGCCAAAGCGCACATCCGCTATTGGTCCGCCGATGGTGACATGATCCACGTTCACCAGGACTATCTGCAAACCGACATGGCGGTGTTTGAAAGAGAGTGCCGAGCTGCACTTGTAAGCGCGGATCGTGGCGACAATCCCGAGCTGCACACGGTGCAACAAGCATTGCTGCAATGGGCCCCTTTGCTACCCGGTGCGCAGAATGAGGCCTGGACCGTGCAACCACGCGAACGGCTGCACGATTTGTACGTGCGCGCATGTGCCATGGTTGGCCAAGCTTATCTTGAGACAAATTTGCTTCCGGAAGCCGCCCAATGGGCCGAACGCGCCATTGTGGTCGCGCCGTGGTCAGAGGAGTGTTATCAAACCCTTATGCGTGCGCAATCCCGACAGGGCAACCGTACCGGTGCGTTACATACGCATGCTGTTTGTGTTAATGCGTTGGATCGTGAGCTTGGCGTGCACGTATCCGAGCTCACAGCCTGGCTCGGGTCTCGATTACGCCGCGGCGAGCCGATCTAAACGGCGGACTGGTTACCGGGTGGTTACCGGGATGGTGTAATCTATTGAAATGAATCGCAAGCGGACACCATTGCACACATTCGTGGTTCGCTGCCTTGTAACGGAGCCGAACCAGGTGCTGGGCGGCCAGGTAAGCGAACCGGCATCCCCGGATGAGTGGCAGGCCCGCTTTACAACCGCCGATGAGTGCTTGGCCCTGATCCTGGCACGAACCACCAGTTTGACCAGCATCCAACTTTCAAAATCCAATGAAGACCATAACGAACCTTAGGACGTGGATAATTTTGGCCACGTGCGCCAGCCTTATGGCCTCATCTCAATCTGCCGCCGCAACGTATGGAAGCGCGAGCAAGCCCGTGACGTCACCCATCATGGCAAGCCGCTTCGCTGCCGACAGCCTGCCAAATCCCACGAACAATCCGGCGGTTCTGGGCACGCCGATCAGCATCTCGCGGGTGCAATCGGCCGCCACAGCAGGCACGGCCAGTGGCACGCTGGTGGTTACTTACACGATTGCAAACAACCTGACGCCGTTGGTCGCTCCGCAGTTTAGCCCATCCGCCACCATCACCGCGACCCTGGCGCAATTTAGCGCGTTTAATTACGCGGATGACCCCAATACCCTTCGTGGGCTCCTGCTTGGCGACGCGCTTACCGCGAGCGCGGGGCTTGTCAGTGGATCACCCGTGCCCGATAAAAGTGGTCTTAATCTGGCGTATAGCCTGCCCGACCTGCCGCCACTCAGTCGGGTGAGCGTGGTGCTCACTCTGAGCGTACCGGCATCCTCAGCGAGCGCGCTGTCACTTGACAGCGGCCTGATCGCCTGGGGCACACTCCGCGGACGGCTGGCCAAAGCCAGCGCGCCCGCACTCAGCCTGGCTCCTGACGCGCTCGCGGGCTGGCTGGGTCGCACGGTGGATGCCGACACGCAGGACAGCGTGATGCTGGATCAGCTGGGTGCACTGGACGGAACCCCGGCGGGTATTTTCGGCTTTGTCAGCGGTCTGGGCTTTGAGGCCTACAAGGGTGCGCTGCGTGGCACCCGCGGCACGCTCTGGAGCGGGGCGGGTAATTCATTGGACAAGAGCAGCCTGTTGATTGCGATGTTACGGGCCAGCGCCATACCGGCCCGGTATCGCCATGGCGCGCTGGATGGCGCGCATCAATCGCAATTGGTTGCCAGCATGTTTTCCGCGCCCGGCGGCGCGCTGGGCCTGGTGCCCGCGGGTGACACACTTAGCGATCCGGCTCACGATCCGGCCCTGCTCGCTGCGGTCGCCGATCACTGGTGGGTGCAGGCCAACCTTGGCGGCACCTGGACCGATCTGGATCCGTCGTTTGCAAACGCTGCAGCTGGGCAGTACTTTGCCAGCAGCATCGCCACCGATGGCACGGATCTAATTCCCGAGGTTCCGGATATGTTTCGGCACAAGATTACGCTCCGGGTAAAGACCGAACGGGCGGATGGCGGCAGCCTGTTTGGAACGGGTTTTGCCTACGAGTTCCCGCTCTCGACCACACTGGTCGCCGAGTCGCTGGTGGGCGTGCCGGTATCGCTGCAGCACTTGGTGAAGGTCAGTGGCGGGGGCGGGTCTATTTTTAGCTCCCAGGCCATTGACTACGTGCCCTTTCTAATACTGGGCGACCGCGCTGATCTTCGATCCATCGATGGCCAGACGTTTCAAGATCAGACCAGCACCTTTGGTGGCGGGCTGGCCAACACGGTGCACACCGCGGAATGGCTGGAAATCGATCTGCGGGATGCAGATGGCAGCGTGCGCACGGTCTCGCGCGAAATCGCCGACCGGCTGGGCTATGCCGCGCGGCAATCGGGCACGGCTGCGGTCGGCGCGAGCGCGGGCACGCCACTGGTGAGTGAGAACCAAATTTTCCAGATCCTGGCCGCGCCTTCGCGCGTGCCGGCATCGGCGCGGAACCTGCAGATTGCCGCGCTGATGGCGGCCAACCAGAGCGTAGTGCAGGAGCTTGCCCGCGTGGATGCGCTGCAGCCCGCTGACGTGGCCGGGCGCGACCTTGCGGCACGCGAGGCAACGAAAGCGTATCGTGCGTGGGCCGGCAACGTGCTGAGCTTGATCGACCTGACCCATTACATCGATTCGGATCAGGCGGCGGAGCAGCTGGGCGCCAGCATGTTGGTAAAGCCATTTGTGACCAGCCCGCGGATTATCATCGCCACAAGCGATGTGGGTGACACGGGCAACATCACGATGACGCTTGACCTGCTGGTGGATCACATAAGCGCATACGCATACCCCGCGCAGAGCCAGGCGGTTGAAGGTGCGTTTCAAGCCATGCGCGGATACGTTGAGTCTTCGATAGAGGGCACGGCGCTCTCCGAGGTCACGTCCAAGACCGCGCGCACGACGTACGCGGTGTTTGAGGCCCTTAAGAGCGCAGCTAATCCGGGCATCTTTATCGCCTACCCGGATGACATGACCGGGCTGGCTGCGGCGAATATTTCCGACCTGGCCAAGGCACGCATCGCAGCCGCGGTGGCCGCGGGCAAGATTGTGATCGCGCCCAATCAAATGGTGACCCTCGGTGGCGTTAGCACGATTGGATGGTGGGAGAAGGATCCGGCCACGGGTGAGGTGATTGGGGTGATGCAGGATGGTTTGCATCAGGCCATCATCGAGTACACGGCACTTTCGCAGTTAAACAACCCGTCGTTCATATTTATCGGGTTCTGGCACGGTTTTACTCAGGCCTGCTTTGCCATTGCGTCCGGGGTGCTTTCGAAAGTGGCTGAGGGCAAGCCGTTTACCGTGAAGGATGTGATTCGACCACTTCTGTATACGGCAATGATCGAGGCGGAACTGGCGCTCGCCTCGGTTGGTTCCAGCATCTTGAAGGGAGCAGCACGGGAGATTATTGACAAGCTGATCAGCAGCACCGAGGAATGCTTTAAGGGCGACTGCCCCACTGACGAGAAATTACTGACGTGGGCGTTCGACAAGCTCATAGCCGCGGTGAAGAAGGCGGTTGTGGCCGGCGAAGAGCCGCCTTTCGAGATCAACTTCGACAGCTATAAGGTGTCCACGCAGGTCGGCAAATTTGCCGCGTATCTGTTTTTTGCTCGGGCTTCGGATCCTGCTATTCCGCCAGAGCAGCTGATTGGTCTCAGGGTGCAAGTTGACCCCGCGCGCGCCATCGCCGTCACGCAAGTGCCAGCCACTGCAGCAGGGGCGAACATCTCGGCATCGCTGCAAGTTGCGCACGCATACGCGGGCAGCCCGGGAAGCGTGGGGCTATATGCGGCGGTGCCGAGCGGGCTGGGCGTGGGCGGGGCATGGCCGGGCGCGCCGTTTGCCAACTTTGGCGCGAGTGGCTCGGTGGCGGTTTCGGGTGCGAATCTGATCCTTGGCCCGGGCAGCGGCACACTCACGGTCGGCGGTGCACCATTCACGGCGGCCGGTGGGGTGGCGATGGGAAACGCGACGGGCACGCTACAGGTCAGCGCGGCGGGTGTAATTACGGAGAAAGTCAACTTCCTTGGCAGCGCACAGGTATTTGCCCTGAGCGTGACACCGATGAGCTCCACGATCACGCCATTGCAAAGTGCTACATTTGGCGCGCAGCTCGCGGCCAATTTCAGTGGCGACTACACGATGACTGTCGAAGGCGCACCGGGCTGGCGGGTGGCGCTGGATGCCGGGCGGCACATCACGGCCACTCCGCCGCTTGGCGCGACACCCGGTGACTATACGATTGCCGTCACTGCTCAGTCGGTGGCGCTGCCGCGTCTGCAGCTGACCGTGGTGCACACGGTCACGCTGGTTTCAGTCGACGGCGCGCAACTGACGGTGCTGCCCGATCCGCTGACCACGGTGCCTTGGGGACCGGGAACGGTGAGCGGCCAATTGCAATTGACGCAAGCGGCGTATCGTGTGGTTATCACCAACACGGGTAACCTGGATGCGCGGTACGACGTGACTGTGTGGAATCTGCCGGTCGGTTGGAGCATACTCAACAACAGTATTGGCGCAACCACAACCGTGGCATTGCGCGCAGGCGCAACCACCCAGCTGGGCTTATATGTCTCCCCGACCCTGGCGGCATTGCCACCCGTGGGCAGCGCGTTTCCGTTTTCGCTGACGGCGGTCAAATCCGGCAATGCAGCCGTCCAGGCGAGCGCCATTGAAACGTTTGTGGTGCCCGGGCTGGCTTTTGCCGCGTTGACGGTTGCGCCCGACCCGGCCTATGGCAGTCTCGGGTTCTCCACCACGCTTGCCACCCAGCTGAGCAATGCGGGCAATGTGACAGCGACGTTTGCCGAATCGATCACGTTGAGCGATGCCGACTGGTCAGCGGCTGCGCTGCCGCCAGTGTCGCTGGCGCCGGGACAGGCGATCACGCGATCAATCGTTATCAGCACGGCGAGTGGCGCTGTTGGAACCAAACACCCGCTGCAAATCATGGCAGGTGCGGGCGGCCAGACCGCCACCACCTATGTAAGCGTGCACATGCTTGGTCCAACCGGCGCGTGCAGCGTGCGCTTCGCGGCTGGGTTGGAAGACGGGAGCGACCAGCTCCTTGGTGCAGCGGCCAGCAATATGGCAAACGCCATCAGCGCGCTCGAAGCCGCGCCGGGAGACCTGGCCCTGCGCACAGCCGCCGTCATGGCCATCCGGTCGTTGGTGGTCCGGGCCGCGCCGCTGCTGCCTGCAGGCGGCGTCGCCGGGCTTACCTCGATGGCCGATGGCCTCGCCAGCGACACCAACGCCGCGCAGGTGACCACGCGGCTGGGCGGTTTGTGCGCGGTCGAAACCGATCTGGCCATCGCGTTGGCGCAATCCGCCCGGCACCGATGGCAGGCGCAGTTTACGCCAGCCACTGCGGTGTCCTTGCCAGGGCGACCGGTGACCTACACGTTTGACATACTGAACCGCGGATCCGAGACCAGCACATATACCGTGACGTTGGGTTCAGCACTGCTGGCAGGGCCGGTGGCAACGCATCCCACACTGGCCGTGGGCGCGCACACTTCCACATCTGTTTCGCTGGTAACCACCACGCTTGGCTTGTTCCCGCTGTTTGCCGTCGTCGTGTCGGATGTTCCAATCACAGAAGGCATTGGTGCGCAAGAACACATCCCGGCCGCATTACTGGTCGTTGACCGACTGGCTCAGGTGGTCGACGTTTCCGCCACGCCCGGCTTTGTGGAGACCGGGAGCAACATCACCCAGCTCTCCGCCCGTATCGCCAACGTGGCCAACGTTGCAGTCAGCGGTCTGGCCACCACGCAGGTGTTTTCACCGGATGGCTCGGCGCTCGTTACCACGACTGCGCCACTCAACCTGACGTCCGCGCCCGCTCCGCAGTCGGTGGACCTGGGACCGTTCTCAACCGCCGGCCTGGCGGTGGGTGTTTACACGATTTCGTTCGGGTTGGCCATTAGCACGCCGACCAATCTGGCTGGTAGCGCGCCCATCACCGGCTTTGGCACGCTCGCAGTCGGCCAGGGGCTGATTGTGCGTGAGACTGTCTCGCCAACCATGGTGCCGCCCGGCAATAGTGTGATTACGGATGTAATCAGCACCGAGCGGGTAAACATTGGTGCAGGGGCGGCCGGCGAAACAGGAACCCCGCTGGCCGTTTATTCGCTCACGATCAGCTCGGTGACCAACGCCAGCACCAGCGACCCAACCGTGGGCGTTTCGCTTACCCTCGACGCGGGCACCTATGACGCCGTGCTGGATGATGGCGCGTATCGTATCGGCCCGGTCGGCACTATAAACGGTCTGTGGCGCAGCGGATTTAATGCCAGCGTCTATGTGACTACCACGTTGGCGCGCGCCTACCCGATAGCCCAAGGCACGGACTTTGTGAATGGCGGGTCGGCCACCGTGGAAGAGGCCCGCGCGCTTAACCAAAGCGCCAGCGCGCGCATCTACCTGCCCGCGCCTGCCACGGTGTATTTCTGGATTCCTGACGGATACGGCGGAGACAACGCCGGCGCGCTGGCGGTAAGCGTGCGCAAGATGGTCACCTCCAGCACCGCGCTAAACCGCCAGGTGGAGGGTGCGCTGGCGGCGGCGCTACCGGCGCAGGAGGCGGATACACTGGCCTTCAACAACTGGTCGCAGAGCAACAGCTGCATGGCCTGCCACATCCAAACGCAGAGCATGATCGGGCATGATGCCGCGCATAGCAAGGTGCCGCACAGCCTGGGTGATGCGCGGGTGATCGATGCCGTTCGCAGTTTGATCCTGGGCTCGGTGGACAACAACGGTGTGATGGGCAATGGCAGCGCAGGACGCGAGGTGGCCGCCACTGGATTTGCACTGTGGGCGCTGGCGCGCGACAGCGACCGAGCTGCGGCGGCCGCGCCGGCGGAGTTGCGCCCGCCCGGCATCCGCCGCTATGAAGAAAGCCACCCCGCGCTGCGCTTTAACAATCTGCCTTTTAACGGGGGCATCACCTGGGCCCGCTATTCAGACGCCAGCGACAGCGGCGGCTACCTGGCCACCAGCCGCACGGCGGGTGACTCGGTCAGCCTGACGTTTGACGGTCGGGCTGCCTGGGTTGGCTTTATTGGGCAGACAAACACCGGGCTGGCCCGGGTCTTTGTCGATGGCGTGGTGGTCGAGACTTTGGACACGTACCGCACCACCCGGACCGACTTTCAGCGTTACTATGGCGGGCTGGTCACCGGCACGCACACCATCAGTGTGAGTGTGCTTGGCACGCATACGGTTAATGCCAGCGAGAACTACGTGGTGCTGGATTATTTCGATGTGTGGGATGGCAGCGACCTGGCACCCGGGCGCTTTGAGGAGGATGATCCACTGCGCGTGGCGCACACCGAAGATTGGGGGCAATCCAATAACCCCCCAGCCATCGGCGGAAAATATTTTGGCGACGGCAGCAACATCTGGTTCTTCTTCGGCGGCGACTCGGCGACAATTCAAACGCTGGCCGGTGGCACGGGTCAGATGGAGGTGATCGTAGATGGGCAATCGCAGTCGCTGGTGAACGTGTCAAGCTACACCTATTTCACGCGAACTTTTTCGTTTGCCGGGTTTGGCCCGGGCGGTCACGTGATGCAGGTGCGCGCATTCAGGGGCAATGCCGTGGTGGATGCCTTTATCGCGCCGGGCACTGCACCTTTCATCACTTCGCCGCCAACCGCCGGAATCACACGGCGTGAAGAGGTCGATAGCAGTTGGACCTACAACGGCGCGGCCTTTGTCAGCAGGTCCGTGACATGGGCGCTTATTGGTAACAACCACGCCAGCGGCGGTGCGGCGGCCAGCACCACGACCATGAGCGACACCGCCAGCACCGTGTTTAGCGGCACGTGGGCCAACCTCGGTCTCGTTACGGGCGCGGATTGTGGCCTTGTGCAGGTCGCGTTGGACGGGGTGGATCAGGGCACGTTGGATACCTACAGCCGGTATGAGGGCACACTGACGCGAAACTGGCCTGCCCTATCCGCGGGCGCGCATACGCTCACCCTTACGGCGCTGGGCGCGAACAATGGCACCTCGTTTGGGGTGCGTGTGACCCCGGATTATCTGGATGTGTGGGATGGCAGTACGCTTCCTGCGGGCGAATTTGGCGAGGGCGACCCGCTGCAATATGCCTGGCAGAACCCACGGGTGATTTACAGCAACAATTGGGCGACGAGCACGCTGCCCGCCGCGGCCACCAATGGCACGAATGCATATAACGGCACGAGTGCATGGTTCTCGTTCTCCGGTGACTCGGTCACGTTTCGTTCGGTCGGCGACACCAATACCGGCCTGGCCGAGGTGCTGGTGGACGGGCGTCACCTGGCCACGGTGGATAACTTCGTGGCTTCGGCTGCGGTCACTCGCACGTGGTCGTTTAACGGGCTGGATGCCGGGCCGCACATGTTGCAGGTGCAACAGCTGCATGGCGGGCTGAGCGTGGATGGATTTGCCGCGCCTGGGGTGGCGCCGTTTTATGCGCAGCCGACCGGGACGGGGATCGTGCGGCATGAGGAAAGCGACTCGCTTTGGCGCTATAGCGGCACAGCCTACCCGCGTGTTTCGATGAACTGGAGCAACCTCTTTCACAGTCAGCTTAGCGGGGGCTGGGATTGGGAATCCGCCACAACCGGCGCCACCGCCACGCTCACATTTAGCGGCACTTGGCTGATGCTGGGCTTGAATAGCTGCAATTCTTGCGGCAACGCCGCAATTGCGATCGATGGCGTGCTACAAGGTGTTATTGATACGTATACATCCACTGAGACCGCGCTCAGCCGGATGTATTCCGGTCTGAGCCCCGTGACCCACACCCTGACCATCACCGTGCTGGGCACCAGCAACGCAAGCTCCAATGGAAGTATGGTCATGGTTGACTACGCCGACACATGGGATGGGGCCGGCATGCCAACAGGCGTATATCAGGAGGCTGACGCGCGTATTAACCATACCACCAACTGGATCGCGGCGCCGGATGTGGTGGCCAGCGGGGGTTCCTTCTACTCCAACGGAAGCAACGCATGGTTCCCGTTTACCGGCGGCTCGGCCACGATACAGGCCTATGGCAATACGTGGACCGGGGTCGAGGATGTGTTGCTGGATGGCGTCTTCCAAGGCACGTTAACCACCACGGCTGCCGGCGCTGTCACCCAAACGTATAGCCTGACCGGTCTGCCAACCGGGCCGCACGTGATGCAGATACATGCGCGCGCGGGCAGCGCCACTTTGGATGCGTTTGTCACACCGGCGGGCGGCGCGGGTCTTGCACCCATCGTGCACGGCGCCGGGCTTGCGCTTGCGCGTGCCGAGCCGCCCGTGGCGGACGCTCTGCTTGCTCCAAGCGACCAAACGGCCGCGACGGTCGGTCAGAAATCCAATATCAGCACAGCGCTGATCGCGGCTGCGCACACCACCGGTCCGACGTATCCAGCGGGCTACGCCGGGCCGGGGCCAGCGCTTAGCGCGTCGGCAACGGTGGTCACTCAGGGCGTGGGGCTTACAGCCACTATGGTCCGCATGGCCGACTATCTGGTCAGCCAGCAGCTGCCCAGCGGGATGTGGGTTGCAAACACCGGCGGATTCACCGAGAACCTATGGTGGTTGACGGACTTCAACGGTGTGGGCTCGCACCCGGCCAGCACGGCCTACAACATCATGGGGCTGCGCCGCGTGTATGAGATGACCGGCGACACGGTCTACCGAGACGTGATCACGCGGGCCGCCAGCGCGCTGGTCACCCTGCCCTATACCCAAAATCATTCGGTGGTGCTGCATGAGTTGATTGGGTTGGCCTTTGCCCAGCCGTTGATCCTGAGCCCGACGCTGACAGCTCAGACCGCCGCGCGCGCGGCCGAGCTAGCGGCGTATTTGCGCGCAAACCAAAACCCGGATGGCGGGTGGGGTCGGGGCGAGGGCGGCGTGATCACGCCCTCCGACCCGTTGCCCACCGCGGGGGTGTTGTATGCACTGTCACTGTTGCAACCCAACAGCGTGGATCCGGCGTTGACCGCTGCGGCCAGATACCTGATCGCGCAACAGCGCGTGGATGGTCAATGGTCTTCAATATTTTCCACCAACAACGCCAGGCCGATCCTAACCACCTCGTGGGTGGATATTGCGCTACCGTATATTTATGATGTGCTCAGCAGCTACAGCGTGAGCGTCACACATTGGGTGCCGATCAGCGGAGTGACCGTAATCGATGCTTCGGTAAACCCGTCCGCCAGCGTTTCCAGCAGCAGCGGTGAGGCCACCTATGGCTGGGCATATAACCAGGCGCCCAACGTGCCACTACAAACCCTGTCCCATGCCGCCAACCTTACCGGGATGCGCCCGGGTGAAACGCGCCAGGTGACCAACGGCACGGTGGTCAGCTACCTGATCGAGAGCGGGAGCAACGTGGTACGGCTGGCCCCGCGCTTCGTCACAGCCGGGCATTTGGTCGCGGTAGCACCAGGTGAACGTACCAGTGCACCGGGTGAGGTTGTGACGTTTACGGTCACCCTCGCAAACCCTTCGAGCGCGGGCGATGTCTACACGCTCTCGCTATCCGGACTGTCGGATCAGGTGGTGTCGGGCTTGCCGCTGACCATGGTCATCCCGGCCGCGGGCTCGGCCGCGCTGGTGGTGTCGGTCACGCTGCCCGCCACTGCCCGCATCGGTGATGCGCCGTTTATCGTGCAAGCCATCAACCGCGGTGGTGGTGCGGATCAGGCCGGGGCGGTGATTCATGTGATCGATCCATTCGACATTGCCGTGCTGCCCGCACGGCGGATCGCCAGCGCGGGCGGTCAGGTGACATATACCATGGTCATCACCAACAACGAGCTGGTGACGCGATCGTATGCGCTGTCCAGCACCGGTCTGGCCGGGGATGTGCTCGATATGCCACAGGTCATCACGGTCAACCCCGCCGAGCGCGCGAGTGTGCTCTTTACGGTCACAGCGCTGAACACCACGCCTATCCAGCTTTTCCGCATACTAACAGCCGAGCCGGTAAGCGGGCTCACCCGCGGCGCAGACGCCGCCCTGGACGTAATCGGTCGGCAAGGTGTGACGGCCGCGATATCCCCAGCGTCCGTCACAACCGCGCCGCAGATGGCGATCCGGCTCTCTGCAGTGATCACCAACACCGGTGATCTTTCAGATACCTACGATCTGAGTCTGCAGCTCCCCGCGGGTTGGAGCAGCGCGATCCAGGCCAATGGTGTGGGCATAACTGCTCTTCAACTTCCAGCCATGGCGCTCAACACAATGCGCTTGTACCTGGTAATCACCCCGGCGCTGGCCAGCGCCGGCGGCACCGGTGCGGTGTCTCTAACCGCACAGTCTCGCACGAACGCGGGCGTGAGCGCAGTTGTCACGGCAAGCGTGATCGTCCGCGCGCCCGGCTTGGCGCTGAGGATCGCGCCACAAAGCGCGCACGCCGCGCCGACTGTGACGAGCACCTGGCAAGTGTTGGTGACCAACACCGGGTCGGTTGTGGGAACGTTTGTGCTCACGCCCAGCGGCTTTGGCGCGGCCAACGCCACACTATCACCCGCATCACCCGCGATTGTGACGCTTGGCCCGGGGCAAGCCACCCAGGTGGTTATGACAATTGGGGCGTCACCCTTTGCCCTACCCGGCCCGCACTCGTTTGGGGTGATTGGCGCGCTGCAAAGCAGCCCGGACATATTGGCACAAGATAGCGCTACACTGATCATCGATGGTGCGCGGGCCATTCAAACCAGCATCGGCCCGGCACTGGTAAACCTGACCTCCACACTGGGTGTGGGCACCTATATGCTGTTGATCACCAATACGGGCGACCTGGCTGATGACTATCTTGTCACGCCCGGACTCGCGCGGAGTGACGGCGCCCTCACGGTGATCGCGGAGACCAACCATGTGTTTATCCCAGCGCACTTCAGCGGCGCAGTGTTGTTTACCGCACAATCCATTCTGCCGGGAGATTTTGCCGTGGTCGCACAGGTCTCATCCATGCGCGGGGTTGCCAGCAGTTCGAGCCAGGCGGTGCTGCGCATTGCGGGAGCGCTGCCAACCGCCACACCGACGGCTACGGCAACGCCATCACCAACGCAGACACCGACGGCTACGCCTGGTCATCGGCAATTTGTGGTGGACCTGCCGCTGGTGCAGCGCTAACGAAAATCAGCCGGGCACGTTCAGTGATCAGCGCTTCGGGCCCCGAACTCACGGGGGTCCGAGCGCTGATTGCGGTGAAACGCGACGTCGGCGGTTTCCTGCCCGTTCGTTTGCCCATGGGCCGGGCTGATTACGCCGGGCCGCCAGCCTCGACATTTGCAGCCTGAACCAGTGCGCGCATGTATGCGATTGAGTATGCAGTGCCTACGCGCGGGCCACCAAGCATGGCCGGGATGTGATCGGGGATGATGCAGCCATCAAATTGCACGTCGCGCAGCGCTTTCATCACGGCATACATGTCCTGATAGCCGTCGTCGATCAGGGTCTCGGTCCAGGGCTCGGGCATCGGGTTTGAGACATTGCGGAAATGCACTTTGTAGAGCTGTCCAGCGCCGGCAAAGTGCTTTATTGCGTCAATCACGCTGTTGCCCATGCCAATGGGCCCGCCTTCGAGCCAGCACCCGATGCACAGACATACGCCAATGTTTGGGCTGTTTGCAATTTCCATGGCCTGTTTGTAACCGGCGAAGTTGCCAAACATGCACCGTGGTACGCCACCCAGGGCATAGACCGGCGGGTCATCCGGATGTATGCCGATGCGCACGCCGGCATCCTCGGCCACTGGCGCGATTTGGCGGATCATATGGGTGTAGTTGTCCCAGAGTTCCTCCTCGGAGTAGCGCCGGCCATGGGTGAGCTCACCTGAAAAGGTATGGTCACCCCACCAGCCTACGGCGTCGGTGATGTCAAGCCGGCGGGCATCCATGCCGCCGCGGCCCTTAGCCTTGCCAGAGGACCAGATGCCATTGCCCATGTGGGCATAGGTGTTGTAGCGGACGCCGGCGGCGCCGATATTGCGAATGAACTGTTTGAATTCTTCGATCTTGGCGTCACGACCTGGCAAGTTAAGGGTGACCTCGGGCATGTTGTGGACGCGCATGCTGCCGATGCGATAGACCTTTAGACCGTGATTGGCAAAGCGGGCGACGATGCCCTTGTAATAATCAGCGGAGTAATCCAACCCCGGTGCGCGACCTTCGGACACCATGGCCCACTCCACACCCAGTTGCTGGAAGAACTGCAGGTCTTCATCGCTGGCATCCGCTCCGGTCTGGATGGCGAGCTGGATACCTTTGGTGCTGGAGGCGTAGCCTGGGACGGCACGCATGGGATAGAGGGTTGGGGTTGTCATGGGATGGTAAGTTTGGCACAGATTTTGGTCGATTAATGAGGCACTGCCGCTTCGGCCCCTCACGCGATCCGTCTCCGGTTCGATACGCTGTCACGCGACAAGCTCAAAATGTCTTTTTGGTGGGCACTGAAATAGCCGATGTTCGGTGGGAGAGTGTTCCAGCACAAAACATTGGCTTTACTAAATGGCAGATGCAAATTATTGCTATCTCAAGTATGATATTTGATGTGGGCAGGCAGCCCGGATATATATAAGAAACCAAGAAAAAGAGGAAGAAATCATGCGCCAACATCAAACGTTCAACCCCAAATTGAGAGAACGCACCGTAGCCGTCGTATCGGCTGCAGGTCTTCTGCTGCTTGCAGCGTGCGGCGCGCCCACGGCCGGCGCGCCGGGTGGATCAGGCGCGACCAGCGGCGAGCCAATCCCGATTTGTTTTTCGGTGGCTCAGACCAGCAACACGGCCTTGCTCGGGCAGGACCAGGTGGTTGGGGCGAAAATTGCGGAGAAATACTTTAATGACAAGGGCGGCGTGAACGGCCGTCCGATCAAGCTGTTTTACGAAGATACTGCTGGCGATGAAAACGGCGCCATCAATGCGTTTCAAAACTGCATTAACAAGGACAAAGTGGTGGGTATCGTAGGACCCACCCTCTCTCAGCAGGCATTTGCTGCGGACAAGATCGCCGACGCCGCCAAGGTGCCGGTGTTGGGGCCGTCGAACACGGCCGCTGGTATCCCGCAAATCGGCGAGTATGTGTCGCGTGTTTCCGCCCCGGTTGCGGTGGTGGCGCCGAACGCGGTGCGAGAGGCGCTGAAGCAGAATGCAAACATCAAGAATGTGGCGGTGGCCTTTGCTCAAAACGATGCGTTTAGCAAATCAGAAACCGGTACGTTTCAAAAAACCGTCACCGAAACGTTTAAGCTCAATCTTGTGACCGTGCAAACCTTTCAGACGACGGACACTGATTTCACCACACAGGCCACCAATTTGATCAACAGTAAACCGGAGTTGATCATTATTTCCGGTCTCGCCGCAGATGGCGGCAACCTGGTCAAGCAACTGCGCGAGCTTGGATATAAGGGTCTGATGATTGGCGGGAACGGCTTTAACACGACGCAGGTATTCCCGGTGTGTCAGGCGCAATGCGATGGATTGATCATTGCACAGGCGTATGCACCGGGGCTGGACAGCGCGATTAACAAGGACTTTATTGCCGGCTATGACGCGGAAAAGAAATCCAAGCTGCCCCCGCAATTGACTGCGCAAGCGTTTACCGCGGTCCAGGTGTTTGTGGATTCGCTTAAGGCCATTGACACCAAGACCAAGCTGAGCGGGATGCAGCTGGCCGATATTCGCACCGCACTCAACCAGCAAATGCTGTTGGGTGGGAAATATGACACCCCCCTGGGACCGATCTCGTTTGATAAGGAGGGCGAAATTAACCAGGGCAAGTTTTACGTGGCGCAGGTCAAGATGACCAGCGGGACCGAGGGCAACTTCAACATCATCGGAACGTATTAGTCCTGCACATGTTGCAAAGACAACCAGCCGGGATAGGCGCTTTGGCCGACTGATGGACATCGGCCTTACTTTCCAACAGCTGCTAAATGGGCTGTCGATAGGGTGCGTCTATGCCATTTTTGCGCTTGGCTACACGCTTATTTTTTCGATTCTGCGCATCATCAACTTTGCACATGCATCGGTGTTTACGCTGGGCGCCTATTTCACTTATTTTCTGATCGGCGGGAAGTTTGGGTTTAACGGGTTGCTTTCGAATGGCCAATTGCCATTTGCGCTGCCGTTTCTGATTGCGTTGGTTGTTGGTGCGGTGCTGGCCGGATTGGTGAGCATGGCGATTGAGCAGCTGGCGTTTAAGCCATTGCGCAACAGAGGCGCCGATCCGCTTCTGACGTTGGTGTCATCACTCGGCGTGGCCATCGTGGTGGTCAATGTCATCCAATATCTGGTGGGTGCTGAAATCTATGCGTTTCCATCAAGCGTCTTGAGTGGATTGCCGGCCGCGGTCAACTTTGGGAACGCGGATCGGGCGATTCCGATCCGCACAATTCAAATTGTCATCCTCGCGGTATCGGTTGTGATCATGATTGGTCTTACGCTGTTGGTTGAGCGCACGAGGACCGGCAAGGCGCTAAAAGCCATCGCGGAAGACGCCACGGTTGCCGGGCTGCTTGGCATCAACGCGGATCGTTTGATCATGGCCACATTCTTCCTAAGCGGGTTTGTCGGTGGGCTGGCTGGAACGTTGGTCGGTTTGAGCGTGAGCATTGCCGGACCGTATTTTGGAATCGCGTTTGGGCTAAAGGGACTGGCCGTGATCGTGTTGGGCGGGCTTGGGAGCATACCGGGCTCGATCCTGGGCGGCCTGCTGATCGGTCTGGCCGAGGCGTTTGTGCCATCCAGCGCCATCGCGATAAAGGAAGCAGTGCCTTTTGCCATATTGTTTTTGGTGTTGATAGTGCGCCCACAGGGTCTGATGGGGCGGTCGCTGGTGCAGAAGGTATGAGTTGCCGGGAGCAGATTCGTGGCTGAGTTCGTCGCGATTTATGGAGTATTGATGGTGGCCATGGTGCTGGCCGCCACACTGGCGCTGTCGCTGTATCTGCCGCTCATGTCGGGACAGCTGTCGCTCGCCACGCCGGGGTTTTATGCCATCGGTGGCTATGTGGCGGCGATCCTGTCAACCAAGGTGATCCACGTCACCGGCCCCTATCCGATCCCACTCATTCTGGGTGAAATGATATTGGCTGGAGCGGGTTGCGGCGTGCTCGCGGTATTGATTGGCGTGCCCGCACTGCGCCTGCGCGGGGTGTATCTGGCACTGGCGACCATCGCATTTGTTGAGATTGTGCGGGTGCTGTCCTTGACGGTTGAGTTCACCGGCGGGGCCATCGGCATCTTCAACATTCCGCAGCCATTTGTAACCGCTAATGGGATTGAGTACTTGTTGATCGCACTGCCGATGTTGATTTGCGCGGCGCTGTTTGTGTATCGGCTGGAACGGATCGGCGTGGGTCGGGCACTGGTGGCTATTCGCGAGGATGAGCTGGCTGCTGATGCCGTTGGGATAAACCCAACGCGCTACAAGGTGCTGTCATTTGCAATGGGTGCGATGCTGGCCGGAGCGGTCGGGGCGTTGAGCGCTCACTTTCTAAATACGTGGAACGCGCGCCAGGGAACATTTGACGCGAGCATTGCGGTGCTGGCGTTTGTGCTGATCGGTGGTTCGCGTTCGTTTGTGGGCCCGATCGTGGGCGCGATGGTGCTCACTGCATTGCCCGAAGGCCTGCGCGCGGTGGCTGGTATTGGCGAATTGCCGGTATGGCTGGCAACCTTGCTGCGCGACGGCCGGGTGATTATCTATGGGCTGCTAATCGTGATTTGCACGCTAAACTTTCCCCAAGGGCTTATCGCGCCGCGACAGCCAGTACGAAAGGCGGTCAAATCCTCATGACCGTATTGCTTGACGTCCACGACATGACGCGCCAGTTTGGCGGGCTGGTCGCGGTAAACCATGTATCGCTACATGTGAATGAGGGCGAAATTTTTGGCCTGATCGGCCCGAACGGCGCAGGCAAAACTACGTTGTTTAACCTCATGACCGGGCTCACGCCGCCCACGTCCGGCAAGCTTAGCCATCGGGGGCAGGTGATCACCGGGCTGGCGCCGCACGCCATCGCGCGGCGGGGGATCGCGCGGACGTTTCAAAACGTGCGGTTATTTGGAAACCAAACAGCACTTCAGAATGTGCTGATCGCGCAACACATCCATGGCAAATCGGGGATGCTGGCAAGCGTGTTGGGGACAAAACGCGCACGCTCCGAGGCACGTGAGGCGCATGAACGCGCAATGGATTTGCTTAAGTTGACAGGGCTCACATACCATCAGGATAGTGAAGCGCGCAACCTGGCTTATGGTGATCAGCGTAGGTTGGAACTTGCCCGAGCACTTGCGCTGCGCCCCAACCTTCTGCTGCTGGATGAGCCAGCCGCTGGGCTAAATCCGGCCGAGAAGCGCAGTTTGAGTGATTTCATTCGGCGGATCAGACAGGAGTTTGCGCTCACGATCCTGTTGATCGAGCATCATGTACCGTTGGTGATGGGGCTGTGTGATCGGGTGGCGGTGCTGAATTTTGGGGAGCTGATCGCGCTTGGGAACCCGGCAGATGTGCAGCATGACCCGGCGGTGATCGAGGCATACCTGGGCGCCTAGCTTCTAGCACGATGCTTGAAATAAAGAATCTGACCGTGAATTATGGCGGGGTGGTTGCGCTAAACCAGGCGAACTTGGAGGTGCGCGCTGGTGAAATCGTGACCCTGATCGGGGCGAATGGCGCGGGCAAGAGCACGCTGCTGCGGGCTGTTTCGCGAATCGTAACCGCGCGCGGTGGACAGCTGACCTATGATGGTCACGACCTAAACCGGCTGCGCCCGGATGAGGTGGTGCATATGGGCGTGGCGCATGTGCCGGAGGGTAGGCGGGTGTTGGCCAGGCAAACCGTGCAAGACAATCTCGCTCTGGGGGCGTATGTGCGTAGCGACACACGGGCGATTGCGGCGGACATGCAGCGGCAGTTCGAGGTTTTTCCACGGCTGGCCGAGCGGCGCAATCAACTCGCAGGTCTGTTGAGTGGCGGAGAGCAACAGATGCTCGCGATTGCACGGGCGCTGATGAGCCGGCCAAAGCTGCTCTTACTTGATGAGCCCAGCCTGGGTTTGGCTCCCCTGATTGTGAAGGATATTTTTCGGATCATCGGCGAATTGCATCGGCAGGGCGTGACGATCCTGCTGGTGGAGCAGAATGCCCGCCTGGCACTTGAGACCGCAGACCGCGGCTATGTGTTGGAGGCGGGCGAGATCGTGCTTTCTGGCCCGGCCAGCGATTTGATCGAAGATGCCCGGGTGCAGCAGGCGTATTTGGGTTAGGTTCTCCTTAGTTCCCGCACGGTGCGATATTGCGCCAGTTCGACGCCGTGTCGGCAACAGTTTGCACCCCGTTGACGCCGTAGACCAAGGTAAGCTGGCGGTTGGCAACCTCACCGCAGGTGGCGTCTTTCTCCACGAAGTCCCAGGAACCCAGTGCATATTTGTATTCGATTTGGGTGCCTTCCGTGCCGGTCAGCGTGATCGTCCACGTATTGGGTGCGGTCTGGCTGAGCACGACGCCGCCCGGGTTCCACTGCGGCAGACCACCATCCAAACGATCCAGGAAGCCGGCAATGTAGACCGAGCGTCCGGCTGTGGGGGCCGCGGTCACATTGAAGGTCAACGTGACTGTGCGAAGCTCAGCGGTCGCCCTCAGTTCGTTGGAATTGCCCGACCGGTTAAAGCTAAGGTCCAGTGAACGGACAACGTAGTAATAGGTCGCGCCCTGAGTAATTGCGAGGTCAAGGTAGGTTGGCACAGTGGTCTGTCCAACTTTTACGTAGGGCCCGCCCGATGAGTCGCCACGGAGTACTTCGTATCCGTAGAGTGAGGCATCAGTGACGGCGTCCCATGCCAGCTGAATGCCCGCGGGTGACGCGGCGGTTACGACCAAGTTTGTCGGGGAAGCAGGCGCAGTTGTGTCACCGCTTGAGGCCACGGAAAGTTTGCCTGGGTTTGAGGGCAAGGCCCCGGCCGCCACAGGGCCGGAAAAGTCGGCAACCAGCCAGTCGCGGCCATTGGTTGTACTGTAGCGATACACGTAGTCGTAGGAGCCAACGGCTTCAGGCAGCAGACTGGCTTTGTACTCATCGTTGTTGCCGGCATCTGCGTTGAACGTGGCGTCCCCCCAGACCCAACCAGCGGCGCCAGCCGGATTGGTTCCGACCGGGCCAAAACCAATCCGGGCAAGCAAACCCGGCGTTGGACCGGGAACATTGGTGAGACCGTCAATCCAAATTTGGCCATAGACATTCGGCGTGCGGTTTACGGCGCTGATGGTGTGATTGATGGAGGGCGGCCACTGTGTATTTGCCCAGCCAATGGTCGGGTGCGGCAGCCCGGCCGTTTCGTTTGAAGCCGTGCCTTCGTTGCCGGCGCCATCGCGGGCCTTTATGACATAGTAGACCGTGTGACCGCCCGTGAGGCCGCTGTCAACAAACGCGGTTGTCGTGCTGCTACCGACCTTGACATATCCACCACCGCTGACCACGCTGCGATAGATGACATAGCCACTCGCGCCAGACACTGCGTTCCAGCTCAGGCTTATGCTGGTGCGCCCTTCGGCGGTGACCGCGAGCCCTGTTGGCGCGGATGGACCGGTGAGATCGGCCCCGCTGACCGTCAGAATGGTCGCCGAGCGCGGCGCAATGGTGACGGTGAATGAGCCCGAGGCCACGGCCGATGCGGTTGCCGCGCCGACGGTGTAACCTTTCTTGGGCAAAACACCATCCGGTAAAAAGCCGGTGACCTGAATGGCGGTGGTCGTGGTGGTCGTGCTGCGGTTGATGACGACCACTGCGGCTGCGTCGCCGCTCTTGCGGCCATACGCAACGAGGCCGGTCGCATCGTCGGCAGTGAGCATGCGCAGGTCACCATTGACCAAAGCTGGCGTGCTTGCGCGCAGGGCGGCGAGTGTGCTGTAATGTGACTTCAGGCTGTTATCTTGAACGCCGCCAGTCTGCGGCCAAGGGAAGGTGCGGCGGTCATCCGGGTCATCGCCGCCAGTCATGCCCACTTCGTCCCCGTAATACACCGTGGGGGCGCCTGGCAGGGTGAACTGAATCAGGGACGCAAGCTGGACGGAGCGCTTACCCGTTGCAAGATTGGCGGCGTTAAATTCTTTCTCAGCGCGATTTGCTGCTCCGGGGGTCAGCGTCCAAAGAATGCGCTCGGTATCGTGGCTATCCAGCAGGTTCATCAGGCTGTAGTAAGCCGCGTCAGGATAGTCTTCGCGGATCGAACTAATACGGCTCGCGAACTCGCTCGGCGCAAGAATACGGCCGCTGTCGCCAAAACCCTTGGAGTCAAACGACCCCGGGGTGAGCAACCCGATTACCGCGTCGCGCAGGCGATAGTTCATGGTGCTGTCGGCCAGGTTGCCACGCAAGAAACGCAACAGGGTGCTGTCTTTTTGCCAGAGCTCACTGATGATGAGCGCGTTTGGATCCTGGGTTTTCACCACGTTTCGGAAAGACTCCCAATAGCCTGAGGGAAAGGATGCATCGCCCATCACATCCAGCCGCCAGCCGGCAGCGCCGCGTTTTAGCCACAATTTTGAAATACTATTCGGGTCATTGACAAAGTAGGATTGAACCGCGGGGTTGGCCTTGTTTAGCACGGGGATGCTGTCAAACCCGAACCAGCCGTTATAGTAAGTATCCGCGCCGCCAGCCGTTGTGGGTGCGCAGGGTGACGGTTCCAAACCGGCCGGGGCACGAAAGCCAAACCAGTTGCGATAGACCGACGAGCTGGCCTCGCACGCGCCCACTGTGGCGAAGTGCCGGTAGCGGTCAAAGAAGGCGCTATCGCTGGACATGTGATTAAACACGCCATCCAGGATGATGCGAATCCCGCGTCCGCGGGCCTCCTTAACCAGTTCGCGAAAGTCCTCGTTGTTACCCAGGGCCGGGTCGATGTTTGTGTAGTCGGCGGTGTCGTAGCGATGGTTGGATTTGGCGGCGAAGATCGGGTTGAAATAGATGGTGTTTACGCCAATCGATTGCAGGTATTCAAGGCTCTCTTTGACGCCTTCAAGGTCACCGCCAAAGTAATCCCGGCCACGCGGAGATTCCTTGGTTGGGCTGGAGGCGGGCGGATTTGCGTCATACCGCCATGGACAGTTGGTGGCGCCATCGGTGTAATTTCGGCAATAGCCTTCGGGCAGGCTGTTCCAAGGGAGCGCGACGACGGGATCGTCATAGCGAACATCACCAGTCTTGGGGTCGTTACGCTTGTTGCCATTGCGAAAGCGATCCGGAAAGATTTGGTAGATCGTGGCGTTTTTTGCCCAGGACGGTGCGGTAAAGGCCGGGTCGTAAAACATCAGTGCAAAGCTTTGATCGACCGGATTGGCGGTCACCGCACCCAACCCACCGTCCAGGGCGGCGGTGTTGTCGGCATAGTGTGCCGTCGCGCTGCCATCATTTATTACGAAGCGGTACCACAGATTGTTCGGTGTGGCCGACGAAAGCGTAGCCTCCCAATAATCGCAGCGTTTGGTTTCCAACCCGCTCTGGAAGCACGGTTCATCGGCGGCGGCAATATGCATGGGAGCGAAGCGCTGACCGTTGGCGTTTACGTCATAGATGCGAACGTTTACGCCGGTAACATCGTTGTGATAGGTGCGCAGGCGAACGCGCACATCGGTGCCCACCGGCACGGCACCGGACGGTGTGCGGTACAGCGAATCACGCGAATCATGGCGCAGGCCATCCCACTCCACGTTGTTATCATGAGACGGGAGTGCGGATTCGACCTTTACTGAAGGCGTGTTGGTGGCGGTGTTAAAACTAATTGTGACAATGCCATTGGCCGGGACAGTGAATGGAACATTGTTCCCGCCACCACCCTGTCCGTAATTTGGATTTGACCAGCTTTCATTGGTGGCAATTTTGAACTCATAGCTGCCGGCCGGGATGGCGCTGGTTACATAGGTGAAGATGCCATCGCCATCGACATCGGTCATCAGAGTAGCGAGGCAATCCGGGGCCCAATCTCCGGCGCAACCGATCTCGCTGTTAAAACTGCCCGGAATGGTGTATATCGTGTTGCGGACATTGTCGGCGATGTAATGGGTTTTATGATCGTAATAGAAGCGCACGGATTGTGGCGCAGCCAGGGTAAGGGCGATGTTTGGTCCGTTTAGCTTGAAATCCGCGCCATAGCTCTCGGCCCAGCTGCCGAGCGCGATTTTGTAATTCCAGGCACCGGCAGGAATGACAGACGAGGTGAACACATACACATCGTTGCCGGCCGCGGTCAGCGCCGATGCGGGGCATCCCGGATCCCAAGTGCCGCAGGCTCCGGACGTGGCGGCGGTTTGCAAATCTCCGGCGAGGTTCACCGAGGCGGGCGAGGTTGCGGTGACAGAACGGGGCCCCGCGGCCCTTATAGACTGCGGGTGAAGAGGCGACACAAGCGCAAGCAGTGCGGCCACGGTCAATGCTTGGCGCCGAATCATCGATAACTTGTTTGAATATTGCACAATGCCTCCTGGAATTGAGCAAGTAACTGCGTGTCACCTGCTTGCCCGTGGTCTGATTCCCCGGGTCCAAGATGGATCTCCAAGGCCCGCAACCTTCGATCAGTTTAACCGTGGGGTCGCCATGTGTCAAGCGGTACTACATCGAAGGATGAAGGCAAACTATCTGCCGGTCTTAGCACTGGGAAACAATACAAAGGTATACGACTCGTGCCCAGGCCTGTCGTTCATGCCAAACCGCGCCAAGCACCGATGCACAAAAGGTGCCGATTGCTTTCTGGACCGAGCGCAAAACATAGCTGGATAGCGCTTGATGACAATTTCCGTCCCATGGGGCTTGACAAACCAGGTGGTTTCGTGATATATAACACAATAGTTATATAACATGAATGTAAATAATGAACGCAACACTTCAACTTGATGCGACGTTTGCCGCTTTGGCTGACCCAACCCGCCGCTCGATCCTGGCCAAACTGGCGGAGCGGGAACTGACGGTCATGGAGCTTGCAAAGCCTTTTGCTATGAGCCAGCCTGCGATTTCCAGGCATCTAAAAGTACTGGAGCGAGCCGGTCTTATCTCCCGCGGACGCGATGCGCAGCGCCGGCCATGCCGCCTCGAGGTTAAGCCGTTGGCAGAGGCAACTAATTGGATGGAGACGTATCGGCGCGCCTGGGAGGCAAACTTTGAACGACTTGATATCCTGCTCGACGAACTTAAATCGATCAAAACACCACATGATGAATAAAAACTCTTTGATTGTTACAACCCCAACTGATACAGAAATCGTAATAACGCGACTGTTTGTAGCACCGCGTCCAATCGTATGGCGATGCTGGACGGAACCGGCTTTGGTGCGGCGTTGGTTGCTCGGCCCGCCAGGGTGGACGTTTGAGACGTGCGAGATCGATTTGCACGTAGGCGGTTCCTATCGCTACGTCTGGCGATCGGCGGACGGGGCGCCCCTGGGAATGCGTGGCACATTTACCGAGGTGACGCCACCCAGTCGGCTTGCGGATCGCCAGATATTTGACGAGGATTGGACCGGCGGCGAAACTGTCGGCACGCTTGTATTTGAGGAGGTCGGTGCCACAACCAAACTAACAAGCACGTTCTTGTATTCCTCCAAAGCAGCACGCGATGGCGCCTTGGCAACCGGCATGACCGAAGGCATGTCCACCGGATATGACCGCTTGGATGAAATATTATTGTCAGTTGTGCAGTCCGATTCTGACTAGGCAATCGAAAACAGCCAATAATTTAGTATAAAAAAGGATAGATCATGCAAACAATCACCCCATTTCTCTGGTTCAACGGTAACCTGGATGAAGCACTTAGTTTTTACCCGACTGTTTTTGAAAATACCAAAATCGACAGCGTCAATCGCATGGGCGACCAGGTGTTTTCAGCCGAATTCGAATTAAACGGGCAAAAATTCATGGCACTCAACGTGACCCAAGAGCCGCACTTTCATTTCAACGAATCCATTTCGATGTACGTCAGCGCCGAAACACAGAGCGAAGTAGATGATCTCTGGGAGAAACTCACTGCGGATGGTGGATCGGAGGGCCGTTGTGGATGGCTCAAGGACAAGTTTGGACTGTCATGGCAGATTATTCCTCGGGCGCTGGGCCAACTAATGGGCGATCCGGATCCCGCCAAGTCCCAGCGCGTCATGCAAGCAATGATGAAGATGAACAAGATCACTATCAAAGATTTGGAGATGGCACACACGGGCTAGATCCCGTCTGTTTGGAATGCGCCGCCATTACGCACACAAATTTTCGTTTGCAGTCGCAGAGTTTGGCGATACTCACAGATTCAAGTATTCGAATGTCCCGTACTCCTTGACCTCGGTTGCGGCGGCAAGCATCCTCCGAATGGCGGCACGATACAGGGACGAGGCCAGGCTGATGCGCTTGACACCTGCGGCCTTCAGCTCGGCTACGGAAAACGACCGTCCCTTGATCGCCACCATAAAATTCACGGGCTTGTCCACGGCGGCGCAGACCGCACGCACCGCCGCCAAATCGGGTAAGCCGGGTGCAAAGAGCACATCGGCGCCCGCCGCGGAGTATGCCTGGAGTCTCGCAATGGTATTTTGCAGATCGGTATGGCCGTGCAGGTAATTTTCCGCCCGCGCCGTCAGCGTGAATTGAAACGGCAACGTCCGGGCAGCCTGAACCGCCGCGGCCAACCGCCGGGTGGCCGTCTCAATGTCATAGATGTGATCGGTCGCCTTGCCGCTGTAGTCTTCTATTGAGGCACCAACCAACCCAACCGCCGCCGCCATCCGTATCGTCTCGGCAACGCTCTCGGGCGCGTCACCAAATCCATTTTCAAGATCTGCTGATACCGGCAAATCCGTCGCCGCGACAATTTGACTGGCGCCTGCCAGCGACTCCTCCCGGGTGATCTCACCGTCGTTTCGCCCAAGTACGCCGGCCGCTGCGCCACTGGAGGTCGCCAGCGCCTCAAATCCCAGCCCGGCCAGTGCTTTTGCCGAACCGGCATCCCACGGGTTGGGCATCACGAATACACCCGGGCGCTGGTGCAACGCAACGAATTTGTCGGCTTTGTCAGATTGTGTTTGGGTCATGATTTTTGTAGTCTAGCTTGTGTTGCACCTTTGTTAAAAGTTTACAACCATCACGAAAACTCATATTAATCTAATGATATTAGTTAATAATCTAACTACATTAGTTTAATTAACATAGAACCATGAAAATCACCAAACACGGTAACAGCCTCACTCAATTGACCCGCTTTCCCAATTTTTTTCCGATGAATTGTTATTTCGTGTGTGAGACTGATGGATTGACAGTCGTTGACTCAACCATGCCCGGTGCCGCCAAGGAGATTCTTGCCGCGGCGCATGCGATTGGTTTGCCGATAAAACGTATCCTGATCACACATAGTCACGCGGATCACGTCGGCTCGCTTGATCAGCTGCATGCAGCAGTGCCAGACGCGGAGGTACTGCTAACGCATCGCCAGGATCGTATACTGCGCGGTGACCAATCGCCCGAGCCCGGGGAGCCGTCTGGCAAAATGCGCGGCAGTTATATGCGCCGAACCACGACCACCAAACAGTTCTATGCGCCTGGTGACCGAATAGGTTCACTGCTCGCGGTGGCTGCACCCGGGCACACACCAGACCAAGTTGCATTTCTTGATACCCGCGATTCCTCGCTCATTTGCGGCGATTCATTTCAAACAATAACGGGCATTGGCGTGACCGGAACGTTTCGCATCGGTTTCCCGTGGATTTCGCTGGCGACCTGGAGTCGCGCCGTAGGTGTTGAAACGGCACGCGCACTGGTTGGTTTGACACCGTCCCGTCTGGCCGCCGGTCATGGGAACGTGTTGGAGTCACCTGTAGCCGCGATGACGGAAGCAATCACAGTGGAACAGTCAAACCTCGCGCCCACACATGGCACGCAGATCCGCGCTTGAGTTCACCGCACTCACGCCGCAGCTTGTAGTCCGGGCTGCGGCCGACCTGGCTGATGAGCTTGGTAACGTGGAACACGTGACGCTCGCAGGTGTCGCCGCGCACTTTGGCATTCGGGTGCCGTCCTTGTATCATCATGTCGATGGCTTGGGCGGGTTGGTCCGCGGCGTGTCACTGCTGAGTTTGCTTGAGCTGGCAGACTGCATACGCGAGGCCGCCCGTGGCAAACAGGGCGGAGAGGCGTTGGTCGCGGTTGCCCATGCTTATCGCAGGTTTGGCCGCGCCTTTCCGGGTCGCTACACGGCCACGGTGCTTGTGCGCGAGTCGAATGATGAGGAGCTGATGACGGCAGCACACGAAATAAACAGATTTTTGACAGAGCTGCTGTTGGCGTATCGGTTTCATACCGAGGATGCGCTGCATACGATACGCGCTTTACGCAGCCTGGCTCACGGCTTTATCTCGCTTGAGGCGATGGGCGCGTTTGGTTTGGATTTGGATCGCGAGGAAAGCTATCGGCGTATGATTGCCACGTTCATACAGGGGTTGGAGCAAGGCGCTGGTCGGCCACAATAGCCCGTCACGCCTTTGGAGCCGGGTAAATCACGCGACAGTAAGCTCGTAACATACGCTAAGCGGATCTACAAAATATGGCCCAAACGGCGGGATGCGCCGAAACCCCATTCGCTCATAAAGAGCGATGGCTTCTTTCTGGTGCACCCCGGTTTCAAGCCGTAGCAGGGAAATACCGTTGGCGTGGGCGTGATCGGCCAGGAGATTCAGCATCAGTTTGGCAAATCCCATCCCCCGAAAGAGCGGGCGCACATACATACGTTTGATTTCGCCATATTCTGCCCCCATAAGCAGGATGCCGCCACATGCCGCGGGCGCGCCGTCACTGCGCAATACAAAAAACGCCACATTTTGGGCGATTAGCTTTTCAACACTAAAGCCGTGTCGGCTCTCGGGTGGATAGAACGATTCAAGGTGCTCCTGCAATTCCGAAATCAACCCGATTGCATCGGGCGTGTCCGGGCGTTCACGGGTGATGGCGACACTCATGATCAGTATTAGGGCGTTTGTTTCCCGATCAAAATCTAACATCCACACTCATACCGGGTCGAAGCCCGGTTTGTGGGGAATTTAGAGCTATTGTCGTGCGGTAAACCACGTCGCCGCCCAACGTCTCAGCCTGCGGTGCGATCAACACCACCGTGCCCGGCACCTCTTGTCCAAGCGCTTTGATCATCACACTCACGCTTTGCCCAATGCCCACCCGCGCTATGTCGCGTTCGCTTAAATCTTTTGTCTCGACTAGCAGCCGCTCCAGATCAGTGATCACCAACAGCAGGGCGCCGGGGCTCACCCGCTCGCCGGTGCTGACTGTTAACTTCGATATCGTTCCACCGGTGGGTGCGTGCACCGTAAGCTGCGAAAGCGCCAGGGTTGCGCTTTGCAGTAGAGCTTGGGCTTGGGTCAGCTGTGCCTTGGCGGAAGCCAGTTGCGCCGGGCTTGGCTGCAGCGCGTCTCGTTGTGCCAAAGCCAGGTCGAGTTGCGCTTTAGCCTGCGCCACATCGAGTTCTGAAGCAGGTTTTTCCGCCCTATCCAGACCGGCGCGTGCGGCATCCAAAATCTGTTGGGCCACGGCGACTTGGGCGGCGTCTGCTGGCTGGGCTGCGCGGTCATAGATCGCTTTAGCGGCATTATAGGAATTAGTGGCCTGCTCCAATGCCAGCGAAGCCGGGGTTGCGCCGATGCCGGCTTGGTTCGCGCTAAAGGCGGTGTCATAGGCAGCCTGCGCCTTTTTCAGCGCCGCCAGAGACGAAAGAAAATTAGCCCGGACCAGCGCGAGATCATCCGGGTTTGGTCCAGACTTAAGCTTTTGAAAGGATGTAACTGCGGCGTAGACCGCGCTCTGCGCCGCGACCACGTCGGATGATCGCCCTCCGCTCAGCGTACGGCTAAATGCCACTGACGCTGCCTCAACCACGGCATCGGCCTGGCGCATTGCCGGGCCGGCTGGTGTCAGCGTCAAACCGTCCAGCGCCGCCTGTGCCTGTGCCACGCCTGCTTGTGCCTGGCTTACCTGCGCCCGAGCCAAGGCGTCATCCAGGACCAGCAACACCTGACCAGGCGTCACCTTGTCGCCAATGCGGACACTGATCTCACTGATTCGCTCACTCGTCGGCGAGGATATGTGCGTCTCGGTTGCAGCCACCACGTACCCCGAGGCGGTGATCCCGCCAGCCGGCGCCGGAGAAACTGCGGTCCGGGTTGAAGCCGGTGCGTTCCCGTCCAACTGCACGGTTGGCAATGGCGCAGGCACACCTGTCCGCGGCGAGGTGCATCCGCTCAGAATTGCACATGTGATGGCCAGGGCGGCGCGTCTAATACTCATGATTCCACAATCCGCCCATCCCGCATAGTTACAATCCGCCGGGCATAGCTGATCACCCTCTGGTCATGGGTTGCAAAGACAAACGTCACACCGGTTTCCTGGTTTAGCCGGGTCATGATGTCCATAATTTGTTTGCCATTGGCCGTATCCAGGTTTGCAGTTGGTTCATCCGCCAAAATAAACGTGGGCTTGGAGGCAAGCGCCCGGGCAATGGCCACGCGCTGTTGCTGGCCACCGCTCATTTGATCCGGTCGGTTGGCTGCACGATCCGCCAATTCCACCGATTCCAAGAGGCTGGTCACGCGTTTGCGCCGCTCCCCATCCGACAGCTTGTTGGCACCCAGCAGCATCGGTAGCTCGACATTTTCAAACGCGGTCAGCGTTGGGATGAGTGCGAAGAACTGAAACACAAAGCCAATCGTGTCGCGCCGCATGTCCGCGCGCTGATTTCGGTTCAGCCGGGACACATCTTTGCCGGCGACAAAGACCGCGCCAGAGGTTGGCTGATCCAGGCACCCGATCAATTGCAATAGCGTGGTTTTGCCCGAGCCCGATGGACCCACCAGCGCGGTAAATTCTCCACTCGCGATGGTCACGCTGGCGTCATTTAAGGCGTGTGTTTCCACTTCGCCGATCTTGTAAACTTTTGATGCGTGTTCTACCCGTGCAACTTCCATGGTGATTTTTTTACCCGCCCCTGAGCGCCTTGACCGGTTCCATACGGGATGCCATCATTGCTGGAAACAACGCACCAACCAACGTAACAACCAGTCCCGCGACAATTAAATTCACTGCATCGCCGACGGTGAGGTGTGCATAAATGGTTGACCCCACCAACAGACCCGTGGCACCAACATCCCCGATAAAGAAGCCAACGAGTGTGCCGTAGGCAACCAATGCGCCTCCCAGCACCAGCCCAATTGCGATCCCACCCAACGCCAGAAATGCCGACTCGATCAGGAATAGCGCCATAATTGTTCCCGGGCGCATGCCAATCGCAGACAAAATCCCGATTTCCCTGGTACGCTCAAACGCGGCCATGATCAACGTGTTCACCACGACGGTGGCTGTGATCGCCAGCACAATCAAATAGAGCATGACCATATAGCTTTGCGACAGCCTCTGAGTTTGCACGACCACATCATTGAGCTGTGACCAGGTCCTGACGTCATAGGTCGCGGTTTGCAATGCGGTCTTGACCGGCTCGGTCTGATCAATATCATTGAGTAGCACAAAGATCAAACTGGCGTGATCCCCGGCTTGGGTAAAGGCTTGAGCTTTCACCAGGGGCATCAGAACGGTTGTGTTGTCAAAGCCAGGCGTGCGCGTCGAATAAATACCACGCACTACAAAGGCCTGTTGATCAACATCACCGTTTGAAGTGTTGGTGGTGAGATTCAATTTGTCTCCTGCATTTAGGTTTAATTGTGCAGCCAATTTTTCGCCAACCAAAACTCCATCGCGGTCGTCGGAAGTCAACCAGGCGCCTGATTTCAGCCCCTGTTGATACGGCGCGCTGGCGGGTGATGACGGATCGATGCCGAAAAGGCGCACGCCAACCGACTGATCGCTGCCCGCCACAAAGCCACTGGCAATCAGGCGTGGCGTGGCCGCCAGCACGGGTGCGAGAGTTGAGATGCGCATTGCCAGATCACCGGGTTTCTCAATCAGGTCAGTCCAGGCCAGGCTGGTTTTGCCCTCATCAAATGTTAGTGCGCGCACCTGAAGGTGGCCACTTTGCAAGCGAATGGCTGCGTCAAGCGCGTCGCGATATTCGCCATCCAGCACGGCGGCCATCAGCAACAGCAGCGAGATTCCCATGCCGAGCGCCAACGCGGAAAAAAATGAACGACGGCGGTTTCGGTTCAAGTTCTGCCACGCCATGCGTAAGAGTTGTTTCATAAGTGTGCTCGTTCAAAGCTGGTTAAACGCTAGACAAAATGCAACGATCGCGCGGGCTCATTCCGGCTGGCCTCACGCGCCGGATAAAACGCGGCCACGGTTGCGATGACGATGATGGTGACCGTGCGCTGGAGTACATGTTCCAGCCCCAGAGTGGGATATACCCGGTCATTTATCAAGGCCATGTAATCTGTGGTTGAGGAATAGCTGCTGAAGTCCAGCCCGACTCTGGCCATGATGCCATTGCAAAGCAGCCCGAAGCACACGCCAAATATCGCACCCACAATTCCGATCATGGCCCCCTCAAGGACAAAGAGCCGCGATATCTGGCCGGGGCGCAACCCGATGGCGCCAAGCAGCCCGATTTCGCGGGTGCGTTCGTATACCGCCATTAGCAGAAGGTTCAAAATGCCGATCCCGGCGATCACCATGATGATGAAACTAAAGATGTCCATAACGCCATTTTTGGAGTCAATAGCCTGCGTAAGCTCGGGATAAGCATCCTGCCAAGTTTCGAATTCCGCGGTGGGATGCGAAGGCCGGACCGCGGCAATCACAGGAGGCTCCTGACCCAGTTTCTGCATTGCGACAGTTACTGCGGTTGATTGACCGGGTAAATCATAGAGCGTTTGCGCCTCACCCAGCGAGATATACACCGAGCGTTTTTCGATATCGCGCAACCCCACATCGTAAATGCCAACCACGGTCATGGTGCGCTGGCGCAGTTGATCATGCGGGCCGCGACCGGCCAGAGTGAACCGATCACCGACCTTGATGTCCATTCCCTCGGCAAGGCCGCGACCGATCAACGCAAGATCCAGATCACCGGCTTGTAAATATCGCCCGGCGGTTACATTCTTCGCGATCAGACTGCTGGTTTGTTCGCGGTCCGGTTCTATCCCGGTGATGGCAAGCGGGAATGCGCCCTTTCGGTTGCTTGCCAGACCGCCCGTTTCGATCCGCCGTGCGACGGAAACCACATTGGGTTGGCTCTGGACAGCCTGGACAATAGCGGCATCATTGGCCAACGGCAACAGTGGTTTTTGCCCGGTCTTGGCCCCATATCCCGCGGCATGTACGGTGATGTTGCCGCCCAGCACCCGCACCGCGTTGCCATATATTGCCTGGTCAAACCCGGCAATGAGCCCGTCATAGAACATCATCAACATCATGCCCAGACTGATGGCCAGCAGCACAATCAACGTGCGCCTGCGCTGACGCCAGATGTTGCGCCAGGCCAGGCGCAGATATAGTCTGAGATTCATCCTTGATTCTCCTTTTCGCCGGGCAGCAACCACTGTTCCAGGGATTCCCGGTCTATCAGCTCCAAGCTTCCATTGTGCAGTCCCAGGGCATGGGCAATGGCCTCGGTAAAAGAACGCGTTAAATCCAATGTCAGCTTCATCCTGGTTTCGCCATCCGCAATCCTGTTCAAGATCTGGGCGGCAAATGCTTCACTCAGACCCAGCATTAGCGAAAGCGCCACGTCAGTGGCGGCAGCCACCGATGACGCGGCCATGCTGCCCTCGCGGATACCTTGTTCCAAAATTTCGACAATCAGTGGACGCATAATTGACACCGAGTGCAAGGTGGTTTTGTGGCGCACGATGGCATTGTCGTCGTGATACCAAACTTCCAGCAGTGCAAGCAGAAAGTTTCGGTGAGTGCCTTTCCACTGGTTTGATTCACGCATAAGCAGTTGGAGTTTCTCCAAGGCGCTTGACGCGTTGCGTAGTCTCGGCAGATTTACGCTAAAGTATTGTTCTCCCATCCGGGAAATAATTCCTTCAAGTACTGCCTGTTTGGATGGGAAGTAGTGGTAAAAGGCGCCCTTGGAAATACCTAGTTCATCCAGGATGTCCTGGATCGACATTTGCATATAGCCGCGCGTGTACACCAGGCGCTGTGCTACGTCAAGTATTTCATTGCGTTTGCCTGCGTACTCGTCGTCCTTTACCTTGCGCGCCATAATTAATAAACCGACGGTCGGTTTTATTAAATTAAGTATACCCCCGCACGCTATTTGTTATTGGAACAAGCTCAGGATACCAGTAAGCGCGTCTTCTGCGCCCTCTGGCATCCGCACCGGGCATTCAAATTGGGAAGCGATTTCCTGCTGCAACACTGATGACTGCCGGGCAAGCCCACCCGACAGCACAACGCCTTTCCACGATGCAGACGGGTCGAGCGCGAGCGCGGCCCGATAATAGTTTTGCGCCATCTGTGCAAATGCGGAGCGAAACACGTGGCCGATGGTCAGGTTGTCTTCCCGCAGGTTTCCAATCTGGCCGTGATCACCCAGCGCTCCTGCAAAGAAGGACAGGTCGATGGCAATGTCCGATGCAGGCGTCATGCGGGTCATTCGCTCAATTGTGCTCCATTGATCGCGTAGTTGATGGCCCTCCGCTTCCGCCAGCTGACTCAGTAGTTGCACGAGCGCGTTGAGCGCCCGGCCGGCCGGGAGATGAATCTGCGTGGCAAGCCAGCGGCCGGCAAAATACGGTCTGGTTTGGAATCCACCAGTAATGGGAGCTGCATGCATCATTGCCACTTGCGACCCAGTGCTGACGTTGATCGACAACTCGCCCATTGCAAGCCCGGCGCCGAGCAAGGCGCATTGCTGATCTGACACGGGTGCCAATAAATCCAGTGTGCGGCCGGCGCGACGAACCTGTCCAATGACAGCGCGTTCATCGACAACCATTGGCAGGCGCAGCTTATCAAGCCCAAGAGCAGCGAGCGCATCGTGATGCCAGGTGTTTGCGAGAATGTCGTACATCCCGCTGGCCGCGGCGTGGGTTCGGTCCGTGGCAAGCTCCGCACCCCCGCACCAATGCCGCCCGACAAAATCAGGGAGCGAACAGAACAGCGCGTTGGGCGGAAGTTGGTTGTGTTGCGCGAGCCAAACCAACATCGCCACCGGGCGCGCCGCCCACACGTCATTGCCAAGCGCCAGCAGACGATCAACACCCAGTGTCCGCTTCAGCTCCTGAATCAACGGTGCGCGACCCTCGTCCTGCAACCCTGCACGTTGATCCTGCCAGGTCAGTATGTTGCTGAGTTCAAGGCCAGTTGCGTTGGTGAGCACCATGCTGTGCATTTGGCTGCAAAGTATGATCGCCTCCGCATCTGGCGCCGCGGCCAGCAACCCATCCAACACGTCATCGACGGCAACACAGACCGCGCGTGCACTCACTTCAAAGTGACCTCGCGGCAGATTGACGAGTGGTCCCGGGAATGGTCGCCGCGTTTCAAGCGTCACGCGTTTAGTGACAGTATCAAGGACACCGGCCTTGATCGAGGTGCTGCCCAAATCCATCCCGATCAACTGCATGGTGCTGTCAGGAATTCATTGCACCGCCATCGACGACAAATGCCTGGCCGGTTGCAGCGCTTGCCTCCGGAAGCGCCAAACTGAGTGCGAAATGGGCAATTTCTTCCGGAGTGATTCTGCGTCCCAAAGGTGTGGAGCCGGCTTCTACATCGGCAAAAGAGCGCCCCAGACGGTTCGCGTCATAGGTCAGGCGCTTGTCGTTCATGCGGGACTTGACCACACCCGGGCATACGGCGTTGACTGTGATGCCATGCACCACCACCTCCAAAGCGAGCGAGCGGGTAAGGCCAAGGAGTCCATGCTTGCTGGCGGCGTACGCCGCGCCGTGAAAGCTTCCAGTCTTTCCCGCCACGGAGGCGATGTTGATGATGCGCCCATATTTCCGCGGAATCATGTGTTGCACGGCACACCGGCACAACCGATAAGGTGCGGTTAAGTTGACCAATAGGGTGTAATCCCAGAAGTCATTGTCAAAGGCAACCACCGGTTTTGGGTTGGCGCTGCTGCCAACGCCGGCGTTGTTCACCAGGATATGCACCCCGCCAAAGGCATGTTCGGCTTGTTCATAGAAGCCTTCCGCGGCGGGCAGATCAGAAAGATCAAACGCACGCGTCATGCAGCCGCGACCAAGGGCCTCAATTTCCTTCTTTAGTTCGGCCAGCTCGGTTTGATCGCGCCCGGTTACGGCGAGGTTCGCCCCTTCTTTGGCCAGCGCCACTGCGATGGCGCGACCGATTCCACGGCTGGCACCCGTGACGAGCGCTGTTTGATCGGCGAGTCTCATATTATTTGGGCATCGGAGTATTTCGCAGCGTCTGCACATGCTGCTTTACCACCTGCACGCCATAGCCCAATGGGCTGCCAATGTTTAGGAATCGATAGCCCCAACTGACCTTCTGTTGCAACTCGGCAATGTCTGACAGCGTTGTACCGCAAACCAGGTGGGTGCCCTGCAAACGCCGGCCAACATCCTGCATGATGTGTTGCACCCGCGGATTTTGCATATCGGTGATGATCCCCAGCGATGATGACAAGTCCATCGGCCCGGTCAATAACACGTCAATCCCGGGGACCTTCATGATCGCATCCAGATTGTTGTAGGCCTGCTCGCTTTCAATTTGCACAATCAAAACCGTTTCTTCATTCGCGGTGCGAATGACGTTACCCCAGTCTTCGCCAACCAGCGCCGGCCAGCTGGGTGACACGCCGCGTTGCCCGATCGGCGGATACCGCGCGTACTGCACAGCCAGCGCAGCCTCCTCGGCGGTGTTTACCTGCGGGACCATCACGGCTACCGCGCCAACGTCATAGGCCTTCTTAATCAGGGCCGGGTCGTTCCATGCCACGCGAATCATGGGCGCAACGCCTTGTTGCCGCAGCAAGGCGGGAATGGCACCCAGGGATTCAACTCCAAACGGGCCGTGCTCGGTGTCGATCCACATGAAATCAATGCCCGCCGCGCAAGGCGCGGTCGCAAGATTTGGTGAGGTCGCGTCAAGCTGTGTTCCGAGACACAGTTCACCCCGTTGCAGTTTCTGTTTCAGTGGATTTGGGTATACATATTTGCTCATGGTTTTCGTTTCCTTATGTTGCCTTCGGCATCACGAATTTGTGTCACGTGCACGATTGTGAAGCAGAAGGCGATGGTTTTGTTTCTAGACTGGCAGCGGCACGTGAAGTTCAGCCGCAGTTTTGCTGATCGCGTCCCACGTGACCTCGGGGATGGGAATACCCTCTCTTAGACGAAGCTCGCGTGATATCCATTCCGGGTCGCCGGGCAACAACACGGCTTCGACGCCCCGGGCTGGTTGCGAACTGCGCACCCGGGCATACAACTCGTTGACCTTGCTCACATACTCTGAAACATTGACAAAATCAGAAATGTTGTACGCCGTTATGAGGAAGCCATTGCCGGCGAGGTTTCCCTCACCAAACCGCGGCGTGCATGCAAACCCCATCCCTGACAGACCGCCTCCCAAAAGGTCCGCCATGACACTGACGCCGTAACCTTTATGCAGACCCATGGGCAACAGCGCGCCACCATCGTAGAACGCGGCGGGGTCTGAAGTGGGTTGACCGTCCTTGTCGATGAGAAGCCCGTCGCCCACCGGCAGTCCCTTGGCTTGTGCGACCTGCAACTTGCCTTCTGCGACGCCCGAGGTTGCAAAATCGACCAGAATTGGCCGCGGGCCATCCCCGCGCACCCCTACAGTGCGCGGAACTGCAAATGAAAAAGGGTTGGTACCAAACAGGCGCTCACGCCCGTTGAAGGGCGCCACGGCGGGGCCGGCGTTACACGTGGCAAAACCAATCAGGCCGGCCTCGGCGATCATAGCCGTATATTCGCCCAGCCGACCCACGTGGTTGCAATGAGAAATCGTAACTGTTGCCACACCGGTTTTCAGTGCCTGAGCAATGACGGTCCGGGTTGCAAGACGTGCGGCGGGTTGCCCCCAACCCCAGCCTCCATCAACCCGTCGTATTGCGAGCCCGAGTCTTGATTCCGGCATCAGTTCCGGACGTGCGGCCGGTCGCACCCGGTTAAAGATGCGACTGGCCTCCGCCTTGGTTTGGCTAAACGAAACATAGCCCGGCAGCCGCATCACGCCATGCGAATCATGGCCACACAGATTGGCCTCGACCAACCCTTCCGCCACATCGTTGGCCATGTCGTCCGGCGTACCAGCTGCCGCAATGATCGCCCGGGCCAGTTCGTGAAGTTCCCTCCGGTCTACGATGACGGTGTGCATATCGGTGTGGGTCACAGCACCCTTAGTCGGTTGGTCAACCGGCCGATCTGATCGATCTCGATGGTTACTTCATCGCCATCCTTCATAAACAAAGGCGGTTTACGGGCGCTTCCCACGCCTGGTGGGGTGCCTGTAACGATCAGGTCGCCCGGCTGCAATGTCATGTAATGGCTGCAGTGCGCCACCAATCTGGCCACCGAGAAGATCATCTGCGCGGTATTTGAATTCTGAACCGTTTGACCATTCAGAATGCAGCGGATACCGAGCGTCTGCGGATCAGGTATCTCGTCCGTGGTGGTGATGCTGGGCCCGATAGGGCAGCTGCCATCCAGGGATTTGCCCAACACCCACTGCTTTTGATCGTCGCCCATCTGCAGATCGCGCGCGCTGATATCGTTGGCGCAGACATACCCTCCCACGTGGCCCAGAGCGTTTTCCTCCGATACCCGGTGCGTCGTGGTGCCAATCACGATTCCGAGCTCGGCCTCATAGTCCATTTTTGTCGTCTGGTCTGCGTACCACGTGATCGTGGCGTTTGGATTGGCCAGTGAATTGCCAAATTTGGCGAAGATGATGGGTTTGTTGGGGATCGGTTGTCCGCCCTCTGCGGCGTGATCGCGGTAGTTCAACCCAATGGCGATAATCTTGCCCGGCGAGACCGGGGCGAGTAACTCCACTCCGGCGAGGGCCTGCGCCGAACTAGCGTCCAACGCGGCCTGCTGCGCCCGTGCGCGCGCGGCACCGTCCATCAGCAAGGTCAGCAAACTTCCTGCTGATGTGACATCTACAAACTGATCGTGACCGGTCAAAACGCCGGTGCGGATGGAACCATTGGCGAAATATCGAATGAGTTTCATATTATTTTGTCGTTTAGATTGGTAACTTGGATCGGTCGCTTAGGTTGGATTGAGCATGGTTGTGTCGACGCTCAAACTCCTTGCCAGCGTGATGAGAGACTGTACAGTGGCCTCTGCCATGGGTATGCCGTGGGCTGTGCGTTCGGCGCGTGATCTTTGCTCCGGCTCGCCCGGCAAAAGCACCTCACCCTGAGGATGTTCCGGAGGCACCGACTTAAGGGCATGGCATGCCCGCTCAACATTGGCGAGATAGGTAGGCATGGGTATGAAGGCGTCGGGTCGCAATGCCAGAATGACAACACCGTTTCCACCGGCATAGTCCGGCAAAAAGGCGGCTGAGGCACCAGAAAGCATCCCGGCGATCAGTTCAACCATGACTCCAAAGGCATAACCCTTGTAACCACCCAGCGGAAGGATGGATCCACCTGAATAGAAGTCAGCGGGCTGCGTGGTCGGTCGACCTTGTTGATCAATGATCCACCCCAACGGCACCGAAATGCCCTTGTCAAGCGCCACCCGTAACTTTCCTTCCGCAACGGTGGACGTGGAACCATCCAGAAAAACGGGTGGGGCTGACCCGGCACGGGGAACGCCTATTGCGATGGGATTGGTCCCCAACACCCTGCCGGTCCCGCCAAAAGGCGTGACACCGGGTCCGGAGTTGCAAAATACGATGCCAATCAATCCGGCGTTAGCTATGTGTTCAACATATTGACCCACCCGCATGATGTGATTACAGTGCTGAACTGCGGTCACACCAATACCATACTGGTGCGCCCGCGCAATCACCTGATCGCATGCAACATGGGCTGCCGGCGGCCCCCATCCCCAACCGCAATCCACGATCACCGTCGCCAACATTGCCTGTGCCGGAATCACGATCGCGCGCGTGGCAGGCAACAGCGCCTCTCCGCGCGCGCCGGTTGACCGTTTGGTCACCGAGGCATGAATAGCATCGGCATACATCGGCAGGCGGATGACGCCATGCGAGTCGTGACCCGCCAGATTTGCTCCGACCAGGGAATCTTTCACGATTACGGCCAGATCATCTGGTGTGCCAAGGGCGATCAGCACACGCAGCACAAACTTGTCCAGGTTATCAGCAGCAATGTGCAACATAATTAGGATCGATTGCGCGCCTTTCGCTTCTTGACCGAACCGGCCGCGCGCACGGTCCGCCAGTCCTCAAATTCCCGCTGCGCCTGTTCGTTCAGCGGATAATATTTCCGCAAATCACCCCCCTGCGACAATCGCAGCCTGGTGAACTCTTCCCACTCGTCTTTTTCTCGAGACAGCTTGGCGATCTCGGCGGCGTGCGCCACCGGCACCGCGATGGCTCCGTCATTGTCGGCGATGATGATGTCGCCAGGCAGGACCAGCACATCTGCGCACGCGATGGGAACGTTGACTGCGAAGGGCATGATCCGGTTTTGCCATCCGTGATTTGGCGTCACGCCGCGCATCCACATGCCAAGCTCCAGGTGTTCCGCATGTTCCCAATCCCGGATGCAGCCATCAATGACGACGCCCAGTCCACCCTTGCCCATGAAATACGTCAGCATCATTTCGCCAAACACGCCGGACGCCATGTCTGCGCGTGCATCCACCACAATGATGTCGCCCGGCTGCGTGTGATACATCACATGCCGGTGCAATTGCATCTCGGTGTCGGCATATTCGTGGTTGGCGCTCATATCCTCGCGGCGCGGCATCCACTGCAAGGTGAGCGCCGGTCCGACCACGCTGCGTCCTTTTTTCCACGACGTCAACCCCGTCATGTGCTGATTCTTTATGCCCCGCTTGTAAAGCTCGCCACTGGCAGTGGCCGAGCCAATGCCGCGCAACGCTTCAATTAGTGAAGGGTCTGGCCGGGTGATATCAGGTGTCGTGATCATGTTGTTTTAGCGGGCCATCCACCCGCCGTCAACGGCGATGGTCTGGCCATGAATGAAGCTGGATGCGCTGGAGGCTAGAAACACCGCCAGCCCGCCCACGTCGTCGGCCGCACCCCAGCGCCCTGCCGGGATGCGCTCACCAATCTGGCGCGAGCGCACTGGGTCATTCATAAGTGCAACATTCATGTCGGTCGCCATGTAACCGGGTGCAATGCAATTGACGTTAATCCCCTTGCTCGCCCACTCGTTGCACAGCGACTTGGTAAGCCCGGAGACCGCATGCTTGCTGGCGGCGTAGGCGGGCACGGTAAACCCACCCTGGTAACTCAACAACGAGCCCATGTTGATGATCTTGCCGTGTCCCTGGCGCAGCATTTCGCGGCCAAAAACCTGGCAAAAGAGAAATAACGAACGCAGGTTTGTGTTAATCAGCGCGTCAAAATCTGCGAGTGCAAAATCTGCGGAGGGCGTGCGCTTGGTAATGCCGGCGTTGTTTACCAGAATATCGACGTGGCCAAAGTGGGCGAGCGTGGCGTCCAGTACGCGCTGCGCAGCCGTGATCTCGGCCACATCCAGGGATAAGCAAAGGATTTTTCGACCGGCCTCCCTCACGGCGTCTTCAATGGCGGCAGTGTTCCCGCTGCGCTGGACCGAAACAATATCAGCCCCGGCCTGCGCGAGCGCGGTGGCCACGCTCAGCCCAAGCCCGCGGCTGGCGCCGGTCACCACCGCCACCTGACCATCCAGTTTGAACTGGTCAAGAATCATTTTTGGATGTTGGTCAACGGTCACTTTACGTATTTCTCGATGATTGGCGCAAGCAGTCCGCCGCCGCCATTTTTGGCCAGGTTGCCGCCGTCCATCGGGACAATGACGCCCGTGATCCAATCCGCCGAATCGGAGGCCAGCCAAACAGCCAGACCCTTGATGTCGTCCGGTTGGCCAAATCGACCGCGCGGCAAACCATGCAAAAAGCTGTCCCGCAGATACGGATCGTTCTCCATGCGTTTTTCAAGCCCGCCGCTGCCCAGCGTCTGGGCTGGCAGGATGGCGTTGACCCGCACGCCGCGCCCGGCCCATTCCGTGCTCAGCTCCTTGGTCATGTGAATGACGGATGCCATGGCCATTCCGTAGATGGCCTGCGTGCGCCCAAGCGACGTAACCCCGGCGATCGAGCCGATGCTCATGATGCTGCCCTTGCCCTGCTTTAGCATGCGCCGCCCGGCCAGCTGGCAGCAGTAAAAGCGGCTAATCACAAGGTTGTGAAAAGTCGTTTGAATGTCTGCAATGGTCATGTCTTCAGCCGGGCCGGCCTTGGCCTCGCCTGCCACATTTCCGAGGATATCGACATGGCCAAATTCGCGGTCGACGGTCTCGAAAACTTTATCAATGTAGTCAAACTGGGTGATGTCTCCGGCGATCGGGATCACCTTGCGACCCATCTGTGACAGCGTGTGCGCGGTGGCGTCGTTGCCTGCAGCGTTCCTGTCAAGCAGCACCAGGTCGGCGCCGGCTTCTGCGAAGGCAGTGGCCATGGCGCGGCCCATGCCTTGCGCCGTGCCGGTAACCACGGCGACGCGGCCGGTCAGATCAAACATTTTCATTTGGTTCATCATTCCTTTGCACTAATATTTGCATGGTCACAGACGCCAATTACGTCTGTCGCATATTGGGTTGAAATGCGAATCTGGGCGTTACACCCGGGTTCACGATATTTTCTTCGAGCGGCCATTGACCGTTCAACACGTCGATAAGGTTTTGGATGCCGACATCCATCATGTCGAACTTTGCCTGCGCGGATCCCCCCGCCACATGCGGAGTCAAAATGACATTGGCGCGACCAGCCAGAGGGTGCACGGGTGGCGGGATATGATCGACGAAGATATCAATCTCCCCAAAGGTGTCTATCCCGGCGCCACCCAGATGACCGGACTCCAGGGCATTCTTGAGTGCAAATTCGTCGATCAGCTTGCCGCGTGATGTGTTGATCACGTAGGCACCAGGTTTCATCTTTGCCATGGCCTCAGCGTCAATCATGTGGTGGGTGACCCTGGTCAACGGCACATGAAGCGATACATAGTCTGATTCACCCAGAACCGTGTCAAGGTCGGTCATTGTGACCCCCAGTTCATCCGCATCAAGAGTGGATGCGCTCTTGTTGTTTCGACAAGCCAATACCCTGGTGCCAAACCCGCGTGCCCGCCGCGCCGTGTGCACCGCGCTCCGGCCGAATCCAATCAATCCAAGTGTCACCGTGCTCATCCGTGGAATGGTGGCCGTCGCTTGCCTGGCCACGCTGAGCTCGCCATCGACCATGGATTGCTGCATGACGGCCAGCTTGCGGTTCAACGAGAGCATCATGGCCATCACGTGATCGGCCATCTCTTCAACGCAAAAGAAAGGGGTGTTCATCACCACAATACCGCGCTCGGTGGCGCGGGACACGTCAATCTTGTCGGTGCCGGTGCCAAAACGCGCGATGGCGCGACACTTGTCCAGTGCATCGATGACGGTTCGTGGCATTGGCGTGCCGATGACGGAAACGATGTCCGCGTCCCGAACCTTTGCCGCAATTGCTTCGGGATCAAGGTCATGGACTTCGTGCATCGCGAGGCCCGTGGCGGCATATTTTTTGCGTTCATAGTCGCCTGGTTCGAAAATTTGCGCGGTAAGGCGGACGATTTTGAATTGCGAATACATAACGGCTTAGCCCTTGGTTGCCCCGGCCGTGATCCCGCTAACGAAGCGGTCGGTGAACATGACGTATAGCAGGGCGATAGGCAGCGACGCCAATGTGGCGGCGGCCATCATCGGACCATAAATGAGGAAATCGCCGGCCGTGAATGCGCCAAGGACGCCTGATGTCAACATCCTGTTCGCCTCGCCGTTTACAAATGCGATCGAATACAAGAGTTCGTTCCACGAAGCGGTGAATGCGAAGATCCCCGCGGTAATGATCCCGGGCATCGCCATCGGCAGGGTGATACGGACGATGGCACCGATTCGGCTCGCTCCGTCCACCTGGGCGCATTCCTCGGGCTCGCGCGGGACATTGGTGAAGTAGCCGCTCAACAGCCAGGTTGCAAACGGAATGAGAAAAGTTGGATAGGTGAGATACAGCGAGGAAATCTGGCCAAGGATGCCAATATCGCGCAAGATCAGGGCCAGAGGCACAAATAGAAAGCCGCGCGGCGCAAGATACGTGACGAAGATCAGAGTACCTGCAAGCGCCGCGCCGCGAAAGCGCAGGCGGGCGATTGCAAAGCCGGCCATCACCGAGATGCCGGTTGAAATGACCGTCGAAATGAGAGACACCGAAAATGTGTTGGCAAACCAGGTGAAATAACCCCTCTTGGTGAGCACGAGATCATAGTTTGATAGGGACGGGCGTTCCGGGATAAGGAAATTCCCGGTGAAGTTGTAGACGTCATTTTCGCTCTTGAGCGAGGTCACGAATCCCCAGTAGAACGGGAACAATAGAAATAACAGGACCGCGCCTAACAGCAAATAGAAGGGCAGCGCCTTGAGCGCCTTTCGGACGGCTGGATTTGTAGTCATGCTAGTCGTTTTGCTGCCGTCGGCGCACCATAATCAGGGACGCAACGATCAAGGCCGTCAATAGCGGGAACATGGTCATGGTCACCGCTGCTCCGAGCCCGATACGACCCGAACCAAAGGTTAACTGGTAGGAGAGCAAGGAGAACAGCGATGTTGCATCGTTTGGCCCCCCACGCGTCAGGAGGAAGGGAAGGTCGAAATCGCCAATCGTCCCAATGGTCGAAATTAGTACGACGACCATCACAATTGGTTGGATGATGGGAAACGTCACCCTCCAGAAGGCTACCCAGGGCGACGCCCCATCAATCTTGGCGGCTTCCAAAATCTCGACTGAGACGCCCTGGATCGCGGCCAGGAACGTGATGCCAAAGAAGGGCAGGCCACGCCAGATGTTGATCCCGATGAGCGACGCCATGGCAAATCGTTCGTCCCTCAGGAATGGAAGGTTTTCCGAGAAAATGTGCAGTTTCTCCACCAGAATGATATTTGCGACACTGAATCCCGGAGCCAGGATCCATTGCCAGATCATGGTGCTGAACACCGTGGGCATGATCCAGGGCAGGAGCATCAAGGCCTTCACATAGCGCTGCCCGACGAAGGGACGGTTCAGGATTGAGGCCAGGCCCAGGCCCCCCAGGAACTTCAGGGCCAGGGCGAACACGGTATATACGATGGAATTGATGACCGTCCGCCCATAGGGACCATAGCTAAAGAGCTTTTGGAAATTCTCAAGACCGGTAAAGTTTGCAGGGCCGCCGGACTCCTTGTCCGTGAAGCTGAGATACACGGCGTATACAAACGGATAGGCCATCATCACGATCAGGAAAATGAAGCCGGGGCTGAGCAGGATGGGTCCGAGGGTGCTTTCCCGGTAGAAGAGACGGGAAACAAATGCGCCGGTGGTTCGGTTTTGGGAACTTGGCGATGCCATAGGTGGAACTCAGGCGAGATCGCGGTGTCGATAAGAGTCAGGCATCCGGGCGCGCCCGGATGCCTGATCAACGCGGACTGCGGATTAAGCCAGCACTTTTAGATCAGAGATGTCCTTCAACGCGCCATCCAGGGCCTTGCGGGGATCTCCGGAGGTTGCGGCTGCGGCGAACATCTTGCCCACCACGAGCTTTGTCTGCATCAGGCTCGACAACTTGCTCTGGTTCTTAAGGTTATAGCCGGCCGGCAGCGCCAGCTTGAACATTTCCTTGGCGATGGCGAGCTTTGGATCACTCGGCCAGATCGGCTCAGTCTCGTACTTCGGCAGCACCGGCAGGATGTATCCCTGACCGGCCTGATAGAACTTGCTCAAATTCTTGATCGCAAAGAAATCCCGGATGTAGGCCTTTGCGGCATCCAAGTTGGCACCCGTGGTCTTATTCAGAATTCCCCACCAAGGCAGCGTGCATGCGCCGAAGCGGCCGGCCGGGCCCTTTGGCGGAACTGCATGGTTCATGCCCTCAGCGACAGCCGGGAAGTTTTTCTTGGCCGGAAGATAGATCGTGTTGACGTTGGCGGTCAGCGAGATCTTGCCCTGATTGAAGGCCGTGTTGTTCGCGCCGTCGTCGTAGGCGATTTCATCGGGGTCGCCGGCTTGCTTGTGGAATTTGATGAAGTAGTCGAGGGCGGCCAATGTTTCCTTGCTGTCCAAGGCAATTGAGCCGTCGGGGTTGAATTCCTTGCCACCAAACGCCCACAGCATGATGTAGGGGGCCGCGTTACCATCGCCGCCTGCTTTGTCGCCCATCGTCCAACCAAACGGGTGACCCGCGGCCTTGAGCTTGGTGCCCGCCACAAGCAGGTCATCGAAGTTGTCCGGAAATTTGTCGTAACCGGCTTCCTTGAACCAGTCCTGGCGGTAGTTCATAAACCAGTTGTGCTGCCCAAGAGGAACAGCGATCCAGCGGCTGCCGTCGTTGCACTGGAAGGTCCCGGCTGGTAGGTAACCGCCGCCTTCAGCGGACAGAGCCTCGGCCACGGTTGAAACATCGGCCAGGCTCTTGCCATACTGAGCCGGGGCATCGGCGAGCTGGATGATGTTGGCGCCCTGACCGGTCTCGATAGCGGTCTGAATCTTGGCGCCAAGGTTCGTTGACTCGCGCGTGAAGTTGATGGTCACACCGTTTTGTGTGCCCCAGTCCTTGGCAAACGCGTCGATGACCGGGTCAAGCTCGGGTAAGAAGCTCCACGCGCCACCCAGCCAGTTGATGGTCGCGCCCTTGAGGACAACCGGGCCGGAACTGCCGCCCGGCCCAGCGGCGGGTGCCGCACAGGCGGCCAAAGTGGTTGCGCCAGCGCCAATGGCCACCAGTCCTGCTGCTTTTAGTAGTTTTCGGCGAGACACACGTTTGGTTTGGTTCATCTTGGACTCCTTTTGAATAGTTGCTGATCGTTACGAAGAAATCGTCTTTTCGACGAATTGAAACTCAGTCTATCAGAGTGCTTGTTAATTGTCAACAGTTGACAATTAACAACTTGTCCCTTATAGTGGCGACGTAAATGGAAGCAGAACTTGATCTCGTCTTGCGACTGTACCGCACCATGGCCGCAATCCGGCTGACCGAAGAACGCCTTGCTCAGTCACATCAAGCAGGCTTGGTTCATGGCGCCTGTCATACTTATGTTGGTGAAGAGGCGGTGGCAACCGGTGTTTGTGCACACCTGACCATGCGGGATAGCGTATTTAGCACCCATCGTGGACATGGACACGCGCTGGCCAAGGGTGTGCCCATGGCCGAGGTGATGGCCGAACTTTACGGGCGGGAGTTGGGATGCTCGCAGGGTCGTGGCGGATCCATGCATCTGTTCAAACCCGAGGTCGGACTCATGGGCACCAGCGGCATCGTAGGACCGTGCATTTTGCAGGCCACCGGCGCAGGTTATAGCAGCAAGCTGATGAAAACAGGTGCGGTTGGTGTGGCTTTCTTTGGCGATGGCGCCTCCAACAATGGCGCCTTTCACGAAGGTCTGAATCTCGCAGCGATTTACAAGCTGCCGGTGTTGTTTGTGTGTGAGAACAACATGTATGCCACCGAGGTGCCCATGAGCTACGCGGCGGGCAACACGGACGTGTATATGCGGGCAGCCGGATACAACATTCCCGGCATCAAGGTCGATGGCAACAATGTCCTGGCGGTTTACGAGGCCGCCGGCACGGCAATAAAGCGCGCGCGCGCGGGCGAGGGGCCCACGCTGTTGGAATGCAAAACCTATCGCACCCGGGTGCATGCCGAGGGCATGAAGGAATCCGGCTATAGACCCATGGAGGAAATTGCGGCGTGGAAGGCGCGTGACCCGCTCAAGCTTTTGCGGGAACAGGCGATGCGGGATGAGATATGCGGCGATCCCGAATTTGACGAGGTGCACAGCAGTGTCGCCGGCCAGGTTGCAGCCGCTCATAAGCAAGCCGTGGAAAGCCCATACCCTGAAGGAAGGGATGCGCTGAGCCACGTTTACTACGAGGTGCAGGCATGAAAGAGTTGACCTATACCGCCGCCGCGCGCGAGGCCCTCACCGAAGAAATGGCGCGTGATGCCACTATTTTTGTGATGGGCGAAGGGATCGGTAAGCGTGGCGGGAATTTCAACACCACCGCGGGTCTGTTCGACCTATACGGCGGCGTTCGGCTGTGCGACACACCAATTACCGAGCGTGGCTTTATTGGGCTTGCGGTTGGCGCAGCCATGACCGGCACGCGACCGGTGATCGATTTCATGTTTGTCGATTTCATCCTGGATGGCATGGGTGAAATCATGAATCAAATGGCCAAGATGCAATACATGAGCAGCGGCCGGCTCACGATGCCGGTGGTGTTGCGAGGATGCATCGGTATCGGTGGCGCTTCGGCCACTCACCATTCGGGAAATTATTACGCCATGTTTGCCAACGTGCCGGGCTTGCGTGTGGTGGTGCCCACAACCCCGGCCGATGCAAAGGGTTTGTTTAAGACTGCACTGCGCGGCTATGACCCGGTGTTGTTTCTTGAACATAAATCCCTGTTGAACACCAAGGGGCCGGTGCCCGAAGAGGATGTCGCGATTCCTTTTGGTGTTGCCCGGATCGCGCGCGAGGGGCACTCGGTCACCGTCGTTGCGCTTACGGTGATGGTCAATCGCGTGTTGCAGGTGGCGGATACGTTGGAAAAGGAAGGCATCTCGGTTGAGGTGATCGATCCGCGCACCGTGTCTCCACTGGATACGGACACGATTTGTGCTTCGATCAAAAAGACTGGACGGGCGCTGGTTGTGGATGAGGCCTTTGCACCATGCGGCATCGGGGCGGAAATCGCCGCCCGGGTCATGGAGACGGCCTTTGATGAGTTGGATGCTCCGGTTCGACGCTTGAACGGTGCATTTGTACCCACGCCCTACAGCCCTCCGTTGGAGAGTGTCATCGTTCCGTCCAATGACGCGATTGCGACGGCCATCCGGGATCTGGTGCGGGAATAGCCATGGCCACTGAAATTGTCATGCCCAAGCTGGGTTGGACCATGGAAGAAGGCACCCTTGTCGAATGGAAAAAGCAGGATGGCGATCGCGTCTCCCCCGGCGAGATTTATATGCTTGTGGAGAGCGACAAATCGGTCAATGAAATCGAATCCTTCGAGGAAGGAATATTGCGCAAACTGCCCAACGGGCCAAACGTAGGCGAGACCGTAAAAGTGGGCACGGTGATTGGATACCTTCTCGCACCAGGCGAAAAGGCGCCGTTTGAAAAGGACGCGCCATCGGTGCAGACCTCATCCGCCGTGGCCAAGCCCGCATCGGCGGCGGCCCATGAAGCAGGTCATCAGTTGGCACCGGTGCTGCGTAACGGCCTGCCGCGGATCAGCCCACGTGCGCTTCGCGTTGCCCGTGAGCTGGGCGTGGATTGGAAATCGCTGACCGGCAGTGGCACCAGCGCGCGCATCCTCGAGCGGGATGTTCGAAACGCCCACGCCAGACCTGCCGTGGCGCCGCAAGCCTTGGCCGGTCCCGTCTCACAGCCAGCTGGCACGGCCCCGAAAGCTCCCGCGCTGACCATTGCTGCCGCGCCGGCCGTGGTGACGCCGCCGTCCGCCACCCGTCGGCTGATCGCTCAACGGTTGCAAACCAGCGCCCAGACCACCGCGGCGGTCACGCTTACTACTGAAATCGACGCCACAGAGCTCGTCAAGCTTCGTGAAGTGTTGAAAACGCGGACCGGGTACGTGGTTCCCGCCTACACCGATCTGTTTGCAAAAATCTGCGCCCTGTCCTTGCGCCTTCACCCTGCGATTAACGCATCCTGGACGGACGGCGGGATCGTGGCTCGGGACGGTCAGGACATTGGCATAGCCGTACAAACCGACCGCGGGCTATTGGTTCCGGTGTTGCGGAGCCCGGCGACAAAATCAGTGGCGACCGTCGCCACCGAGTCTGCCGCGCTCATCCAACAGGCCCGCGAAGGTACGCTGGGCGCCGGGGCCATGCAAGGTGCATCGGCTACCATTACCAATCTTGGCATGTTTGGTGTGGATGGCTTCACCCCAATTGTGAATCTTCCCGAATCTGCCATCCTGGGTATGGGCCGGATAGTCCCCAAGGTCGTGGTGATTGACGAAGCGACTGAGAAGACGGCAATCCGCAAAATGATGGTACTAAGTTTGACCTTTGACCATCGATTGGTGGATGGTGCACCCGCGGCGCAGTTCCTGGCCACGATTCGTGAGTACGCTGAGCAACCCTATCTTTGGCTGACCGGGTGACTCGGCGCTGGAACGTTGCCCAAATCATGACCATTACCAACCAGTCACCACTTTCACTGCTCAGCGCACCCCCAAAGCGCAGCTTGAGCGATGAAGTTGTCGACCGGTTGCGCGAAGCCATCATCAGCGGCGCCATGCCCCAGGGTGAACGTCTGCGTGAGGAGACGCTCGCGGAAACGCTGCAGGTAAGCCGTGGCCCGATTCGTGAGGCGCTGACCAAGCTTGAACGGGAGGGCTTGGTGTCGATCAGCCCGAACCGCGGTGCCACGGTCGCACGTCTCTCACGCGAGGACCTGGATGAGGTTTACAGCCTGCGCTTTGCAATGGAGAGTCTCGCGGTGAGGCTTTCTGCAAAGACTGGCGACGCGGCCTGTCTGGCCGAAATGGAGAGTTGCGTCCACAAAATGGGTGACGCGCTTGCCCATGGCGCGGATGCCATCCGCAAGACCGCCGAGTTGGATGTACGCTTTCACAAAAAACTGGTACAGTCCTGCGGTCATAAGCTATTGCTCCGGCATTGGACCGAACTGCGTCCCCAGATTCATTGGTTGCTGCTGAAACGCAATATCAGCGACCCTGATTTTCGCGACTATGCCGTCTCAACCCACTCCATTATTTTGAACGCCATCCGGGACCACGACGAGAGTCGCGCGTTGACTGAATTGGATCAGCATCTCCGTGGCTCATACACACGCGTGGCCAGCAGTTATACAAAAACCAAACCATGAAACCAACCATCCTGCTCGTATTTGGCGGTGATTCAGAGTGCGAACGCACCGTCCTCGCTCCGTTAGATCCTGAATTTATCCAGATGCCCGATTGTGATCATCCTGACGCGACGGCGGCATTGGCCAGGGCCGATGCACTCATTGTGGCGCTTCAACGCGTTGATGGCGCGCTTTTGGATCGCGCGCCCAATTGCAAGATTGTGAGCCGGTTGGGCGTTGGTTTTGACACGATTGATATTCCGGCCGCCACCCAGCGTGGCGTGCAGGTGACCTACGTGCCCGATTATGGGGTGGACGAGGTGAGCGCCCAGGCCATTGCGCTGATCATGGCGTGCATGCGCGGCGTGGTGCAGCAGGCAAACGACACCCGTGCAGGCAAATGGAATGGGATCTCAGTGGCCCCGGTGAAGCGCCTGCGGGACTCCACCTGCGGTGTGGTCGGCTTTGGTCGCATCGGGCGTGAGACCGGTCTAAAGGCGCGCGGTCTCGGCTTTCGCGTGTTGGTATACGATCCATTGGTGGACCCGGCCAACATTCGCGCCGCGGGATGTGAGCCCGTGAGTTTTGAACAGCTCCTGGCTGAGAGTGACTATGTGACGCTCCATACTCCATTGAGCGAAGGCACGCGCCATCTCATCAATGCCAAAACGCTTCGATTGATGAAGCCAACCGCCTACCTGGTCAACACCGCGCGTGGTGGTCTGGTGGACGAAGCTGCACTGATTGAAGCCCTGGACGCGGGTGTGCTGAAGGGTGCCGGCATTGATGTGTTGCAGAAAGAGCCGCCGCCACCCGATCATCCATTCCTGCACCACCCAAAGATCATTGTGACACCACACTTTTCGTTTTACAGTGAGGAAGCGGTTCGTGAGCTGCACACCCGTGGTGCTGAAGAGGTTTTGCGCAAACTGACCGGACAGCCGCCGCGCTGCCCGCTCAACAAGGTTGGCGCTTGAATCAGTTGCCGGCGGAAATGCGCGACGCCTGTTATCAAATCTTACAAGGAGGTGTTCCACCCGACAAAAAAATTTGAAGTTCCAGTTTATTCGTATTGAGTGTGTTTGTTCGTAAAAACAAGATTTAGGAGATTTCCATGTCAGAAATATCAAAGAAAAAGATCACGCGCCGAAAACTGTTGCAGGTGTCCGCGATGGGTGCTGCCGGCGCCGCCCTTGCCGCCTGCGCGCCAGCCGCAGCGCCAACCTCGGCTCCTGCTGCTACCGCAGCCCCCGCAGCCGCCGCAACGGCCGTACCCACGGCGCCCGCCGTAAACACGGGTGCAAAACAAACCGTGCGCTATCTGTCGTGGTGGTTTGAGGAAGGCAACCGCGGCAAGACCTGGCTATCGCTTATCAAGGAATTTAACGACTCACAGAAAGATATTGAAGTCAAGGCCGAACAAATTCCGTTCGACCCCTACACGACCAAGACCATCGTTGGTGCACAGGCCGGCAAGCTGGATGGCGACATTATCATGGCCACGCCCGAGCTTGCGCCCCGCCTGATTCGTTCAAACCTGCTGTATCCGCTTGATTCCGTCATCTCAACCAACAAGATCACAGATCTGAGCTCAGCTCACGATGCCATGCGCAAAGATGGCAAGCTCTATGGTCTGGACATGGTCACGGTTGCATTCGGCATCCTGTATAACAGCAAGCGCTATGCCGATGCCAAGATTACTCCGGCCAAGACTCCGGACGAGTGGATTGCAGTCAGCAAGGCGCTAACCGATCGTTCCAAACAGCAGTATGGCTTCTTCATGAATCACCTGGTGAGTGAGGCCGCCGACTTCTGGTTCCAACTGGAAGAGTGGTGCATGCCTTACGGTGGCGTGTGGGCCAAGGGTAAAACCCCGCTTCTTACCTCAGATCCCATCATCAAGGGTCTGAAGCTGTTCAAGCAGATGTACGACGCCGCGATTCCGCAGGGCACGGATGGCCCAACTGGTGCCCGACTGTTCCAGACCGGAGCCGTCGCCCAGGGTCTGTTTGTCTCTGCCGCGGTCGGGTCATTCAAGCCGGGTGCGCCAGACTTGTATCCGCTGCTGCGCAGCGCCCCGATTCCATGGGCGAGCAACACATCCATTGCGCGCATTCACCCGATGATGATTAGCGCACAGTCTCCTGTGAAGGATGCCGCGCTGCAGTTCATGACCTGGGTCTATAAGCCTGATACTTATCGGCGAATGGTCGAGGGCTGTGAAGATGTAATCTTTGCGCAGCCATCGGCGGCGCGCAAGGAATATCTTGATAACCTGGCCTGGCTAAAGCCTGGATATGATGGTGTGAAATACATTACCCCGGTTGATGTGGTGGGCGATTTCGTCTACAACTTCCAAGAACTGGGGCAAATCGTGATCACCAACTTCTCCAGCGTGCTGACGGCGGGCAAGTCGGTTGAAGAAGCCATGGCGACCGCGCAAAAACAGGCTGAAGAGCTTGCTTCGCGCATAACCTAACAGGGCATGGCACGACGCGGCTGGTGGCGTTTCGCCAGCCGCGTTGTGCCATTCACCATGCGTGACGGAATGGGAGCCGCCGCCGCACGCGGGCCTTTGTTTATGACGAAGTCAGGACCGATTTCAAGGATGAAGCAGCGAAGAACTCATTTTTTACCCTATTTGCTGGCATTGCCTATCATCCTGTACGAGACCATATTTCTTGTCTCCCCTATCGCGCAGGGTATATACGGCAGCTTTACGAATATTCAGCTTGCATCCAACCGTCCAACGATTTGGGTTGGGCTGGCCAACTACGCGCGTATGTTTGCGGATGCCGAATTTTGGAGCTCATTGCGCGTTACCGCGACGTTTACCGTGCTGGTGATTGTGGTTGCGCTTGGAGCTGGGCTGTTAACCGCACTATTGTTCAACCGGCCATTTCGGTTTCGACCACTCGCCCGGGCACTGCTGATGATTCCCTGGGCGTTTCCGGAGGTCCCGGTGACCATGATTTTCATCTGGATACTAAACCCGCAGTTCGGGGTTGTGAACGTATTGGCACGGATGATTCCGGGTGTTACGGATAACCCGCAGTGGTTGCAAGTACCCGAGCTGGCCATGGCGTGGGTGGTGCTCATCGCCTCGTGGAAGGCATTCCCGTTCTACAGTCTGGTCATTCTTGCGGCCCTGCAAAGCGTGTCGCAGGAGTTGTACGACGCCGCAAAGGTTGACGGTGCAAACACGCTTCAGCTTTTTCAAAATATCACGCTGCCCGGCATTGCCACCACCCTTGAGCTGCTCGTGGTGCTCGCGTCAATCTTCTCGTTCAAACAGTTTTCAATTGTGTTTTTGATGACTGGCGGCGGTCCGGTGGGAGCGACCGAGACCATTGTGATGCGTATATACAATGCCGCGTTTCGCTTTTATGACTATTCATATGCGGCGGCGATGGGCGTTGCAGGTTTCTTGATCTCGCTCACCATTGCCATCATCTTTATTACCGTGCAAGCCCGCCGCGCCAGGGAGTTCGCCTGAAATGACGTCGACTGTTTCCACTCAGCTTGTTCGTTACACGCGCGCCCGCGACACGGTGGGAAGAACATTGTTGTATATCGCAATTATCGCGGTTACGCTTGTAACAATTTTCCCTATCTATTGGATGCTGGTGTCCACGCTCCAGCCAAACAGTTATACCCTCCACTATCCGCCACCGTTTTTCCCGCAAGAGATCCGTTTCGCCCAGTTTGGCGAGCTTTTTGCCGGTCATCCGGTGGCAAACTGGTTAAAGAATTCGTTTCTGATCGCGTTAATGTCCATGCTTTTGTGCACTGCATTAACGGTTGTTGGAGCGTACACGCTATCCAGTCTGCGCTGGCGGGGCCGCTCGGCATTCGGTTTGTTTCTCCTCGTGACACAAATGCTGCCCGAGGTATTGGTGCTGATTCCACTGTACATCATGTACAGCCGGCTTGACCTGCTGAATCAATTGCCAACGCTTTCGGTGGTTGACGCGGCATTTGCGCTGCCCATTTGCATCTGGATCTTGAAAGGGGTGTTTGATTCCGTGCCGCCCGAAGTGCTGGACGCCGCGCTTGTCGACGGCTGCTCCGAATTAAGCACGGCTTGGCGGATTGTCCTGCCGCTATCCACGCCGGGTTTGGTGGCGGTGGCGGTGGTTGCGTTTTTTGCCGGTTGGAACGAGTACTTATATGCCAGCATCCTGCTGGGCTCGACTGAGTTGATGCCGGCCTCGGTTGGTTTGACCACCTTGAAGGGTCTGTCCGGCGTTCAAGTCGAGCAATACATGGCCGCAGGTATGGTGTTTTCGATTCTGCCAGTTGTGTTTTACCTGTCGATGCAGCGCTATATTATTTCCGGCCTTACCGCGGGAGCGGTGAAGGGTTAGCATGCTTGGTTCGCGAATCAGACGGATGGTATTCAATGGAAGCGCTCGCGTGCGCGTAGCACCACGTGAGGGTAACAACAATGCAGCCTCAATTGTTTGATCTTGCGGGCCGGGTGGCCGTGGTGACCGGAGGCGCATCGGGAATCGCCCAAGCCATCGCCCTCGGCTTTGCCGGCCAGGGCGCCGACGTGGCCGTTGCCGATATCAATGACGCCGGCGTGGCCGTGACCTGCGCCCAGATCACGGCGCTCGGCCGCCGAGCCGTGCCCGCCCATTGCGACATCAGCAAGGCGGAGGATGTGGCGGCGCTGTTTGCGAAGGTGGATGAGACCTTTGGGCGGGTCGACATCCTGCTCAATGCCCCGTATATCGGGGCGAAGAAGAAGCCCGAGGATCTGTCGCTCGAAGACTGGAACCGCGTTTTGACGGTTTGCCTGACAGGCTATTTTCTGTGCAGCCAGGCCGCCGGTCGTAGGATGATCAAGCAGGGTGGCGGCGGCAGCATTATCAACATCAGCTCGATCGCCGGCAGTCTTGCCCTCGGACGGGGCAACCTGCCCTACAGTGTGGCCAAGGGTGGGATCAACCAGATGACCCGCGAGCTGGCGACCGAGTGGGCGCGCTACGGTATCCGGGTCAACGCCATCCAGCCCTCCCAGACGCGCTCGCCCTCCGTGCGCAAATGGCTGGAAGATCCGTCCCTCGACCCGGCCTTCATCGCCCATTTGCTCAAGGGCATCCCCATGAACCGCCTGGGTGAGCCAGCAGACATGGTTGGCCCGGCTATCTTTCTCGCGTCGCCAGCCTCGGGCTTTGTGACCGGCGTATTGCTCCCGGTCGACGGCGGAAACTTGGCCATGAACGCTGGAGGCAGCCATCTGTGGTGACATGAACCTGCAGCAAACGTTCGAAACGCCGTTTGATAATCCGCTCGTACCGCGCTTTCCGATGCAGATGCGCAACACGGAAATCCTGACGGCCTTCTACCGAACGGACATTGACGCCTCGCGCCGTTTAGTGCCGCCGCCGCTTGAGGTGGTCAGCGATATCGTGTTGATTCATGTCTATCATATGAATGACTCGGACTTTTTTGGCAATTACTATGAGTCCGCAGTGCAGATTCCAGTGCGCATGCCGGGCACGGATACGGCGGGCGCATATTCTCCCTATTTATATCTGGGCAGCGACGGGGCGGTGGCGACTGGACGTGAAATTTACGGGCAGCCCAAGAAGGGCGGCGAACCATGGTTGGGCGTGCGCGATGACTTGTTCATTGGCACGGTCAAGCGCAATGGCATCGAGGTGATCAACCTGACCATGGCCTACAAGCAGACCCGCGCCGAGGCCGGGGAAATGACGGCCTACGGCGACTTCCGTACCAACATCAACCTGAAAGTGGTGCCCAACGTGGATGGCAGCGATGCAATACGTCAGCTCACGGCACGTACATTTGCCGATCTTCATGTTTACGAATGCTGGCGCGGCCCGGTTACGGTCGAACTTAGGCCCAACGCGCAGGCGCCGGTGTATCGCCTGCCCGTGCGCGAGATGCTGGACGGGTTCTATTGGCGGGCCGATTTTGTGCTGCCGTTTGGTCGCGTCATCCACGATTACCTGGCGAAATAGGAGCAACCGATGAACGAAATGGAGTTGAAGGACGGGGTCGCGGTCGTCACAGGTGGTGCCGGCGGCATTGGCGGGGCGGCCTGTCTCGCGTTTGCAAAGGCAGCTGCAAGGATCGTAGTGGTGGATATTGATGCAGAGGGAGCCGAACGAACTGCCTCCGAAATTCGCGCGATGGGAGGCCAGGCGATCGCGACGCGCGCGGATGTCAGCCAGTCTGCCGATGTTCAGGCGTATGTAAAACGCGCGCTGGACACTTTCGGGCGGATCGATTATTTCTTCAACAACGCCGGGACAGAGGGCCGGGTGGGACCTTTGGCTGAATATGACGAAGCTGTCTGGGATCGTGTGATTGGAGTGAACCTGAAGGGCATGTTTCTGGGCTTGCGCCATGTTCTGCCGGTGATGATTGCGCAGAAAAAAGGCGCGATTGTAAACACCTCTTCGGTGGCGGGAACGGTGGGCGCGCCCAACCTGTCGGCCTATTCGGCCAGCAAGCATGGTGTGCTCGGGCTTACACGCTCGGCCGCGGGCGAGGTCGGGAAACTGGGCATCCGAGTGAACGCAGTATGCCCCGGCCCAATCGAGACCCGCATGATCCGGTCGCTGGCCGGGATGTCCAACCCCGAGGACCCGGATTCTGTCAAGCGCTTTAATGTCGGGCGAAATCCAATGGGGCGTTATGGCGACCCCGCCGAAGTGGCTCGGGTGGTTGTGTTTTTGTGTTCAGATGCAGCGTCATACGTGAACGGGGCGGCATGGGTAATTGACGGCGGGCGCGCGGCGATCTAGGAGGACCTATCAATCAGACAATTCAGACCCTGAACGGCACGTGGCGACTCGCTGCCGACCCCGGCAATGTTGGCCGTCAGGAGGGCTGGTGGCGCGCCCCGCGATTGGAAGCCGTCGACGCGCCCGTGCCGGGCATCATTCAACAGGTTCTACCCGGCCAACACGGTGTGTTCTGGTATTGGTATCGCTTTCAGGCCGACCCGGTCGGCAACGAAAGGTTGCGAGCCATCTTGCGTTTCGGCGCAATCGACTACCTTGGCGAGGTGTGGCTGAACGGCCATTACGCCGGCCTCTACGAGGGCGGCGAAACGCCCTTTGAGTTCGACGTTACCGGCGCGGTCCACTGGGATGGCGATAATCTTCTCGCCGTGCGGGTGCTCAACCCCACAAACACGCCCATCGATGGGTATGTCCTGGATGAGGTTCCGCACCGCAACAAGACCATCAAGGTGACCCCGGGCAGTGGCACGAACACAGGCGGCATTATTTATCCGGTCACCCTGCGGGTCGTGCCTACCGTCCACATTCGCGATGTGTTCGCCCGGCCGGACATGCGCACTGGCCGGATTGCGGTCACGGTCACGGCGTTCAACAGCGGGCGTGCGGCCACCCGGGGCACGGTCACATTCAGCGTCGGCCTGACCACGGACGGTGGCGATGCGCTTGCGACGGAGACGATCGATGTTGAGTTTGCAAGCGGCGAATCCATCTGCGATGGCGTCCTCAGTGTCGGCAACCCGCGGCTGTGGAATCTTGACGATCCGTATCTATATCAACTGACGACCACGGCGCGGGAGAATGGTGCCACGGCGCATCAACACGCGTGTAGGATTGGTTTTCGCGAGCTGCGCGTCGCCGACGGTTATTTCCACCTCAACGGAAAACGCATCTTTCTTAAGAGCACCCATACCGGCAACCACCAGCCTATCGGGGCCTGCGTGCCGGTCATCCCCGACTTTGTCCGGCGCGACCTGATCTATGCCAAGGCATCGGGATTCAATATGGTCCGCTTCATCTCGGGCACGGGTTATGCCGAGCAGATGGATTTCTGCGATGAACTCGGGCTGATGGTCTACGAGGAATGTCTGGCCGCTTGGAAGCTGGGCAATTCGCCCCGCATGGGCGAGCGTTTCGACCGCAACACCGGTGACATGATCCGCCGCGACCGCAACCACGCTTGCGTGACGATCTGGGGGCTGTTGAACGAAACCGACGACAGCCCGACCTACCGCCACGCCGAGGATTATCTGCCCAAGCTCCGCGCCCTCGACCCGACCCGACTCGTGCTCCTTAGCAGTGGTCGGTGGGACGAAAAACCAGGCGTCGGCTCGGTCAGCAACCCAGGCGGGACGGCTTGGGAACCGGTTTGGGGGGTGGAGGGCCCGAACGCGCCGGCGATACGGCATCGGGGGGCCTCCGACTGGACGTCTATGCCGCCCCCGGGCTACGTCGATCGGGCCGGCGACGCGCACGTCTATCCGCAGATGCCACTCAAGCCGGCAGCGATCGAATTCATGAAGCAGCTCGGAAGTGACACCAAGCCGGTGTTTCTGTCGGAATATGGAATCGGAAGCCTGCAAAACGTGATTTCGGAATGGCGGAATTGGGAGCAAACCGGCGCGTCCGCCCTCGAGGAAGGCGGATTCCTGCGCGATCAGGTCGAGGTCTTTCAAGCCGACTGGCGGCGGCTGGGTTTCGACGACGTGTATGCGTTCCCGGAGGACATGCTGCGTGAAAGTCAGCGCCTGCATTCCCGGCAGCGCGCGTTTGCATTTGACCTTATTCGGGCCAACCCTAACCTTGCAGGTTACAACTTGACCGGCATGCTTGACCATGCCCTGACCGGTGAGGGGCTTTGGACGTTTTTCCGGCAATGGAAGCCGGGGACCTTTGACGCGGTCTGGGAAGGCTGGGCGGCGCTGCGCTGGTGTCTATTGGCCGACCCCACTCACGCCTACGCCGGGCGCAAGATCACGCTCGAAGCCAGCCTGGCCAACGAAGGCGCGCTCAAACCCGGCGATTATCCGGCCCGTTTCCGACTGATCGGCCCTGCCGGCGTGGCGTGGGAGAAGGCTGCGATAGTGACGATCCCGGATCCGTCGCCTCTGGCCATCCCGGTTTTGCGCGAAACGGTCACCGTGGACGGTCCGGACGGTGCATATACCTTCGCGGCAAATCTGGAGCAGGGCGGCGCGCCGGCAGGTGGGCGGATGACCGTGCATCTCTCCAATCCCGCGAACCTTCCCCGCCTGGCTGGGGAAATTCTGTTGTGGGGGCTCGACGTCCGGTCCGAAGCCTGGCTTACAGCGCGGGGTTTGCGCTGCCGGCAATTCCGCCCTGACGTATTTGAACCGGTCGAGATGATTCTGGTCGGCTTGCCATCCGGTGCCGAACGCACACCCGAAGCCATGGCCGAGTTGACGCGGCGGCTGGAACAGGGCGCCACTGTGATCGCCCTGAATCATGCTTTGTTCGCCGATGGCCCGGACCCGACGGCGTATCTGCCTTTGGCACGGCGCGGCAAGGCCTACACCGTCACTGACTGGCTTTATCACAAGGAGTGTGTCGCGCGCCGCCATCCGGTATTTGACGGACTGCAGGGGCCGGGGATCATGGACTGGGATTACTACGGTTCGGTCATCCCCCACGATATCTACGAAGGGCTGGACGCGCCCGATGAGATGATCGCGGCCTCGTTTGCAGTGGGCCACCACCGCTATCCAACCGGCTATGTATGGGGGCTGCTGATGGGCGCCTATCACGTCGGCGCCGGTTCTCTTGTCCTGAGCACGCTGCCCCTGCTCGAAAACCTGGACGCGCATGCTGCCGCCGACCGGCTGTTGGTCAATTTGATCCAATATGCGCAAATGGGCCTGCGGGCGCCGCCAGCCAGCCCGCAAATCTAACAAGTTATGACGATCTTCAGCCCAGACACCATCCGCGCCATTACGATCTTCGACGATATTCATCGCCCCGATCCGGCGTTATGTGCGGCGCTTCAGCAGATCGGCACCGCTACTGCGGCCGGCGAGCTGTTAAACCTCGGGGTCACCCGCCCGCACATGGTCGGGCTCACGTCCTGGAAGCGGGGCAAGGCGATCGCTGGACCGGCGCTTACCCTGCAGTGCATGCCCAAGCGTCAGGATTTAACCGACAGCAAGGAATATGGCGAGCGCGGCATGTTCCATCACTACTACCCGCTCAGTGCCGAGGCAAACGTTGAATATGAGTCCTGGCGGACGAAGGCCAGGGGCCATTCCTAGAATCTGCGGAAGCACACTTCACGTTACGAGTGTGCGTTTCTGCAAGCTTATCGTGCGACGAGCGCAAACGGAGGACATACATGAGCATGAAAATTACGAGACTTGAAACGATTTGGCTCGATGATCAGCCCAACACGACCTGGGTGCGCATCCACACGGATGATGGTCTGGTCGGTTTGGGCGAAACCTTTTATGTTCCGCGCGCGATCAGCGCCATGGTGCATGATGTGTTTGCAAATCTGTTACTCGGCAAAAGCGCCTTTGACATCGAAAGCCTGTGGCAGAACATGTTCTACACCGTGAATTTTTTCGGCTATGGAGGCAGCGAAACCCGGGCCATCAGCGCGGTGGATGTCGCACTTTGGGATTTGCTCGGCCAATACACAGGGCAGCCCATTTACAACCTCCTTGGCGGCAGGTGTCGCGACCGTATTTGGATCTACAACACCTGTGTTGGTCACGGCAAACATCAGGATTATCAGCGGTGGGCGACCGGGCACACCGGCGAACTTGCCGTTGAGTTGCTCGCCCAAGGTATCAAAGCGATGAAGATCTGGCCCTTTGACCAGTTTGGTGTGCCTTCGGGCGGTCCGCTCGGCACACGGGCGGGCGCGGGCGCGGTGGGTCCGGTTGGTTACCACCTGACCCACGATGACCTCAAGAAAGGCATCTCATACGTGGCGGATATTCGCAACACGGTCGGTGACAAGATTGAAATCTGTATCGAGGGTCATGCGCGGTGGAGCCTGACCGAGGCGGTCAAAATCGCCCGCGCGCTTGAACCGTTTGACGTGATGTGGATGGAGGAGATGATTCCGCCGGACAACGTGGAGTCCTATGCCCGTCTTAAGCACGATACCAAGGTGCCGCTGTGCGTCAGCGAACGACTCATTTCCAAGTTTGGATTTCGCGAAGTTATTGAAAAGAACGCCGCGGACATCATCATGCCGGATATGGCCTGGTGCGGTGGCTTGACCGAGACGCGCAAGATTTGTCACATGGCCGAGACCTACCTGCTGCCAATCACCAGCCACGACTGCATCGGGCCGGTGGCGTTATGGTCGGCGGCGCACCTCATGTTGCACATCCCAAATGCAAAGATCGTTGAAACAGTGCGCGCTTATTACGACGGCTGGTATGGCGAAGTCATGACCAAACCGGTGCCGATTCAAGATGGCATGATCTCGCTGTCCGAGGCCCCGGGTCTCGGTGTGGCGCTGCGCGAGGAGGTTCTCAAGCGCCCGGACGTGCACATGGAATTCTCGGACGAGAATCACCGGATCAACATGGCAAAGGGGTGATTGCATGATGCACAATCTTGAATTGGCGGCAACCCGTACCAGCATGGGTCGGGAAATGGTTGGGCAATGACAACGAAAAACCTTTTCCACATTCCCGGCACGGACCTGAATGTATCCGGGCTGTGCTACGGGGTGATGCAGTTCAATGCGCGCGTTCGCGGCGCGGAAATGCACGAGTTGTATCGCATCTACCGCGCCGCGGGTGGAAACTTCTTCGACACGGCCCATGCCTACAATTTCTGGATGAAAACTGGCGGGCCGGGCGAGAGTGAGCGTGGCCTGGGTGAATGCTTGAAAGTGTTTGGCGACCGTGACCAGGTCGTGATCGCGACCAAGGGTGGTCACCCGGACTTCAGTCCGCAATATCCACGTCCGGATGACTATTTGTCACCCGCGAACATCAGCTCGGATGTCAATGACAGCCTTGAGCGTCTGGGTATCGGGACGATTGACATTTATTTGCTGCATCGCGACGATCCGCGCCGCACCGTGGCCTCGATCATGGACGCGCTCAATGACCAGTTGGAACGTGGGCGGGTGCGCTATCTCGGCGCCAGCAATTGGACGATCCCGAGGATCGCAGAGGCCAACGCCTACGCCGCGGCGCATGGTCTGAAAGGTTTCGTGATCGCCCAGCAGCAGTGGAGCCTGGCGGAATCAAACGATCCCTATCCACTCAACTTGCGTGGCCCGGACCCAACCTGTTACCGGCTGAACGACGCCGATGTGGCGTGGCACGCCAGCCATGGCTTTCCAGTGATGGCCTATACCGCGACGGCTTTCGGCTACTTTGGCGATAATCCCGGAAAGAACGCCCCGCATTACGAGAATGCCATCAGTCGCGGTCGGCGCGACCGGGCGGCCCAATTGGGTCGCGAGCTGGGCGGTTTCACGGCCAACCAGATTGCCCTGGCGTATTTGCGTGCGCATCCCTTTCCGGCCTTCCCCATTCTCGGCACGATGCATCCAGAACATCTCGCCGATGCGATGGGCGCATTGGCAATTTCCCTTACCGAGGCGCAGCGGATATGGCTGCGCAATGGCTGACTAGTTCACAAAAAGGAACCCTATGACATCAACCCGATTAACTCCCCAACAGCTTGCACAATTCGACACGTTTGGTTACCTTGGATTCCCGGGCTTGCTTGCGGATCGCGCTCAAGCAATCATCGATGCGTTTCACGCGGTGTGGGACGCCCACGGCGGCGGCCACAACGGCAAGCCCCACGATGGCACGGCCCGGTCCGTCGTGGTTCAGTTTCTGGATCAGAATGCCTATCTCAGCACGTTGCTGGATGATCCGCGCATTCACGATATCGCGGCCAGTATCCTTGGAGATGACTTCAACTACATGGGCAGCGATGGCAACTTTTACGTGGGTGACACCAAGTGGCACTCGGATGGCTATGGTGGCCGGGGCGGTCTGAAGCACATCAAGATCGCCTTCTACCTTGACCCACTCACCCACGCCACGGGCGCGTTGCGGGTAATACCCGGCAGCCACCGGGTAGGTGAGCCATTTGCCGAAACACTTGAACACGATATCCGCAAGAGCGAGGAAAACTGGGGGATTGGCGGCAACCAGGTTCCCGCTGTCGCGCTTGAGACCGTCGCGGGTGACATCCTGGTATTCAACCATGACATTAAACACTCGGCATGGGGTGGTTCGACACATCGGCGCATGTTCACCATGAACTGCTGCCAGCGCTACCCGTCCGACAAAATCCATGACTTGCGGGATTACATTGCCGGCGGTTCGCGGTTCCTGATCGATCATGCGTTTGACAACACCATTGTGCGCACCGCCACCGCGGAGCGCATGGTGCATCTGGAACAGGTTCTTGCGAATGATGACCACCTCGCCGGCCTAAGCGCCAAGCGGCGGCAGGAGATGGCCGAGCCCGCGCGCGGCTAACTCACATCATGCACGACGTTGCACGTGAAATATCCGAAACCATCGTAAAGCCGGGCAGTGTGATGGCATGGTGGTTGAGTGGCACCGGCTTCGTGCTGAAGACCCCGGCGGGCACGCAGATCTACATTGACCCGTACTTCAGCAACTGCGTTTCCCAAATATTCGGGATTGAGCGCGCGGTGCCGCCACCGGTCAGCGTCGCGGCGGCGCGCCCTGATCTAGTCATTGCCACCCACTGGCACGAAGATCATCTGGACCCCGAGGGGTTGCCGATTCTGGCAAGGCACAGCCAGACGCGGTTTCTGTGCCCACCCTCCTGTCGCTCGCGCTTGCTGGGTTGGCTCGTACCGGGTGATCGGGTAAGCGCCTTCACCGAGGGTGCCATCCATCAGTTTCGGGATGTCAAAATTACCGCGCTTCCCGCCCGACATGTAACGGCCATCCAGGGCTGGGAAGTGCCGGACGCGATCGGTCTGATGATTGAAGTCGAGGGTCTGCGGATTTATCACACGGGCGACACCGAGTATGACCTGCGGCTGCGTTCGCTGGCCTTTGATCATGACAAGCCCATCGATGTCATGATGACGGTGATTAACGGGGCGGGTGGCAATATGAACGCACATGAAGCGGCGTTGCTGGCCTGGCACATTCGACCCAGGGTGGTGATTCCCATGCACCACATTTTGTGGAAGGATTTCACTGGTGGGGAACAAGCCACACTTGACCCCGTTCTGTTTTCCGACACGTATCAGCGGCTCGGAGGCGTGGCTCGGGTGCACGCGCTGAACGTGGGCGAGCGTATTGAATTGGTAAAGGAATAACTGTCCAATGAACGAAATCGAAAAGTATGAATTTGATCGACAGGGTTACCTCGTCATCAAGCAGGCACTGACCAAGGCGCAGGTAGCATCCATGGCCGTTGCGATCGACGAACTGGAGGATCATGCGCTGACGCACATTAAGGCACCGCCGCGGAAAACGGCAGCGTGGGGACACAGCTACCACGCCGATGATGTCCTTGGATACCATGCCACCGGCGAACACGCAGACGGCAAGACGCTGATCGTCGAGGATTTTTGGAATGCCAGCCCGGCATTTGACGTGCTACTGGATCACCAACTCACCCTGGCTTATATACAGAGCATCATCCTTGGTCGGAGCACCATCAACAATTCGGAGATTCGAATTCGTTACACCAACAATGCCTCGGGCACACACATGGGCGGGCCGATTGATCACAAATATCGCTATGCCTTCACCGGCGGGAGGATTGATTGCATGATGGTTCGGATGGTGTATTTTGTGCATGATGTCGGACCGGAGCAGGGGCCGTTTTGCGTGGTGCCGGGCACGCACAAAACAAACTATCCCTCGCCATATGGCAGGAACCCTGACGAGGAACCGGGCATGATAGGGCTGCCAGTGGAGGCGGGTGATGCCATCCTGTTCACCGAAAACCTGCGCCATGGCGGGTTGACCAACCGTTCGCCGCAAACGCGCAAGACCATACATGTGGGCTACGGCCCCTACTGGATGATGTCGCAAAATATCGCCACGATGGATGAGGAGCCGTACATCACTCAAGCCACGCGCATGCGCCTGACGCTTGAGCAAAACAACGTGTTTCGGGCGTGGCCGGTGAAGGCCGTGTAGATCACTCGGGACCAACAATATGACAACCAAACCACAGTCAACAAACGAAGAACTTGCACGCGCGCAGGCTGAGGCGGCGGCGATCGGTTGCGATTTCATGCTGCTTTCCTCGTTGCATAACGTGACCTATGTGAGCGGCTTCGAAGTACCGGTGCCGGTTGGCGCGGGTGCGGAGACGGCCTATGGCGTATCCGTAGCGCTGTGCGCCGTGCGCGACGAAGGCAGCTGGCTGGTCGTGTCGGCGGCAAACGCAAGCGCAGCGCGGGCCCAATCGCGTTTGGGCGCACCCGCCGTGTTTGGCACATTTGACAGTTTCAACCCGCTGGATTCCCGACTGCAGTTTATCGAACAATCGCGCACCGCCTTGATACAGGCGGGTTTGCAACGTGCAACGGTGACGTTGGGCGTTGAGTCGCGCACGATGCCGTATGCGCTGGTCGAGTTGTTGGCGCGCGAGTTCCCCAATGCGCGACTGGTCAATGTGGAGGACGCGATACAGAGGGCCCGTTTGATTAAAACGGCGCGCGAGATCGGGCTCCTGCGGCACGCGGCGCAGATTGGTGACATCGGCCATCAGGCGCTCGCTGAATTGGTAAAGCAGGCGGGGCGCACCGAGTTTGAAATGTGGGCCGACCTCACCTCGCGCATGTTCAGTGCGGTTGGTCACGATATCCCGGTTTCCGGCGAGCTTGTCACCGGCCCGCGCACCACCACCGTGAACTATCCGGGCGGCCCGCGCAACCGCGTGACCGCGGTGGGCGACGCGGCGCTGATGGACATCAGCCAGCGGATTGACGGCTATTGGTCGGATGTGACCAACACCCACGTCATCGGTCGCGAGCCCAACGATCACGAGCGCAAATATGCGCGTGCCTCCCAAGCCGCCTTTGACGCCGCGACCGAAAATTTGCGCCCTGGTCGCCTGGCCTCCCAGGCATGGGCGGCGGCTAATGACGCGTATCACAAGCACGGTTTGGAAATGCCCCATTACATGGGCCATCAGATCGGTGTGGTTGTCAATGAATTGCCACGCATCGTTCCGTATGACCATTCGGAGATTCATGCCGGAATGGTGTTTTCGCTCGAACCTGGATCCTATGAGGGCCCCGGCGGCACGTTTGGCGCGCGGTCCGAGAAGATGGTGCTGGTCACCGCGACCGGCCCGGAAGTGCTCTCGAATTTTGAATGGGGAATCACCTGAACGCTGTGCTAATCACTCTAAACAACGCTTTGAGCTTTTTCGGCCGTTATTGCGATCTTGCCGTCCCAGCGTTATACTTATTGTTTGACCGCAGGCCGGTGGGAAGACACGGTCAGCAACAAGCCAAGGAGCATCCGCGATGAGCAAGATTACAACTGAAATGCGTGCCCAATTCGAGCAGGAAGGTTATCTCGTGGTCAATGACATCTTCACCGATGCCGATCTCAAGCCAATCGAACGCGACTATTCCGAAACCTTGGATCAATTGGCGCGCACCCTGTGCGCACAGCGTGTCATTTCAGATGTTCATGCCGATTTGCCATTTGGCAAGCGTCTGATTAAAATCTTGCAGGAAGGCAACGTCAACTGGGCGCAATATTTTGATATTTCGCTCCCTCAAACGCAGGTGCACCCCGATACCCCCATCCATACGACTGCATCCGTATTTGACATGTTGCGCCATCCCGCGTTGTTGGATGTTGTGCAGCAGTTTATTGGCCCTGAAATCTACTCCAACCCGATCCAACATACGCGGATCAAGCCGCCGGAAGCCATGGTGCCGGCCAGTGCACGCAACGGGCTGGTCGTCCGGGTGGGCTGGCACCAGGATCAGGGTGTGGCCACGCCCGAGCAAGATGAGGTTCCGGTGCTGACGGTTTGGATCCCGATCACCGATGCCACGGTGGAAAATGGTTGCCTGGTGGTGGTTCCTGGCAGTCACAAGCACGAATTGGCTACCCATTGCCCCGGCACTGGTCCGGATGGCGGTCTGCAAATTCCGTCAAAGCAAATTGGTGGAAAGCCGGTGCCGGTGCCCATCAAACGGGGTGGCGCGTTGTTTATGCACCGGCTCACGAAGCATGCCTCATTGACAAATCATAGTGATGACATTCGTTGGAGCTTTGATTTGCGTTATCAACCCATCGGCATGCCGACTGGTCGGCCAGCCTTTCCGGGTTTTGTAGCGCGCAGCCAGTTGCATCCGGAAACGGAACTGCATGACTGGCGTGACTGGACCACCTTGTGGCAGGATGCCCGAGCGACATTGTCCCTGGGGGCTGCGCCCGCATTCAACCGCTGGTCTAGCGACGCCGTTGCCTGCGCATGAACGCTTTGCTATTGGCCGCTCAATAGGCGCGATCATGTAGCGGAGGCATTGCCTTTCCAGGTCGAAAGGCAATGTGACAAACCGTGTGCCGACTATAATTTTTGTCGCGCATTATGGAACCGTACATCAAGGCTCGCTCGGGGTTCATCGTTGATCCAATCGTCAAAGCATTTCGGGCGCTGCATATCTCACCGGATGCATTGACGATCACGGGATTTTTGCTAAATTGTGTGGCCGGCGTGCTCATCGCATTTGGATTTGTGTGGCAGGGGGGCCTGGTGATGACCGCGCTGGCCATGCCACTGGACGGGCTGGACGGGCCGCTGGCGCGCAGCATCGGGGTAAAGAGCAAATGGGGTGCATTTTTAGACAGCACGCTGGATCGTTATGCCGAAGCGGCCATCCTGCTGGGGCTGGCTTGGAACTTCCTGGAGCACGGTCAAAACTGGCATGTGTTGGCCACGTTTGTGGCGCTGCTTGGCAGTCTGATGGTGAGCTATGCGCGGGCGCGCGCTGAGAGCATCGGAGTCAAGGGTGATGTGGGTTTATTTAGCCGTTTTGGGCGGTTTATCATTCTCGTGATTGGTCTGCTGCTTGCGGCCGTGTCACCACTGGCCCCGATCGTGATGGTGTGGGCGCTGGCAATACTGAGCAACGTGACTGCAGTGCAACGCATGCTGCATGTTTCACGAAACACGTAAGTGACCGATCACTCTCAAAGCCGGGAACTATGAATTCACCAAACATTACTGCGTTGCTCGCCGGTGTGCCCGACCCCACACAGGAACAAATGATGGAAATGCGCAAGGCGGCGGGCTCCTACACGGTTGTTTTGCTGCGAAAAGGGCCGGTGCCGCGGGACGACGAGGCACGCAATACCGAATTGCAATTTGCCCACCTGCAGCACCTGACCAAGCTGACGATGCTGGGAAAGCTGGCATTAAACGGCCCGGTGCTACACGATCACGATATCTTGGGGATCAGTATTTATGCCGCGGACCTGAATGAAGCACGGGCTCTTGCCGAGGCGGACCCAAAGGTGCAGGCCGGTTACTTGACCGTGGAAGCTATTCCGTGGATGTCGGTGCCCGGGATTCGCTAAATTACAAGAGCACGGATCGCACCGTCCGCATGCTCACATTGCCGCCGCAGATGATGATCACGACATTCTTTCCCCACCATTTGTTGGAGATGTTTAGAAACGCTGCAAGCGCCAGAGCGGCCGCTCCTTCGACCAACAGGTGATGCTTTTCCGCCATCAGGCGCATGGCGGATGCGATATCCGGTTCTTCGACGAGCGCGAATTCGTCCACAAAGCTGCGTACCAATGGCAACGTAATGGCGCCGGGTTCGATGCCGCCTGCGGTTCCATCCGATAGCGTGGGCTCGGAAGGAATGTCGACGATGTGACCAGCCTTGACGCTGGCATACATCACCTGGCTTGCGCTTGGCTGACAGGCATAAATATAGGGGGGATTCGTCCGCTTATGCGTTGCGGCGCCATTCAAATAGCCCGCCACGCCGCCGATGAGCCCGCCGCCACCGGTGGCGACGAACACCGCATCGATTTGCTCCAACTGGCGGGAGAACTCCAGCGCACATGTGCCCTGACCGGCGATGATTGCCGGGTCGTTGTAAGGGGATATAAACGGCAGCTGGTTGTGTCGCGCATAGTCAATGGCATAAAGTTCGCTCTCGACACTATCCACCCCGTGCACACGGACCTCGGCGTTATATAGGTGCATGTTGTTCAGCTTGGCGGGGGACGCATTGGCCGGAACGTATACGATGCAATGCGCCCCCGTTGCGGTGCAGGCGCGGGCGACCGCCGCGCCATGGTTGCCGGTGCTTGCGGTGATTACCGTATGCGCCGGGCCCAGGCTTAGCATCTTGTGTATCGCGCCGCGAAATTTGAACGATCCGGTGTGCTGGATATTCTCGAGCTTTAGATAAACATTGACGCCCGTCTGCGCAGTAAGCACGCGAGAATATTCAAGCGGTGTTTCACGAACATGGGAACGAATCCGCTCATACGCACGAGACACCCCGGCATAAACGTCCACTTAATTCCCCACCGACCCGAGACGATCGCCGCCGTTCGGGGCGGGTCGCGCCACGAGATTGCGGCAGTCTGGAAGACCCAGAGTTGCTGAAGGTTGCATCGTTAAGCCGGTTGCGGGTGTGGCCTGATCAACGGGCTTGGATCGAACGGTTGCAGCTGGTTCCAGCGCGACCGCTATTATTGACGAGATCGGGTTTGAAACCACGACGAGGGCCGGCGCTTGATCGGTGCCAGGTTGACGGCTGCAGGAAGCGAGCGCCACGGTGGCGAGGGCGCCGACACTGAGCGGACAAGCCCGCCGGATTGCATACATAGCACGATACAGTATAACGATTTCTGCCAAAAACCGCCATGCCGTCGACGATGATATTCGTGTGGTGCGGCTGCACCAAGATGCTTGGGATGTACAAGACACCGTCGACCGCGCTTCAAGCGCGGTCGACGGTGTCTGCACGCACGTACGGTCAGGAGTTCAATCTACCAAGCGTAGGCTTCGGGGGCGGCGCCACCCGGGCCTGGGAAAATCTCATCGAGCTTCTTGAGGGACTCGACGCTGAGTTTGATGTCGACCGCGCGCATGCTGCCTGTAAGTTGATCGAGGGTGCGGGGCCCGATGATAGGTGCACTGACCACGGGATTGTGGAGCAACCAAGCCAGCGCTACGTCTGCGGGATCCTCACCCAGCTGGGCGCAGAATGCCTCATAGGCCTCAATCTTGGGCCGGTTCTTTTCAATTGCAGACTGCATGCCTTCGGCGGCGCGACGTCCGGCCGCTTGCTTCTTCAGCACGCCGCCCAACAGGCCACCACCCAGCGGGCTCCATGGGATAAGTCCCAACCCAAGATGCTGACAGGCCGGGATTACCTCGAGCTCAACCATGCGCGCATTCAAGTGATAAAGGCTCTGCTCGCAGACCAACCCCATGGAATGACGTGCTGCCGCCACGCCATTCGCGTGGGCGATATGCCAGCCTGCAAAGTTGCTGCTGCCGACGTAGATCACCTTGCCTTCGCGCACGAGCTGATCCATCGCCTGCCAGATTTCCTCCCAAGGCGTGTTGCGATCAACATGATGCATCTGATACAGATCAATGTGATCGGTTTGCAGACGCTTGAGACTGGCTTCGCACGCACGGCGGATATGCAACGCGGAAAGTTTGGAACCATTTGGCCACTCGGCCATCTTGCCAAAGACCTTGGTTGCAATAACCGTTTTCTCACGGCGTCCGCCACCCAGGGCAAACCAGCGACCGATTATTTGTTCGGTGACGCCTTCACCAAACACCCGGCCGTAACCGTTGGCGGTATCGAAAAAGTTCAGACCCAGCTCATGCGCCTTATCCATGATCGCGTGGCCATCGGGTTCGGTGGTGAATGGGCCAAAGTTCATAGTGCCAAGACAGAGCGGACTAACAAGGAGGCCGGTGCGGCCTAATTTTCGGTATTCCATGTCTGGATTGTAAGTCGGGCAAGGTTACGCCGAAACGTGCCCGGCAAAGTTTTGCAATACCTCGGCAGGCAGGCGGGCGGGTGATCCGCTTCGGAGGTTAATGAACGCCAACTGCGCTGTCATGTGTGCAATCTCGGCGCCGTCAGACATGCGGGCAATGCGAAAATGTCGATACGCACTGACGCGTCTTAGATCGCTGAGCCAGGCGGTGATCTCAAGCTCATCTCCCAGAACCGCAGATTGTAGGTATTCGATCCAGACCTGACGAAAGAGCGTGGCCCAACCCGCTGCGATGCTGCGCTCGGGCGGCCAGCCAAACATTGCGCTGGCGGCAAAGCCGGCCTCCTCGCAATAGTCGAGGTAAACCGCATTGTTTACGTGTTGCTGCTGATCGATATCAGCAAATATCACCTTCCTACGCATTGCGAACGGTCGGGTGGGCAAATCGGGTTGGAGGGGAGGTGGCGGTGGCGCATACGGCGCATCAAGCATCGCGCTGTTTTGCGCGCTCTGTTCGGCGTTCTCGATCGCGGTTGCCCCAAATCGCTGTTGCACTTCGACTGGCATTAAGACTGGGCGGTTGGCCGCGACGTCGACATAGACCCACTGGGTATGCGCCCGACACATAAGCTCGCCGGATTTTGCCGAGCGCATCTCATAGCGGCGGCGGGCCTGCACGCGGCGCAGCTCGTCCACCCAGGCGTTCACCACAACGGTATCGCCATAAAGAACCGGCTTCACAAACTCGAGGTAACTGCTGCGTATCACGAAAGCCCGGTTATTGGCTACATACCAGTCGTGCGGAAAGCCGGCAGCGGTGCTGGCCGCGAAGGCGGTTTCCTGCATATATCGCGCGTATACCGTGTTGTTTAGGTGCGCATACGCATCACATTCATAAAAACGGACCGGGAAGGAGCAGGTCGTGACCAATGGCGGCATCAGCCCGATGTTAAAGCATGGATGCGCCACGGCATCAAGATCATGGCAGATTGGATGACCGCCTGGAAAGCCGACTTTGTTAACCCCTTTACAATAGCAGTGTGGTTTCATCCAATCCAAACCTGGTGCTGCTGCCACAACCCACGCCTCAGGAGATCGCCGACAAGCTGATCTCGCTTGCGAACCACGACGGTGGCACCATTGTGGCCGGCTATGACAAGCTGGGGCACTTGACGACGCGATTGTCGCCGGAAGAACTTGAAGCGCTGCTGCGGGAAGCCGTTGCTCTGACGTCGCCGCTGGTACCAGCGTCACTCGAGACTTCGGACAACGCTAAAGGCGGGCCCAGCCACATGATCGTGGTTTCGGCCAGCAAAGTCAGGCACCAATTGGCGAGTGAGGCGCGCGAAGTCTCACGCAGTACGCCGGTGCCAGAGTCGTATGAGGATCAGTCTGTTCCGGGCGCAACCCAAGCCGACTTTGAGCCTACGATCGTCGAAGAATACTTTATCAAACGGGCGGCCCGCGAGCGCAAGCAGGCGGATGTCTTTGACCGCAGCGCGATTTTGCGCGAAATAGGCGCGGTTAACTCCGCCGGTCAACCGACCGCGATGGGCATCCTGCTCTTCGGCAAGACGCCGGGGATGTTTATCAAGAGTAGCGGGGTGACGTTTGTCAAATATCCCGGAGTGGACATGCGCGCGGATGGCGGTGCGATGGGTTACAGCCGGCGCGAGGAAATAAGCGGGCCGCTGGCGCGGGTGGTCGAACGCACCTGGGACGTGGTCTTTGAGGAGATGCGTGTGGGCGCTGTGGTGAAGGGGCGCACGCGCGAAGACGTGCTGGAATATCCCGAGTTGGCCGTCCGCGAAGCCCTGGTCAACGCGATCAGTCATCGTGATTATGGGATAGCCGGGCGGCGCATAGAGATCCGCAAATTCAGCGACCGCCTCGAGATTATTTCACCGGGTGGGTTGGCGGGTTACATGACCCTGGAAAACCTGGTGGAGGAGCACTACTCGCGAAATCCTGGGATCGTGCACGGGTTGTATCAATGGGGTTACATCGAAGAGCTAGGGCTGGGGATTGACCGGATGATTGAGGAAATGCAAAGCGCCGGTCACCCGGATCCAAAATTTGATTCGACCTTCTATAGCTTCAAGGTAACGCTCAGCAATTTCCATGATCGGCGCACAAATCAGCACTTTACGCCGGCGGCGAGCCTGGCGCCCACAAACGTGCAGTTGGCAAACGTCAGCGTAACCGAGCGCCAGGCGCGTGCCATGACTTATGTGCGGGATTATGGCCGAATAACAAACAGTGACTATGGCACCCTGTGCCCAAGCGTGAGCGCCGAAACGCTACGGAGCGATTTGGCCGACTTGGTGAGCAAAGGCGTGCTAATGCGCGTGGGCGAGAAGAAGGGCACGTACTACATCAGCAAGTAGCACCGGAAGTGCCTGCCAGGCGCGCCCTGATTGAGACTACACGACCATACTTGCGTCACAACTTTGATTGTGTAAGGCGGGTCATCCAGGCCCAATTTTTGGGCGCGTCGACCGTGACTTCATCGTTTGGGCTGATGTCACCCGGAATTTCAACGCATGCGATCACCCCGCGCCTATGGTGCGCATGCTTGACAAAATTTTGGGCGATGCCGGTCGATGTTGGGTTATGCAATTGGACGGAATCGGCGGCGCTGCGGCACGGCCGATTCTCATTGATGACGACAAGAACCGCCCCGCTTGAAAACACCAGCCGCGTGGTGGGGAAGAGAAATGTCAGGTCCGGGATTCCGCGCACCATCACATTTGCGCCGATCCATTCCGGTTGCAAGACCGGGATGCCCAGCGCTTGTGCCGTTGCAGATAATTCCTCCTCACTGACAACCGTTAGCTGACGCTCGTTGCGCATCGGCGTGCCGCGAACATACCAGGGCACCCGGACTTCGGCAGGGCGCTGGTATCCGGCGTGCAGATCACCCACCACACCCTCCCAATTAAGCGTGATCTTTGGATGGCGGGTTGTGATCAGGGAACCGGTTGTTTGGCCGATTGCGGTGGTGGCGACCAACGAGGAGCTTTCGTATGTCATTGGTCGGGATTATGCACCTATATAGCCCCAGCCTCGAAAAACAATCTCTTAAGGTAAAATTCCTTCACGTGTGTAAACACGGCAACGCACCTTGAGGCGCGGGTATTGGCATTGGACTGACCACAAGTAGTTTTGCCGCTACCCGCGTTTTTTTATGCGGTCCCTGAAGGGACAAGGCCGTGACTGCACCAAGCCAAACCACCAACAGGAGAAGTCAAGAGAATGAATACAAAGATCAACAAGATGCTGGTGACTGTCGCGTCCGTGAGCATTGTGCTTTCGGCGTGTGCAGCGCCAACTGCGGCTCCCACCGCGGTTCCAGCAACGAAGGCTCCCGCGCCAGCCGCTACCGCGGCACCTGCGGCTACTGCCGTTCCAGCGCCGACCCTCGCGCCAGCACCGACCCTCCCGCCGGCCGCGACGGCGGTCCCGGCCCCCACAACTGCACCCGCGGCAAAGAGCTTTCAGATTCCGGAAGTTAAACCGGGCAAGTTCAATGTAGCAATGGTATTGCTCGGGCCCCATGATGACAGCGGCTGGAGCCAGGCCCATTACGAGGGCCTGCTGGATATCGAGAAGAGCGTGCCGGATTCCAGTGTCTCGTATATCGAATTTGTACCGGAAGGCGCGGATTCCGAGCAGGTATTCCGAAGCTTGGGACGCAAGGGCTTCAACCTGGTGTTTGGAACCTCGTTTGGTTATGGTGACCCGATGGAAACCGTTGCAGGAGAATTCCCCAAGACAATGTGGGTGCATTTAACCGGTTTTAAGACCAATGGTCAGAACTTTGGCAACCTGATGGGAGCCATGGAAGTGATGAAGTATTTGGGCGGCATGCTCACCGGCGCCCGACTGAAGAAAGACGGACAGACCAAGGCCGGTTATCTTGCCACGTTCCCAATTCCAGAGGAACTTCGTCTCGGCAACGCCTTTGCGCTGGGAATGCGCAAGACCTGTGCAGCCTGCACGCTGGATGTGCGCTGGATCAACACCTGGCACGATCCGGTGATTGAGAAGGAAGCCGCAGCATCGTTGTTTGACGCCGGTGTGGGCGTGGTGTTTACCGGCGCAGACACGCCGGCCGCCGGCGATGTGGCCACTGATAAAGGTAACAAATGGGGATTGAACTACGACTGGTCGGGCAACTGCAAGAAGGCCCGCTGCCTGACCTCCATGTACTGGAACTGGGGTCCGGTTTATAGCGACATTGCCAAGCAAGTTAAGGCCGGCACATACAAGCCGGGCTTCCAGTATTTTGACGCGGATGCGGGTGCCCTTGGCATATATGGATTGATGGCCGGTCAGGAGCCAACCCCGGGGATGAAGGATCTGCCAGAGGCCGACTTGAAGCTGATCAAAGACACGCTGGCGGCATCACTGGCGGGTAAATTCACCCGGTTTGACGTGTTCAAAGGGCCGATCAAAGACAACAAGGGCAACGTGGTCGTGCCGGAAGGCAAGGCTCTTGAGCAGTTGGATTTGGATGGATTCAAGCAGTTTGGTTCACCATGCAAAACGTGCATGTTCTGGTGGGCCGAAGGCGTAAACGCCGAGCTGCCGAAGTTGTAATAGCTCCGATTTGCAGTGACAAAAAGAACCCACTCGGGATATTCCCTGAGCGGGTTCTTTTTTTGATTTAAGATTGTGTCGCCATGAATTACGCTGCGTTCGACACTTATCTCAAAGAGAACCATGATCGGCTAATAGAAGACTACAAAGACTTTGTGCGCCAACCCAGCGTTGCCGCCACCGGTCAGGGGATGATTGAAATGGCCGCGATTGTTGCGCGCAGACTGGCAGGCTTGGGGTTTGATGTGAAGGTGGTGCCCACCGAGGGCAATTTTCCGCCGGTGGTGTGGGCCGAGCTTGGTGATGGGCCGCGAGAATTGCTAATTTATAACCACTATGACGTTCAACCTGCGGAACCATTTGACTTGTGGGAGAGTCCACCCTTTGAACCAACCATCCGCGACGGCAAGATGTTTGGGCGGGGTGTTTTGGATGACAAGGGTGAGCTGGTCGCGCGGATCCACGCCATTGAAGCCTGGCTCAAGACCCAGGGCCCGCTGCCCTTCAAAATCAAGTGGCTGATCGAGGGTGAGGAAGAAATCAGCAGCCCGCACTTGCATGCCTGGGTGGAGCGACACACCGACTGGCTCCATAAACCAAATGGATCGCCGCTGGACGGGTGCATTTGGGAGTTTGGAGGCTACACCGAAAGCGGACGCAACAAGCTGACCTTTGGCGTCAAGGGAATCTGCTATGTCGAACTGCACGCCAAAACGGTGGATCACGATCTGCACTCCTCTCTGGCGGCGATCGCTCCCAACGCGGCATGGCGTCTTGTTTGGGCATTGAGCACGCTGAAGGATCAGAGCGAACGGATACAGTTGGATGGCTACTATGACCACGTGCGCGCACCGACCCCCGCCGAAGAGGAGATATTGCGAGATCAGCCCTTTGAGGAAGCGGCGATGAAAGCCAAGTGGAAGGTGGATAGCTTTGTAACTGGTGTTACCGGCTATGACGCGGTCAAGCGGCTCTATTTTCAACCGACCTGCACCATCGCGGGTATTACAACGGGATGGCAAGGCACCGGTGCGAAGACGGTGATGCCCGCTCATGCGAGCGCAAAAATTGACTTCCGCCTGGTGCCAAACCTTACGCCCGAGATTGTTGTGGACTCACTCCGCAGGCACTTGGACAAGCATGGATTTCAGGACATTGAGATCAAGTTACTGGGTGGATACCGCAGCGAGATCAGCGATGTGACCGCACCGATTGTGCAGGCCAGCAAAAACGCGGTGCGACGCGTTGAAGGTGTGGACCCGGAAATGGAGCTCCTTAGCCCCGGGAGCGGGCCGATGTATTCGCTTTCGTCGTTTATCGGTGGCGTTCCGGTGGTGTGTCTCGGCTTTGGCCACCCCGACGCGCGCATACACTCGCCAAACGAGCACATTCTGCTGGACTATTACTACAAAGGGATGCGCCACTTCGGCGTCTTTGTCGATGAGTTTGGAAAAATCTAGTGCGGGCCCGTGCAGAATACGTCTTGGGGCACCGATCATAGTGCGGTCGGCACTGTGATGGAACCGCTGGACGCACTGTATTTGGAGCACGCCATTGCCAGCTATGACAAGAGTGTGTATCTGGACGCCATGCACGGAAAGCATTCGTGGGAGCTGCGTCTGGATCTTGGGACTTTGGCATTTGCAGGGCCACATGGTGTCCGCGAGGAATATGCAGTACAGTTTCTTGGTACCGCGAGCACATCCCGACGTACGTGGTTGTGGGCCTGGGCGAACGAAGCCGTATTCCCACAAAAATCGGCGCTCGTTTGCGCACGTAAGCTGGCAGCTCTGGACAAGCACGGTCAATTGCCCGAACTGGCGCGCTCTGAAACAAACCTCATTCGATCGAAAAGCACGATTACATTCGACACAATGCTGGCCGCCGTGGCTAGTGGCATTTGTCGCGCGGGAGCGCATTTTCGAGCGCCCTATGATGACGGCGCTCTTTGGATGTTGATTAAAGACGCGCGATTCAAACGGCCTGTGCAGCGCCCCCTTGCCAGGATCGCTCGGATTGTGCCGCTGTATTTCGCAAAATATCAGGTTAATGACGCCCTGAGTGCATTTCTGAACTACATGAGCTTTTATAGGTTGCAACCCGTCGGCGAGGCGCATGATAAAGGGACACGTGTGACGGTGGCCCCACGCAGCGAACCAACCGCGTTCCAACTGGAGCAACACAAATTGGTGGCCGAGTTTGGCCGCGATCAACAGTTTTTGCGAATCGACTGGTTGGGCCAGTCACTCAAGCATGATTAAACCCTGGCGCACCGTTGGCCAACGTTACGCGTTGCAAACCCCGTTTATGAATATACGGCTTGACCGCTGCGAATTGGCGGATGGTCGAATGATCGATCCGTATTACGCTCTTGAGTTTCCCGGCGATTGGGCCAACGTCGTGGCCGTGACCTCTGACCACAAGGTTATTCTGACCCGGCAGTATCGACATGCGGCGGGTGTGGTGCTTCTGGAAACCGTCGGCGGCGGGATTGAACCGACAGATGCTTCGCCGGCAGCGGCGGCGCTACGCGAGCTGCGTGAGGAAACCGGATACATTTCAGAAGACGTTGAACAGGTGGGGCTGGTTTATCCAAACCCTGCACTGCAAAACAATCGGATGTATTGCTTTCTGGCGCGCAATTGTCACTACGCCGGTGGAATGCAACTTGATGCCGAAGAAGAACTTGAGGTGGTTTTAAAACCGCTGAACGAGGTCATCGAATTGTTGCATGGCGGTGGCTTTGGCCAGGCGCTGCACTGTGCGGCGCTGTTTTTTGCGCTGGCGCGGCTTCAATCGCGCGACGGGACCAACCCCTGATATGCTCAAGGCCGTAGAATAGATTTGTCGATTCTAGGAGCACCACTTTGAAAATTTCCTGGCTTGGTCACGCGGCGTTTCGCATCACATCGGGTAATGGCACATCGATCGTCACCGATCCGTATGAACCTGCCACATCCGGCTATGCGCCTTATCGGGAACCAGCAGATGTGGTGATCATCTCATCGGCCACGGACGATTTTCACAACAACACGCACCTAGTCCCAGGTAACCACGAGACAATCAACGCTCTTGACTTGGCTAGAACGGGTGAGCCCCTGACCACGCATGGCTTTACGGTTACGGCTATTGAGGCCATGGAGGCATTGAGCCACCGCGATTTCCATCCTGATCAGAACGGTATGGCTCGGTTGGTGATCGATGGTGTGAGCATTGGCCACATGGGCGATATGGGCAACCCATTGACCGATTCGCACATTGCGTTTTTTGAGCATGTTGATGTCCTGTTGGCTCTTACGGGTGGATTTCCCACCATCCCGATGCCTGATCTATTGACCGCGATTGGCCGGATTCAGCCAAAACTCGTGATTCCGATGCACTTTCGCACATTAACCTACAAGCCACGGAGCCAGTTCTGGATTGAGGAGTTCCTGCAGCATTTCCCAAAGGAGCAGGTTGACTTTGCGTGCGATCACGAGATTGAACTGACGCCTGCAAAACTGCCAACCAGCACCCGAATCATGGTGCTGGACTACGCGCGCTAGACTCGGCGCGCTTTGACGTCGCTCAGACCAACGCATCATTGTTGCGATTCCGTCGAACAATTCCATGATTTTGTTAATGGTCGGAGCGTAGTGTTTCCCCAGAGGCACTACAAATGTGGCACAGAGGGCGATTTTGGGGGCGCGGATTTTATCCTCGCCGTGGATTGTGGGGACGGCGTTTTGGCTTTGGCTGGGGGCCGCGCTTCGGGATGGGTCTGGGTTGTGGCGGTATGGCGCTCATCGGGCTTCTGTTTCTTCTAATGGTGACAGTAGTGCCACATCTACGCTGGTTGCGCTGAGCCACTTTTGACTTTTGGGCGTATTATTTCAGCATGGTGCGCTCAAAAGCAATGCACGCGCTTCGCTTGAACGCTGTGTGCGCGTTTATCGCGCTGTGGCTGGTCACGCCTTGGCCTGCGGCCGCGTGTTCGTGCATGTTGGATCGATCTCCTGCCCGGCTAAAGACGCTGTTTGAACGCCCAATGCTTCTGACCGCGCACGCCTCCGCTACCGGGAATTTATGGACAACCATGTGTGATCGAAACATGCCGATGGAGTTGGCCGGCCCGGAGTTGGCGGTGCTTGGCCCGGGTCAGCGCGTGAGTCTATGGTGGGTGTCTGCCCCAGCGCTTATCGGCGAGGCTGTACTCGCGGGCTTGGTGGCGCTCGGTGGTCTCAGTTTTTGGTTAAATCGCCGGGACACGCGCAAGGCCACCCACAACACCGGAGCATAAGTTAAGCGTCCGTTTGACCGCGATAGCTTTCATCCAGCAGTTCAACGACGTACTTTACCTGCACATGTTTGCCGGCTTTGCGGAGTTCATTGGCCAGCTGCATGGCACAACCGGGGTTGCCGGTCGCAATGACGCTTGCACCTGTGGCAAGTGCGTTGGACACTTTTCTGGAGCCGAGTTGGCCGGCCATCTCAGGTTCGGTTAGGTTGTAAATTCCGGCGCTGCCACAGCACATGGCGCTTTCCTGCATCTCAATAAGCTTCAACAGAGGTATCGATTTCAGGAGTTTGCGCGGCTGGGTCGTAATGCGCTGGGCATGCGCCATGTGGCAGGGTTCCTGATAGGTCACCACCAGTGGCAACGGCTTTAGATCGGCGGTGTTGAGCACAATGGCGGCAAGAAACTCATGAATATCGCGCACCTTGGCCACAAACTTCTCGGCGCGCGCATGCCACGCGGGATCGTCGCGCAGCATATGAGCATATTCCTTAAGCGTACTGCCGCAACCAGCCGCGTTGATGATGATCGCTTCAAAATTATCCAGACCGGCTGCTTCCATCGCGGCAATGTTTTTCCGGGCAAGCTCGCGGCCACCGTCCATATCGCCGCCGTGCGTGTGCAACGCCCCACAGCAACCCTGACCCCCAGGCAAAACCACGTCACAGCCATTTTTTTGCAATACTCGAATGGTGGCATCGTGAACGTGGGCAAAAACCGTTGACATAATGCAGCCCGGCATCAAGGCGACGCGTCGCGTCGCCTTGATGCCGGCGGATGCCGCAAACACCTGACCCGTCGGAACCGTAAACTGTTTGCTGATGGCTGGCAACATGGCCTCGGATTCCGCCATGCCAAAAAGTTTTATCAATCCGGTCTTTCGAGCAAATGTTTGCAAACCGATTTTCTGATAGATCTTCATGCCCCGTGAAAATGCGCGGAAAAGCCCCATATTCTTAAACAGCGCACCAAAGACAAATCTACGAATGAGACGCTCACCTATTGGTGTTTTAATTGCGGTCCGAACCTGGGTGGTCGGCGGCAGATTGGTCATCTCGTGTCCGCTATCACGAATACGTTGAATTTGGGCCCGGCTGGCCTCAAGAATGCCGCCATATTGGACGCCGCTGGGACACACGGCCTCGCACGCACGGCAGTTTAGACACTGGCTCATTTGATCGACAAACACTCCGTCGTCCAGGCTCACCCGGCCTTCGGAAACACCCTTCATAAGATAGATGCGACCGCGGGGCGAGGATAACTCGCTCCCGGTGATGCGATACGTCGGGCACGCAGGCAGGCATAAACCACAGTGAACACACGTATTGATCACGCCGCTATCCGGCACGTCAGCGCCGGAAAATCCGATAATGGGGATGTCGGTCAACTTAATTTCGCTCATTTGGTTGCTGGGTTACGTGACGATGTTCGAGTTCCTAGACGACAAACCGTCCCGGATTAAGCACATTGTGTGGGTCAAACTCATGCTTTATTCGCTGCATCACTTCAAGCCCGGCAAGCTGATTGCCCCAAATCGGCACTTGTGAGCGCACGCCACGAGCGGCGGCCATCAAGGTGAGCCTCGGATGCAGTTGGGACAAATCCCGATGAAAAGCGATCAACGCATCGTGACCACCGCGAAGCCTGAGATATGCCACACCGTTGCCCGCCCGGGCATTGAACGAAAGTAAAACCTGGCGCAGCGTGGCAATGCGAATGCTTTCTGCAAGCAAACGTTGCAATTGACCGGGCAGACATGTAAGCTTTAACACCAGTCTGTCGAGTGGCTGGTCGGCAATTCTTGACAAATCATTGACGTATGCCCAATAGCTCTTATGGTCATCTCCACTGAGCACGGTAGATTCAAGCGCATGCGCCGCGTGCGCAAGTGTTGGCACATCTCGTATGTGGCGTTCCACGGCACCCGGTAAACCTTCGGCGCGAACCGCCACCTGAAACCTGGCGGGCGCCGCTTCGATCGCAGATTGGGTTGAGGCATCCCACTGGCGTGCAGCTCGTTCAACCACGAGTTCAACCGCTGCAGGAACAAGCTGGGTCTCATGCAAAGCATCGATCAAATGAAACGCATCGTCGAGCGTCGAGAACTCACAGCGGGCCGTGGCTTCGGCGCGGGGTCGCGGCACCAGCTTAAAGTTTGTGCTGGTCACAACGGCAAGCGTGCCGAGGCTGCCGTGATAAAGCTTGCCGAGATCATAACCACTTACGTTTTTGACGGTCATGCCGCCACTTTTGGTAATCCGCCCGCTGGCTTCGACTACGCTGATGCCTATCAACATATCGCGCAATGTTCCCCACGAGAGTCTGCGGGGTCCATCAGCGCCCACTGCAAATGCCCCGCCAATGGTGCTGCGTTCTGGGAGCGGGACGTCCATGGGCAACATCTGTGCATTCGGCTTGAGTATTTCGTCCAGTTCGGCCCAGGTCATCCCAGCTTCCACCGAGATGGTCATGTCATCCGGGGTGTAATTCAGAACTCTGTTCAACCCACGTGTACATATCACCACGAAGTCACGCCCGTCAAGAATCAGCGCCTTGCCGAGTGCCTGATGGGTGCCGCCACCCCAGGGCACGACTGCACAATCATTTTTCACGGCGTTGCTAACCACTGCGCCAAGCTCAACCGCGGTAGCGGGATTTGCGACCTCAACCGGCGCATAGCCATGAATGGCATATTGAGTTATCTGTTGTGCACCAGCGTCAACCGTCATGGTTGCGTATTGTGGCACAAGTTGGCCTAAACTGAATGGATGCATCAGGCAGACATGGCCATTGGGATTGGTAAAACCCTGTTGATGGCTGATTACGTTAGCCGGGCGACGGCGAGCGCCGACCGGAACGCGTTTCTGCGCGGATTTTTGCAGCGCAAGGCAGGGGAGTCACTTCAATAGTTCGGCCGCGACGTCAGCGACTTTGAAGGCAAGATTCACCGCATGCGCCAACCCGTAGTGATGCTATACCCAGCCACCGGCCGCCACAACTTTGTCGATCACCGAGTTGGCAGCCACGCCAGCGGTATGCTCATGTTCGCCATCCACGGCAAAACTCAGGCGCAGGGGTACGCCACCCGGCAAGCCAAATGCAGCGCGTCGATGAAGAACCAAATCGTGGGGTTGTTGCGAAGTTGGGAACGTCTTACCCGGATTAAACATGCCCGACGCATTAAAGGATTGATGGAGTGCCGCCATGGCCGCAAGATCATCGGTTGTGAACAGATCCGGCATGTACTCCTTTTTTTCCAGTCCAACGCCGTGCTCGCCACTAATGACTCCCCCTTGCTCAACGCACAGTTTCATGACCTCGTACGCGATCATGTGAGCGCGATGATCCTCGTCACCACGGGTCTTGTCATATAGAACCAAAGGATGCAGGTTTCCGTCGCCCGCGTGAAACACGTTTGCCACGGGCAGATCATATTTTTTACTGATCTTGACAACCTGATCAAGCAAAAATGGAAGTTTGGTTCTGGGCACAACGGTATCCACCAGATAATAGCTGCGGGCCAGACGGCCCATGGCGCCAAATGCATTTTTGCGGGCAGCCCACACGCGGGTTTGTTCTTCGGGTGTCTTTGCCGGGCGCACTTCCAGCGCACCTTTTTGCCTGCACAGCGCAACAACCTCCGCCATCAAGTCATCGAGACCGTCATCAACGCCATCCACCTCGATGATCAGCGCCGCATAGGCGCTATCGGGCAGACCAAGTTTATACGCGTCGTTGACGGCTTTTATTACAAGCTTATCCATCATTTCGAGCGCAGAGGGCAACAACCCACCGGCGATGATGGCACTTACGGTCTCAGCTGCGCTTACGATATCGGGATAAAGCGCCAGCACCACGCGAACACTTTCTGGCAGGCGCATGATCCGGAGCCAGGCCTCGGTAACCAACCCAAACGAACCGGCGCTACCGACCGTGATGCCCGTCAGGTCGTATCCAATCGAATCCGGCGCACCATCGCCGGTCCATAGGACGGAACCATCCTCCAACACCATCTGCACACCCATGATGTGGCTGGCCGTGACCCCGTATTTCACACAATGTGGCCCGCCGCTGTTCATCCCGATATTGCCCCCTATGCTGCAGGCTTTTTGACTGCTTGGGTCCGGAGCAAAATAATAGCCGTAAGCCCCCAAATACTGGGATAACTCAAAATTGATGACGCCAGGTTGCACGCGAACGCGGTTGTTGCGCGTGTCAACCTCCAGAATTTTGGTCATACGAGTGGTTGTTATGACCAACCCACCATTGATCGGTGTGCTGCCGCCACTGAGCCCGGTACCGCTGCCCCGGGCGATAACGGGCACACCGGCTGCACGTGCCAGTTTCACGGCCGCCACAATCTGCTCGGTGGTTTCGGGAATGATCACCACATCCGGCATGTGCGGTGTGATCACGCAACCATCGGCCTCATATAGCATCAGGGCCGCCTTCTCCAACACCACGTATTGTTTGCCAACAAGAGATTGCAATGAGGAGATAAACGATTCCATGTTCATTAGGCGCTGTATGACGTGACTCGCGTTTGATGGCCCGGCGAATGATCCAGTCCCGGGCTAACTCTTGCGCTTCTTACCGCTGGCGATGGTTATGTCGGCGGCATCCTGATAGAAACGTGCTACCGCGGAATAATCCATCGCGGAACCGCCGTGGCCCTCGCTTAATTCAAACAATTGAAATGCCAGCCCCGTGAGCATCATGGGTACGCCAAGCTTGGCGGCGGTCTCAAGCACCACGCCAACATCCTTTTGCATCAGCTTGGTGGCGAAACCGGGCGTGTAATCGTCCTTGAGCATGCGATCCTTGATCCAATTCTCAAGCAGAAAATTTGCGCCCGTGGCTTTGAGAATCACCTCACGCATTTTCATGGCGTCCCCGCCCGCCTTGACCCCCATGGTAAAGGCTTCCGCCATACCGATCATAAGGCTTGCAAGGATGGCCTGATTGACCAATTTGACCACTTCGCCAGAACCAACCTCGCCCATATGGGTGATTGATTTCCCCATGCCCTGCAGGACTGGCAATGCCTTTTCGAAGGCGGCAGCATCACCACCAACCATAAAGGTCAGCTCACCTGTCTTGGCACGCGCGGGCCCGCCGGACATTGGGCAGTCCATAAAGTCAATATCACGTAGTTTTAGCGCGGCGGCGATTCGCTGGCTTTCAGTCGGCGCAATCGTACTCGCGTCCAAGATCACGGTTCCAGGTCGAGCTCCCAACACAATGCCGTTTGGCCCCAGACACACTTCATCAACCTGTGGCGAATTGGGCACACAGGTAACGATCACATCGGACACTGCACCAACGTCGCGGGGGCTGGCGACAACATGGGCGCCCAATGCGCGCAGCCGCTCAACCGGCTCAAGATTTGTGTGCGGACAAATGGTAAGCTGAAATCCGTTGCGCAGCAGCGATGCAGCCATCGGCTCGCCGATGGTGCCGACACCTACAAATCCGACGTTTTTTGACATTCGGAAATTGTAGTGCAGAACTGTTATTCGAGTTCTTCGGGCTTGCCGGCCGGTTTAGCCGAACTTACCTTGTTCACAACGCCTTCGACGGCTCCGCCTAGTTTGTCAAGAATGCCCGTCAACCCATTTGTTCGTGTTGGGTTACCAACCGGTGGCATAACCACTGTGCGAGGCGAGACCGGGTCCTGAATCAAGATGTCTGCAGGTTGAGCGACCGGTGCTGAAACCGGTCTGGCGGGTGGTACTTGGCGCACGGCGGGTTCTGGCAGTGTCGTTTGCCTGGGTGGTTGCGGCTTCGGTGCCGGCACTTGGGTCTGGCGGATGCTGGCCTTGGTAACGGTGGGGGCCTCTGGTCTCAGTCCATTTCCGCAATACGGGCACAAATCCCATGACAAATGCACAGCCTTGCCGCAATTTGGGCAGTCATTGCGCAGTTTGGTGTGGCAACTGGGACAAAACCTCATCTCGTCATCAACGCGGCGCGTGCAGCTTGGGCAAAACTCCTGGTGCTCAATGGCGCTCAGCAGGCTTTCTTCTTCCAGCGCACGAACATATTGATCCTGAAGCGTCTCACGTGGTCGCAACATGAGATAGACCAATATCCCGGCGATAGGAATAAGTGCGACCATAACCGTCGCCAGAATCTGTACCAGAATGTCGCGTGAACGAGATCGGATGTCGCGAAATGCCCATACGGTTAGACCGCCGAACAAAGCTGCGGCAATTGCGCCAACCACAGCCGAAGCGATAATAATTATGTTGCTTAGGTTCTCAAGCATGAAGCGTTAACGGATTATACTGGTCGACATTAACGAGCCCCGACCCGAGTATCGCGTTTTAATTGCAGATTTGCCTGAAGGGGAGCGCCCGCGGGAAAGACTGGCCCATATTGGGGCAAGCGGCATCAGCCAGCGCGAATTGCTGGCGATTATCCTCAGGACTGGTCCGCGCGGGGTCGGCGTGTTGGCCTTGGCAGACAACCTGCTGCAGCACTTTGGCGGTCTGAGTGGGTTGGCGCGCGCGGATGTGCGCGATCTACAGAATGTTCATGGCATGGGTCAGGTGAAGGCGATTACGCTAAAGGCCGTGCTCGAACTGGGTAAACGCATGGCCTTTAGCGGACAGGAACTGCGCATGTTTGTCAAAACCCCGGCCGATGCCGCGCAAGTGCTGATGCTGGAGATGGGACTCGCCGAACAGGAAGAGGTGCGAACCCTCATGCTGGATACACGGAATAAAGTGCTGGGCATACCGATGATTTACAAAGGCAGCCTGAACAGCGCAAGCATGCGCGTCGGTGAAGTGTTCAAGGACGCAATCCGCAGCAATTGTGCTTGCATCGTGGTGGCACACAACCACCCGAGCGGCGACCCGACGCCAAGCGCAGAAGACATAAATGTGACACGCCAGCTGGTTAGCGCCGGCAAACTGTTGGATATCGAGGTACTCGACCACCTCGTCATTGCGCAGAACAAATACGTCAGCCTCAAGGAGCGCGGTCTTGGGTTTGAGTAGCCGTAGAAAGCACCTTCTTGCGTTCCTGATTATTGTGATGGCCTTTGGACTGCGTCTGATCCAGCTTGGGCAACAGAGTCTGTGGTTTGATGAGGGTTGGAGCTGGCACCTAGCACAGTTGCCACTTTCACAAATGTTCGAAGAGACGGCTGGGGACCGCAGCCCGGTGCTCTATTACGCCCTCCTGCATGGATGGATCGGCGTTGCGGGTATGACGGAATTTGCGCTGCGCCTGCCCTCGGTACTGGCAGACGTTGTCACGGTATCCGTCCTTATCAAATTTGGACGCGCGTTAGCGCGACCTGGCCGGTCGGTGCTCGCCATGTTGGGGGCACTACTGTGGACTTTCAACCCCATGGCAGTTTGGTATGCGCAAGAAACACGCATGTATGCGCTGCTGTGCACGCTGTGCACGGCAAGCATGTTTTGCTTGTGGCTTTGGATCAGGCGGCCAAATCGAGGCGCCCGCCCGCTCATTTTGTCCAGCGTTTTGATTGGTTTGGCGCTTCAGACTCATTATTACGCGGTATTTCTTCTGGTCGTCCAGGGACTGCTGGTGTTGATTCATACTGGGAACGGTTATCTGCGTCGCACGTTCAATTGGCGCATGGTGCTCCGTGACTATTGCATCGCGGGTATAAGTATTGTTGGTTCCACCCTGCCGTGGCTGGTCTATGCACGACAGGGGTTTTCATACAACGACGGATTTTTCTCGCCCGTTAATACCATTGATGGCCGAATACTGGAATGGTTTGAAGCGTTTCAAACTGGTGGACTGGTCATTCCACTTGCGTGGTGGTCCCTTGGTGGCCTGTTGTTTACTTTTGTAGCGATGATCGTCAGACACGCACTCACGAGGAAATTGGCGTACCTGGCCACGCTCTTATGCGCTGGATTCGGCGCGGTTGTTGTGGCCGCGATATTCATCAGGTTATTCTTCCCTTCCAGCTCCGTTTTTCACCCACGCTACCTGATATTCGCTACGCCACTCCTGCTACTTGCCCTGGTTGGAGCCCCTTCGGGACGCGTCGCGTTGGCAGCCGGCACCCAACCCGCCACCCGGGTCACGCAGCTGATGGTCTCACCCGCAATTACGGCCATCATATTAGCGGGCTTGTGGCTGCCGGCAATACTATCCGAATATACAACCGCGGCTGTACAACGCGATGATACGCGGGCGGCGGTTCGGCACGTTGTCGATGGTTTGGCTTCCGGCGACGCCGTGTTAATGAGTCGGGATAATTTTGCAATTCGTTACTATTGGCAGCTTGAATCTCTGCGATTGCCCGGTTTGCCGCAATTGCGCGCGGCACCTTATGATTTGCACGGTGTTTTACGCAGTAATGAGACGGTGCTTCATGACCTAAACGCTGCGCCGATCCAACGGGTGCGCCTCATGCTTTGGCAGGATGATGTGGTGGATCCGCAGCGACTGGTTGAGAGCACACTTTGGAACAACGGCTATGAGTTGGGGCAAACCAGTTTTGGATCCATTACGTTGCCGCTTTACCGGGTTCGGCGCTGGCCCGTAGTAACACCCGAGATTCAATCCGAACGCGCGCTGTTTGATGGTCAATTGGCGTTGACCGGCGTGTGGATACCCGATGTGGCTTTGCGTGGTCATGGGCTGGGGGTCATATTGCGCTGGCAACCACAGGCGCGATTGCCGCGCAGCTACAAGGTTTACGTTCATGTATTTGATGCGGCTGGCCGACCCGTCTTTCAACGCGACAAGGTTTCGCTCAATGCGCTCGTGCCCATGACACAGTGGAAGCCCGGGGAATCACTACAGGATCCCTTCTCCCTGCTCATCCCGGACCAGCTGCCAGTCGGCGATTACACGCTGCGGGTGGGTGTTTATGATCCGCAAGATAATGGTCGCCGACTAAACGTTGTGGGAGTCCACGCGCTGCCCGCTGGTGACGAGGTGGAAATCGGCACTGTAAGGATTTCGGATTGACACACCTGATAAAGCGTACCCTTCTCGCGTCTGTAGTTGGGTTGCTATGGGCATTACCTGGCGCCGGATGGGGTCGTCCTGCGATGGCCCAATCGTTCAACAAGACGAATTGGGTGGCACAGATTAATCACGTCCGGTTGCAAAACGGCGGCATTCCCGTGGCGTATAGCTCAATCCTGGAGCATGCGGCGCAACGCCAAACCGACGATATGGCCAGCCACCGTCGAGTACAAGAGGTCGGAACGGACGGTTCAGACACCGGCAAACGAACCGCAGATGCGGGCTTTGGTGCCTGGGCGGGTCGCCGCGTCGTCGCAGAGAGTCTCGTGGTGGCATCCCGGTTTGAAGACGCGTTGGACATCATCGTGGGCGAGCCCCAACAACTAAAACTATTACTCAGCCCACGCGTTCGCGAAGTTGGGATTGGCGCAACACAGATTGGAAACCAGATCTACTTTTCGATCTTGTTTGGCGCGCAACCAAACGTGTTGCCGCTCTTCTTGAATGATGGCGCCGCGGTAACTCAGGATACTTCAGTGGCTGTGCGCGTGTCACAGGAAGATATTTCACCAAATAGCGATCCCGGTAACAGCACAATCGGAAAAGTGACGGACATGCGTTTGAGCACGAGGAGCGATTTTGTTGGCGCTGATTGGCAACCGTTTGAACGGCTGATCGCCTTTTCACTGGAAAACACGCCCGGCATCCAGACTGTATACGCACAATTTCGTGATGCGTTGGGGCATGTTGCGGAGTCAAGCAGCAAAATCATGTTTGATCCAAACGCTATTGCTCCCACGCCGGAAGGGTTGGGGGCCCGCGTTGTAAATCCCGGTGCCGTGCCCGACGTCGGGAGTGCCAGCATAGAGTCCGACACACTTTTGGCGCCCGGGCGCATCATTACCGATTCGGGAACGGCCATCCCGGTATTTGCAGTTCGTACCGTTCTTGCGCGGACGACGCCATCACGACCAACTGCCGCCACACCAACGCCAACCGTGGCATCCGGTGCGACTGCAACGCCGTTCTACGTGGAAGCGACCGTTGCACCTGATGCTCCAGTGCCCACCCGAGTCGTACTACCAATGAACACAACGCCTTCAAGTACCAATGGCCCGCCTTCGGGTATTAATCCTTTGGACAGTTTGTTGGCGACGCCATTGCCATGGATTTTTGGAATTCAAGGCGCATTAGCCGTAGTTGGTCTCATCTTTTTCCTTAGGCTCAATCGACACGTTTAACCACCACATGATTACAATTCTTGGTCTTGGCCCCGGTGATCCAAACCTACTGACGCGTGAAGCCTGGGGGGTGATTTCGCGCGCCAAACTCGTGTATGTGCGCACCCGCCGACACCCGACCGTGGCCGGGTTCCCCAAGCGCACGGTTGTGCGCAGCTTTGATCACTTGTACCGAAAGCATGCCGCCTTCGACGACGTTTACGCCGCGATTGTGACCGCCATTATGCGCGTGGCCCGCAAGGGCAATGTGGTGTATGCCGTGCCCGGGCACCCACTGTTTGGTGAAAAGACCACCTCGCTGCTGTTGGCCCAAGCCCGCCTTGAAGGCGTATCCACACGCGTTATTGGCGGTTTGAGCTATGTTGAGCCAACCCTCGAAGCGCTAACGGTTGCGGCCTTGGCTACTCCTGACATGCCTGTCATCGCCGACCCTATGAACGGGTTGCAACTTTGCGATGCGCTGGATCTGGCGGTTGCGCATCATCCCGCGCTTGATCCGGATCGTCCCGTCATCATCGGACAAATCTACTCCCGCGCAGTCGCCAGCAACGTCAAGCTTACTTTGATGAACCAGTATGGCCCAAGGCACATGGTTTGCGTGGTTGGCGGCGAGAGGCGTGGCACGACCGGTGTCGGGTCCAGTGATGCGGTGCGGTGGCTGCCCCTGGCGGAACTTGACCACGGCGACTGGTTCGACCACCTGACCTCGCTGTATGTGACGGCATCAAGCGCAATAAGCAGTTTTGCACGCCTGCAAGAAACGACCGCCCATCTGCGGGCGCCGGAGGGTTGCCCGTGGGACCAGGAGCAAACCCATGCCAGCCTGCGCAACACATTGCTTGAAGAGGCATATGAAACACTGCAGACGATTGATCAGGACGATATGCCCGCACTAAAAGAAGAACTGGGCGACCTGCTTTTCAATATCGTACTCCAGGTGCAAATCGCCACAGAGGCCGAAGAGTTTCGCATGATCGACGTCATTGAGTCAATTGACGCCAAGCTAAAGCGCCGACACCCGCATGTATTCGGCGACGTCCATGTCGCGGATGCCGCCCAAGTGTTGATTAATTGGGAAACCATCAAGAAGTCCGAGCGCAAAAATAAAGGCGAGACACGCAAAGGCGCGCTGGACGGGATTGCCCGCGCTCTGCCCGCGCTGGCTAAGGCTCAAAAGATGGGCGCGCGGGTCGAACGAAGCGGATTTAGATGGGACACGCCGGAGCAGCGGCTTGCCAAGGTGCGCGAGGAGTTGCAAGAAACGCTGGCCGCCCGTGATGAGCAGCAAAGGTTCGAAGAGTTGGGGGATTTGCTATTCACCCTCGCAGTGGTTGCCAATGGCTATCACGTGGATGCCGAAAGCGCATTACGCGCCGCCTGCGCCAAGTTTGCAAAACGCTTTAGCGTTGTTGAACGCCTGGTTGATGACCGCGGACAGGAGATGAAGACGATGACATCTTCCGCGTTGCTCGAGCTGTGGGCCGAGGCAAAGCAGCGTACGCGCGCATAACACGCCGGGTCTTATACGACTGCCTGACGAAAGTAGCTCAGTGTCGTCTTCAAGCCATCTTCCAAACTCACCCTCGGCTCCCAGCCCAGGATCGTCCGCGCGCGGGTAATATCCGGACGACGACGCTGAGGGTCGTCTGAAATGCGATCTGCAGCGGGCGTCACATGCACGATCTTGCTCTGACACTCTGAACCGGCGGCAACCAACACAGCCTCGGCAAACTCGGTCACGGTCATCTCGCGCGGATTGCCAATATTGACCGGGTTTACTTCATCGCTCCATAACAGGCGCAGCATGCCTTCAACCAAGTCGCTCACGTAGGTGAATGATCGCGTTGCCAGACCATCACCGTAGACGGTGAGCGGGGCATTTTGAACGGCCTGCTTGACGAAGTTTGGAACCACACGTCCGTCATCCAGCGCCATGCGGGGTCCGTAGGTGTTAAAAATGCGAATGAGACGCGTACGCAAGCCATATTTGCGGTGATAAGCCATGGTCATGGCCTCTGCAAAGCGCTTGCTCTCGTCATAAACGCTGCGCACACCGATGCAATTGACATTTCCCCAATAGCTCTCGCGTTGCGGGTGCTCCAGGGGATCCCCATAGACCTCGCTTGTGCTGGCCTGCAAAAACCGGGCGTCATTTTTGAGTGCCACCTCAAGTGCATGGTGTATTCCATGCGAGCCAACCATGAGCGTTTCGATCGGATTGTCGAGATACCCAACCGGACTGGCGGGCGACGCCAAATTCATAACGGCGTCAAACCCACCGGTTACCGCGAGGCCCTTGTTGATATCTTGTTCGCTAAGTTCGAACCGCTCATTTGCCAGCAAGTGTGCCACGTTGCGCCGTGCGCCTGTAATAAAGTTGTCAACCGCGAGCACCGAATGACCCTCGCCGAGCAAGCGCTCACACAGATGGGAGCCAATAAAGCCGGCGCCGCCGGTTACCAGTATGCGCATCAATCCCTTACTTTGTCTTTGCTGCAATCGGTTTGCTGCCGATTTTTATCGCTTGAACCTGGACTTGATAACCCTTCTCGGCATCATCACCAAAGGAGACCTTTCCCGTGCCAAAGTATCCGGTGCTGCCGGTGCTGAAATTTTTTGGAGAAAGCAAAAGCATTCCGACCTCATTGCCATCTACGATGAATTTAACGGTAATCGTTTTTTGTGGAGCATCCGCCATTGCGCAATGTTACCAAACGCATGTGCAAAGCCAATGATCGCGGTCGTCGTCAGACCGAAACTACCGTGCCGGAGCTCGTCGCGATCACCCACGCGCGTGCCTGGTCAAGCGCCGATTCAAATGCCATGGCGTTGCTGGTAGGCGCAGATCCCTGCGCAAGATCAGCGGAGCCGCCTCCCTTTGCGCCAGGGTCGGAAAAGGCGCCCAGCGAAAGCTTGAGCGCCGGGCGCACATCAACCGCCAAATTGGCGCTCCGGGCAAAGCAAAACTGGGCGCGATTATTTTCCAAACTGAGCGAACCCAGAATCGCGATAATTCCCGATGTTTCACACAGTGCCTTTGCAAGGGTGCGCAACTGAATCATGTCGTGGTTGGCAGGCGTGGCCAGGATCGTGCGAATTCCCGTATCCGCGTTTGCCGGTGTGCGTCCAATAAGCTGCGCAGCATCATGCCTCAAAAGCAGAGCCTGCGCCTCGGCCAGCTGTTTTTGCAACGATTTTGACTCATCGCGCATCTTGGAAACCTGCGTTTCCAGGTCCGATAAACCAACGTTTAATCCGGTGCCGAGGCGCCCGACAACGTCATTTAGCGCCCGATGATGCGCAAGCGCCCGAACACCGCAGCGGAACGTAACACGCGTCTCATTGCCCTTTTTATCCGCCCGCTCGATTTTGATCTGCCCGATCTGACCCGCACTGCCAACGTGGGTGCCCCCACAAGCGCTAAAGTCAAAGCCGTCTATTTCGACAATACGGATAAGACCCGACACCTTGGGCGCCTTGCGCAACGGGATACCTGGCAAATCTGCATCACTTACCTCGTAAATCTTGAAAAGACGATTGTCAAAGATACACTGATTGGCCGCATCCTCGGCAGCCTGCACGTGATCACGCGTGAGTGCCCCGGTACCCAGGTCCAAGGTGTTGTAGTCCGCGCTGATATGAACGGACAGCGTATCCAAACCACAAGCGCGAACAAATGCCGCGCTTAGTACATGCTGGCCGCTATGCTGCTGCATATGATCCCACCGACGCGGCCAAAAAACACTGCCGTGGACGGAGTCAGCCGGTTGCCACGGCACGGTGTCACGTGCGGTATCAAGGACGTGGATGATTTCGCCGTCATCGCGTTCCACGACGTCCGTCACCGGATACTTTGCAATGATGCCCGTGTCATTGGGTTGGCCGCCTGCCGACGGATAAAACCCCGTTTGGTCGAGGATGACCGCGGGCTTGCCCTGATGCGTGGTCATTCCAACCACGCGGGCATCAAACGAGCGCTGAAATGAATTCGTGCGAAATAGTTTTGTCGCCATAGACGGCACGGTGCTATGCGTGATGAAGCAGCACGCACATTAACCCGGTTCCGCTCACATTATTTGACGTTTACAAGAACATACATGGCAACGCCGCCATTCGCGCCAAGCCCGACCAACCCACCATCAGACTTTTTGAGTTTCCACTCGCTCCTAAATGTGCCGATTGCATTGGGAGCGGTAAAGTCCACGGAAATATCCTTCACCTCACCTGGCTTGGCTGCTGGAAGAGACGTGGAATCACTCGCGCCAAGCTTGTCGCCACCCGAGAAGGCAAAGGTATCCACTGTGGTTCCGGGACCCCACGGACACGTGCCATCATTGCGTAGACGCCATGTCTTGGTAAATTTGCTGCCTTGCGTCACTTTGGTATTGTCTGGGATGGATACATCCGCCACAAACCCGACCTTAACCGTGCAGTTCGCAACTGGTGCGCCACCCGCTGGCGGAACCGTCGCATTTTTGTTGACAACAATCTGGGCACTGAGCGGCAGCTCACCGTTCTTACCAACGCCAAAGCTTGCACCGTTGACCGCGGCGAACAACCACTCACTCTTATAGGTTCCTTCCTTGTCTGGCGCGAGCATGGGGATGGATACCTCGATAGTCTGGCCCGGCTGTATTGGTTCAGGAAAATCCACCGTGTTGACCTTGGCGAGTTTCTCGCCATCAACGGTGATCATGCCCTTGACATCGCTGCCTGCGCCCCATGCACAATTGCTGTCGTTGCGCACACGCCAGGTCTTGGTGAACTGCGCGCCCGGTGGAAATTGGGTGCCATCAGGCACGTTTACGTCCAGGACAAACGTCGCCTTAAAGATGCACGGCTCGGCGGGCTTGCCGGGAATTGCCGTAGCCTTGGGGGCGGTGGTGGATGTGGTTGGCTTGGTGGCGGCAACGACGGAGGTCGCCGGATTTGGCAGCGTCGCAATGACCTTTGGGACGGCTTGGGTCGGCGATGCATCCGCGGCGGACCCGGTCGGCAGGGGTTGAACTGGGCGGGTTGGGATGGGGTCACCTGATGGGGTTGGTGTCGGTCTATTCAGCGGGATTAATGAACATGCAGACAGCATCACGCTGATAACGACGGGCACCCAGGTTGAAGTTAGCGAATTGGGTTTCATAATTAGTGGCGGAAAATTGAAGTTTAGCAGTCTTTAACGTATCAACATGCTGACCGACATCACCGGTGATTTGCGACCACCTCCGACTGCACGCTGAAGGGATGGCAACCAGAACACTCGGCATCGCCGTTTTCCAGTTGCAAAGTGGCGTGCTCAATTCCAAAGTCATCGTGCAACGTACTGCAAACGTGAGATAGAAAGGCATCGTCGATGCGTGCTTCGGATTTGACAAGATGGACCGTCAACGCGGTTTCGGTTGTGCTCATCCCCCAAATATGCAGATCGTGCACGTTGTTCACTCCTGGCAGCGTGGCCAAATAGGATTCCACCTTATGTGCATCAACGCCGTCGGGCACACCATCGAGGGCAAGATTGGTCGCCTCGCGCAGCAGTCCCCAGGTGCCCACTGTGATGACGGCAACCAGCACAAGGCTCATGGCTGGATCCAACCACGACCAGCCGGTAAACCTAATCACGGTTGCAGCGATGACAACACCAAGTGAAAGCACGGCATCACTGGCCATGTGCATAAAGGCGCCACGAATATTGAGATCCTCTTTCTGGCCGGACATAAACAGCCACGCAGTAAGACCATTTACCAGGATTCCGATTGCGGCCACCACCATAACGGTGAGGTCAGCTATTGGCGTTGGATTGGCAATCCGCTGAACAGCCTCCCACGCGATTCCGCCAACCGCGATCAACAACACCACTGCATTGACCAGTGCCGCCAAAATTGAGGTGCGGCGAAATCCATAGGTGCGGCGCATGGTTGGGTTTCGCCGCGCCAATACACCGGCGCCCCAAGCAAGCAGCAAACCCAGAACGTCGCCCAGATTGTGCCAGGCATCGGCCACCAGAGCCAGAGAATGGGCAAGGTTCCCAAAAATCACGCCTACGACAACATAAGATATGTTAAGGGTGACCCCAATGGCAAAGGCCTTGCCGAAGTTGGTCGGGGCATGTTCATGGGTGTGACTGTGAGCCATAACTGGTGGTAGGGGTCAGTTTATCAGGGCACTGGGAATTCCAACGGCATGCGACCCGGTACGCGCGTGCGCCACGCGATCTACCGGGCGCTATGCCACCGCCAGCTTTTTACGTCCTTTCTTTGCAACCAGTTCACCGTGGACGGCAGTGAGTACCGGCTGCAGAAAATGACCGGTGTATGAAGCCGGCACCTTGACGATATCTTCGGGCATGCCCTGGGCGACGATGGTACCGCCGCCATCTCCGCCTTCGGGACCCAAGTCGATGATCCAATCGGCCACCTTGATGATATCCAAATGGTGCTCGATAACCACCACGCTGTTGCCATCATCAACCAATTTTCCGATCACCTCGATCAGGCGGTGAACGTCAGCCTGGTGCAGTCCCACCGAGGGCTCGTCCAACACATAAATTGTGCGGCCGGTCGCACGTTTGCTCAACTCACGTGACAGCTTGACCCGCTGAGCCTCTCCACCGCTTAGGGTGGTGGCGGGTTGACCCAGCTTGACATAACCGAGCCCCACCTCAATCAATGTATCCAATTTACGTGCCAATGGCGGGATGTCCTTGAAGAACTCATGCGCCTCGCTGATGGTCATATCGAGCACTTCCGCAATGCTCTTATGGCGAAATTTGACTTGGAGCGTTTCACGGTTAAAGCGCGAGCCTTTGCAAACGTCACACTGCACGTAGATGTCCGGCATAAACTGCATTTGAATCTGCATCACACCTTGTCCCTCGCAGGTTTCGCAGCGCCCACCCTTTACATTGAATGAAAAACGTCCACTCTTATAGCCGCGAAGCTTGGATTCATTGAGCTCGGAAAATAGCTCGCGAAGCGGTGACCACAGACCGGTGTATGTGGCGGGGTTGCTGCGTGGCGTTCGGCCAATGGGCTGTTGATCAATATTGATGATCTTGTCAAGCGCATCGATACCGGTTATGTCCTTTACATTGCCCGGGCGTTCCATGCTGCCATTCAGCTTGTTCGACAACGCCTTATACAAACACTCGACCACCAGGGAACTCTTGCCGCTGCCACTAACGCCCGTCACTACCACCAGTTTGCCCAGCGGGATATCGACGCTAACGTTTTTGAGATTATTCTCGGAGGCGTTGCGTATTGTTATTTTTTTGCCATTGCCCGCCCGTCGCGTCGCTGGAACCGGGATAAACTTGCGCCCGCTCAAATACTGACCCGTAATGGAGAGCTTATGCTTCATTAGATCAGGCACCGTGCCCGTGGCAATCACGTTGCCACCATGCTCGCCGGCCCCCAGACCCATGTCGATAATCCAATCGGATGCCTTCATGGTGTCGTCGTCGTGCTCAACAACCAGAACCGTGTTGCCCAGGTCGCGCATGTGTTTGAGCGTTGTAATCAGCCGCTGCTGATCGCGCTGATGCAACCCAATCGATGGCTCATCCAGCACATACAGCACCCCCATCAGCTGAGAGCCAACCTGAGTGGCCAGCCGTATGCGCTGGCTTTCACCGCCACTGAGCGTCATGGCCGCGCGCGAAAGGTTTAGGTAGTCCAATCCCACGTCGTTTAAGAAGCCCAGCCGTGCGCGAATTTCCTTGACGATTTGCCGTGCGATCTTTTGGTCCCGTGCACTCAGCTCCAGCTTGTGTGAAGGAGCCACATCCCGACCACGAGCCGGCGCGCCGTTCTTACGCTCGCCACGACCCTGCTCATCTTCCGCGATGCCAAGCGAATTCACCCAACCCAACGCCTGCAGTATGGACATACGACACACGTCATCAACATTTGTGTCGCCGATCCGGACAGCCAATACCCAGGGTTTCAAACGCTTGCCACCGCACGTCGGGCACGTGCGGTGGGTCATATATTCTTCCAGCTTCTCCTTTACAAAGTCGCTGTTGCTCTCTCGGTGACGGCGCATTAGATTGTTCACGACACCGTCCCACGTGATGTCATATTGCCGGCTCTCGCCCATGCGGTTGGTGTAATGCATCCGAATGCGCTCTTCACCGCTGCCGTACATGAGTTTTTTGCGCGCATCATCCGGTAGCTTGCTCCAGGCCACGTTCATGGCGACCTTGTGATGCTTGCACACGTTTGACAGCAACTGCGCGTAATAGCCTTCGTCATCGGAGCTGGTCATTGGCGCAATCGCGCCGTCATCGATCGTCAGCTCCGGGTTTGGCACGATCAAGGCCGGGTCAAACTCCATTTTGCTGCCCAGACCCTGGCACTCCGGGCAGGCGCCGTCTGGTGCGTTAAACGAAAAATGCCGGGGTTCAAGTTCGGGGTAGCTGATACCTGTTGCCGGGTCAACCCGCTTCTCACTAAACAGCAGATCGGCATTGCTTGACCGGGTGGCCATGCGGGTGGCGGGCGCCTTACCCTCGGATGGTCGCGCTGCGTCGGGCGCCGCGCCGGCGTCGGTCATGGCAATGACAAAGCCATCACCAAGTTTGAGCGCGGTTTCAATCGAGTCATTAAGACGCGTCATGAACTGGGTGTGTTCCTCGGTGCCGGCAGCAACAAGGACCAGGCGATCAATCACAATTTCGATGTTGTGAATCTTGTAGCGATCCAGTTCAAATTCATCGCCGATATCCTTGATCTCACCATCCACTCGGACGCGTACAAAACCCTGCTTCTTGACATCATCAAACACGTTTTGATGGTGTCCTTTTTTCTCTCGAATGATTGGGGCCAGAATTTGAACGCGCGTTCCGGGTGGCAGGGCACTGATGTGGTCCACAATTTGTTCGGCGCTCTGCTGCTGCAACAACTGACCGGTGACCGGGCTGTATTGCACGCCAATGCGCGCAAACATCAATCGCAAGTAGTCATATATCTCGGTAACTGTGCCAACCGTACTTCGGGGGTTATGGCTGGCCCCCTTCTGATCGATGCTGACGGCCGGGCTCAGTCCGTCGATGCTGTCAACATCCGGTTTGTCCATCTGTCCAAGAAACTGCCGGGCATATGCGCTGAGACTTTCTACATAGCGTCGTTGGCCCTCTGCGAAGATGGTGTCAAACGCGAGTGAACTCTTGCCGGATCCGCTCAGCCCGGTGATGACCACCAGCTTGTCGCGCGGTATATCCACCGATACGTTCTTAAGGTTGTGAACACGTGCACCGCGCACGGAAATTTTGTCTTGAGACATGGGAATTTGGCCGAGTTTAGCACAAATGTTCTAGCGACTTGTACTCCACTACATTCGGCTCTCTACAATAGCGACCATGCAACTTCCCTACTACACTGCAGACGATATTCGTGCAGCCCTGCCCATGACGCGCGCCATCGAAGTCATGCGCCAGGCGTTTGTTGCGCTGCACGCCGGTCAGGTCACCATGCCGGTGCGGCTTGGAATGCCCACACCGGACGGGCTTAGTTTGTTTATGCCGGCGCATATCGCGGCAGGCCCGGAACTGCGTGCGTCGCTGGGTCAAAAAGTGGTTCACATATTCACCGGTAATTCGGCGCGCGGCTTGCCAACGATTCACGCCTTGGTAACCCTGTTTAAGGCCGAAACCGGCGAGCCACGCGCACTCCTGGAAGGCACTTTTTTGACTGCTTTGCGAACTGGCGCGGTCACTGGGCTTGCCACCCAACTGTTGGCCAATCCAAACGCACATAACCTTGCAATTTTTGGAGCGGGTGGTCAAGCCGCCCTTCAAATTGAGGCCGTATGTGCCGTGCGTGAGATACGCGAAGTGCGCATTGTCAGTCGTGGGCCGGGCGCGGCAACGCTCGCCAAACAGTTGCAGTCACGAGACCAGACCAGAGCCTACGTGTCCGCGACCGGTCTCGCCGAACAGACCGCGCAGTGGGCCGATGTCATCGTCACCAGCACCACCAGCAGTGAGCCCGTTCTATTTGGTAATTGGTTAAAACCCGGCACGCATATAAACGCGATTGGTGCGTATACACCAAGGATGCGGGAAGTTGACACCAACCTGCTCAACCGCGCACAGGTGTTTGTGGACAATCGAGATGCGGCACTTCATGAAGCCGGTGACTTATTGATACCCATCGCGGCTGGTGAATGGCACGCCAAGCAGATCATAGCGGACTTGGGCGAGTTGGCATCGGGTGCCAGGAGTGTGGCCTATGATCCGACGTGCATAACGTTCTTTAAGTCGAATGGCTTGGCCGTGGAAGACATTGCAGCCGCCAGCGCAGTCGTTGGATAGCTAAAACTCGATTGCCAATACACGATCCAGACCGGCCAGATCCTTGACGGTTCGGAGCACTGTATCGCTAAAAACGACACGAGCTGCCGCCAGGGCGGCGGACCCTTGTAAAGCGCCGTGTTCCAAATACACACCACGCAATCGGCCATTGCTACATCGCAGCTTTATTTGGCTCAGCAATGTTCGAATGAGTTCCAGTCCATCAGTTCCGCCACCGTCCAAGGCGACGTGAGGCTCATGGTTGACAATCTCAGTCTGCAACGCCGCTATCTCGGCGGGTGCGATATACGGTAAATTGGCGATCAGAATGGTTACTTGATCCAACACGAGCTGCTCAAGGTCTTCCAGAAGGTTTGACCGCACAAGAACAAGTCGATGCGCCACGCCTTGATTTGCTGCGTTCAGTTGGGCAACCTCCAGCGCATTCGCGCTGATGTCGGTTGCGAGCACGTTAACGTGAGGTAGCTCACGTGCAATGGCAATTATGGCCGCACCGGAGCCGGTGCCGATCTCGAGGATATGAATGGGTTGGCCCCCGGCCAAGCCCGCCAATCGAGCTGTCTTCTCGCAAACGAGCTCAACCAACAGCTCAGTCTCAGGGCGTGGAATAAGCACACGATCGTCTACAAACAGATTCATGCCATAAAAAGCCCGCTGCCGGACGACGTAAGCCAGCGGCTCATGCGCCATAATTCGCGTGACATAGCCTTCCAGTTGCGCAATCTGCGAAGACATCAGTTCTTCTTCATCATGGGCCAGCACCCATTCCCGCGCCCTTCCCACGGTGTGCGCAACCAGGCTGCGGGCAAGCATATTGGGTTGATCAAGACGAGCGGCATCAAATCGGCCAGCCACCTTGTGCAGACATTCACGGATGGTTGGCATGTCGGTCACGCTCTGCGTACATCATTTACGATGAAGCGCCGGGATCACGCCACGGCTTCGCCCAACTTGCGGGCCACGTCATCGGCGCCAAGCTCGGTGATAAATTCCTCGATGCCACCATCCATGACCGCAGTGATGCTAAATATGCTCTTGCCGATACGGTGATCCGTCACGCGCCCCTGGGGAAAGTTATAGGTGCGAATCTTTTCATTTCGCTCGCCGCTACCCACCTGATCTTTGCGATTTTGCGAGAGCTCGGCGTCGCGCTTATTCTGCTCCATCTCATACAGCCGCGACCGAAGGATGCTCATGGCGCGCAACCGGTTTTGTCCCTGGCTGCGCTCATCTTGCACAGCCACCACAATACCCGTGGGTTTGTGGGTAATTCGAACGGCGCTCTCGTTTTTCTGCACGTTTTGCCCACCGGCTCCGCGGGAACGGTGAGTGCCAATGTCAAGGTCGGTCAGTGGAATTTGAATATCCACTTCCTCGGCCTCGGGCAAAACTGCAACCGTCACGGTACTCGTGTGAATGCGCCCACTGGATTCGGTCGCCGGCACCCGCTGCACGCGGTGCACCCCGCTTTCCCACTTGAGTTTGGAATAGGCGCCCTTGCCCTTGATTTCAAACACAACTTCCTTAAACCCTCCAATTCCGCTTTCACTCTGATCAATCAATTCGTGCTTCCAGCGGCGATTCTCGGCATAGCGCGTATATAGGCGATAAAGCTCCGCGGCAAACAAACCCGCCTCGTCACCACCTGCTCCGGCGCGAATTTCCACGATGACATTTTTGTCATCGCGTGGATCTTTGGGCACCAGCAACTGCTTGACCTGGCCGTCGAGTTCGATAATTGAGCTTTCCAACCCGGGTATTTCAGCTGTAGCCATTTCAGCCAGATCTGTGTCCGTGCCGGCTGCCATTTCCTTATTTTCAGCCAGATCTCGCATGGCCTTGTCGCGCTGATTGATGACTTCGACGATTTCCTTGAGTTCGTTGTGCTGCTTGGCAACCTCGGAATAGCGCGTGTAGTCATTGGCCAGATCAGGATCGGCCATCTGACGGGTCAGGTCTTCGTAACGGTCTTTAATACTCGCGAGCTTCTCTTCCATGGCGGCCAGCAATTGTACTTGTCATCGATTTGCCACATTCTTACGATCCGACCAAAGTCATGGTGGCCACGAAATGGGCGAATGTGACACATACGGCACCGCGCATGCTGCGGCGGTCACCCGCACGAACGATGACCTTGCAGCGTTTCCAGTGCCGGGACAAACGGCATCGGCCTGGTGGTAAATTGCCTAAAACACCCGGAGTTCTTTAAAGCGCGATGTCAGCGGAATTCCGCCCTGTTCACCAACAACGATTATGTCTTCGACGCGGGCGCTAAATACATGAGGAAGCGTTATGCTGGGTTCAACCGTGAAACACATTCCCGGCTCCATCACGGTTGTGTTGCCTTTGGTCAGAAAGGGCGGTTCGTGCACATCCATTCCAATTCCATGACCAAGACGATGACGAAAGCCCTCGCCATAACCGGCATCCGTTATTACTGCCCGTGCAATTGCGTCCGCCTGCTCACATGTGTTGCCCGACTTTAGGGCGGCGATGCCGGCCGCCTGAGAGGCATTAACCAGATCAAATACGCGCCGATATTCCGTGGTCGGCGCTCCAAAAAATATCGCGCGGCCGTAGTCATAGCAATAGCCATCCAAGACCGAACCAAAGTCAAAGCAAATGGCAACAGGAGGCAACAACGGCACCTGCATCATTTCTTCCGTATTGCCAAATGCAAACGGGAAATTTGGTCCCATGTTGTAAAAGGAGGTTTGGAACGATGGCGCAAAAGACCCCGCTTTCTTGAGCTGAAAATTCACCTCGGTAATCAGGTCGAGATTAGTCATGCCCGGTTTGATTTGAGCCAGCGTGGCCTCATATGCCACCTCTGTAATTGCGCCGGCTGCACGCAATATGGCAAGTTCCTCGGAATCCTTGATTAGGCGCAGCGGTCTCATAATCGCTGATGCGCTCAAAACGCGTGCACCGGGCAAGAGTGATTGAACATGCAACACGGTTTCGGCCCGCGCCCGATCCTCAATGGCAATCACGGCCGGCGTTTGAATGTGAAACGAACTCAAAACGTCACGCACGAGCATTAATGGATCACCCGAATCCGGAAGCACACGCACGTCATGGGCGCCGTGAGATCCGTGAAATGCGGCTTGCATCCGCGGTAAGGTGAGAACGGGCGAGCCCTCTGCAGGTATCCAACCGCCGGTCATCCAGTCACCCGGATACATGGTGTTGCCAAAGTTTTGCTCCTCCCTGCCGATACCGGTGATGTAGTGCAAGTTTGCCGAATAAGGCAGGAACATCATGTTGATGCCAAGATCGCGCATGCGAGACTGAACCTTTGAAAGTCGGGCCGAATAATCGATCATGGGTAAACTATAGCGTGTCATTTGCATCGGTACGCTGCAACTCTATTCAAAATGTCCACGGATTTCAGTTTTGCCCACCTTTCCGATATTCACATGCGCCCGGAAGGCATGCTTTACAACACCATGGATGGCTATGAGCGTGCATCCCGTGTTGTGGACGCCGCCCTGACCGTGGAAACGCCCCTCGCGTTTATGTTGATCACCGGTGACAACATCGACGAGATCGAACCGGCCGCCAGTTACGCCCGACTTAAGCAACTGCTGGCACGGGTCAAGATACCCACCGCGTTTGCGTTGGGGAACCATGACGTTCGGCGCGAGTTTCGGATCGCCTTTGAACACGAGCTCGGTTCGTTCCTTGCCATACCCGGCATTTCAGATTATCCGTGCCATGGCAAAACATTTGTCGGCACAAAGCGGATTCTTGTCCTTGACACGCTTGTGCCAAAATTTACCCACGGCTATTTGGATGATGGCCAATTGCAATGGCTCGCCACCGAGCTTGATCAGCACCATGATGGGCCGACAATACTCGCCTTGCATCATTGTCCGCTTCCCATACCAACCCGCCGGTTCGCCAAATATCAGCTTACAAACGCGGATGCCCTGGAGCGGGTGGTGCTAAATAGCCGGGTTAAGCCGATTGCCATGCTGTTTGGGCATATTCACTATTCCCATATCGGTCTATTTGGCGGAATCCCGTGCGTGAGTGCACCGGGGATCGCCATGGGAATCGCCCCGGATGCACTTCAGGGTTTGCGAATGACCGATGCGGCGGGGTTCAATCTTTGTCACGTTATCGACGGGCGCTTTGTGGTGAACCCGGTTATTACTCAGGCGGAATCACGCACGGTTAAGTACGACATGGAAATGAGCTGGCAATAATCTGCAAATGCCTGGGCGAAGTTCATCCAAGAGCAAAGTCATTATGAAATACCTCCTTCTGGTCGCAACGCTCCTACTGGTCTGTGCCTGCACGCCAAGAGACGCCCCGCGCGCCGATGAGCGCCTACCGGATACACCACCCGTCGCGCCCACTACAGCAGCGTCAACGCTCACGCCAATTTCACTGCCCACCTCGGCCCCGGTAAACCCAACCGCCACGCTGCTGGTCTCGACCCAAGTCCCGGCCACCAACGTCCCGCCCACATCCATCCCACCAACGGTCACACCAAAACCAACGGCCGTGCCCGCCATCAACCTGCGGTTGGTGGATTGGCGCAAGTATTTGACAACTGACAAGGCATTCAAGGTTGACACCACGCTTGAACATTTATCCCTGAACAAATGGCCATATATATCGGTCAACAATACTGAAAGTATGGGATTCGCCGTGCTTGGTGACGGCATAGCCTATGGCGATGTGTCGGGTGACGGCCACGAAGAAGCTCTTATTTCACTGTTCTCGGGAGGCACTGCGGGCAATCTGGCTGTGCTGTTGTTTGCACCGGGCCCGGATAAGCCCCAATTGGTTGCCACCATTCCCGGCTACAAAATTGGCGGAGTTATGGAAGCTGGGTTGCTCAAAATTTCGCAACCACAATATGCCGGGTTCGAACCAAATTGTTGCGCAAGCGGGCTGTCGTCGACCAACTACCAGCTGACGGATGGCAAACTGGTTACTGTCAGCACGACGAGCGAAGGGTTTCCTGAAATGCGGGCACCGACGGTTGAAAAGTTTTATCAATTTTTGAACGATAAAAAGTATGCCGACGCCTGGCCCTTTCTGAGCCCGGGTTATCAAAAGCAGCAAACGTTTGAGACATGGAGAGCGGGTTATTCAGCCACAACCAGCGTAGAGGCAACGGATATTCGTCAACGATCAAACGGAACCGTGAGCGTCCTGCTAAAAGCCGCCGAAGCAACGGGTAAGGGACAGGTCGCGCAAAAGTATCACGCGGTTTGGTCCCTGGTCTGGGATGCCAAAGTTGGACAGTGGCGTCTTGACACGGCAACCGTAAGCATCGTTACGGCAAAAATTGCGGGCAAGCTACAGTATCCCTCCAGTGGGATCCCAGCCCTGACTATCTTTGCAAAAAATACCGATACCGGGGATATTTTTACGAGCGAAACGGCAAGGAATCAGTCTGCGTGGTCAATAACGGTTCCGCCCGGGAACTACACGGTTTTTGCCTACCTGCTTGAATCACCCAATAGCACACTCGCCGGCGGCTACAGTGAATTTGTCAAATGCGGCCTAAAAGTGGGTTGCCCAAGCCACAAGTTAATTCCGATAAAGGCGGAATCCGGCAAAACGACATCCGGGATAGACGTCTCCGACTGGTACGCACCGGCCGGCGCGTTTCCGGCACGCCCGTAAGTTGACTGCGTCACACGCGCGGCCCTGATGGTTCGCAAATATGCTGATTCATCATTCAAAAATGTTAAACTGAGACGGTGAAACCCGCGAATCTCATACGCATGCGCCAGAGGCGCCGCCACAGCGCCAAAAATAGCATCGGCAAGCGTATTTTTCAAGCGCTCACGGCCCTTGGTGCCATCGGACTGGCTATCGCCATTGCAATCCCGGTCTCAGCCGCGGCGGGTGTGGTCGGAGTCTATAACTACTTCACACGCGACCTGCCGGACCCCACAAAGGTTCAAACGGCGCGCGATGACTTTCAGACCACGCGTATATATGACCGAAAGGGCACGCTCCTGTATGAAGTCATTGATCCAACAGCGGGGGACCGCCAATGGGTGACCTTTACCGATATTTCAAAATTTTTAGTATGCGCGACGGTGTCAAACGAAGACAAAACGTTTTACGAAAACCCGGGCTTTGACATCCGTGGCATCGCGCGCGCCTTCGTAAGCAACCTGCAGGGTGGCGCAACTCAGGGTGGAAGCTCGATCACCCAACAGTTGGTCAAGAACGTCATTATCCCCTCCGACGAGCGCGCGCGGCTGGATTACACACGTAAGATCAAGGAAGTGTTGCTGGCGCAGGAAATCACCCGGCGCTACTCCAAAAATCAAATCCTTGAGTGGTACATCAACACAAACAACTACGGCAGCCTTGCCTACGGTATCGAGGCGGCTGCGCGCATTTATTTTGCGAAATCAGCGAGCGCGCTGACGCTTGCCGAAAGCGCCATGCTCGCGGCCATACCGCAATTCCCCACCCAAAATCCGTTTGACCGCCCGGTGGATGCCAAGGCACGACAGGAAACGATCCTGGATGGAATGTCGGCGCGTTTGACCGAGGGCGGCATACCGGGATGCAACATCACAGAAGAGCAAATCCAGCAGGCCAAAACAGAGAACATGCGCCTGGCCGCCCGCCAGCAGCGCTTAAACATAAAAAGCCCGCACTTTTCGCTGTATGCGCGTGACCGAGCCGTGGACTTGCTTGCCGATCACCTGAATATAGATCAGCAGCAAGCCTACAACCTGGTGTATCGCGGTGGGCTAAAAATAACGACCAGTGTTGACACGGTTTTGGAGGAGCAGATTCGCACAATTGTCAGTGATCAAGTCCTAAGCCTGCAACGATCCAATAAGAACGCAAACAATGGCGCCGCGGTCGTGCTCAAACCGGATACTGGGGAAATTCTGGCCATGGTGGGCAGTCGGGACTACAACAATGATGTCATTGACGGCAAGTTTAACGTGGCACTCGGGTTGCGCCAACCAGGATCAAGTTTCAAGCCCATTACGTATATCGAGTTGCTGCGCCAGGGGAATGCCTCGCCGGCGACACTGTTCTGGGATGTGCGCACACCGTTTCCATCCGGAGGTGATGTGCCCTACGCGCCTGAAAACTATGACCGCAAGTATCACGGACCCATTCGCATGCGCGTAGCCTTGGCGCGCAGTTACAACATCCCGGCCGTGGATGCGATGAACCGCGCCGGCGTCGGCAATGTCATCCGCACCGCCCATAAGCTGGGGATCACAGATCTGCGGCGCGGCACGGATTTCTACGGCTTGGCCCTGACCCTGGGGGGCGGCGAAGTCAAGTTGTTGGATATGGCCTATGTCTACAGCACGTTTGCGACCGGGGGCACGATGAATGGCGTTGCCCGGGCAACCAATCAGCGCGAGCCCGGATTTCGCGAACTCGACCCGGTGGCAATTTTGCGGGTTGAAGATCAACAGGGCCGGGTGCTATATGACTTTCAACCGGCTTCAAACCCCAAACTGCTGGGGCCAAAAAGTGAGCAGTTGACCTATATGTTGGACACCATGCTGGATGACCCGCAATCTCGCGCTGAGGCCTTTGGGTATCCAAGTCCACTCGATCTGAAAAACGGACGGCATGCGTCGGTCAAGACCGGAACCACCAATGACAACAAGGACAACTGGACCGTTGGTTACACGCCCGACTTTGTCACCGCAGTTTGGGTCGGCAATACGGATAACACACCGATGGCACGTGACGTAACCGGAATTTCTGGTGCGGCGCCAATCTGGAATGACGTGATGGAGTTGTTGCACAAGGGTCGACCCAACAAACAGTTTGCGCGACCAGACGGACTAAAGCAAATTGGTGTGTGCGCCATTGACGGATTAAACCCCAACGGTGACTGTCCCACGATCTCCGAACTGGTTTTGCCCGGGACTGAACCAAAGGTCACCAGCTCGATCGTAAAGAAATTGGCGGTGATCACCTCCACCGGTCAGCTTGCCCCACCAGGCACACCGCCGGAACAAGTGGAAGAAAAGCTGTTTTACGTGTTCCCACCCCAGGCTCGGGACTGGCTGGATAGTCTGAAGGAAGAAGATCGCAAACGCCTGTATCCGGAACCACCGGTTGGTGCCACAGGGATATCCGTGACGACCTCTTCTGAAGTGGCAATTACGTTCCCGGCCAACGGTGGTTACGTGAGCGCCAATATCACCGGCACAAACGGCCAGATTGGTCAGGTTGAGCTACGCGGTAGTGCGCGCGGTGGGTCGTGGGTTGCTTACCGTCTGGCGGTTGCCAAAGGCTTTGACCCTGCACCCGAGGGCCCCTGGATCGCGATTGGTCCCGATCACAGCAATCAAGTGGATAACGGTACACTGGAGACACTGAATTTGCAGGGTTTTGAAGAAGGCCCATATACACTGCGACTGACCCGTGTTGAGCAGGATCACACCACCGACGCCAGTGTGCGGTTTACGATTGACAACAAGGCGCCCGTCGTAAAAATCTCACAGCCATTTGCGGGAGAAGGGTATACCAACGGCGAGGAATGGGTGGACGTGCAGGCCGATGTCAAGGATAACGTCAACGTGGCCAGGGTTGAATTCTTTGCGGGTGGCGCGGACAAACCGTTTGCGATCAAAACCGCGGCGCCATTTGTCGTCAAGTGGGTTATTCCACCCGGATATGCCGGTCCGGTGTCGTTTTATGCGGTTGCCACCGATGGCGCCGGCAATCGCGCGCGCAGCCCTGCAGTTTCGGCGTTTGCAGTGTACAAGCGATAGATTGTCCTTTGGACTATGCCATGGCGGTTCCAACTATCTGCAACCATGGGGGCGTTGAATTAGGATTGCGTGCACTGGTCATCGACAGCGCACGCAAAACGGCTGGCGAGGCCAGTTGGCCAACCTACAATTGGCAACCATGAAAGCCATTGTTTTTGACCAGCCGGGTGCCCCGACAGTGATGCACATCGGCGATGCGCCCGTGCCAATACCCGGTCCGGATGAATTGCTCATACGCGTTCACGCGACGGCAGTTAATCGGGCCGACACCTTGCAGCGTCGGGGTAATTACCCACCACCCACCGATGCCTCTCCAATTCTTGGGCTCGAACTTGCTGGAGAGGTCACCCATGCCGCGGGAGGCTTCCAGGTGGGTGATCGCGTTATGGCGGTTGTCACCGGTGGTGGCTATGCCGAATTTGCAACAGTGCCCGCGGGTATGGCCATGCACATTCCCGACACCATGACCTATGAAGATGCCGCCGCGATACCCGAAGTATTTCTAACCGCGTATCTAAATTTGTTCACTCTTGGGCGCTTACAACCGGGCGAGACCGCCCTTGTACACGCGGGAGCCAGTGGCGTGGGCACGGCGGCAATTCAGCTGATTCGTGCCGCAGGCGGCGTGGCGCTGGCAACCGTTCGCAACACCGATAAAGTGCCGATTTGCAAACACCTGGGCGCGGCGCATGTCATCGACAGCACTGTTGAGAACTTTGCCGACGCGGTTCTTGCGCAAACCGGCGGACAGGGGGTGCAGGTGATCCTTGATTTTGTCGGTGCACCATTCTGGAATGACAACCTGCGTGCGGCAGCCATGGACGGCCGGCTTTTACTGGTCGGTTCGATGGGCGGTACCGTCGGCCAACTTGACCTGGGCGCAATCATGGGCAAGCGACTAATCATCACCGGGCGCACATTGCGGCGTACGCCTTTGGCGCAAAAGGTGTCGCTCACGCGCACGTTTGAATCATTCGCAATGCCACGCTTTGCCGATGGCAGGTTGAAGCCGATCATAGACAGCACCTTCGAGCTTGGCGACGCGCCCAGTGCCCATCAGCGTATGGAGGCCAACCTGAACACCGGGAAGATTATTCTGCGCCTGACGTGACAGAATGTATGCACAGCAAACGTCCGGATGAATAGCATACGCTGGCCTCGCGTGCCACCAACACGTTGCTCACGCCGCGTGCCGGGCCAAACCGCAGGGATTCACCGCGCAATGGATATTGCAACCCCTCGGTAGTAATGGCGTCAACGTCGCCACCTATTGGCAACAATGAGATCGTATCGCCCACGCTACCGCAAATTATGTTCCGCACGGTTGGCTGCAGCAAGACTAGTCGCTCGCGCTCGGAGACAATTATCACGCTCACGTGTTGCAGTTGAGGCAATGCCAGCAACATGATGTTTGCCAACATTTGATCGCTGCGTCCACCCACCGCGCCTAGAATAATGATTTCATCGGGACCTTGACTGACCGCCCACATAAGGGCGAGTTCAAGATCGGTCTCCTCCTTCTCGCGAGGATGTTGAACCAATTCGGTTCCCAACTGTTTCAACTGCGCGAGCTCGGTGGAACCAAGCGAATCAAAATCACCAACCACCATTGTCGGGCGAATGTGCAAGTGGAGCGCAACTCGCGCGCCCCCATCGGCACAACACAAGGTATCACCCGAGCGGAACCAGTCGGAAACCTCCAAGTCAGTCGGGGGAACGCCATTGGCGATGATCACTATGCGCATTGTGGTGTCGCGAACTATACCCGCCCGGCCGGCCTAAATCCATTGAATCTGTCGTTAAACAAAGAGTGACACAATACGTCCCGTGGAATTGACAGGACTTTCAGATGCGGATGTGCAACAGCGCATATCGCTAAAACAGACCAATGCCGTTGTGCACAAAAGCGCGCGGAGCGGTTGGGAAATTATTCGGGAGAACGTATTCACGATTTTCAACGTGATTCTCTTCTCCACCCTGGTTGCCCTCATGTTGCTGACCTTTGTGCCGTTGCCAGACGAGGCCGGCGTGCCCCGAATCGCCTCGCCCGGTGTGCGGATGGCGGTCTTTGGGGATGTGCTTTTTACAGGCATCAGCGTCTTTCTAAATATGGTCATTGGCATGGTCCAGGAATTCCGCGCCAAGCGCGACCTTGACAAACTTGCCAAACAAAACATTCGCAAGGCCCGTGTGCTGCGCAACGGGGCGCTTTGTGACGTTCCGGTTGACAACATCGTATTGGATGACCTGATCGAATTAACACCCGGCGACCGAATTCCGGCAGACGGCACATTGCTCAACGGCGAAGGTATTGAGGTGGACGAGAGCCTGCTTACCGGGGAAAGCGACAATATTCACAAAGTAAAGGGCGAGACTGTGATCAGCGGAAGCTTTTGTGTGGTCGGTCGTGGATTGATGAAGGCCGAACAGGTGGGGTTGGCCAGCTACGCAAACCAGCTTACGCAGATTGCAGTGCAGTCCAAGGATCACTTGACACCGTTGCAGAAGAAGATCAATGTGGTCGTGCAACTGCTGGTTGCCATCATGGTCGTTGTCGCCGTTTTGGAGTTAATTTCGGCATTCAACCGGCACACACCCGTGTTGGAGGCGCTTCGTTTTACGACCGTCATTGTGGGCAGCTTTGTACCAAGCGGATTGGTACTTGCCATTACGGTGAGCCTGGCCGCCGGTGCGGTGCGTATCAGCCGCGAAGGAACGCTTGTGCAACGCGTCAGCGCGGTTGAGAGCATGGGTAACGTTACGGTGCTGTGTGTTGACAAAACGGGCACGCTCACTCAAAACAAATTAACCGTGACCGAGGTGGTGCCGCTCTGCGGCGCAATGGAGGCAGAAGCCCGGCACATGCTGGCCTTGTATGCGGGGAATGTGGCGGCGCAAAATGGAACAGCCCGGGCGATTGCAACCTACGCCGGGTCGGCCACCACCGAGCTAAAACTTGGAGAATTGCCATTTAGCTCGGCGCGCAAAACCGGCGTCGTCATGATTCAGCAAGGAGCGGGATCGCTGTGCATCGCGCTTGGCGCACCCGAATACGTCATTCCGCCTGGTCACGCTGAGATTCACGCACAGGTGCGCTTGTTCCAACGACAAGGTTTACGGGTCGTGGCACTGTCGACTCAGCCCGGGCCCATGCTGGAATCATTCGACCCAGCAAGCGGAAAACCAATCTGCCTGGTGGTCATAGAGGATCAACTGCGACCGGACATTGTGGAAACCATGCGCATGTTTGACCAGGCGGGCGTGCGGGTAAAGATCATCAGCGGTGACAATGCCGACACGGTTCAAGCCATCGCCGTCCGGCTTGGCATGCATGCAGACCGGGTGGTGACGCAAACAGAGCTCGCCTCGATGGACACCGCGGCTTTTGCCGAAGCCGCCCAACAATCCGAGGTATTTGCCCGAATCACCCCGGAGTATAAAAAACTGTTGGTCGCCTCCCTGACGCAGCAGGGCGAATACGTGGCCATGGTCGGAGACGGCGTTAATGACGTTCCCGCACTCAAGCAAGCGCGCCTTGGTATAGCCATGAATGATGGCGCGCAAATCACCCGGGATGTGGCGGAGCTTGTCTTGTTAAATAACAATTTGAGCACGCTTCCACACGCACTGTTTGAAGGGCAGGCCATCACCCAGAAAATTCTGGCCAGCGCCAAACTGTATCTTGCAAAGAATGCCGTCACCATCCTGGCGATTCTGTTTGCCGGGTTTGTAGGCTTGGAGTTTCCTGCTGCGCCGCGATTGGTGAGTTGGATCGTAACCATCTCAGTCGGCATCCCATGCTTTTTGTTGGCGCTTGGCGTTGTAAAACCAAATCACACGCGGGACGTAGCCCAGGGCGTGCTGTTGTATAGCATCATCGCGGGGGCCGTTGGGGCTGTGATTCTCGTTGTATCCTACATTATTGCAAACAGTCTTGCGAATGTGGTCGCCGCCCGCACGGTATTCGGTTTGGCTACCCTGCACTTTGCCATCCACATTTTCTGGGATGTTTTTGGGGTGAGTATTTTTACTCCAGCCAGCATCCGACATCACCCGCGCGAATTTTTTATCGGACTAATTTTGCTTGCGGTCGGTATCTTTGTGCCCACAACCGCGCCTCGTGGTTTTGGTGCGCAGACGCTAACTTGGCTTGAATTGCTCAATGCGGCGGTATTGCCGCTGATCGGCGCCTTTGTCTTTAATCGCTTGTTGTATGGCAGCTTTATGCGGAGTGCCATCAGAACACTGCGAACCTAACCAAATTCAAGCGCCCATAAATCTGCAAGAGGTTCGCGTTTGCGGATCACGCGCCAGTGTGTGCCCTCGGTCATCACTTCGGCCGCACGGGGTCGGGTGTTGTAGTTGGACGACATGGACATGCCGTATGCGCCCGCGTGTTCAAAGGCCAGTAAATCTCCGCGTTCCAGGCACGGTAGCACGACGTGATGCGCCAACCAGTCACCACTTTCACAAATTGGTCCAACCACGTCGTAGGAAACCATGGTTCCGGACCAAACGTGATCCCTAATGGCAGAAACCCCGTGAAAAGCCTGATATAGCGTTGGTCGAATAAGGTCATTCATGGCGGCGTCAACCACTGCATAGTTCGTTCCACCATTTTCTTTCGTAAACAACACGCGCGTTAGCAACCGACCCGCATCCGCCACGATGTAGCGCCCGGGTTCAAACTGCACCTGCACGCCTGCAGATTGTGCCATTGGAAGGATCGCAGCGGCAATTTCCTCGATCGGCGCCAGATTGTTGGCATCGCGATAATCCACGCCAAACCCGCCCCCCATGTCCACGTGGCCAATTGTCATTCCCATCACTTTGCTGGCAGCAACGAACTCAAGCAGCACGGTCATGGTCTGAACATAGGTTGAAACCTCAAACAATTGGCTCCCAATATGAGCGTGCACGCCATCGATCACCACACCCGGATATTCCGAGCGGGCGGCCACAAGTGCAAGTGCCTGATCTATGGTGATGCCAAACTTGCTGCTGCCCTTTCCAGTGGCCAGATATTGGTGCGTATGCGGATCTACCGCCGGGTTTATCCGCAACGCAACCCGGGCCGTCTTGTGGCGGGCCAGCGCCATATCACTGACCACGCGAAGTTCCTGCGCGCTCTCAATATTTAGCCAGGCGACGCCATGGTCCAGGGCGGCCGCGATTTCGTCATCACGTTTGCCTACACCGGCAAACACAATTTGGCTTGGCTGGGCGCCAGCCGCCAGAACGCGGGCGGCCTCCCCCCAGCTTACAACGTCGAACCCGGCGCCGAGTTTGTTCAGGAGTTTTAGCACGGCCAGGTTGCCGTTGGCTTTGACCGCGTAATGTAGTGCACCAGCCCCAAGCGCGTTTTCAAGGCGCTTGAAGTTGGCTGCAATGCGATCCGCGTCATACACAAAGCAGGGTGTGCCGATTTCAGCCGCAATACTAATAAGCTGCTGGTTCATAAATCGCGCGATGATACAGGTGAGCCCGTCACCTATATGACCGATGTCGACTGCAACCAGTCGAAACCCCGATCCTCATTGGCTTTGGCAACCGCGGAGGTTGAGCCAACTGCCACCACGCGGCCCGTTGAGCGCATTGCCGTCAGGGCCTCGCCAAACGCACGGAAATGCGCAATGGTTGTGCCCAGCACCTCATCGCGCAACTTCTGCCGGTCTGCATCTGTGTAACGCGTCAGCCAGCGCCGCAATGCCGTGGAGCCCTTGGCGTCCGGCAATTGATAGGAATCCAGGTCGCCAATGACCCCAATGATGCAGCGCTCCACTTCGGAGGCAGTGACCTCATGTTCCATCAAAAATTGCGCGGCACCATCGTATACCTCGTCCGTTTTGGCCAGGTTGGGATCACGATAGCTTGAAAACAACATCACACCCGTGTCGGCATCATAGCCGCAGCTTCCACCATATGCCCCTCCCTGAACGCGAACGCGTTCCCATAAGTAAACGGTGCGCAGAAAATTTTCGATCACCAAGGCGCTCCCATGTGGCTGATAGCCCGCCGCGTGCAGGTTTGCCGCTTTGGCCACATAGTTCACCTGGGATGGAACCACCAAGGCCTCGTTTCCCGCGCCCGTAACGCTGCGACCGGCGTCTGCCATCACAGTGTTAGCGGGGTCTGAGCTTGCAACCGGTAATGAAGCTACAAAGCCGGTTAAGTAACCGGCCACGGCATCAAAATTCTCTTGATCAAGCGTAACGTTAAGCAGGGTTGAATTGCGATCCACCAGCGTGCGTCGGATGTGTTCAAGCCGTGCCTGAACGCCCAGCCAATCCGCGTCAATCTTGCCGACCAATTCACGCAGGAAAAACAACTGGCTTACGCCACCCAACTGCTCATTCATCGATCCGAGCGCGCTAAAGCCCGCGCGCAGGCGAGAGGCGGCAAAGCTGTTGCCACTGCTGACAATGGCGGCCTCAAAGCGGCTTCGGTTCTCAAGAACCATTTGCCTAAACCGATCCCGGTTGTCCAGTCTGGTAGTCAGCAACACGTCGCGCATGATGTCCAGCATGGCGGGCAACTGGGCGACTGTGCTCTTGCCGCTCAAAAAGAAGCGCAGCTGGGCCTGATTCGGGTCACCCCTGTGCAACATGGAACCATTGGTTGAACCGCGCACCCCTCCCGTCTTGCTGCCTATTCTTCGACTAAGCGCGGCAAAATCTTCTCGTTCGGTGCCCATTTCAAGGAAGACGCGACCCAATAATGCCAGCAATGGAATATCCGCGCGTGGAACATTTGCAAGACTAAATCCCGCTTCAAGATAAACGATGCCATTGGTAAACAAATCATGATGCAACCACTGGCTGTGACCCTGAATAATCAACCGATTTGGAATTGTGCTTATACGCTTCTCCAGATCACCCAAATGCAGCGAAGGGATTTTGGCCAGGTCCTCCGGCTTGTCCGGGGTCACCTGCATCGTTTTCAGGGTTTTCGTGTCCGCAATAACTTGATCCACGTCGGCCTCGGTCATCGCAGCCCGGGCGGCATCCAGCCGCGCGCGTTCGACGGCTTCGCGCTCCACCTTATAAGTGTCGCTGGGCGTCATCACCAGTGTCACCCGATGTGTATTTTGAATCAGGTGCTTGGTGATCAAATCCGCGAACACATGCTCGCCGGCGGCCAGGCGCGCCTTCAAGCTACTCAATCCAGTCTCATACATCAGGGGCGGAAATGGATCTCCGTCGTGCAACCAACTGTCCAATGAGCCAAGCATGTAAGCAATGCCGCGCGGAAAGCTGCCGAAATTTGCCTCTCGGTAGCGAAACTCGATGGTGTTCAACGATGCCTCGACCTGATCCATCGTGAAACCCTCGTTGGCGTGATGCCGCAACACGGTCGTGACCAAATCAGCGACCTTGGCGGCATCTTCAACGCGCAAACCCTTTAGCCCGGCTGAGAATGCATCCTGCCGCAACCCGCTGCGAAAGCCGGTCCCCGGGCTTAGGTCTTCCCCCAATCCACTGTCAACTAGCGCTTTGCGCAGTGGCGCGGCCGATGTGCCCGTCAGAAGATGCCCCAGCACCTCCAGCGAGAGCTTGGTGACGTCGTCCTGTGGCTCGGTGATAAGCCAGTTAACCGCGCACATGGTTTTGCGCGTGGTGTCACCCTCGCCGGCGTCAAAAACCTTCTGGACAGTCACCGGCGACGCCAGCGCTTTTTGCAGGGTTACCGCGCCAATCGGTGGGCGCGCGTCAAATGCCGACAGCCAGCCATCCAGATAAGCAAGCCGCTTGTCGGCATCATCGTTTCCGTACCACCAAATTCGGGCGTTACTCGGGTGATAGTTGGTTTCCCAAAAACGCTTGAATTGGGCGTAGCTGAGATTTGGGATTTCCCGGGGGTCACCACCGCTATCCACGCCATACGTAGTGTCTGGAAACAGAGCCTGCTGCGTCGAGCGATAGAACATGCTTTCCGCACTTGAATACACACCCTTCATTTCGTTAAACACGACGCCCTTGTAGATCATTGCGGCATCGGCGCTTTCAAGTTCGTAGTGCCAGCCTTCCTGCTTGTGAGTCCATTCCGAAATGTTCGGGTAAAACAGACAATCAAGGTAGACATCGACCAGGTTGTATAAATCCTGGATATTAGCGCTGGCCACCGGATACACCGTCTTATCCGGATAGGTCATGGCATTCAAGAAAGTGTTCAGCGAACCCTTCGCGAGTTCAATAAATGGTTCCTTGACCGGATATTTCCGCGATCCACATAAAACACTGTGCTCCAGTATGTGGGCGACTCCAGTGCCATCTGTCGGCAGTGTTTTGAAAGCCACGCCAAAGACCTTGTTGTCATCATCATTTATCACGTTGATAAATTGTGCACCGCTCTTGTCGTGGCGATACCAGCGTGCCAGGCTGTTCAACTCGGCCACTCGTTGTTCTTTAATCAGGGAAAATCCGTGCGTATGATTCATGCCGGCGAGGATTATAGGCAGAGCCCGGTATACTCCTGCGCCGAATGCCCGCAGGCTATTACAGACATCCCACCCTTTCAAAAAACACCATCGTATTTGCCAGTGAGGATGACCTTTGGCGGGTATCGTCAAACGGCGGACAACCTTCACGCCTGACCAGTAACCTGGGCGAATGCACTACGCCGGTCCTTTCGCCGGATGCAAAATGGCTTGCGTTTGCGGGTCGCGAAGAGGGAACACCGGAGGTGTATGTGATGCCGTCTCGCGGCGGTGAAGCGCGACGCCTGACCTATCTCGATGCCAGCCAGTGCCTGATCCTGGATTGGCGTGCAGACGGGTCCATCCTGTTTGGTTCAAACGCCGGCGAGCCGTTTTACCCAAGGGTCTGGCTGTATGCCGTGCACCCGGATCGTCCCACTCATATCGAACGATTGCCCGTTGGCCAGGCGCGCGCGCTTGCCACTGGGCCACGTGGCGGCATGGTGATCGGGCGAAATACGGGTGACCCGGCGCGCTGGAAACGCTATCGCGGTGGCAGCGCGGGTCGGCTATGGATTCAGCGGAGGACCGGGAGTGACTGGAGCGAATTGTTGCCGTTGGACGGCAATCTGGCCTCACCCATGTGGCTGCAAAACAACCGCATATATTTTGTAAGCGATCACGAGGGCATTGGCAATATTTATAGTTGCACACCCGGTGGCAGGCAACTGCGACGGCACACGGATCATGAGGATTTCTATGTGCGAAACGCGCGCTCGGATGGCACGCGAATCGTATATCAAGCAGGCGCCGACCTGCACGTGTTTGACGCGACCCGCAACCAACGAAAACGAGTCGAAATCGAGTGGCACGCACCCGGCGTGCAACGACACCGAAAGTTCAGCACCGCCAATGCTCATTGGGATGGATTTGACATTGGCGCCAAGGGCCAACACGTGGTCATAACCAGCCGCGGTCAGATGTTTGGCATGAGTCCATTTGAAGGACCAGTCGCCCGCTATGGCGAAACTGCGACCAACACCGGCGCGGCGGTTCGCCATCGGCTGCCGATATGGATCGGAGACAACGACGATGTCGTGCTGGCCATTGCAGACGGCGAGGGCGAAGAACGCTTTATTGCTTATGCACGAGATCCGCGCATTCCCCTGACGCCGGAGGCCGCTCAGCACGTGGTCAAGGCAAACAAGGGATTGGCGGGCCTGGACATTGGCCGCGTAACCGAGGTGCGGGCAAACCCAATTGGTAAAAAGAGCCAGCTGGCGTTTACGAATCATCGCCACGAGCTCAACGTGTTGACCTTTCACGAAGATGATCACGTCACAATCAAGCTGATTGAGCGCGGTCTGGCCCGACCAATTGAGGGATTTGACTGGGCTCCCGACGGCGAATGGCTGGCCTATGGCGCCTCGCTTTCGCAACAACGCAGCTGTATAAAACTTTGGCAGGCCACAAGTGGCGTGGTGCACCAAATTACCGAGCCTGTATTGCGTGACAGCATGCCATCGTTTGATCCCGCGGGCAAGTTTCTATTCTTTATTTCGCACCGCATTTTTCAGCCGGTTGCCGATAACCTGCGTTTTGATATGGGGTTCCCGCTGGGCATGGTACCGTGTCTGATTCCACTTGGGCGCGACACGCCCTCGCCATTTGGCACGCCACCAATCGAGGTGGTGAAAGCAGATGATAAGGACGATAAATCAACTCATCCTCTGCGCAACGACGATGATGAACCCGACACCGATGACACCCCGGGCACGGGCGAGCATGAGGAACCACCAACTGACGCCGGGCCTGGCGATCACGCAAAACCCGCGGCACAGGATCAAAAAAACGACGAGAAAAAGCCCGACAAAAAAGGTCAAAAACAAAGCCCGGTGCGCATCGATTTGGAGAATATCCAGCACCGGGTGGTGCCCTTCCCGGTTGCTGAAAGCATCTATGGGCGAATCATGGCCTCCAAGGATGGTCGCACGGTGTTCTATACCTCCCGCTGGCCAATCAGCCAAGGGGGCGATGGTGAATCATCACGCGGCTACACGCTGGACAGTTACGATCTTGAGGATCGCAAGGAAGATTCGCTGCTGCACGGGGTTACGGACTTTGACATGAGTCGCGATCACAGCATGATCGCGGTGCGCAGTAGCAACTGGCTGCGGGTATTTCGCGCAGGTGACAAGCCCGATGATTCAGGCACACCCCGCAAGCGCGGCTGGATTGACTTTGACCGGGTTAAGATTTCAATCGATCCAGTTGCCGAATGGCGCCAAATGTTTCGCGAAGCCTGGCGCTTGCAACGGGATAATTTTTGGACCGCGGATTTGAGCGGCGTTGACTGGCAGGCGGTCCATGATCGCTACCTTCCCCTCGTGGAACGCGTGTCGACCCGGCGGGAATTTAGCGACCTTATGTGGGAGATGCAGGGCGAGCTTGGAACCAGCCATGCGTATGAATATGGCGGAGATCACCGCTGGTCACCCCACTTTACGGTGGGCCGGTTGGGTGCGGATTTCGCGTGGGACAAAATCGCCGGCGCCTGGCGCATTACAGACATCGTTTCTGGTGATATCGGACGGAGCGGACATCACAGCCCACTGCTCAATCCGGGCGCCAACGTAAACACGGGTGACTTCCTATTGGCAGTTAACGGCACGGCGCTAACCGAGACCCTGTCACCCAGCATGGCGCTGGTCAACCACGCAGGTGCTGATGTGAGCCTGTTAATCCGTAGCGGCTTGACAAGCGAGGCTTCAGGCACGGCGGCGCCAGCGGACCCAACTGCGCCGGTTGAACCCGAGTCGACCAAAGCAGTTGCACCCAGCCCGCAGTTGAAGGTGGTGACGGTCAAACCCCTGCACAGCGATACGCATGCCCGGTATCACACATGGGTGACCTCCAACCGTGCCAAAGTGCACGAGGCCACCGGTGGCGCCTGTGGCTACGTTCATGTTCCAGACATGCAGAGCGCTGGTTACGCCGAATTTTTTCGCGGCTTTTTGGCGGAGGTGGAGCGGAATGCATTGATTATTGACGTGCGATACAACACTGGCGGAAATATCAGCCAATTGCTGCTCGAGATTCTGTCACGCAAACGCCTGGGGTATGACGTATCACGCTGGTCACAAATACCGGAGTCTTACCCCGCCTACACCATTGCCGGGCCCATGGCCGTGCTTATCAACGAACATTCTTCCAGCGACGGCGATATGTTCCCGCATGCGTTTAAGCAGCTAAAACTCGGGGACGTCATCGGCACGCGCACCTGGGGTGGCGTAATTGGCATCTGGCCGCGCCATCCACTTGTGGACGGCACCACAACCACTCAACCTGAAATGGCCGCCTGGTTTAGCGACGTGGGCTGGCGCGTAGAGAACCTGGGTGCCGAACCGACCATATCCCAGGACATTACGCCCGACCAATGGGTGGCGGGGATCGACGCCCAACTGGATCGCGGAATTACCGAGATCAAACGCAGGCTGCAACGTAAACCCGTCCGAGTGCCAAAATTTGACCGGCGACCCAACCGTGCGCCGCCCCGCTTGAAGTAAGCGGTAAACTGGGATCAACCAATATGTATTCATCCAGTTCTGATCTCGTCATTGCCCGCGTTGCTGGAAAAGTAATCAACGATTACGTCAACAGTGAGGTACTTTTCTATCCAGTGGGCAGTGCCATCTCAAGCGCCATCTCGGAATTTACGGTGGGTGCCTGGTTGGAATGCGCGTGGCGTTTACGTGCGGCCAACCTTGCTTCGGAGCAGGCGGCCGAGTTGGCAATGACCAAGACCGCAGTTGACGCCGCGCGGAGCGCGGCACAACCCATGTATGAGGCCAAGGTTCGTCGTGAATTCAAGAGCAGACTGGATAGCTTTGGCTGGTATCTGGATGGCGGGCAGGGCGGTCCCGGTAGTTATGCGACACCGGCGCACGGGCGGCTAAAACTGGAGCTGCTCAAGGCGGACGTAGCTCAACCCGAGCTTGAACTATTGCGGTTGGAAGGAGTGGATGGCAGGCTGCGGTCACGCTTCGCCGGTGGTGCGTTTATCTTCGAGCCCGAGCTCGCGCCATCCGCACCCAGAGATGTCATGTGGTGGCTGTATGGGACCATCAGGCCAGCGTCAGGCTCATAATTAGGGCATCCTCCCCATCTTTGTAATAACGCTTGCGCCGGTGCACGATTTGGAATCCGTGCCTAAGATAGAGTCTTGAAGCCGGCTCATTACGCTCGCGAACATCCAGCCAGGCGTTGCGCGCACCGCGTGCGGCAGCCTCACTTAGTAGCTGGCTGAGCAACCGGGTTCCCATGCCGGTGTGTTGATGATCAGGATGGACCGCGATGATCAGGACCTCGATTTCGTCGGCCACGATATGCGCACCCGCCATGCCGATGACGACTGACTCTCGTGCGGTATCGGCGCGCTCTGGTTCGCGTGCTCCTTCGGCAACCAGAAAGTAGGCTGCGGGATTTGCGATTTCGTTGACATAGTTTTGGGCCGACCACTCTGGCAGGTGCACCACCGCCGCCAGACGCATCGCACTCGCGATGTCGTCCACGGTCATTGAGCGCACGTTCATGAGGTTGGCGGATAGATTGGGGACAGCGTGTCCAGATTGTCAAATATGCCGCGTTCATATCGGGCATGGCCAAGATCCGCCAATATGCCCGCGCGGCGCACATTAAGCGCGGGCGGCGCAAGCCGAAGTAGCAACGTGGGCTGTAACGTGGAGGGTATGTCGCCACAAACATACGCCGGATGCCTGAGCGTTGCGCTGAATTCTTCCCAGCTCTGAATGCAAAACTGGTTGGGCTCCAGGGAGGAGCCATCGAACCTATTTACGGCCACGCGTTTTCTTCCGGCCTCAACCAGCGCATAGATTGGCTGAGCTACCGTCGCCTCAAACGCCTGGGCGGCACGCAGAATTTCAAAAGCGGTCACGCCTATTACGGGAAAACCCGCGGCCAGCGCCAGCCCCTTGGCAATTGACAAACCACAGCGAACACCCGTAAATGAGCCCGGCCCAAGGGCCACAATTACCGCCGAAAGCTGCGCAGGTGTTATACCTGCTTCCACGCACATTTGGTTTATGTGCGTGCTGATGGTGGCGGTGTGGTGGCGCTCCACAAGCCAGGTGTGTTCCGAACAAACCCGGTGCTCATCGCGCAAGGCAAGGCTGCACATTCTGGTGCAGGTGTCAATGGCAAAAAAATAGGGCATGGTTGGGGCGGGCAATTATGCGCCAAACACGAGCTTGCGCAATCGGAGCAGGATCAGCCAATTCTGTGCATCGATGCTGGCAAACAAAATCTGCCGACGGGTTTCAGACAGCGGATTCATGGTTACCCAAATTGCACCGCGTGGGATTGCCGACGGGGCACGTTCGGGCCACTCTATCATTACCACCGCGTTCTCATCCTCAATCAATTCATCCAGCCCAAGCGAACGCAAATCCGAGTCGTTGGATATCCGATATAGATCGATGTGATACAGCCGGTCAAGGCCCCCGGGCCGATTCCGCCGATGTTCCTGAACCATCGTGAATGTCGGGCTGCGCAATTCCTGCTGCGCACCCCAACCAAACCCAATGCCGCGCGCAAAGTGGGTTTTACCCGCCCCCAACTGGCCACTCAGGGCGATCACAACGCCGGACGGCAGCAACTCACCAAGACGGGCGCCAATTCGCTCTGTTTGTTCTTCGCCATGGCTAAAGCACTCAAAAGACTGGGGCGCGAGAATACTCATGTACAAAAATTGGCCGAAAGCGACGGGCAAACCCATGCCCGCGTCGTTCGGGGCCTATTCCGCTGGTGCATCGCGCTTGTGCTTCTTCTTGCGTCGCAACAGCTCCGCCGCCGTTGCCGAGCTTTGTTGAGCGGGTTGAAGAATGGGCGGGCTTTCCTCTTTTGCCGGGCTATCTTCCGGTTTTGCCATTTGATCATTTGCAGCCGGCTTGCCAACAGTCGCGCTACTCGCCATAAGATTGGCGCGATTGGATGTGGCGGCTGCGCGAGGTTGCGCGACGCTCCGGGCGGCCTTACTCCCACGGAGCTTGGCGTTTGACAGGCGGTTCAGCGAGGTCGGGCTTGCCGATGCCATTACAAGCGATTCGCGGGCAACCTGAGGTAAAAGCCTCGCCAATACTTTGCGCAAGCTGACCGCTATTCGGCGCACACCAATATCGAGTGGCAGTAGCAGTGCGGCAAGCGTCAGAAACAACATGGACAAGTCAGTGCGTGAGGCAGCCGCCGGGACGTTGAGGTCAAAGGCTTGTGCCGGGCTTGTAAGTACCTCGCCGCCGCCCAGTTTGGCCCAGGCCTTTAGCAAATCTTCACCACCGGCGGTCGGGTTGTATTCGGGTGAATAAGGTTTTACGTAGGCCACAGTGCTCTCATCACCCGCGGTGCTGGCAACCCGGACAAAATACGACCCGGGCTGATCCAACGGTGCGTCCGCCTCGAATCGTCCCGGTGCAGTCTGGGCAAGGGGCACCTGGGCGGTTTTGCCATCGCTATCGATAATGGTGGCCGTCAGCCGAAAGTCATCATCGGCCTTGATACCCGGAATATCGGCAACGATACTGGTTTGATCGTTTCGCTGCACAACACGCGCCTGCACCTGGCTCTCGTTCCGATCAAGCACCGTCCAGCGAATGGTTTGCGCCAGAAATTTGGGCAAATCCTTCCAGACCACCCATTCTTTGCCCCACCGACCGGTGACATCACTGGTAAACGAAACCGCGCGACCCAAACCATATTGCCAGGTGGCAAGTAGTGGATCTTCGTTTTGCGTTTTGAGAATGACTTGGGCACTGGGCTTGGGGACGCTTGCAATGTAACCCAATAATTGCGGCACACTGTCGATGCCGTTCATAATCGGGCTGGTGGCGCCAAGCTTTGCAAAAAAAGGATCCTCAACGATATAACTGCGCTGCGCTATGGCCGTTTCCTCGGTAAAAATTGTGGGCAGGTTGGCGGCGCGATCAGTAAGGTGAAACCGGCCCTCACCAATGCGGGCCATATCCTTTAGAAACGGCACATCAGTACCATCGCCAATGGCGACCACGCTCATGACCACACCTTCGTTCCGCATCGCGCGGGCCACTTCGCGTGCGTTCGGCTGGTGCTCGGAGTCATTCCCATCCGCAAGAAGGATGACAAACTTGGTGAGCTTGTTGCTCTGACGCATCACCTTCTGGGCCTCGACCAGGCTCTCATAGATGTAAATACCACCGCCACCCGTCGCAATGCTCAAAATTTTCGGGATTTGCTTGGCGCGATCCCGCCCGGCAAACGGGCCAATCACATCCACGGGTTCGGTGTCAAAGGCGATCACCGTAATTTCATCGTCCTCGTTGGCCAGCTCAGCCACGCGCGCCGCGGCTTCGTCGGCAATACGCATTTTTTCCACGCCATTCTCTTTGATGCCCATGCTGCCGCTCTTGTCCATCACAATGACGATGCTCACGGATGGGAAACGCTTGGGGTCCTTTACCTGGCTTTCGATTGGCAGGGTATCTTCCAGAGGAGTTTTGAAATAACCGCCCACCCCATAACTGTTGGGGCCTCCGATGGTAATCAACCCTCCGCCGATGTCGCGCACATAGCTTTGCAGCGAGAACATGGTGCGAAGTGAGAGGTCGCGCGCCGGCACATTGGCAAGGATGACCGCCTGGTAGCCGGCCAGTGACTGAATCTCGCTTGGCATGGCGCGCGGGGTGCTTTCTTCAAAATTAATGCCTGACGCGGTGAGTGCGCCCTTCAGTGCACCAACCTCATCAACCGTCCTGGCAGACCCGACACCCGTTCCTGGGGATGGCGGACTGGACACAATCAGCACGCGCGGCGGCCCCCCAACAATAACGCTTGCGGCAAGCGAATTGTTTTGAACGGTGATGTCGCGCTCGGGCACCAATTGAACGCGAAAGCTGCTAAAGCCCGCCCGAGTTGCGGTTGCGCGAATCGTGAAATTGTTAATGCCAACGTTCAGGCTCACCTGCTGCTCGGCCACGGTGTCGGGCCCGGAAAACACTGTGAGCTTGGCGTTTTGCACCACATTACTGCGGACGGCAATTTGCAGCGGAATGCTTTGGCCCACGCTGGCGCGTTGCGGCGCATCCACGCGCTCAACCGCGGCATCCGGCCCCTGCGTACTTGGAATAGGCACGACATCCAGCCGCGCATTTACGGCGCGCGCCAGCCGCGAGGCGGCGTCGGCGTCACCGGATGTTGGCTTCCCGTCTGACATCAATACCAGGCGTTTGGCGCTGTCGTTGGGCAACAAACTGATACCCAGGCGAATGGCCTGCTCAATATTGGTGCCGCCGGCGGCAACCGCCGTGCCCAATGGTGCCAGATCCTTGATCGCGCTCAAGTTGCGTTCAATTTGCGCATCGGCTCCAAACACAACGACCGCGCTCTGGTCATTACCGTCGATGCGCATCGCGCTCATGGCATCCCGCACCCATTGCGCCGCGGTGTCCTTGCCCGCGGAACCGACGCTGTCGGAAGCATCAATTAAAAAAGCTACCGAGAGCTTGTTGTTAAATTGGACGGACTGAATCCCCGCGAGCGCCAAAACGACGCACGTAATGAGCGCGCACCGAACCACCAGCGAGGCAATCGCATTGCGATTGAGCAGGTAGTTGTGAGATGCCAGTTGCGAATTTGCCTTAAGGCGACCCACATCGGCCCGCTGGCTGCGGATGCGCCGGAATCGCGGCAACGCGATAAAAATGCTGAGCGGAATCAGCACCAGAAGCGCCAGCAGGTATGGTTGGGCAAAAGCAATCAAGCGGTCAAAACATTATATGGTGGATAGATAAACAGCCCGCGAACTTCGCGGGCTGTTTGCTATTCCGGTGCGAACATCATCCTTCGTCGGGCTCCGCGCTCAGCATCAGCGGGAAGCCCTCCATCCGCGCAGCGAAGATGCCTTTACGCACCAGGCTTTGCGCCTCACTCTGCGGGCGCACGCACACCAGGGCCTTGCCCCGGCGATCGGTCTCGGTGGCAATTTGGGCCGCCTCAAATTCACTTTTTTGAAACAGGGTGCGAAGAAGCTTCTCCACAAACTCGAAGGTCGTTACATGATCATTGTGAATAATGACCTTGTAAGGCGGTTCAATCCATACCTGTTGATGGATGTCGGGGATTACGACGACATCCGGGGTTGGATCGGCCGGGGCTATTGTTGGCATGCCCTATATCTCGCCTCGAAACCTTCGGGCGCCTTCACAATCGCAGTGCTTGAGTTTTTTGCCCGTTGTGCAATACGGGCAAACATCATTCCGGCCGAGTTTGCCCGCCGCAATTCTTATACCCGCCGGAACACCATTTGTAATCGGTGATGCGACGGCCTTGGGTGGCTCGACCTTGGCCACGGTGCTCTTGTCATCCGCGAGCTTGCGGGCTGCAGGCTTAAGGCTGCGTTGCACCGCCGGCTTGGTCGGCGGGCGCACCTGACGCTGCGCCGGCGGTGGGTTCGCACCAACGTTCAGCTGCACGTTAAACACACGCGCAGCGATCGTGTTGCGAATCGCGGCGATGAGCGAGTCAAACGTCCCGCTGGCCTCGGTGCGATAGGCGACAAGAGGATCACGCTGTCCATAGGCGCGCAAGCCAATGCCTTCGCGGAGTTCTTCAAGATCGGTCAGGTGGCGCACCCAGAGCTGATCCACGGCCTGAATCATGACCGAGCGGTCACGGACGAGGCGCATCGCATCAAAGAATACAGCCGGGAGCCTGGCCGCAGCCTCCTGCGGCCAGGCGGCCAGCGGCGTATCCATCAGCATCAGATAGGTTTGGCGATCGATGTGAATGCGCCCCCAGGCGGTGACCGCTTGAGAAAGGATGTCCCGACCATTCTCAAAATTTGCAAACGTCATGGCGCCCAACTTGGCCTGGGTCAAAAAGCCCGCGGCGGTGTCTTTGATCCCGGAGCTATAGCGCACATCGGCCATGCCCTCAAGTTGCTCGATAATGTCTTCATGCACGCCCTTGCGAAAATTTTCCGGATCAAAATCCCTGGGGAAGTGCACGATGGGCGCCACTTCGTTGGAGAGACCGATGACATCCCAGTCTTCCGAGTTATCACCCGGTGTATGCGCCTTGACTTGATCCTCGATCTCCTCGCCAACCATATTTAGCACAACCTCTTTGAGGTCGTCTTTTTCAAGGATGGTGCGGCGCTGGGCATATATGACCTCGCGCTGCTTGTTGATCACATCGTCATATTGAATGACGTGCTTGCGCACGTCAAAGTTATAGCCTTCGACCTTCTCCTGGGCCTGCTCGATGCTCTTGCTCAGGATGCCATATTCCATGGGCACGTCATCCTCGAGCTTCATGCGTTCCATCAGACCCTTGACGCGCTCGCCACCAAAGCGGCGCATTAGTTCATCGTCCAGGCTGACGTAGAACCGCGTGCTTCCCGGGTCGCCCTGACGCGAGCACCGACCGCGCAACTGATTGTCAATACGCCGGGCCTCATGCCGCTCGGTGCCGATGACGTGCAGACCACCAAGGGTCTGAACCTTAACCTTGTCTTCCCTGCAGGCGCCCTCGGCCGCGGTCAACGCAACCCCCCACTCGTCGGGAGTTACATCAACCAGCTCCCTGCCTTCACGGCGGAGCTTGTCACGGGCGATCCCTTCGGGGTTGCCACCCAGCAAAATGTCCACACCACGACCCGCCATATTGGTGGCGATGGTCACCGATCCACTGCGCCCCGCTTGGGCGATGATCGTGGCCTCGCGCTCGTGCTGCTTGGCATTCAGCACCTCGTGGCGAACACCCTTGTTGTGCAGCATCCGGCTCAGGCGTTCGCTGGCATCTATGGAGATTGTGCCCACCAGCACCGGTCGCCCACCAGCGCTCACCTGCGCAATTTCTTCCACCACCGCCTTGTATTTTGCGCTTTCATCCTTGTAAACCAGGTCCGGGTAATCCAGCCGCCGGAAATACTTCCGCCCGCCACCCTTAGGCTCGACAAAAACCTGCACGGTCGAACCGTCTACAAACTTTTCCTTCTGTTCAATCAGCTTTTTCTGCTGAACTTGAAATTCAATATTCGTGGGCAGCGGAACAACCTCGCGCTGATAGATCTTGAAGAATTCCTCGGCCTCGGTCATGGCCGTTCCGGTCATGCCGCCGAAGTTGTCATACATGCGGAAGAAGTTCTGAAACGTGATGGTCGCGTAGGTGAGCGACTCGCGCTGCACCTTGACGCCTTCCTTGGCCTCAATGGCTTGGTGCAGGCCTTCGCTAAACCGGCGGCCATACATCATGCGACCGGTGAACTCGTCCACGATGATGATTTCGCCCTTCTCGCTGATGACGTAATCACGGTCCTTCTCATACACCACGTGCGCGCGCAAGGCGTTGTCCAGATACGGCAGCATATCGGCGCTCTCGGCATACAGGTTTTCAACGCCGATGAGCTTCTCCATTTTGCGCACACCATCCTCGGTCATGGTGACGTTTTTGGTTTTGGCTTCCACGATGTAATCGCCATCGGGTTCCTTGGGGTCATTGTTCGCGGATGGCGTCAGGCGCTTCACCAGCTGGGCAAACTGGCCATACATCCCGCTCGGCTCGTCGGCAGGCCCGCTGATGATCAGTGGCGTGCGCGCTTCGTCGATGAGCAGGTTGTCAACCTCGTCGATGACCGCATACGCCAGCAACGGCTGACCCGAGTCTCGCACGCGCTGCACGCACTCGGCCAGGTCCTGGGTCATGTTGTCGCGCAGATAGTCAAACCCATATTCATTGTTGGTGCCGTAGGTGATGTCACAGGCATAGGCATCCCGACGACGGACCGGGCGCAGATTCATCAGGCGGTCATCCGTGCTGGGATAGGCCGGATCAAACACATACGTGCTCTCATCCGGTCGACCATCGCCCGCGCTTTGGATGATCCCGGTCGTCATCCCCAATGCGTGATAGACGCGACCCATCCACTGCGCGTCGCGCTTGGCCAGATAATCGTTCTGGGTGACCAGGTGCGCGCCGTCTCCGGCCAGCGCATTCAGGTAAAGAGGGCACGTGGCGACCAGGGTCTTGCCTTCACCGGTGCGCATCTCGGCGATTTTGCCTTGATGAAGCAGCGCGCCGCCCACCAACTGCACATCGTAATGGCGCATGTTATTGGCGCGCCGGCTGGCCTCGCGCACAGCGGCAAACGCCTCGGGCATCAGGTCATCCAGGGTTTCACCCTGTTCCAATCGTGCGCGAAACTCCGCGGTCTTGCCGCGCAGCGCATCCTCGCTGAGCGCGGAGTATTCCGGCTCCAATTTGGCGCATTTCTCAACAAGCGGAGCCAGGCGTGCCAGCGCTTTTTCGCTGTCGCTGCCCGCAATTTTGGTCAGTAAGTTCTTAAACATAGTCTATCGCGCATGGCCGAGGCACGTGATGCCGCCTGCATGTCCCGAGCTGGGCCGAGTTGCTGTATTCGACCCAATTAGGAACGCCGAATTATACGGTTTTGGGTGAGCGTTGGATAAACCGTGATGATGGCTCCCGGGGTTGCAGGAAGGGTGAGCGTACTACATAGCCAGATGACCTGGAACCGGCGCGCGCAATGGTCAGTGACACCAGGTTAACCCCATCCGGACTGTTCCAGGATCATAATACACGCTGTATGAGCACCCAACCCGAGCCACCTTCCGACATCCCACAACCATTTGTGCTTGATCCCGAAATCCTTGACTTCGTTCAGATCGAGGCCATGGTGCCAATGCGCGATGGGGTGAAGCTGTTTACAATCATTGTGGTCAAGAAGGGCGCGCGCGGCCCGGCCCCGATCTTGATGACGCGCACACCCTACGGGGCACGCAAGCGTTCGCTTGAAGTTGGTTATTCCAGTACGCACCTGGCTTCCATGATGGCCTCCTGGGAGGAGCCCTACCTGGATGCGGGTTACATCCGGGTTCATCAGGATGTTCGCGGCAAATTCGAGAGCGAAGGCGTGTATGAAATGATGCGCCCGGTCAACGGGCCGCATGCGCAGCGTGCGGTGGATCATGTGACCGATACCTATGACACCATTGCCTGGCTGATCGTAAACGTGCCAAATAACAATGGAAACGTGGGCATGATCGGCGTTTCCTATGGCGGGTTTCTGTCATTGCTGCCCGTGGTGGGACCGCACCCAGCGCTCAAGGCAACCGTGCCGATCAATCCAATGGTTGATGCCTGGGTCGGCGATGACTTTTATCATAACGGCGCCTGGCGGTTGAGTGAGCTGGAGTATTACTACACCCAGACGACCACAAAGGATAACAAGCTCAGCCCGCCCTATGGCAGCTACGACATCTATTCGTTTTACATTGAAGCCGGGTCGGCTGCAGGCGCGGCCAAACGCATGCTGGGCGGCCAGGCACTGTCCGCGCTTGATCGCTACGCCGCCCACCCAACCTACGACGACTTTTGGACGTCAAACTCGGTGGACCGGCGACTTGCCGAACTCATCGAACTGACGGTCCCAACCCTCCATGTGCACAGCTGGTTTGACGCGGAAGACAGCTATGGCGCCGTAACCGCCTACGAGGTGCTCAAGAGCAAGGATCACCTGGGAACCCTTAACCGATTGGCCGCCGGGCCCTGGACCCATGGTCAAAGCGTGCGCACGGGCGACGCCACGGGCGCGATGAAGTGGGATATTGAAACCAGCCTTTGGTTTCGCCGAAATGTGCTCACTCCGTTTCTTGACGAACATTTGTGGGGCCGGGCGCCGGCCACGCCGCAGCCACGGGTGCACACCTTCGAGACCGGGACAAACGAATGGCGCATGGGTGAGACCTGGCCACCCGTCGGATCCCAACCACGGCCACTATTTTTGCGTGAATCGGCCGGCTTAAGTTTTGATCGTCCGGCGACCCAGGAGCCGACGTCATATGACAGCTATGTGTCCGATCCGCACAAGCCCGTCCCGTATCGCATGCGTCCAATTCCGGCACGGGCCCGTCACCATACCGGCTGGTCGGAATGGCTGCTGGATGATCAGCGCGGGTTCTCAGACCGCCCCGATGTGGTTACCTGGTGCTCGGCGCCACTGACCGAACCCCTGACGGTCGCCGGCGAGGTGATCGGTCAGCTCTTTGCCAGCACGACCGGCTCCGATGTCGATTGGATTGTCAAGCTTATTGATTTGTATCCCGATGAATACCCGAGACAGCCCGAACTCGGTGGCTATCAATTTATGATTTCTGGAGAGGTGTTGCGCGGTCGCTACCGCGCGGGCTTTGAGGTGGCCACGCCGATCCCGCCCGAGGTAGTGTTGGAATATCGGGTGCGCATGCCACATGTACATCACACCTTTCGCCGCGGCCATCGGATCATGGTGCATGTGCAAAGCACCTGGTTCCCGCTCTATGATCGGAACCCCCAAACCTTCGTGCCAGACATCTATCATGCGCCCGCCGAAGCCTATGCCACCGCCACCCAGCGGATCTATCGCACCGCGGAGTTCGCCTCCGCGATCAGTCTCCCGATAGTAGGGTCGTAAGCGGATTGAATGGTGCGCGGTGTAACAACCGGTGTTACGCTCTATCTGCCGCTAGTGCCGCTAGTGCCGCTAGCGCACCAACCGCACCCGGTCCACCCGCAGTCCATCCATGGCGTCAACGGTAAGCGTGGGCCCTCCGGCAATCTTCACCACATCCCCCACCGCCGGAATCCGCCCAAGCGCGCCCATCACATAGCCGCCCATCGTGTCGTAGTTCTCGTCCTTCAACTCCAGATCAAACGCATCGTTTACCTCGCCGAGCGTGGTCATCCCGGCGATCGTAATAACGCCGTCAGAGGTGGCCTGAATATCCGCGTTGATGTCGTTCTCGTTCTCGCCAATGTCCCCAACGATCACATCCACAAGATCATCCAGCGTGACCAACCCCGCCGTACCCCCATACTCGTCCAGCACAATCGCCATATATTCATGTCGCGCGCGCAATTGCAACAGGACTTCGTGCGCCCGCTGGGTATCCGGCACCGTGATCGGATCGGGCCGCATAAGCTGGCTCACCTTGACGTTGCGCGGGCTGGGCCACATCGCCCGCATCAAATCCTTCACGTGCAACACGCCCTTGATATGGTCGTTGGTGTCGTCATACACCGGATACCGGTCAAACGGATTGGCTGACACCACATGCACGGCCCGTGCCAACGGCGCATCCATCTCGATCCCCACGATCTCGGTCCGCGGCGTCATGACCTCGCGCACACTCAAATCCCCAAACCCAATTGCGTTGTCGATAAGCTCGGCATCGTTGCCGTGAATCGCCCCGCCTTCCTCGCTGGCCTCAAGCAACATTCGTAATTCCTCGCGGCTGTGCAGTGCGCCCTCACTTGCGCCGCTGCGAATCCCGAGCAGGCGCAGGACCAGCCGCGTGGCGCCATTCAGCAGCCAGATAAACGGTCGCAAAACCGCCGCGACCACAGACATCGGCGGCACCACCGTAAGCGCCACCTGTTCGGCCCGGTTAATGGCCACCGCACGCGGCACCAACTCCGCCAGCACAATTTGCACATAGCTGGCCAGCATTAGACCCACCACGGTCCCGATCACCCGCACCACGTTGATCGTGAGCGGCATGTCCAACAGCTCCAGCCCACGCTCGATCCAACCACTGATCGCGGGTTCACTTACCACGCCCACCGCCAGTGAGGCGATGGTCACCCCTATCTGCGTGGCTGCAAAAAAACGGTTTGGGTCCTGCATCACCCGCTGCACCACCTGCGCGCGTGCGTCCCCCTGCTCGGCCAGCTCGGCAATCCGCGTCTTACGTGATGCCACCAGGCTCACCTCGGCCATTACACAAAACGCGATCACGGCAATCAGCGGCGCCAGCGTGAGCAGTCCTATGACAATGTTGTTGGTCAAGATCCCTATTATCGCGAGCCTCCCAGTGTGATAACACCTTCATACCTTTCTAATGACGAAAGTCACATACTCGGCAAGACTAAGTATCCAAACTATTACAAACTTGCAGCACGTTCTGCAAACCATGAACAGCAAACCATAACCAGATCCCCGGAGAACTAAATGACAACATTCAATCTAAACGGAAAATCAGTCACGGTGAACGCCGATGGCAACACCCCCCTGTTGTGGGTGCTGCGCGACGTGTTGGGCCTCACCGGCACCAAGTATGGCTGCGGCATTGAAGTGTGCTGGGCCTGCACCGTGCATATCAACGGCCAGCCGGACAAGTCTTGCAACATCACCCTGTCCGAAATCGCCGGTCGCAATATCACTACGATTGAAGGTCTGTCCGCCGACAGCAGCCACCCGTTGCAGAAGGCCTGGATCCGCGAGCAGGTTCCCCAGTGCGGCTATTGCCAATCCGGCATGATCATGAACGCCGCCGGTCTCATGGCGAGCAGCAAGCAAAACACAGCCCAAGGTACCGCGGATGCCATCACCGGCGAAATGCAGAACATCTGCGTATGTGGCACCTACCAGCGCATCAAGGCTGCCGTCCTCAGCGCCGTGGTTAACGGCTAATGTCCACCAGCCACAAAACGCAGCATATCCGCAAGGCAAAACTATGACTAACGAAAACATTTCCGAGACCAAGACTATCGGCAGCTCAATCGGCAAGAAAGTTATTTCCCGCCGCAAATTCATCGTCAGCACCGCCGCCGGTGGTGGCATCCTTTTTGGTTTCACCATCGCCGCCCCCCTCAGCCGCGCCGCGGCGGTTGGTGGCGGTTCGCATTCCGTCTTTCTCCCCACCGTTTCTTATGACCCCGGTCCGGACTCAATGTTTCTGAGCAGACCGCCCGCTTTTAGGGCCGCGGTCGATGTTGCCGCGGTCAACACCGGTCTGGCACCGATGTCCACCTCGACGTCTGTTCCGGCTTTTATTCGCATCGAGCCCGATGGATCGATCGCAGTGTTGATCGGGAGCTCAGAGATGGGTCAGGGCGTCATGACTGGTCTGGCCATGATCGTGGCCGAAGAGCTCATGGTCGATTGGAACCAGGTTCACGCCGAGCATGCACCCTCCAAGCAAGGCTTTGGCAATCCGCTGTTTGGCGGATTCCAGCTCACCGGTGGCAGCTCAAGCATTCGTGGTTATTACAACACTTTACGGAACGCCGGTGCCACAGTTCGCGAAATGATGATCGCCGCCGGGGCACAAACCATGGGCGTGACCGCGGCCGAGTGCACCGCCGCCCATGGCACGGTAACCGTCACCGCCTCGGGTGCGTCCAAGACCTATGGTGAGCTGGCCGCTCTGGCCTCCACCCTGACGCCGCCCGCGTCGGCTCCGCTCACCCCCAGCAGCGCGTTCCGCCTGATCGGCAAGTCCCAGCAGCGCCTGGACATTCCATCCAAAGTGAACGGAAGCGCCATCTTTGGCCTCGATGTCAAAATCCCGGGCATGGTCTATGCCGCCATCAAGCATTGCCCGTCGCTGGGCGGCACGGTGGTGGGAACCCCCGCCAAACCTGCCGGCGCCATCGCGGTTGTGCCCCTCGGCAATGCCGTCGCCGTGGTTGCAGACAACACGTGGAAGGCGAATGAATTGGCCCGGTCCTTGCAGGTGAGATGGTCAGTCCCCGCAACGGCCGCCGATATAGAGACCGGCAAGATCATGACCAAGGCGAAGAGCCTCATGGTAACCGGCACCGTATTGGCCGCCGAACCCCCGGTGGGTGATGCGGCGACGGCCTTGAGCGTTGCCTCCAAAAAGATCGATGTGACTTATGACCTTCCTTATCTCGCTCATGCCTGCATGGAGGTGCTGAACTGCACCGCAAATGTGACGGCAACCAGCGTTGAAGTGTGGGCGCCCACGCAGGGTCAGGGTTCGCTGCCATATACCGCCTCGGCGATCACCGGGCTGCCCCCAACCGCTGTAACAGTCCACACCACCATGCTGGGTGGCGGTCTCGGTCGCAAGTTCGAAATGGACTTCCACGCCCAGGCCATTACCATCTCCAAGGTGCTTGGAAAGCCCGTGCACCTGACGTGGTCACGCGAGGAAGACTTTGGTCGTGATCAATACCGCCCAATGGCCTTGGTCAACGTCAAGGCCGGAGTGGACACGGCACACAACCTGTCCGCCTTCGCCTATCGCAACGTTTCCCCCTCGATCCTTGGTCAACGTGGCAACCCGCTTGTGACTGCCGATGGCCAGGCAACCGAGGGTTCAACCAGCCTGCCCTATGCCATCGCCAACAAGAAGATTGAATGGGTCGCGCATCCGTCGGCTGTGCCGGTCGGTTTCTGGCGCTCAGTGGGTCACTCCATCAACGTCTTCGCTGTTGAAAGCGCCATCGACGAGCTTGCGCTCGCCGCCGGGATCGATCCACTTACGTTCCGCCGGAACCTGCTGGCGAACAACCCGCGCTACCTAAACGTGCTCAACGCCGCCGCCGCGCTTGGAAATTGGACGAGTGCCTTGCCCGCCGGTCACGCCCGAGGCATCGCCCTGGCCGAGTCCTTCGGCAGCATCGTGGCCGAGGTCGCTGAAGTTTCTGCACCAACCTTAGGGGCCATGACCGTGCACAGCGTGGCCGTGGCAATTGATTGCGGTGTCGCCGTCAACCCCCAGCAGATCGAGGCCCAGATGCAGGGTTGCGTGGTTCACGGACTCTCATCGGCCATGTGGGGCAAGATCAACTTTACCAATGGCACCGCCAACGTGCGCAATTTCAACAGTTACCGCATGTTGCGCATGCGCGAAATGCCCAAGGTAAGCGTCCAGATCATCGAGACCGCCGGCGTGCCCATCGGCGGCGTCGGCGAACCCGGTGTTCCCCCGCTCGCCCCGGCGATCGCAAACGCCTACGCCAGGCTCACCGGCAAGCGCTTGCGATCGCTGCCCCTCTTCCCCGCTGCCGGTTCGCAGGGTGGTGGCTAGTACGATTCTGGTTTGATCCAAAAGGGGATCGGTCCGCATATGCAGACCGATCCCCTTTTTTTGTTTTTGCGCCCGCCAGTCACCTCAAGCACTGGTTGCACCCGCACGATAATCCCGAACTAGTCCGCGGTCACCGGCTCTGGTGCGACGGGTGGCAAAGGTTCCAAGGCGGCTGGCGGCTCGGCGGCCCGGGCAGCGGGACGGTTGACCGTCCAGCGCACAAGCTGCGGGCGGGTGAGCACGAGGATGGCGACGCCGATCAGCATGCAGATGCCGTTTACCAGGAAGCCATTGAGCACGCCAAAGTTGCGGGCGACAAAGCCAACAAACAACACACCCAGTGGTTGCGCGCCAAACGACACCATCTGGGAAACGCTAAGCACCCGGCCGCGCATATCCGGTGGCGCCATGAATTGGATTAGTCCGGCGGTACCGGCCAGCACCACTGGCAGCGTAACCGATACCATGAACACACACAGCATGGCCCAGGGCAAGTTGGCGGCCAGGCGCAACGCAATAAGCCAAATGGCCGACCACGCCACCGCGGTCACCATGGCGCGCCCAACCCGGCTGGCCCCGGCCATGCGCGGCGTCAGGAAGAGCGCGCCGAGGAGTGCGCCGATGCCGCTGGCGGACGACAGGTAACCAAACACCCGCGCGTCACCATTAAGCACCACATCGGCCAGCGGGGCAAACAGAGTGACGGTGCTAAACACGAAGAGCGTCATGAAAATTGAGCCAACCATCATTTCCACCAGTCGCGGCTGAGTGCGCAACCAGCGCAGCGCCTGGGCAAAATCGCCCAGCGGGTTGCCGGTGCTTGAGCGGAGCACCTGCTGTTGGGAGCGCACGAGCAACAGGCTGATGATGACCGCGACAAAGCTGATGGCGTTTAGTGCAAACGCGGGTGCGCTGCCCCAGGCGGCCACAACCGCGCCACCAAGCGAAGGCCCTATCGTGCGCCCCAGCTGAAACATGCTGGCGTTTAGCGCCACGGCCTGACGAATGTTTGACATGCCCGCCAGGTCACCGATAAAGGCCGACTGGGAGGGGAAGTCCACCGCGCCCACGATACCCAGCAGCAGACCGATGCCAAGTACCGGCCACACGGATGCCGCACCCACGCCGGCATAGATGGCCAAAGCCACCGCAAGCAGCCCGGATGCAATTTGGGTGCCGATTAGAATCTTGCGACGATCGGCCCGATCGGCAAATGAGCCCGTGAATGGCACCAGGAAGAACACCGGGGCGGCGCCCAGTGCGCCGGATAGCGCCACCATGGCCTCGTCATGCGTGAGCGTCCACACCAGCCAGGTCAGCGCCGTGATCTGCATAAAGGTGCCGATTAGCGAGATGCTTTGACCGACCATGTATATGCGGAAGTTGGCGTTTTTGAGGGTGGATAGCATGACCTCCCGATGTTCTCAGGAAATGGTGAGCGGTTGCCAAGAGGTGGCGCAGCTCGCAGCGCCGCGTTTGTATCGTGCAGCGCGCTCGCATTCTGCGCTACGTGGGTTGCGACGGGTCGAAGAACGCCCGCGAATCGCCATGCCACACCCGAAAAGCCTCAATAATGCGCGCGCTGTGCGCCTGAAGCATGTTGTTGGCGAGCGCGGGCAACGCGGTCTCGTGAACCCACGCGGTCTGCAACACTTCATGAGCGTGGGACGCGGGTTGCGGCGGGCGGGATGCATCGGGCGCGCACAAGAATACGAAGTGATAAACGTGGTTGGTGCTTAGTAAACCCGTGTAGCGCGAGTCAAACACGCCCACCAGGCGGGTTGCGGCGCAGGTGGTTCCGGTCTCTTCCAACACTTCGCGCACCGCGCCCTGGGCCGCGGTCTCGCCCACTTCCAGAGCGCCACCGGGCATGGCCCATTTGCCGTTGTCGGCGCGCTGGATCAGCAGGATGTTGCCGCGCTCGTCGATCACTGCGCCATCGCCACCGGAGATGGGCGTTGGGCGGGCCAGAACCGACGCGCGTAGCGGATCTAAGGTGACCCGGGGCTGCGCGGTTGCCAGCGCCAGCATCTCCACGATCATGATCTGAATCGCCTCATAGCGTTGGCGGTCATATTGGTCCCGGGCGTAGTGCAGCCCCATTGCGGTCATGTCGCGGAGCTTATCGGCCCACTCGGCAATTTGTTGGGCGGGTTGCATTCAGAGCATTTTAGCCAGCGCCAACGTCGCCTAGCGGTAGACCCCGCGCATCTCGGCGGGGAGGATGGCGGCGAGTTGGTGCATTGCGAAGTCGGTCATGGCGGCGAGATTGGGCTTGCCCTCGCCGCGCGGCAGCACAAACGGCGCGCCAATGGTCATGGTTGCGGCGCCGCGGTTGAAGCGCTTTAAGGCCGGGAACACGCCGTCCGAACCGGTCAGGGCGATCGGCACGATGTGCACGGGCGCCTGCGCCCGGCTCACGATATATGCCATGCCATCCTGACCCTTTTGCAAGCCACCTGTGTGGCTGCGGGTGCCCTCGGGTGAGATCAGCAGCATCTCGCCGCTGTCCAGAATCTCGGTGGCGGTGCGGATGGCCTCGCGGTCGATGGCGCCGCGGTGAACCGGGATCGCTCCGTAGGGCGATATAAAGAACCGCAGCCACGGATTTTCATAGCCTTCCACCTTGGTCATCGGGGTCATGCCGCGTCCAAGCGAGGGCATTACCAACACCGGATCGAGAAACGCAATGTGGTTGATCATGATCACTGCCGCTCCGGTCTTGGGCACGTTCTCGATCCCGTTTATGGTGAACTTGATCGCTGTCGCGATGATCCGGCGCAACAAAAAGTTGTGCACGCCACGCATGGGCATGCGCCGGTTCATTTTCCAGCGGCGGGTAAAGGTGCTAGTTGGGGCGGCTGACTCGGCCATGGTGCTCATCGGCGATTGTAGCGGAAACGACCAGCACGGCATGGTCGAACTCTCTTGCCGCACTCAAGCAAATGATGATTTGGCCGGAATTCGCCCGTATTAAGATCGTCATCCATAGACGCCCCGCATCTCCGGCGGGAGCAACGCCGCCAGGCGGTGCATGGCAGCGGTCGTGAGCGCATGCAGATCGGGGCGGCCATCCGCACCCGGCTCACGCTGAAACAAGAAGGGCTCGCCCACAACCATATGCAAGGTTACGCGCTGCCCGCGACGAAGCGCGGGCTTGATCATGTTGGTATTCAACGCGGCCACGGGCAAAATCTGCACCGGGCAATGGGCCCGGCTGGCCACAAACATCATGCCATCCTGCGCAGGCAGCAAGGCGGCGTCCTTGCTCCGCGTGCCTTCCGGCATCAAGACCAGTGCTTCGCCATGCTCCAACAAATCCACCATGGTGCGGATGGCATCCCGGTCAACCGCTCCCCGGTGAATGGGCACGCTGCCGAAGGGCTCAAGCCACATGCGCGAGTACCACTTTTCCAGCGCCTCTACCTTGGGGGTGGGCGTGACGTCGGTGCGCCCAAGTGTTGTCAGCACCAGTGCCGCGTCAAAGGCCTCCACATGGTTCATCATGATGATCAATGCGCCGGTCTTGGGCACGTGTTCCAAACCGCGGATTTCGATTTTCTTGATGAACACCTTTAGCAACATGCGCAAGATCGCTTGATACAGCCCGCGCAGGGGTTTGATCCGATTCATTTTCCACCGCCGTGTAAAGGTGGATTTGGGCACTTCGGGTTCTGGCATGTGCCACCAGTGTAACGAGTTTGGACGGATGGCACGTGATGACAATTCGTGACAATGACCAGTGCACCACGGGCATTTCCTTTCCCGTTTACTCATCATCTGCGCGTATGCTTGGGCCCCAAACTCATGGCAGCCGTCACTGTTTCCGACAACGCAACGCGATCCGCGCCGACCCAATTTAGCTGGTTGCACTCACTTCGGCTTGGCACCTTTCACATTGGGTCTTCGTTTGCCGACATCCTGGGCTCCTCTATTTGGAATTACGTGATGGCCAATGGCATGGCGGCGCTGGGCGGTTTTGTGGCCACCCCGGTCACGCTTCTGTTGGCGCTGCGTCAGCTGCTGGTGCCGCTCACGATCTGGGCCGGTCACCTGTCTGATACGCATCCGTTGTTTGGATATCGCCGGCTGCCCTATATTTGGATGGGTCGGGCGCTGATGCTGGTCTCACTTCCGCTTCTGCCGATTGCGACCACGATTATATTTTCCGGCAACCTGCTCGGTTGGCTGCTGGCGTTGCTATCGTTTGTGGTGTATGGCATCGGAACGCAGATTTCAGGCAGCCCGTTTGCCGCGTTGGTGCGGGATAGTGCGCCAAAAGAGCGCTCCGGCCAGGCCTACGCAGTGGTGCAGACCGTGCTAGTGGCCGCGTTTGCCTTTAGCCCGCTGATCTATGCGCAGATTGCCCGGATGGTGCTTCCGGTCTATAACCCCGCAAAGAGCGGGCTTGCTCAATACAACCTCGACATCTTTTGGTTGGCCACCGGGGTGGGTTGTGTCATTGCACTTATCACCTGGATATTTTCCGTGCTTGGCGCCGAGCAACGCAGCCTGGTGCAGCCAGTGGCGGCCCAACATGATGACGCGAAAGAATTTCGCGTTGTACTCCGGGCGATCCTAAAAGACGCGCGCACACGCAGCTTCTTCTGGCTGTTGGCAACCGGGGCGATGGCGGGCTTTGGTCAGGATGGCATTCTTGAGCCAAGCCTGCGCGCGGTGTTTGGCTATAACTTTGGCGCCACCCAGGCCGTGGTCGGGGTGTGGGGCGTGGGTCTGCTGATCAGCCTTATCGGGTGCATTGCACTCACCCGCACCTGGGCCACGGTCGAGCAGGTCAAGATTGCCCGGTTGGGCCTGGTCATTTCGGCGCTGGCGATGGCATGGATGGCCGCCACCTACGTCACCGTAAATGTTGCGATGCTGTGGCCATCGGTGTTCCTGTTTGGCATCGGCTTTGGCATGTATACCGCGGGTGCGTCGCCGCTTTTAATGGTGATGTCGCTGGATGAGCGCGCGGGCGCTTATCTTGGGCTTTGGAGCATGGCCCAGCTGCTGTTCCGCGGCATCGGCGTGGCGCTGGGCGGGGTGATTTACGACATTGTCTCGCGCGTCACCGGCGTGCTGCCGCTCGGGTATGCCGCGGTATTTGGTTTGGAGGCGGTTGGCTTTGCGGTGTGCATTTACTTCCTCAACCGCAGCGATGTGCGTGGGTTTGCGCTCGGCACCCAGGTGCCTTCAACCGCTGCGCTCACGTTGATGGACTAGCCGACTTCGAAAAAAAACGGAATATTTGATCGCGCGGTCATTTTCTATCCCCCGCTCATGGCGGGCACAAAGTGCACCTCGCTGCCGGGATCAAGCACATAGCGCAGACCTTCATTGGAGCTGGCGCCATCAACCACAAGCATCAGCCCGGGGCGCAGGCGATTGTCTTGCACCAAGCGCTCGGCGATACCGGGGAACATGAGTTCCAGCTGCGCCACCACCTCGCGCACAGTGCGCGCTTCCACCTGCAGCTCATGTTTGCCGTGCGTCATGTCGCGCAACAGGGATGGAATCCAGACGGTCACCATTAGGGCAATTTTAGTGCGAGAAAAAGAATTGGAAACGGATATTCAGGATAGTCATGATTTCATGGACAAAGATTAGTCGCATCCTGTCCATCCAGAAAATCCTCTAAATCCGCGTTCTATTTTCTTTAGTACCTCATTCGAAATTCGAATATACACTCTATCTTCATGACAGAATCCAAAATCGGCATCGCTCTTATCGGCTGCGGGGGCATCGCGCTCGCCAATCACATTCCGGGCGTGACCCTGACCAATTACGCAAAGATTGTCGCACTGTGCGATGCGAACGAAGCCGCGCTGCAGCGTGCGAGCGCGCAGACCGGGGTAACGGTCATAAGCACCCACTACAAGGAAGTGATCGCCCGGGATGACGTGCACGGCGTGATCATCGCCACGCCCAATTTTTTGCATCGTGAAATCGCGCTGTATGCCATTTCACTGGGCAAGCATGTGATGAGCGAGAAACCGCTGGGGCTGAACCTTGATGAGACCGTGCAGATGGCCCGAGCTGCCGACGCCGCCAACATCCGGCATATGACTGCGTTCACCTATCGCTTCGTTCCCGCCATGCGCTACATGGCGCATCTTGTCGGCACCGGGTTTATCGGCACGCCCTATCACTTTCGGGCGCAGCGCCTGCAGGACTGGGGCACCCGGAACATCGGCTGGCGTCAGGTGAAGGCCCTGGCGGGCAGCGGTGAAATTGGCGACATGCTCTCGCACCGGATTGATTTTGGTCACATACTGCTGGGTGATCTCAGCCGGGTGGTCTCGGCCAGCAAGCGCTGGCACGACGTGCGCGATGGCGCACCAAATGACCTTGAGGATTGGGTGGCCCTGCTCGGCGACTTTGCAAACGGCGCTACTGGCGTCTGGGAAAGCAGCAAGCAGGTGACCGGGTTTGGAGAGGGTGGCGCCAGCCGAGATATCGCCGAGGTCAACGGTTCCGAGGCCTCGCTCATCTACGAGCTGGGCACGCCCAACACAGTGCGCATCGGTCGGGCGGGCGCCGCGCACGGCGAGGTCGTCCCCGTTCCCGAAGCGTTTCTCAAGCACCCGGCCTCACCGCGCAACGTCCACGAAGGCAACCCGGTGCAAACCTTCCGCTGGGATCAGGATGCCGAGTTTGTGGACGCCATTTTGAACGAACGCGCATGTACGCCCAGTTTCTGGGACGGCGTGCGCGCCCAAACCATCATCGATGCCGCGCTGGATAGCAATGACGAGCGCGCTTGGGTGCCGGTTGCTTATCCGTCACCCGCCCCGGTTCGCCGGGATTAAGTGAAATGGTGCACTTACGTTGATGGGTCCGGCGCTTGAATAATTTCTCGGCTCAGCGCCATGAGGCATGCGGGCGTGTTTTTCGGGGAATGCGGGACGGTTACGTAGTAACCGTCCCGCATTCCTTGTCCTTAGATCTTCCCCAATGCCCGCAGCACTTCGCCGGGCGACATCGGAAGGTTGGTGACGCGCACGCCGATGGCGTTGTGAATGGCATTCGCCACGGCCGCGGCGGGCGGCACAATGGGCACCTCACCCACGCCGCGGACGCCATACGGGTGGTTTGGCGAGGCCACTTCCACCAGAATGGTCTCGATCATGGGTAGGTCCAGCGCCGTGGGCATGCGATAGTCCAACAGGCTGGCATTCAGCAAAAGCCCCTTGTCATTGTAGAAGTATTCCTCGTGCAGCGCCCAGCCCACGCCCTGGGATACGCCGCCTTGAATCTGACCTTCCACATACGGCGGGTAAATCGCATGACCGACATCCTGCACAGCGGTGTAGCGCAGAATCTGCACCTTGCCGGTTTCAGTATCCACGGCCACGTCCACCACATGCGTGCCAAATGCCGGCGCACCACCCTTGCCATCGGTGGCCGCGCTTGCCACGACCTGCCCGCCGGTCTCGTCCAGCTTGGCGGCAAGTTCTGCAAACGTCATTTGCTTGCTGTGATTCTTAAACACGCCGCGCACCAGCGTCACGTCTTTGGCGTCAATCTCCCAAAACTTGGCTGCGCGCTCGATCATGATCTGCTTGATCTTGGTGCCCACCTCAAACGCGGCCAAACCGCTTCCAAATGTCGTCCGGCTGCCGCCGGTGGCGTCGTTGTAACCGACGCTGTCGGTGTCCACCACCGCAGGCTTGATGTTCTCCACGCCAATGCCCAGCACTTCGGCCAGCTGCATGCTGATCGAGGTGCGCGTGCCGCCGATGTCCGCGCTGCCCTCGCTCAGAGTGATGCTGCCATCCGGGTTCACGGCCGCGTTGCAGCTGCTCTTGCCGCCCCAGTTAAACCAGAAACCCGAGGCCACACCGCGCCCAACTTTGATGTTGGTTGCCGGCGCCGCGGCCAAGCCGTCTTCATAATGCGGCGAGTTGATTGCCGCCTGCACGGTTTCAAGGTAACCAACGCGCTGGAAGGTGGGGCCGTCCACGCGACGATCCCCCTCTTTTGCACCGTTGAGTTGGCGCAGCCGCAGCGGATCCATCCCAATCTTCTCGGCCAGTTCATCCACCACGCTCTCGCTGGCATAGGCGGCATTAGTGCCACCCGGCGCGCGATAGGCCATGGTCTTGGGTTTGTTGACGATCACGTCATAGCCGTCAATTTGCACATTTGGCAGGCGATAGGGCCCGAAGATCACCCCCATGCCCGCGCCAACCGGTGAGCCCGGGAACGCCCCGGCCTCATACTCCATCCACGCCTGGGCCGCGGTGATCTCACCGTTCTTCTTCACGCCCATCTTCACCTTGATCCAACTACCGCTGGTCGGCCCGGTGGCCATCAGCACATCCGCCCGGCTCATCGCCATCTTCACCGGCTTGTAGCCGGCCTTTTTGCTCAGGATCGCAGCCACCGGCTCAAGATACACATCCAGCTTGCCGCCAAAACCGCCACCGATCTCGGTGGGCGTAACCTTGATTTTGCCTTGTGGCACTTGCAACAGCTCGCTCACCTCGCGGCGCACCCCCCACGGGCTCTGCGTGCTGGCCCAAATGCTGAGCGTGCCATCCTGCTTCCAAAGCACCGTGGTTGCCTGCGGCTCGATGTAGCCCTGATGCACCATCTTGGTAAAGAACTCGCGTTCCACCACCACGTCTGCTTCGGCGAAGCCCGCATCCATGTCGCCCCGCTTTAGCTGCATGTGTTTGGCCACGTTACTGGGTTTGTCACCCAGCTTGCCGGCTTCCTCGGTGCGCATCGCGGCATGAATAATGGGCGCATCGTCCTTCATGGCGTCGCAGGTGCTTAATAGTGGCGGCAGAATCTCATAGTCCACCTTGATCAGCTTGCACGCCTCTTCAGCGATGCTGGCGCTGGTCGCAGCCACGGCCGCAATGGCGTGCCCGTGATACAACACCTTGCCGCGGGCCAGCATGTTCTGGCTCATATATGCCAGACCACCACCTTCACCCTCACCATCGTTGATCACTTCGGTGTTCTTGCTCAAATCGGGCATGTCGGCACTGGTCACCACTGCCTGCACGCCCGGCAGCTCCCCGGCCGCGCTGGTGTCAATGCTCATGATGCGCGCATGCGCGTGCGCGCTGCGCAGTATGTGTGCGTAAAGCGTGCCGGCGAGCTTGACATCATTGCCATACTGCGCGCGTCCGGTAACCTTGTCCACGCCATCATGGCGGATCGGTCGTTTGCCAATTGCAACTGTATCTGTAGTCATTTTGCTCCGTATGCAACGAAGTGAGGACGGGCGCGTGACGCCCACTCTCACTATCTTAATTAGCCCGCGACTGCGAGCACCGCCTTCACAATTTTGTCATAGCCCGTGCACCTGCACAGGTTGCCGGCCAGCCAATATCGAACTTCATGTTCGGTTGGGTGAGGATTCTTGTCCAGCAAGGCCTTGCTCGCCATAATAAACCCGGGCGTGCAGATGCCACACTGCAGCGCGGCATTTTCCAAAAAGGCCTGCTGAATCGGGTGCAACCCGCCGCTCTTGGGCGCAATCCCCTCAATGGTGGTCACGCTGGCGCCCTCGGTCTCCACAGCCAGCACACAGCAGCTGTTAACGAGCACGCCATTTAGGATGACACTGCACGCGCCACAGTTGCCATTGTTGCAGCCTTCCTTTGCACCGGTCAGGCTGAGCGTGTTGCGCAGAACCTCCAACAAGCTTTCATTTGGCTGGCACAAAAACTCCACTGGTTCGTTGTTAATCGTTGTTGAAACTTGTGTCTTCATGATTTTGTTGTCACGGCCTCCACCGCGCCGGGCGCGGGGTTGCCATCGATGGATTTAGTTGGCGCGCGAAATCGCACTTTCAAGCGCGCGTTTGGTCATGATTCCGGCCAGGTGTTTGCGCTGGGCCAGTGTGCCACGCATGTCGCTGATCGGTGTCGCCGCGGTGGATGCCGCCGCCATGGCCGCCGCCACCGCCTTGGCGTCATCAACCGCCGCGCCGATCAGGGCCTTCTCGGCTTCGATCGCGACAATCGGCGTGGGGCCAACCGCACCAAGAGCCACCCGGGCCTTTACGATTTTGCCGCCCTCAAGGACCACGCTCACACCCGCGCTGGCCACCGCTATATCCATTTCATTCCGCGGTATAAAGCGCAAATAGGCCGCCCCAAACTTTTGTGCCCCGGTCGCGTTGGCTGGAATGCGAATTTCCACCAGCAGCTCACCGCGCTGCAATGCATTGCGCCCCGGGCTCACGCAGAACTTTTCCACCTCAACCTCGCGCCAGCCCGAGGTGCCCGCAATCACGCACACCGCGTTGTGTGCGATGAGAGCCGGGATGGTGTCGCCCGCGGGCGACGCCGTGCACAGGTTGCCACCCAGCGATGCCCGTCCCTGGATGGCGGTTCCTCCGACCAGCGAGAACGCATCCATCAATCCCGGAAAAGCCGCGGCAATCGGGGCATTGCCATAGATCAGGTGCATGGGTGTTGCCGCGCCGATGGTCAGCGCCCCTCCCGGCGCCCAATCCAAACCGGCCAATCGCGGAATGTTTTTGACGTTCACCACCACCTTGGCGTTCTTTCGTCCTTCGCGCAGCTGCACAATAATATCCGTGCCGCCCGCAAGTGGCTTGGCCATATCGCCCTCGCGATACATGACCGCCACCGCCTGTTCAATCGTCGTTGCGTTTACATAGTCAAAGGCTTGCATGAAGGCAATATACATCCGATTCGCGGATTTGGTTAAGTCCGCTTTAGCCGCGCTCAACCTTAAAAACTTGCCATTTTTGATCTTCCGGTGTATGGTGGCAGTTGAAATCACTATGACAACGATACACAAATCACATACTCTGACCCCTCACAAGCTTGCTCGCCACATTTATTCGGGCATCACCGCCGATGGTTCAAACATCGGGTGCGTGGTCAGCGATGACGGGGCCATCTGCATTGACCTGCCGCATACCGCCGCCGAAACCCTGGCATGGCGTTCGGAACTTGCACTGCTCACGCTAAAACCCATCAAGAGCGTGATCTTTACCTCACCGGATCGGTTCTCAAGCGAGGCACTGGGCGCGCTGGCCACCGGGAAGCTACGCATGCCAACGCTGCTGCAGGATGCCGGTCATCACACGTTGCTGTCCGCGCTGGAAGCGTCGTATCCGCATCCAACCGAGCTCGGCCTGCCATTTCACGTGCGCGAACAAGCCGGTCTGCCCGAGATCACCTTCTCGGATCACGCCACCGTGACGCTGGGTGGTTCGGTGGACCCCATCTATGTGGACGTCACCCACGTCGGTGGCTGTGCCCCTGGCGCCTCCTATGTCACCGTGCGCGATTCTGGAATCCTGTTTGTTGGCGACCACATCGCGGTGGGTGAAGCCCCGCTGTTTAGCGCGGGCGACCTCGACAAGTGGATCAAGGCGCTGACCGGTTTGGCGCGCTTCAAAAATATAAAGACCGTGGTGCCAGGTCGCGGCGCCATTACAAACGCCAGCGCAGGTGAGGCCATGGTCGAGTTTGTCAAATCGCTCAAATCGGCGATGACCAAGTTCAACAGGCGGGATCACGCGCGCGAGGATTTGGCCGCATTGGTGCCCGAGCTGGCCGCCCAGTTTGAACCCAAGCGGCGCACCCGCGGCGACTTGCACGGCGCGGAAGACATCAACACCTCGCGCATTCGCACCGGGCTTGAGGCAATTTTCGACGCCCAGCGCAAGGAAACCCAAGCCATCATCGTCTAGACACCCATGCGTCGCCGGTTGAGTGGGCCGGCGACATGCAAAGCACACGTGTGAAACTACACCATGATCACCGTCGTCGGCTCGCTTAACTACGATTTCATTGTGCATGTGGAGCGCTTCCCGCAGCCCGGCGAAACCCTGCACGGTGGCGATGTGATCGGCGCCTGCGGTGGCAAGGGCGCAAACCAAGCCTACGCCGCCGCGCGGCTGGGCGGCCAGGTTTCGCTCATCGGCTGCGTGGGCAGGGACGCGCACGGAGACACCATGTTGCAAAACCTGATCCAGGTGGGCGTGAATGTTGCCCCGATCATTCGCCGGGCCGGCACGTCGAGCGGACTGGCGATGATCCTGGTGGATGCGCATGGTCAAAACCAAATAATCGTCGCACGCGGCGCCAACCTCAAATTGACCGTGGCCGACGTTGAGGCGCAAGCGCACCTGCTGAAATCCTCGCGCATCGTGGTGGCGCAGTTTGAGGTGGCCGTCGCGGTCACCTGGCGGGCGCTTGAACTGGCGCATGCGGCCGGCGCAACCACCGTGCTCACCCCGGCGCCCTATGAAGCTTTTGACCCGGTGCTATTACGGCACGTTACCTGGCTGATGGTCAACGAAGTCGAGGCCGGGCAGGTGAGCGGGGTGCCGGTGACCGACATCAGCAGCGCCGAACGCAGTGCGCGGGCCATTGTGGCTCTTGGAGCGGCCAACACCGTGGTCACGCTCGGCCCGCAGGGCGCATGGGTGGAATCTGAATCATGGCGTGGCCACATGCCGGCGCCGGTGGTCCAAGCGGTCGACACTGTTGGCGCAGGGGATTGCTTTACGGGCGCGTTTGTCGCCCGGCTGCATGCCGGCGCTACGGTGCGGGATGCAGCGCGGTTCGCCTGCGGCGCCGCGGCTATCTCGGTCACACGCAACGGCGCACAACCCAGTGTGCCGTCACTTGCAGAAATTGACCTGGGCGCATGACCGCGCAGCGCGAATCAGCGCACCCTTCATTGCTCCAACCTAAACAACACGCGCACATACTTCACGTGCTTCTTAAAGGCCGCCGGGTCCACGCGTTCGGCATAGTGATCTATCAGTGCGTCCATGGGCTTGCGAAATACACGCGCCACAACACCCTTGACCAGGCGTGACGCAAAGCCACCCGTTGAGCTCACATACCGCGTAAACACATCCACACCCGGAACCACATGCTCCTTCAATACGCGCTGGGCAAACTCCAGAGTTGGCAGCACGTTGTCGGTGATGTCCACCTGGCTGACAACAGTCAACCCGGCGGCGGCCGCCTTCGCCAAATAATCCGCCTCCACATTCACTACGCTGGCAAAGGCCCGCTCGCTTGAGACCCGCAACATCCCGCTGATAAACAAGTAGCCACCCGGACGCAGCAATCGGCGCACCTGGGCAAAGCCTACCGTCGCGTCAAAATAATTCTGGCTCTCGCTCATCAAAATCAGATCAAACGGCCCCGCCAGCGTCAGCGCTTCAAATTTACTGCGCACAAAGCGCACACCCTCGTGCGGGTGCGCTGCAAAGTACGTCTCATGATTGGCATCCGGCGAGACCGCGGTAACCACGTAGCCGTGATCGGCCATGGCCCGGGCGTTGTCACCGATCCCAGACCCTACATCCAGCACGGTTGTCACCTCCGCCGGGAATGAGGTCAGCAGCGTTTCGGTATAACGGGTTTGGGCTGCCCGGGCGCGGGCCATATCCAACTTTTCCGGCGTGTCCGAATAGCCGTAGTGCAGCGACCCAAGCTTTAGGACGTTGGTGCAAAACAGAAGTTCAAGATCCAAGTTTGACTGGTAGACGCGATCAATCATGTTTTAAGCACGGATTCAAGGTCATTGCCGGCCCGGCTCGGCCATCTGTGCCGTTGGGGGATGCCGTGTTCATCCACCCACAGCTCGCCCGGCGTATTGTAGTTGTCGCCTGTGTACTTATCGATCTCGCGTGTATAGCGGAAGCGCAGCCCATCCCGCTCAGGCCCACCCGGCGCCGCCGGTGGAAGCGTCACAACCTCGACCAGATTGCTGCGCCAGCCTTCAACCCGTGGGCGGAGCAATTGCTCGCCATCACCCGAGACTTCCAAGGATGGCACAACCACCAACTGCGGCCCGGCCGCCGGCCCGGTCATCAGTGGTCGCATCAGCGCACCCAGCGATATCTGCATCAACGGCCACACCAGCAGCCCCGCCGGGCGCGCGTGATCCTCGTATTCAGGCGCCCGATCCGCGCGCACGCGCTCGACAAACACCGAGTCCGGCGTGATCAAATAGCTGGCCCGACAGCGGCTTATCGCGCCCTCGTGGCTGCCAGACCAGTCGAACAGTATTTGCCAGTTTGAGCTCCCGGCTTCATTGGCGCGCTCCACCGCCTCCACCAACAATGTGCTGCCGTCGGCGGCGTTTGCCAGCTCTGCGCGGGTGATCCGCAGGCCGTCACCGCGGTGATGGATGATCCATTCTTCCGTGCCACCCACACCCCCACGGACGTCAACAAAGACACCCGTGGCAACCAGCGTCTCGCGTTCGCCTGGCGGCGTAATAAACCGCATCAGGTTGCGATCTCGACGTATTCCTGACGCAGTAATTGCGCGTCGGTGATGCCAAAGCGCATCAGCAGATCGCCTATGGTGGCGGCCTTGCGCTGGGCGTCCTTCAAGCTCCAGGTGCGCGTCTTGATCTCAAGGAACATGTCATTACCTGTGGCGGACGGCTCAACCAGGCGATCAATGTTGATAAAGATTTCCTGATCTTCAAATGCCACCTCCCAGCGCAGACGATCCTTCTCAATAGAAACCTCGCGGGTGGGCTTGAAGTATTCGCGATAGAAGCGCAGGCTGCGGTCCGCCGACGAGAAGAACCGCACCCGTGACAGCAGCACCGAGTGGTCATATTCGCGCTCGCCGGTGGCCCCGACCAGGGTCAGCCGAGAGCGGCTCCCCAGCACGCCGCCGTTCTCATCCAGGCGCTCGTCTTCGCGGTAGCGCAGCCGCGAGGGATCATTATCAAAATAGAAGTACGTGTCATATTGGCGGTAGTGCACATGCCGCAGCACCTTCAACCCGTTGGTTTGATTCTGGACCGAGGCAATAATCGCGGTCGCGTCGCTCAACCGGGCCTTCACCTGCACCTCAAAGCTCTCGCTCTGGGTGACGCCGCCAATCGCGGCCAGCTTTCGCAACACATCACCCTCGCGCTCAACCAGGAATTGATCAATCTGGCGGGCGGTCTCATTCGCCTGCGCACGAATGCCGGTCTCATCCAACGTCAAAAGTGCGCGCGCGCGCATCACTGGTCGACCCTGGATAAATACATCCCGCACATCTCCGGCCTTGCCCGAATACACAATCTGGGTATACAGCGCTTCCGGATCGCGGGCCAGCTTCCAATAGGCCGGCGTGTTGTGTAAGGTGTCCAGATTCACCACGATTACATCTCCGGCTTTGCCGGGTTCAAGTGAACCCGTCTTGTCGCCAATATGCAGCGCCCGGGCGCCCTCGATGGTGGCCATGCGCATGGCCTGCCGCGCGGGCACCGCCACCGGGTTCCGGGTGCTGCCCTTGGCCAGCAACGCCGCCAGGCGCATCTCCTCAAAGTGATCCAAATCGTTGTTGCTGGCGGGGCCATCCGTGCCGATGCCTACGGTCACGCCCTCATCCAGCATATCGGTGAGCGCGGCGATTCCGCTGGCCAGCTTCAGATTGGCGGCCGGGTTGTGCGAAATGGTGGCGCCGTGCTTCTTGAGCATGCGCATCTCGTCCCGGTCAATCCACACACAGTGCGCGGCGATGACCTTGGCCTCCAGCACGCCCCATTTGTGAATCCAATTTACCGACGGCATGTTGTTGATGCGTTTGCAATCGATCACCTCCTGCTCGGTCTCGGAGATATGTATGTGCAACGGCACATCATGCTTGATCGCGATCTCGGCGCACGCGCGCATCAATTGACCGCTGCACGTGTAGGGTGCGTGTGGCGCCACCACCGGCACGATCAGCTCGTGATCCTTCCACTTGGTCACAAACGCCTCGCACGCCTCCAGGCTCTCGTCCGCGCTGGCCGCGTCGGGCGTGGGGAACTGCATGATGGTCTGACTGCACAGCGCGCGCATCCCGGCGTCGGCCAGCGTTTGAGCGATCGTGTCTTCAAAGTAATACATGTCGTTGACGCACGTCACGCCGCTGCGGATCATCTCGGCGGCCGCCAGCTGGGCGCCCAGCTTGACAAACGCCGGCGACACAAATTTCTTCTCAACCGGTAGCATGTAGCCATACAGCCAAACGTCCAGACGCAGGTCATCCGCCAGACCCCTCAACAGCGTCATGGGCACGTGCGTATGGCAATTGACCAGACCGGGCATGATCGCGCAGTCTGTGCAGTCAATCACCTCGGTTGCCGTAAATTCCCGCAACACCTCCGCCGCCGGACCTACGGCCACAATTTTGCCCGCGCGCAGCGCCACGGCCCCATCCGCCACCAGGCGGTTCGCGTCATCCATCGTGGCCACCACCCCGTGGGCCAGAATGACATCGCATTTATTGTTTTCCATGGCGAACTTATACTACAGCCACGTTATCCACGCGTTGGTGGATTTTCAAAATTAGGAATCCTCCCTGTCGCAGTAACTAAACGACTTTATCGCCGCGACCTTTGCATCTGAACACTGCTGCTGACCATAAACGACGGTATCTGCGTGGGCGCAGTGCGTTATCCTAGCCCTAATATGCAACTTTACGAAGCTATTCTTACTCGCCGGACGATCAAAGCATTCAAACCCGACCCGGTGCCCACCGATGTGCTGGCGCACGCCCTGACCGCGGGGTTGTGGGCCCAAAACCATCGCATGACCGAGCCCTGGCGCTTTACCGTGCTGGGTGCACAAACCCATCAGGCATTGGCGGCGAGCGACCCCAAACTGTTGTCCAAGCCAAAAATCGTGGCGATCTCTTATCCGCTCAGCAGCGATCAGTTTCAACGCCGTGAAGATTACGCCGCGGTGTGCTGCGCCATCCAAAACATCCAGCTGGCCGCCTGGGTGGATGGGCTGGGGATGCAGTGGAGCACCGGTCGCGTCTCACAGCTGCCCGCAACCTATACGCTGCTCGGTATCGACCCGGCGCAGGAGGAACTCGCCGGTCTGCTTTACTTTGGCTACCCCGAAAGCGTTCCCGAGCCTGCGCCCCGCAAACCCCTCAGCCAGGTGCTGCGCGAGCTGGCGTAAGGAGTGTTACCCATCGTGCAGGACACAGCACCCACCTACCTTGCCCGCGCCCGCGCCGAGTGGGATGGACAGGCCCCCACCTTCGACCAGGCGCCCGACCATGGCCTCCGAGATCCCGCAGTAAGATCCGCGTGGCGCGAAGCCATGATCCGTTGGCTTCCAAGCCAGCCGGGTCGCTTGTTGGATGTTGGCTGTGGCACCGGCTCCATGAGCATCGTGGCTGCCAACCTCGGCCATACCGTTACCGGGATCGATGCCTCAACCGTCATGATCACGCTCGCCCGTAAAAAGGCCGCTGCAGAAAACTTGTCCCTGACCTTCGAGCTCGGTGACGCGGCCAACCCGGCGTTCCTGCCGGTAGCGTTCGACACGGTGCTATGTCGCCATGTGCTGTGGTCTCTGCCAAATCCAGCAGATGTGCTTGACCGCTGGTCGCGGCTGCTTGCGCCGGGTGGCCGACTGATACTCATTGAAGGCTTCTGGTGGACGGGTGGCGGGCTGAAGGCCGCCGATCTGCTGACCATGTTGCCATTGCGGTTTGCCCAGATTCAGCACACAAGCCTGGCCAACCGGCCCGACCTGTGGGGTGGTGTGGTTACCGACGAACGTTACGTTGTAATCGTCCGTGAATAAATAATAGTCACAAATTGCCACCGGTCGGAGCCACCGCTTGACGAATCCGGCTGGCATCCTATACTCAGTAAATATTGTGCGTCCAGGATGTGCCCGGCGCACTTAAAGGAAAACCCGCTTTCACTATGAACCTCACTGATAAAGTCATTGCCATCATCGGCGGTGCCGCCGGCATAGGCGCCGCCACCGCCGAGTTGTGCGCCCAGCGTGGCGCGCGCGTGATCATTGCCGATCTGGACGAGACCGTGGGCGCCAAAACCGCCGCGGCTATCAACGCTCCTTTCTTCAGATTGGACGTGACCAGCGAACCCGATGTTAAACGTGTGTTTGCCGCAATCGATGCGCAATTTGGCAAGCTCGATGTGCTCATCCCAACCGCCGGTGTGTTGCTCGGACCTTACCTTGAGCTCGAAGACTTCACGGTCGAGATGTTTCGCAAGAATTATGAAATCAATGTCGTCGGCAGCTTTCTCTGCGCAAAATACGCCGTGCCTTTGATGAAGAAGACTGGCGCCGGGGTCATCATCTATGTATCCTCCGCAGCGGCCGGTGGCGTCAGTTCATCCTATGCCTATGGCAGCAGCAAGGGTGGCGTGCTCTCGCTTGGCAACACCTCCGCGGGCAAGTTGGCAAAATTCAACATCCGGGTGAACACTCTGATCCCCGGCAACATTGCCACGAATATGAAGCTGTCAGTCATTGAGCAGGAGGCTAAGGATAAGGGTCTTAACTTTGCCGATCTCACCCGGGAATCAAAGCTGGGCGAGCCTGCCGGCATGGCCAAAGTGCTTGCCTGGCTTGCCAGTGAAGATGCGGACTACGTGCGCGGTCACATAACCACGCGATGAAAGTCGGTGTCTCAGGATTCCTCCCGGCCTGGCAACTCATCACGCCCGCCGATCTAAAGCGTGTCCGCGACACCGGGTTGTCTGGCGCCGTGTTGCGTGTGGATGCCCCATTGCAGACCGCGATTGCCGACGTACACCGCGTCAAACAGTTGTTTGCTGATGCCGGCGTGTCCGTATGTCAAATGAACGGCGCCTATGAAAACCTGATCGACCCTGATGATGCGCTGCGCGCCAGTGGAATTGCCGGTCTCCAAGCCTTGATCCGCTTTGGCGTGGCAGTGGGCGCGCCCAGTACCTACGTCCGCCCGGGCTCGTTAAACCCCGTTGGCCAGTGGTGGCCGCATCGAGATAATCATGCACCACGGACCTTTGATCGTCTCGTACAGAGCATGCGCACACTGTGCACCTTCGCCGAACAGGAAGGCGCAATCCTGGCAATTGAAGGCCACGTCGTCAGCACGCTGGACAGCCCACGCCGTGTCAAAGATCTGTTTGATGCCGTGGCCTCACCCGCGCTGATGTTCAACTTCGACCCGGTCAACTTCATCGGCACGGTGTCCGACGTGCACAACACTGCGCGCGTCCTTAACGAATTGTGCGATGTGCTTGGCCACCGCTTTGTCGCCGCTCATGCCAAGGACGTGACCATATTGGATGCCCATGTCGTCCAGATCGTTGAGACCCAGCCGTGCACCGGTACGCTTGATCACTACCTGTTTATGAAGCGCTTCAACAAAATCTACCCGACGGGCTGGTTCATCATCGAGCACCTCCCGGATGACCGCGTGCCGCCCGCCCGGGCCGCCTGGGGCGTCGTCGCATCCGCGCTCGAGATTTCGCTCGAGTAATATCCTGATCAAACATCTTCATACGGTCACGCTAAACGCACCTGAAAACTTAACCGGCCAATCAATCCGGCCGCGGGATGAATCATCATCCCCCGCATCCATCTTGCCGGTTGCACCATGCGTTGGTGTGTCGGTTGTGTTAGGACAGCTTCAAGGTTCCGTCTAATCACACGATGCCCGCCCACATCATAGATTCCGCCATCTTCCGCGAACAGTATGGCACGCCCGAAATGCGCGCAGTATTCGAGGAACGAGCGTTGATCCAGCGCTGGATGGATATCGAAGTGGCGCTCGCACGTGCCGAGGCCGAGTTGGGCGTCATCCCCCAATCAGCAGCTGATGCAATTGGCCGCGCTGCACGTGCCGAACACATCGACCTGGACGCGTTGCGTGCGGGCGTCGCCCAGACTGGGCACCCGATCGTCCCATTGATTCGCGCGCTCCAAAGCTTGTGTGACCATGATCCTGCCGCCCCGGCCGGCTCCGGCGAGTTCGTTCACTTTGGAGCCACCACCCAGGATATTGTGGATACCGCTGTTGTGCTGCAACTCAAACAGGCTGGCACGTTCATAAAGGCGGACTTGATTACGTTGTCCAACTACCTTCGGGCGCTGTCTGAAGCCCACAAAGACACGCTGATGGCCGGCCGCACCCATGGGCAACAGGCGCTGCCCATTACGTTTGGTTACAAAACAGCCGTGTGGGTGGCCGAACTGGATCGCCATTTCGATCGCTTGAAGGATTGTGAGCCTCGCGTGTTTATCGGACAATTTGGCGGCGCATCTGGCACCCTGGCCAGCCTTCCGGTTCATGGCCTGCGGATTCGTGCACGAATGATGGAACTGCTGGGCTTACGCGATCCGATCATAACCTGGCATACCGCCCACGACGGTTTCGCTGAATTCGCCAATGTCCTCGTGTTGATCGCCGGCACCTGCGGCAAGATCGCCCGGGAAATCATCAATCTGCAGCGCAGCGAGATTTGGGAGGTCGAGGAGCCGCACGATGGTGACAAGATCGGCAGCAGCACCATGCCACACAAGCGCAACCCCATGGTCTGCGAGGCCATTGTCGCGCTGGCTCGCCTTGCCTTTAGCGCCGCGCGAAATGCCTTCGACGGCCTGATCCAAGATCATGAACGTGACTGGACCGTCAACCAAATGGAATGGGCGTGGGTCCCGGAACTGTGCGTCTATACGGCCGGAGCGCTGGCGCACACCAACCATGTGATGCGCGATCTGCGCGTTTATCCAGATCGCATGCGCAAAAATGCGGATTCACTTGGCGGTCTAATGCTAAGTGAGGCCGTGATGTTTGAATTGGCCAAACACGTTGGCAAGCAGACCGCGCACGAGCTTTTGCATGGGTGTTCCATGCTCGCCATGGATACGGGCATCCCATTCCGCGCCGCGCTGTTGCATAATGTTGAGGTCATGCAGCATCTTAACGAAGCGACCATTGACAGGCTGCTTTCCCCAACCGAATACACCGGATTCGCGCACGAGATGGTCGTGCGCGTGCTAAAACCGGACATGTCAGTAAGTGATTCAAACGCTACACCTTAGATGACACTCTCAACCCCCCAACTCCGTGATGGTTATCGCATGATGCTCCTGGCCCGGGCATTTGATCGCAAATGTGAAGAACTGTTCCAACAAGGCATCATCCGCGGCTCGTTGCACATGTGCATCGGCCAGGAGGCGACCGGTGCCGGGGCAGCGCTTGCGCTCCGCGATGACGACATTCTGATCACCAACTACCGTGGTCATGGACACGCGCTCAGCAAGGGCATCAGCCCGCGCGCGGCCATGGCCGAAATGCTCGGGCGCGCCACCGGTTGTTGTAAGGGCAAGGGCGGCAGTATGCACTGGACCGATGTCAAGAAAGGCATTATGCCCGCCAATGCCATCGTCGGTGCCGGATTGCCCACCGTCGTCGGGTGCGCGCTGGCGGGACAGTTGGATGGGTTGGATCGTGTGGCCGTCACCTTCTTTGGTGATGGCGCTTCCAACCAGGGCACCGCCCACGAAGCCATGAACTTGGCCAGCATATGGAAGGTGCCGGCCATTTACATCTGCGAAAACAACCTGTATTCCGAGATGACCCCGATCAGCAAGACCGCGCCAAATAAAGACTTGGCCGAGCGCGCCGCGGCCTATCACATCCCGGCCGAAGTGGTAGATGGCAACGATATCGAAGCCATGTTCGATGCCGTTTGCCGCGCCGTCACCCGTGGCAGGCAGGGTGGAGGACCTTCCTTTATTGAGGCCAAAACCTACCGCGTGGTCGGCCACATGATCGGTGATTCCCAAATCTACCGCAGCAAGGACGAGGTCGAGGAATGGCGCACCCAGCGCGACCCGATCATGCGCGCAGGCGCCAAACTGATCGAGCGCGGGCTCACGGCAGCTGAGCTTGAGGCCATCCAGACATCCGTCGATGCCACCATCACCGATGCCGTCCAGTTTGCCAAGGATTCGCCTTATCCGGATGTGCGTGAGGTCTACGTCGACGTGTTTGCCGAACCCATTCCCGCCTAACCAACAAACATGCGAGAACTAACCTATTCCCAGGCGCTCCGCGAGGCGCTGATCGAAGAAATGGATCGCGACCGCAATATTATTCTCATGGGCGAAGACATCGGCGTCTACGGCGGGCTTTTCAAAGTCACCGATGGGCTGATGGCGCGCTTTGGCGAGGCCCGCGTCCGGGAGACCCCCATCACCGAGAGCGGTTTTATCGGCGCGGCCGTCGGTCTGGCCATGTGCGGAAAGCACCCCATGGCCGAGCTTATGTTTATGGACTTTGCCTGGGTCGCCGCCGATCAATTGTTTAATCAGGCCTGCAAAATGCGCCAGATGAGTGGCGGTCAGGTGCAGGTGCCCTTGGTAGTGCGCACCCAGCAGGGCGGCGGCCGCGGCAATGCCGCTCAGCATTCCCAATCGTTGGAGGCTCATTTTGCCCACATCCCGGGAATGAAAATCGTGTTGCCCAGCACGCCGGCCGATGCCAAGGGTCTGCTCAAACAGGCCTTTCGTGAACAAGACCCGGTGATCTTTATCGAGCATAAATTGCTCTATAACACCAAGGGCGATGTGCCCGAGCACATGGACCCCATTCCCTTTGGTGAGGCCACGGTCAAACGGGCCGGCACCAATGTGACCATCGTGAGCTACTCGCGGACCGTGCTTCATGCGCTGGAAGCCGCCGAGACCCTGGCTACGCAGGGCATCAGCGCGGAGGTCATCGACTTGCGCACCATCTATCCGTTGGACATGGCCACCGTGCTGCGCTCGGTCAAGAAGACCAACCGCGCCGTCGTCGCCCATGAGAGCCATCGCAACAGCGGCTTTGGCGCCGAGCTCGCCTCGCGAATCACCGAGCAGGCCTTCACCAGCCTCGATGCCCCGGTCGAGCGCGTCGGCGCCCTTGATGTGCCCATTCCGTATAGTCAACCACTTGAAAGTGCCACACTCCCGTCTCCCGACTGGATCGTAGCCGCCGCCCGCAAGACGTTATACAAAGCCTAGCCAAAAGTGCCTCCATGGGTGAACCCTGTGGTGGCGCTTTTGCACCGGAGAAAAACCATGGTTCTCGCAGTCTGGCACTTCAGTTTCACCGTAAGCAACATCGAGCGCTCGGTCGCCTTCTACCGCGATGTGCTGGGAATGACCCTGGTTCATGAACAGGTTCAGCACAATGAATACACCGCGCAGTTGGTGGGTTACCCGGATGCGCATCTCAAGGTTGCCCAGCTCAAGACCCCGGCCTCGACCGCCAGTCCCTCAACCCACGTGCTCGAGCTTGTGGAATACGTTCACCCCAGGGGCGACCGCGTCGATCCCAATACGTATCACAGCGGTTCATCGCATATGGCCTTCGTTGTTGATGATATGGCCGCCGAATACGCCCGGTTGAAGTCACTCGGCGTACGCTTCAAAAACGAACCCGTTCGCATCGCGGCCGGTGTCAACCTCGGCGGTTATGGGGTCTACTTCTGGGACCCGGACCAGATCACCCTCGAACTCATCCAACCCCCGCCGCACCGCATGGAGGCCTGGCGCAACGTATAGGAATGACATCGCCGACTTGATTCTGGAAATTGATGCTCGTTCCTTCCTAACCGCCTACTATTCCACGTCGCCCCGAGATCTGTCTTTGATTGGGGCCGGGGCATGGTCGCAGTGCTTTGCCTTCACCCATGCAGACCGCGCATTGGTCATTCGATTTGGAAAGCATGTCGGAGATTTTTACAAGGATCGGCGGGCGCATGCCTATGACGCGCCATCGTTGCCGATCCCGGAAGTGCTCGATATCGGACCGGCCTTTGATGGCTACTACTGCATCTCGTCTCGGGTAGTCGGCGCGCCGCTTGAACTCGTTGGCGCAACCCAATGGTGCACATTGGTGCCTGCGCTCGCGCGTGCCATGGAGGCGCTGCGCACCGCGGATATCTCGATCACTACCGGCATTGGGGGTTGGAACGCCGACGGCCAGGCGGAGTTTGGCTCCTGGTCCGCGTTTCTGCTGAGCTGCGCCGTCGACAGCCCCACCCACCGGACCCACGGCTGGCGTCAAAAGCTGGATCGTCATGCAGTTGGTGCCGCCACGTTTGATTGGGGCTACGCACTTCTTCAGACCGTTGCGACCGTCCCGGCGCCGCGTTGCCTGGTCCACTGCGATCTCGCAAACCGTAACGTCCATGTGATCGAAGACACCATTACGGGCGTGTTTGACTGGGGTTGTTCCCTATTTGGAGACCATCTCTATGAGCTGGCGTGGTTTGAGTTCTGGGCGCCTTGGACGCCCAGCTTGGACATGGTTTTGTTGCGCAGGCAATTGGACTACGCGTGGCGCGCGTCAGGTTATCGCCCGGACCATGTCGCGGAACGACTGCGGGCCTGTTACCTGCACATCGGCTTGGGGCACCTGGGTTACAACGCGTTTACCGGCAACGTTGAAAGTCTCGAAGGCACCGCACACCGCCTGCGCGCGTTAGTCGCCATCTAAGTACACTTCCATACACATGGTGGCTGCCTCAAGGCGACCACCATGTGTCAAAAAATCACCTATGCACAAGCCCAGTCGCTGTGCCAGGATTCGCTATGGTTGCCATTGCCCAGGTTGATGCGATAGCGTTTGCGCGCCTCGCTGCCGCCTGAACAAGCGTGGTTAGGCCGGCTTTCCGTATTGGTCTCAATCGCCAGGGTTTCGTGACCAAGCGCCAGCAACTCGGACAAAATATGCCCCTCGGTGCCCGCCTTGCTGTTGCGCCGGATCGTCTCGCTGATCTCATCATGCTGGTCCATCGGAGCCTTGATCTGCTTTGGCTGCGCCGCAGACTTTTCCTTTTCCCAAACCAAAGTCACCACAATATGCGCCTCCGCGCCGGCATCCACCAACCAGGACGCACCGCCACCCGTGCCCGCCGAGAATTTGAGCCCGAACTCAACCGTTGCCTGGTCCGGTTGAATGTGCTTTAGGCCATTCAGCACGGCGCCACCAACATCGGCCATCGCCTTCTCAATGACGACGGGATCAAACGCCGATTCTTCAACTTTGCCTTTCGTCACCGACAATACTTTCAACGTGCTTTGCGGAACTGCAACAACAATTGGCGTGGCCACTACGGTCTTCGCCTTTGGCTTTGCAACCATGCTTGCTTTTGAACTCGTCTTTGAACTCGCCATTGAGGGTCTCCTTTACAGTGATCTAGTAAATGACAATTGGTCAGGCCACGTGGCCTTGCACCAGACAGTAGTATGGCACGGGCGGATTAAAGCCCTTTAATGTTTTCCGCTACGCGGCATCTCACGATTCTCGCGATCAAGTCATACGGAATCGGCTCATCCAATGGAAAACGCAACGCGCCTTTCGGCCCTTCATACCGCGCCACCTCTGCGCGCAGCTCGGCGCTTCCCGTCACGGGCGGATAAAGGCCGATATGCCTTTTGAAGGCCGCAAAGTGCACCAGGTTGCCATTCAGTACAAATGTAGGCATCTGATACATTATGGCCTCTGTTGCGCCGTGTGCGTTCTCGCGAACCAGCGCTCGAATCTGCTCCAGGATCGGCTTCACCGATTCCGGGCAGCCGGCAATATAGTCATCTATCGTCCTGGTCATGGGTCACAGTAACTCCAATTGTCGCAAGTTTCGAATGCGTTACTCTTAAACAGTCATGGTTATACTTCATCAGGAGTAAAAAATAATGGCAAGACATCATCACGCAAAACCCGCAGGTGTGCCCACCTGGACCGATCTCATGACCACCGACACTGAAAAGGCGCGCACGTTTTATCACGCCGTGTTTGGTTGGGAATATCACGTGGCCGGCCCGGAGTTTGGCGGCTACATCAATGCCCACATCAACGAGCACATGGTGGCCGGCATTACCGGACCCATGCCGGGCGCTCCTCCCATGCCCGCAGCCTGGACGATCTATTTTGCCTCGCATGACATCGACGCCGATGTCGCAAAGGCTGAAAAGCTGGGCGCCAAGGTTATGGCCCCGGCGATGACTGTTGGCGACCTTGGCAAAATGGCGATCTTGATCGACCCGACCGGCGCAGTTTTCGGTCTGTGGCAGGCCGGCACGTTTACGGGCGCCATGGTCACCGAGGAACATGGCGCCATGAACTGGGTGGAGCTGACCTCGACGGATGCCAAGGCCGCTAACGCGTTCTATGTTGGGCTGCTTGGCACCACGTCTGCGGCCATGCCTGGTGGGTTGGAGTACTACACCCTGAGCCATGGCGAGCACCAGCGCGCCGGCATCATGCAGGCCGATCCGGCATGGGGCATCAAGCAATCGTTCTGGGCAAATTACTTCCACACCGACGATGCGGCTGCCACGGCCGCACTTGCGGTCAAGAACGGTGCAACCATGCGCGGCCCGATTGATGACACTCCGTTTGGTCAACTGGGCGCGCTCGTGGACCCGGTCGGCGCAAATTTCAAGATCATTCAGCCACCCAAGCATTCGTAGTTGATCGTGCATGCCGCGTTGCACACTGCAACGCGGCATGCAGCATCAATTAGTATTGAAAGTCACCCAGGCGCCCTTGGTGTGCAATCTGACTGCCGTTTCGGGTGGCTGACCGGTCAACAGGCCGTCGACCGACTTGGCCGCCGAGCTGCCCGCGGGCAATGGCTCCAGTTTGATGTATTTGCCGTCGGCATAAATCAGGCGATAGGCCTGAAAGCCAAACACAAGGTGGGCGTCTCCCGAAAATGTCACCCGTCCGGTGTGTTCTGATTCGCCTGAAACCTTGACGGTTGCCCCAACGATTTGTTGTAGTGCGGGCACCTGAACTTCCACGCCGGCCGAGCCGCTGGCATTCGTATCCACGGTCACGCTGTCGCTCTTAATCGTGTTAGTGACGACATAAATGTCACTATTGTCAAGCAATTCCCGCACATACCGGACGTCGGCGCTGATCTGGGTTGCTCCGAGGAATTTGTCGAGCGCGGCCACGGTCACGCCATCGCTCAGCACGTGCGGGAACTCAAACGTGACTCCGCTGGCGTGCTTAAACTCCGTCTTCAAGCCAATCTGCCCACCGCCCATCGCGCTGATGATTGTGCCAAGCAAATCCAAACCAAGACCAAGATTAAGCGCATTCGTGTGCTTGCCCGACACGCCCGCTGCGGGCACGTTTGCCGCGATGACGGGCAGGGTCGCCCCCACGAAAAGCTCGCTGATGTTGCCAATTCGGCTCAGATCGCGCTCGCCCGAGTGCGAAAGTAGCGTAAGCGGTGGAAAATCCGCCTTTGGCAGACGAATGACGTTGTAGCCCCGATCCTTGAGAAAGCTGATGTATGGGTCTTCACAGAACATTAAAGCACCTCCGCGTGTTCAGATAGTGTATGCCTGGCGTCCCGCAGCGCCATGGGAACTTAGTCCCAATTAATTCCCAAGAAACACGGAAAACTGTGGAAGCGGATAAATTAGAACCGTCCGCTTGCAATCACGTTACCTTCAGTTTGATCAACCACCTCAACAGCAATATACACTGCCCATGGCATCGGCGCTGCAAAGACCACGTGTGCCGTGCCGTCCGAATCAGGAGTAAATGCTTGTATCGAATCGACCAGACCACCGTCCTTGCGGGTGAGGTTGATGAGGTAGGCGCGCTTGCTATTCGCGGGGAGGCCGGTTAACGCAAGCACACCTTGAAGACGCGCGGCGCCAAGCAGCCGCCCACCGACTCCGTTCGATCCGGTCAATATGACGTTTGACAGACCTGGTGACGCCAGAACCGCATTTAACGCGACCACCTTGGAACGTTCATTCTCCAACCGCGCCCGTTCCATCACCAGCCGATTGTTCAGAACGAGGTTCAAAACGCCAAGCCCGAGCGCCAAAACGATTCCCAACGGAAGCAAAATCCGCCCGACCCGCATCACCATGCTCACTTGTTGTGGCGTCTGCTCCTCCCCAGTCATCGCCCGCGAGTGTAGCACTGTTCCCCTGCTCTACAATCTGACTGAAATGCTGTCGCTTCCAGAAAAAGTCTTGTTCATCACGCTCGTCGCCGCATCACTCTACGCCGCCGCATGCACCTTCAAGAAACTCTGGAGCGTAGTCACCCTGGCCCAGGGTGGTGCCCTCCGGTTGGATCAGGCAGGCGCACGAATCTGGAAGGCGATCAGCGCACTCTTTACCCAGGGGCGCATCATTCGCAATCGCAAAATTAGCAGCCTGCTTCACTTTGGCGTGGCTTGGGGATTCCTGTTCTTTCTACTCGTCAACGCACTCGATATTCTGGAAGGCTTCATCACGGGCTTCGCCGTGCCCGGCCCCGCGGGTGCGATCTACCGCCTCCTAAGTGATCTCTTCAGCATCAGCGTCCTGGTTGGCGTTACATACTTCCTGCTGCGCAGGTTTGTGCGCAAGGATGCATCATTGCGCATCAATGAAAAATCATTGTTGCACCCAAAGGCGCGCATGGGAATCGCCCGGGACTCACTGCTCGTCGGTGCGTTTATCCTGTTGCACGTTGGTTTTCGCCTGCTTGGCTCCTCGTTCAAGGTGGCCTATTTCGGCGGGGATGCCTGGTCGCCTTTTGCAAACCAGATCAGTCTGGCATGGCGCGGTCTCCCACCGTCCACTCTGACCATCGCCGAACACGCGTGCTGGTGGCTGGCGCTTGGGTTGATCTTTGCTTTTCTGCCCTATTTTCCATATACCAAGCACCTTCACCTGATCGCCGGCCCGCTCAATTTCGCCACCCGACCGGACCGGTCTGCGCTTGGCGCGCTTGAGCCCATCAACTTTGAGGATCAATCCATCGAGAAATTTGGCGTTGCCACGTTTAGGGATTTGTCGCAAAAGCATGCGGTTGATGCGCTCTCCTGCATCATGTGCAATCGTTGCGCGGAAGTTTGCCCGGCCAGCGTCACTGGCAAGGAGCTGTCTCCCGCCGCGCTCGAGATAAACAAGCGCTATATGGTCTGGGACGCATTCAAATCCAGTGGGCCGTTGCAACCACTAAACACCGCCCACGACGTTTTCAATCAACCTCTGGTTGGCTCCGCCATCAGCGAGAGCGCGGTGTGGGCCTGCACCAGTTGCGGCGCGTGCGTGGATGTGTGCCCGGTGGGCAACGAACCAATGTTTGACATTCTCAATATCCGCCGCGACCTTGTGCTCACTCAGAGCAAATTCCCGGCCCAACTCAAGGGTGCGTTCACCGGGATGGAGCGCAACGGCAACCCCTGGAAGATGAGCGACGATCGCCTGGCCTGGACCAAGCCGCTCGGCTTCACCGTCCCCACCGTTGAGGAAAATCCGGACTATGACGTACTCTACTGGGTGGGCTGTGCGGGTGCGTTTGACCCGAATGCCCAGCACACCGCCCGCGCGATTGCCACCGTGTTGCACAGCGCCGGCGTAAACTTTGCCGTGCTGGGCAATGCCGAAACCTGCACCGGTGACACCGCGCGTCGTGCGGGAAACGAATATCTATTTACCGAGATGGCCAGGGGCGTCATTGAGGCGCTGCACGGCGCCGGCGCCGACAAAAAGCAGATCGTCACCGGCTGCCCGCATTGTCTGCACACCATCGGCAAGGAATATGCCGACCTTGGCGGACATTTCAAGGTGCAGCATCACACCCAACTGATTAACACGTTGGTGGGTGATGGGCGCCTGAAGATCAATGCCGGCAAGATGCTTGAGAGCGTCACGTTTCATGACCCATGCTATCTGGGGCGACATAACGGCGAGTTTGAGGCGCCCCGCGCAGTCCTTGGCGAAGTCAGCCAGGGTGTGATCGAGATGGCGCGTTCACGCAACAATTCGTTTTGTTGCGGTGCCGGTGGTGCGCAGGTGTGGAAGGAGGAGGAGCATGGCTCCGGTGCGGTCAATATCAACCGCTTCACCGAGGCCGCGGCCACCGGCGCAAAAACGCTGGCCATCGGCTGCCCCTTTTGCGCCCGCATGCTGAATGACGCCAACGCCGCCGCCGGCAAGCCGATGCACGTCAAGGATGTGGCCGAACTTGTTGTGGAGGCACTTGCCTGACTTTTTGTCTCGGTTTTCGTAGATTCATCGTTCTATCAGTAGAATGTTTTTGTATCGTCCCTGTTATCAAGAGAATATATCGGATAACGCAAATTGTGATATCATCCGATAGTCATGATTGAACCACGTCTACTGGAGCGAATAAACACCAAGAAGGAACAATTGGATGCCTTGCGTCCACTAAGTGCAGCCAGCGTAGCCCGGCTGCGTGATGACATGGTGCTGGAGTGGACCTATAACTCCAATGCGATTGAGGGCAACACCCTCACCTTGAGCGAGACCCATATCGTCCTGCGACATGGCCTGACCGTGGGTGGCAAGACGCTTGTAGAGCATCTCGAAGTCATCAACCACCGGGACGCCATCGATTTCGCATATGACCTGGTCAAGGGTGATATTCCAATCAGCCCATATGTGATCCGCGAGATTCATGCGTTGGTCCTTGCGCGCATCATGCCCATTGAGGCGGGCCGCTATCGGCAGGTGGGCGTGCGCATCAGCCACTCCGCCCACGTGCCCCCCGAACCGGTGGCCGTGCCCGCTCACATGGATGACTTGGTGCGCTGGTTAAATGGCGAAGCTGTTGACCTCCATCCGGTCATTCGTGCCGCATTGGCCCATCACAGGTTTGTAGCGATTCACCCATTTGCCGATGGCAACGGACGAACCGGGCGGCTGCTGATGAACGTGCTGCTCATGCGGGATGGCTACCCACCCGCCGTGATCGAACGCGTCAATCGCACCCAGTACTACACCGCATTGGCACAGGCGGATGCCGGCAACCAAATCGCATTGGTTAACTATGTGGCGCGGGCCGTGGAGCGCAGCCTGACGCTGTACATAACGGGTTCCATGCCCTACGGCGAGCCATCAACCCTCCGCGAACCTCGCGCCATCTACGCGATTGTGCGCGATAGCTGGGTGACGCTGGCAAAAGCGGCCGCGGGAACACCCTATTCGCAGGAATATCTGAGCCTGTTGGCGCGCAAGGGTCAGCTGGACGCCGTAAAGCGCGGTCGCAACTGGTACACCACGTGTGAGGCCGTCGCGGTGTATCGAGATTCCGTAGCAGGCACTACCTAACTTTGGATAGTTTGGCTGTCCAACTGCTGAACCAACCCAACCGGTACTAACGACCGCATCGCCCGCGGCCCGCTTGGCACCAACGCCTGATGCGCCAACAAGTGCACCCAGATCCGTTTGGCGACATAGCGCTGACAGCGGGCAACGCGGCACTGAGCCGTGGTCAGGCCGTGGCCGCCCCACCGGGCGGTGTCCCGAGCCTGGCCCATTGCCGCGCTCAGCCGACAGGAAATCATCTGGGACGTTACGATAACGCCGGTAGCTGTGCCCACACTCGACGCCACAGTGGAACAGCTGCGAAACTATGATGACTCATCCAAGGCCCGCCGGGTATATGCCCCGGAGCAGCTGTGGAAATACCTTGGCCGCGTGACCTACGCCCGGGCCGCGCATAGCAAGCGCCAACTGTATGAGGTTATGGTTGACTTTTGGGGCGATCACTTCAATGTAGATTTCCGCGGCCAATGGCTCCGCTACTGGGAGGATGCCAACGTCATTCGCCCCTATGCGCTACTCTTCCATACTGACGCAGCAGCGACAGGGTGCCTCCAGTGCACATCATGCATCCAGAATGTCAAGGTTGCGGTCTTTTGGTGCGCCCTGTTCGAGTAGTGTTTGGGTAATGCGCGCCATGCCCTGATACCACCACAGCCGTTGCTCCGCTTGAAACATTAGGTCATATTCGACCGGATCGGCGGCTGGTTCACTCACGGAAATTGATTGTAAGACAGGCACTGTTACACTTTGGCCAATGAAGGTTATCAAGCGAATTTTCATTGGTTTGGGTTTGTTGCTCGTGCTGGCTGCACTTGGATTTTTCGCCTGGACGCGCGTTTCGCGCTACCCAGCGACCGACCCGGCCCAACGCGTTGCAGCAACCGCGACGATGACCAGCCAGCGATGGCTCACCTTTACACCCCGCGATGCATCATCGCCAAGCTCCGGGCTAATAATCTATCCGGGCGGTCTCGTGGACTATGCGGCATATGCGCCGCTCGCTGACGCCATCGCCCAGCGCGGCTTTTTTGTTGTGCTGCTGTCCATGCCGCTTGACCTGGCTATTCTGGACAGCAATGCCGCGGCTCCGGTTTTTGCGGCTTATCCCAATATCAAAACGTGGGCGCTGGCCGGGCATTCACTGGGTGGCACGGCAGCTGCGCAATTCGTGGTTGCAAACCCGGGCATGCTGGCCGGGCTGGTGTTCTGGGCCAGCTACCCTACCAGCTCGACGGGATTTGCCGCCACCCGGATTCTCTCAATTTACGGTTCCGACGATGGTGTGCTCCGCCGCAAGGATCAGGCGCTGGCTGACACCCTGCCAACAGGCACGAGCTTTGTCAAAATTCCCGGTGGCAACCACGCCATGTTTGGCAGTTACGGTGCGCAAAAAGGCGACAATCCACTTGGTATATCCGAGGATGACGCCCGCCTGGCAATAACCAATGCCACGGCAGGATTTATGAGCGGGCTAAGATAGCACGGGAATTGGTCCATCGTTGACGCCGCTTTTGATGGCGCGCGCCAGGGCGCCCACAAACGGAGCAGAATACATCGATGCGTGCGATGACGGAATAATAACGATCCGTAAATTGTGAAGGTTTGATGCCCAGCCCATGTCTGGCCCCTGACCTTCATAATGAATTGCAACTTGGCTCCACGCGCCTTTTATGAGAACCACTGGCAGTGTGGTGCTGCGCACCTGGTGTGCCCTGGCCATGTCTTCCAATTGATGTTTGATGCGCTGTTGGCGCTGGGTCAGCCTGGTGCGTACCGGCACGCTAAGTCGCCTTACAACCAATTTGGCAGCGGCAAGAACCGCCCTTGGCGCAAACAATATTCCTTCGTGTGTCGACTCCTTGATCAAACTGACCATGGCTTGTCGCCCCCACCGAACTGCACCATTCACAGAGGTGCGGGGACGCTCGAATGTAAAGTGGGCCGGGGCGTCAACAAGATAAATGGCGCGAATCGTTCGGCCTTGCAGCGCCAGCTGCAACCCCATTTCCAACGCCAGTCTGCCCATGATGCAGGAGCCGATTAGTATCACGGGCCCGGTTGGTTGAACGATCTGAACCTGGGGCACCAACGCAGCGGCAAGCTCACCGATTGACTTGTGCTCGACTTCATCATCAGAGCGCATGGGCAGCGTGAAGCCATACATTCGAAGTGACGGTAGTAAGTGCGCGACCAGACGCCAGATATCATTTGATCCGGAGGACGACGGCAGGCACAAGACTGGCGTGTCCGCGTCATTCATCAGAATTGGTGAAATACTTTGCTGCTGTGCCGGCACCGCTGATGGCGTGGTCGTCTGTGCGGCAATGTGAGCAGCCTGCTGAGCAATGGTCGGCAATCGTGACACGTCCATGTAATTGAGAATCGGACCAAAGCGCTTGGAGAGACTGGCTTCAAGCTGGGTTGCGGCAAACGAATCTCCACCCGCGTCGAGGAAATGCTCATAGACTGAGATCGAGGTCTGATCAAGCACCTTGCACCAAATCTCATGAACAGCCAATTCGATTTGGTCACGTAGCACTGTGGGTGACTCCAGTGGCGGATCCCGCAAGACAAGATGAGATAGCGCCGCGCGATCTGGCTTTCCGTTGGGTAGTAATGGCACCTGATCGACAATAACTATCCTGGAAGGCACCATAAAGTGTGGCATCCGTTCTGCACAGCCGCGGCGCAGGCTTGCCGAGGTCGCGGTGCAATAAGGTTTGCGTTCCACAAAGGCGACAATCCGGACATCCCCGGAGCTGTGTTTTGCGGTGGTAACTGCAGCGTTTGCAACCTCGGCAAGCGCCAATAGATGCGTCTCGACTTCGCCCAAAAAGACGCGGTAACCACGAATCTTTACGAGATCATCCTTTCGACCCTTTATCCAAAGCAAGCCATCTTCATCAAGGCTTCCAATATCGCCTGTCAAAAAAACCGGGTTCCCCTCATTGTTCCAGTTACTGAGCAACCGTGTGGCCGTCAGCGCCGGACTATTAAGATATCCACTGAATAGGTATTCACTCTGAACGGCGATTTCGCCAAAATCGCCCGATGGCACTTGCCGATGGCCGTCATCCAGTATGAGGACCCGGCAATAGGGTGGGCCCAAGCGACCTGCCGGGAGCGTTGTATACGGTATGGCAGCGTCGCGCGCGACGTGTAGCCATGCAGGTCGGATGATCCGGCCGCTCAACTGCGATTTTTTCGAATCCCGCTACGACATTATCCGGATCACAGGGTGAATTTGATTGGGAATCGACAGTTGAAAGTGGGCGCTCACGATTATCCAGACTCCAATTTTATAAGAGTATTCATACTATGGATTTGTCACCGTTTCGTGATCGCCCGATCTGCGTGATAGAAAATCTGTAATCAGTGCACGACCACGATTCTGGGGAGCACTTCGTAGGTCGTCATTCCTGAGCGCCAAACCACGAACTGGCGTTCCTCCGCCGAAGTCATGCCGCAGGCGTTGCCATGACGATCCATGGCCACCAGGTTCATGTCATTGGCGGTTCCCTTTAATAGCGGGTGCAGATCTGCAAATGCCTCACGGCAGGCCGCCTCGACCGTCATTCCCATTTTCATATACAACACAACGCTGCGTGCGGTGCCCGCCCGGATGGCAGCCTCGCCCCAACCGGTGCACCCGCATGCACCGTAGCGATCATCGCAATAGTTGCCCGCGCCGATGATGGGTGAATCACCGAGTCGTCCCGGATATTTCCAAGCCCAGCCGCTCGTGCTCACGGCTGAAGCAATGTGACCTGCACCATCCAATGCCATCACATCGACCGTGCCGGTCGCATGCTCCGGGTCGCGCGTGACGCCGCGCGACCGGCGCAATAGGCTGGTGAGCATCTCCGGGATGCCGCTCCAGCCAATCATGCCGTTCCCTTCGAGGCCGTCGCGCCAGGTTTTCTCAACCTCGGGGGTCAACAAATTTTCCCTGACCTCGCCACATTCTTCTGCAAACCGCTCGGCGCCCTTGTCCACGATCATCACGTGTGGCAGCTCGGTCATCACCCGGCGGGCAATGCTGATCGGATGGCGATAGCCCTTGATTGCCCCGATACAACCCGCGCGCAGTGTGGTGCCTTCCATGATCGACGCGTCGAGTTCGACCTCGCCCAGCAGGTTTGGATAGCCACTGTAGCCGACCGAATGATCATCCGGATTATCTTCCACCAGTCGGGTGACCGCTTCGATGGCATCCAGAGCCGAGCCACCCTTGGACAGAATTTCAATACCCGCGTGCATACCAACGTTTGCGTTGAAGGAGCCGATGAGATTCATAGTTGCAAGTGTAAGCGAAAAAAACGGATGCTAGAAACACGGTTGCCCGATATTCACGGACCGGAAATATTGACCGCGCGCGAGCTCCTTCAAACCCGGCAGCTGGCGCGCCGCACAAAGCTTGCTGCTGTGCAGTTGCCTGGCATTGGAATGGCCGGGCTGTTTGGCCGACTGCGATCAGTGTCTGGCGACGAGGGCGGCAGAACCTGGGCGCAGTGGTTGGCCAGTTGACCAGTAACCGGCAACCCGTCAGCCCGGTACCGCAACGCAGGTCCCGCCCTACACTTGCTTGTAACCCAGCGCAATAAAAATGCGCGCGCCAACGGAGTACATCATGAGACTTGCAGGAAAGGTTGCGGTTGTTACAGGTGCGGCGTCCGGAATGGGTTTGGCCATCGCCAGATTGTTTGTGGGCGAGGGCGCACGTGTGGTTGCCGCAGATTGGAATGCGGAACGATTGGATAAGGTCGTAACTGAATTGTCAAAAACCGGGTCCATACTCCCATCGCACGGCAATATCGCGGATCAAGCTACGGCTGAGGGGTTGGTTGATCTGGCCATCACCAATTTTGGTCAGTTGGATATTCTGTGCAATAACGCCGGAGTAATGGACTATATGCAGGGTCTCGACGAATTGTCGGATGACATTTGGCGCAAGGTCATGGGGATCAATCTGGATGGACCGATGTTTACCAGTCGCCGGGCGCTGCCAGGTATGTTGAAGCGCGGGACCGGATCGATCATAAATATCGCTTCCACCGCGGCCCTGCACGGTGGCTGTGCCGGCGTCGCATATACGACTTCCAAACACGCGCTGGTTGGGTTGACGCGCAGCACCGCCTGGATGTACGCCAAGCGTGGTATCCGCTGCAATGCAATCTGCCCGGGTGCAACCGCGACAAATATTCAGGAAAGCATGGCCATGGACAGGCTCAGCCCGGTGGGTGGCGCGCGCGCGGGCGAGTTTAATGCGCTGGTTCCGGTTGTTCTGGATCCGGGCGATATAGCCAGCCTGGCGTTGTTCCTGGCCTCGGACGAATCCCGGCATATCAGTGGTGCAATCATCCCGGCGGACGGCGGCTGGTCGGCCGCATAAGTCGGTGCAGCCGGATGGATCAAATGACCCGTCCGGCTGCGTCCGGTTGGTTGTTGCGGCTGACCCGGGTCGCTGACTTGGAGGTTCTTGATTTTGCGGGGTGCCCGCCCCTAAAGTACACTCAAAGGCATGGCTGAATCGGTGCTCACAGTTCCCGAAGATGGCATGCATATAACCCGGGACACCATTTTGGCGCCAGGCACATATTTCCTGCCGAATGGTCTGCATATTGCCGGCGATTCAATCCATCTGGACGGCAATGGTGCGCTTATCATCGGGAGCAACTTTTCCGGTCGCGGAATCAGCGTAAACCAGAGGACCGGCGTGCGGATAAGCAACTTACAAGTGGAGCGCTACTTTCACGGCATCTGGGTGAATGCCAGCGCGAACGTCACCGTTGAGCATTGCAGTATCACCCGGACTCATGAGGTGGCTGGGCCGGATGTCTTTCTGGATATTTGGCTGGACCGCACCGAAGCCTATGGTGGCGGCGTGTTCTTTAACGGGGTCGTCGACAGTGAGATCGTCAACAATGATTTGCAGCATCAGCAAAATGGCGCGTTGATCTATGGCTGCAATCGGGTGGCCGTGACCGGTAACAATGCGTCCTATAACAGCGGCGCTGGTTTGCTGATGGATGCGACATCAGACAGCAGCGCGGCGCAAAACGTCGCCGACTTTTGCAGCCGCATCTATCATTATCCAAACTGGCGCCAGACCGGGAGTTATCACAATGGCGCGGATGCCGCCGGGCTGGTGATGATGAACAGCTCGTGCAACAACCACATCCATCACAATTGGTTCCGCGGTGGTGGCGATGGCGTGTTTCTCGGAGGGTTTCACAAGGATCAGATCAAGGTGCCCTGCAACGACAACACGTTTGAATTCAATGATTGCAGCTGGTCGCCCAATATTGCGTTTGAATCCACTTTTTCCCAGCGCAACAGGTTTGCAAACAACAAGGCCGATAACTGCAATTATGGCTTCTGGCTTGGTTATAGCGCTCATAACACCGTGGAAGACAACGATATCCGCGGCAACCGTATCGCCGGGGTGGCCATTGAACATGGTCACCACAACACCATTCGTGCCAACAATTTTGAAAAAAATCGGGATGGTGTGCAGCTTTGGGTCGGGGCCAAGCCACCCTTTACCCGCTATTTCCCCGATTGCGCGGAAACTCATGAAACCCAGATCGTAGGCAACACGTTTGCGCGCCAGGATTGTGCGGTACGGGTGTGGAGCGAGCGGGCTGTAGAAGATGTGGCAGTCCAGCGTTGCCATCACATCAATTTGCGTGACAACACCTTAAACGACAATCGGATTGCAGTGCAGTTTGACCGGGTGCGCGAAAGTACTATCACCGGCAACAAGATCATTGGTAATGTGGAGGCGGGCATCAAGCTTACGGGGTGTAAGGATGTCACCACGGACGGCAACCGACTTGGGTCGTAAACTGCACACCCGATTCATAGTTCACTGGAATCAGCTTGACGCGTGCCTGGCGAATCGATCCACCCTATAGGGTCATTAGTCGCCCCGGCCGCGGTATGCCATTGTTCCGATTCTTGATTGGGTGCACGTAGAAAAACCGTGGTTTTGCCCGGAATTTGGATCGTGTCACGTTGGTGTTGACAGAAAGCGAAGTATGAATAGACTATTAGAGAACTGAGAGCGCTCTCAGTCTGTTGACCAGTGACCATGTTGCACACGCTCGAACAAATTGCCGCCCTCGCCGGGGTAAGCCGGGCCACCGTATCCAGGGTGGTTAACGGTCAGCCAAACGTGCGACAGGCCGTGCGCGAACGGGTGATGCGCGTGGTTGAGGAAAACCACTACGCACCGCATGGCGCGGCCAGATCACTTGCGCGCGGCGAAAGCAACAATATCGGCTTTATGAGCTGGGGCAATATCGCCGATGTGCTGAGCAATGGGTATTGGTCGATTTTGGCCCACGGCATCGCCGAAAGTTGTGCGGCGCACGAATACTTCCTTACCGTGTTGCCCGCAGCCAGCTCAAACGATTCCAGCCGCCAGGGAATACTAATGAGCAGCATCGCGAGCGGTCAATTCGCGGGCGTGGTTCTGAGCGCACAGTTTGGTTCTGATCGCTCCATCACCATGATGAAGGAAATGGGTGTGCCAATGGTGTGCATCGGGCGAAAGCCGGCTCACGCCGATGTGCCCTTTGTGCAGCCCGACAACATGGGTGGCGCGCACATGGGCACAACCCACCTGCTCAACCTCGGTCATGCTCGCGTTGCCACAATTACCGGCCCGATGAACAACATTGAGGCTATTGAACGCCTTAACGGTTACAAACTGGCCTTGTCCGAAGTCGGGATCAGTTTTGACGAGAGTTTGGTCATGGAAGGAGACTTCGACGAGGCGCGCGGGCATGATGCGGCCCAGGCACTCCTCAAAAAGCATCCCTCGGCAATTTTTTGCGCCAATGACCTGACCGCCATGGGTGCCATCCGGGCGGCCAAAGGTGCCGGGCTGCGGGTGCCGCAGGATCTTTCCATCGTCGGCTTCGACAACATGCCAATTTGTGAGTTGACCACCCCGCCCCTAACGTCGGTGGGGCAACCCATTGCGGAAATCGGCCGGTCTGCAATCGATCTTTTGGTTAAGCAAATAGCCAGGCAGCGGAGTGACAAAAATGGCGGCGGTCTCAATGGTCATGCACCGTCCATGCTTTTTCCCACCCAGTTGATGGTTCGTCAATCGACTGCTGTGTTTAATCCACGTTCGCCTCACAATCGTTCGCCTTCTCCCAAGCCGCGAAAATCTCGCGTGCAATGACAAATTCAAAAAAAGTGCTTAAATCTCAAAGGGGGTGCCCTGCAAAAAAGTAATCACCATTCGTTAACCCGGCCTATCCGGACGCATGTGTGCAATCCGGATGATTCGCATCAATTCTCGTTTTGTAACCATCTTTTATTTTTTGAGGGAGGAAGTAATTCCAAATGAAGAACAAATTAATCAATATCGCCGGCCTTGCAGCCGTCACGAGCATGGTGTTGGCCGCCTGCGCCCAGCCCACGCCCATTACGATCACGAAGGAAGTGATCAAGGAAGTTCCCAAGGAAGTGATCAAGGAAGTGATCAAGGAAGTTCCGGGCAAGGAAACCATAAAGGAAGTGGTTAAGGAAGTCCAGGTGGCCGCCGGGCCACGCACGCAGGTGCGCTGGTATGTTGGTCTCGGTACCGGTTCTGACAAAGACCAGATTCCCGTCCAGAAGAAGTTCGTCGAGAAATACAATGCCAGCCAGGACAAGATCGAGCTGGTGGTTGAGATTGTGACGAACGGGAACGGCGTGATTGCCCGTGACAACCTCAAAGCCCAAATTGCGGCTGGTAACGCACCAGACATTGTTGGTCCGGTTGGAAAATATGGTCGCGCCCAGTTCAAGGGCAGCTGGCTGGACGTAGCGCCCTTAATCAAGGAGGCAAATCTTGACCTGAATGGCGTCGATCAGGCGCTAATAGATTTTGTCAAGGATGATGGTGTCCAGGTTGGTCTGCCGTATGCATTGTTTCCATCCTTTATTTTCGTAAACAAGGATTTGTTTGACGAGGCAAAATTGCCTTTGCCCCCACAAAAAGTGGGCGAAAAGTATCAAGGCAAGGATTGGGATCTTGCCGCTGTAACCCAGCTGGCGTTGAAGCTGACCGTGGATAAGAACGGTAAGGATGCCACCCAGCCCGGATTTGATAAGAAGAACATCAAGCAGTGGGGCTTTGACCAGCAGTGGGGCAACATGCGGTCCGAGCTGACTGGCATTGGCGGTCCGGGATTGCCCTTCGAGGGCGACGCCGCCAAATTGCCTCAAGGCTGGAAGGATGCCGCTCATTGGCTGTACGACGCCATTTGGAAGCAGGGTTTCTATCCGAACAAGGCCGCGCGCGGCAGCGAATTGCTGACGAACGGTGGCAACGAGTTTGCCAGTGGCAACATCGGCATGAGCTGGACCCACACCTGGTATATGTGCTGTCTTGGCACGGTGGTCAAGAATTGGGTTGCCGTGGCTCCGCCAATGGTCAACGGCAAGGTCATGAGCAAGATGCACGGCGACACATTCGCGATCATGAAGGATAGCAAGCAGCCTAAGGCTGCGTTTCAGGCCATGATTGCCATGATGGCGGATCCCGAGTTGCAGGTGTTGTACAACGGTTTGCCAGCCCGGCCGGCCGACCGCCCCGCATTCTTTAAACTGCAAAACGAAACCCGCAAGCTGAAGGATGGGCAAGTGCCATGGGACATGATGGTGGAACTATTGAAGTATCCCGATATCCCCAACCATGAGTCATGGATGCCAAATATGATCAAGGCCGAAGATCGCTTAAACGCGTTCCAGGACTTGATGCGAACCAAGGAAGGCTTGAACATTGACGAAGAGTTGGCCAAGCTGGAGAAGGACCTTGATGGTCTGTACAAGGCCAAGTAAGGACTGATTTGTTTACGCAAGAGGTCGGGGCGCCTGTCCCGGCTTCTTGCGCAACGTGGCAAAACTATGGCGACCATCATTAAACCGCGCAAAGGAATACTTGCGCAGCTACCGGAAACGCACCTTGGTCGGGTGGAGGCGATGTGGGGTCTGATTTTTCTAAGTCCCTGGTTGTTTGGGCTGGTGTTTTTGTATTTGATGCCGATGTTGGTTTCCCTGGTTTTTTCGTTCACCAATCTTGATCCCATAAACGCTGCTGACGTAAAGTTCATCGGGTTCAGCAACTATCTCAGAATGTTACAGGATCCGGACATTCTGACGTCTGCCGTAGTCAGCCTCAAGTTTGGATTGCTGGCGGTGCCTTTGCGTATCATCACTGCGCTGCTGGCCGCGTTGTTGGTCAACGCAAAGCGACTCTCTGGGAAGACAATTTTTCGCGTCCTGTTTTACCTGCCTGCGATGATTCCAGCAGTCGCGGCAGGCCTCGTGTTTACCCGCCTCTTTAACCCGGCTACGGGTTGGATTAATGCTCTGATTGGGTTGCTTGGGATCGAAGGGCCAAACTGGTTCGGGGATCCCAAAGTCATAGTATGGGGTCTCGTTCTACTGGCATTGTGGGCAATTGGCCCAGGCATGATTCAAGACATTGCGGCTTTTCAAAACGTGCCCACAGAATTGTATGAAGCGGCCAAGGTTGATGGTGCCAATCCGTTTTACCAGTTCTTTCGTATCACGTTGCCCCTCATTTCCGGCGTGATTTTCTTTCAAATATTGTTCGGATTTATCTTTGCGCTCCAGTACTTTGAAGTAGCCTATCTGTTGGGAGATGGCCGTGGCAACCCGGACAAGGCCACTCTTTTCTATAACTTGTATTTGTATCGCAACGCATGGGTCTTTAACGACATGGGATACGCGGCAGCCATGGCGTGGGTGCTCTTTGCGGTAGCGATTGTCGTCACCGTGCTCCTGTTTCGGTCACAGAAGCGCTGGGTTTATTACGCCACCGACCGAGACTAGATGCGCGCTCATAGGTAATCATGTCAACGCTTTCGCCTCCCTCCAACGGCACGCCATATACATCCCCGGGCAGCTTCTTAAACAAGGAAATCCGCAACTTGACCGGGCGGGCAACCATGTTTATGGTCGCTTGCATCGTCATTAGTGTATTTTTGCTGCCCATGGCCTATACCGTGATCGTTGCATTTCGCAGCGATGCCAGCTTTCAGGCCAGCCCAAACGCGCCGTGGTGGCCTGCGCGCGCCTCGACGGCAATCTATAACGGTCAGGAAGTTCCGATTTACTTGGTGCCGTTTCCCACGGGGATTCGGAATCTGGCGTTAATCGAACGCGGGCGTGACGATAGTTTGTTTCTCGATCCACTTGACCCGACGCTCACACCCATCAAGTGGACTGGCTCCTGGCGTGTGCTGGACCGGGATTGGCAATTTGCCCCATATACGGGAAATTTTTCAGAAGTTTTTGCCAGGGATGATCTCAACCTGCAGCGCGTGCTGTCCAATTCGATCATCATCGCCGTAGTTAGTGTAATCCTTGACGTGATTTCATGTACGTTGGTTGCCTACGGTTATTCACGCTTCCGTTTTCCTGGAAAGGCTTTCCTGTCGGTATTTTTGATTGCCACGATCATGCTCCCAGTCCAGGTAACCGCCATCGCGCGCTTTTGGTTCTTCAATCGCCTGGGATGGTTCGGAACGTGGATACCGCTGCTTGTACCATCTCTATTTGCCAACGCGTTTGATGTGTTCTTGTTACGTCAGTTTTTCTTGTCGATACCCAAGGAATTGGATGAGGCCGCGGTGATAGATGGCGCCGGGCCGGCCCGAATACTCTGGTCCATCATAATCCCCAATGTCTGGCCCGTCATTACTGCAGTTGCAATATTTCACTTTCTGTTCAAGTGGAACGATTTTTTTGAACCACTTATTTACCTCTTTGGGAACGAAAAGCTGCAGACGCTTCCTTTGATGATGCTCAAACTTCAAAACACTTTGGCGTCATCGCCGAGTCTCCTGATGGCCACGATCATCATTGCAGTTGCTTTGCCGGTGACAATATTTTTAGTCGGCAATCGTCAGTTCATGCGTGGCGTGGTGACCACCGGCATTGAAAAGTAAATAGTCTCTATCGCCGCAAGAACAGCCGATGGTCCAGGTAGCGCCTGGACCATCGGCCGTCATCATTGGACATTCATGGAACAACCATTTCCGCCGGGATTTTTGTGGGGCGCCGCCACCAGCAGTTATCAAATTGAGGGCGCGGTGCACGAAGACGGTCGCGGGAGCAGTATCTGGGATGATTTTTCCCGCAGGCCGGGCGCCATCATCGATGGCAGCAACGGTGACGTGGCCTGCGACCACTATCATCGCTTTAATGAGGATGTGGCGCTCATGGCGGGCATGGGGCTTCAAGCCTATCGCTTTAGCATCGCCTGGCCACGCATCCTGCCCGATGGCACGGGAGCGGTTGAACAGCGCGGTTTGGATTTCTACAATCGAGTGATTGACGCGTGTCTGGCCAATGGCATTGTGCCTTTTGCCACGCTGTATCACTGGGATCTCCCAAGCGCGCTTCAAGCCCGCGGTGGCTGGGGTAACCGGGATATCGCCGGTTGGTTTGCAGATTACAGCGCAATTTGTGCACGCGCGTTTGGCGACCGGGTCAAACACTGGATCACACTCAATGAGCCATGGTGTATCGCCTTTCTATGCCACGAGATTGGCGCGCATGCGCCCGGTCAGAAAGACGGCACTCTTGCGCGAGCCGCCGCACATCACTGCAATCTTGCCCATGGCGCGGGCATGCAAGCTATCCGCGCGTGCACTACTGCCGACACTCAGGTGGGGATCGCGTTGAACTTTGGGCCGGTTATGCCCCTCACCGATAGCGCCGAGGACAAGGCCGCCGCCGCGATCGCTCATTCCTATGACCAGTTTTACGGGTGGTTTAGCACACCCATTTTGAAGGGCTTTTATCCACAGGAGATGGTGCACGCGGCGGCCCTGAGAAACGCGGCGATGCCTGCTATTCGACCCGGTGACATGGCGCTGATCAGCCAGCGTAATGACTTCATGGGCGTCAACTATTACACACCCACGCGCATCCGGGCTGGCGCGGACGGTCGCCCGGCACCCGGTCACCTGCAAGATGCCGAATACACATTGATGGATTGGGAGGTGGAGCCCAAGGGCCTTGAGTTGGTGTTGCATGAATTACACGCGGCGAGCAACGGCAAAACGCCACTTTACATAACCGAGAATGGCGCCAGTTTTGCAGATGAGGTTATCGGTGGCGGCGTGGTTCATGATGAAGCCCGCGTCAATTATTTCCGCAGCCATTTGGCCGCGTCACATGACGCCATGCAGGCCGGAGTGGATTTGCGCGGGTATTTTGCCTGGAGCCTGATGGATAACTTTGAATGGGCCAAGGGCTACCAGCAGTTCTTTGGGATGGTGCATGTGGATTACGCCACCCAACGCCGCACGATCAAGGACAGTGGACATTACTTTTCGCAGGTTATCCGTGCAAATGCCGTGATTTAGCCGGCGTTATCCGGGCCCGTCGGCACCGCTACTGCTTATCGGGTTCCGTTAATATTGGCTTGTGCGCGCTTTACTTGTTTGTGCATTTGCCGCAGCCATAACGACTGCGTGCGCTACGCTTGCGCCAGCGCGACCGACAACATATCCCGTGACATCTTCAAAACCCGTTGGTTCCCACACCTCCGATCCTTTCCGCATCGTGGGTTACCTGCCCGATTGGGATGGAGTGGTTGACCCAAACCAGCTTGCCTTGGTCACCCATGTGAACTATGCGTTTGTAATTCCAAACGCCGACGGTTCGTTGGTCGAGGTGGCCAACGACGCCAAGCTCAAATCCCTCGTCCGAGAGGCGCACGCGCACGGCGTAAAGGTGCTGATTTCGGTCGGCGGATGGGGGCACGAACGCGCATTTCAGACAATGGCAACGGACGCTTTGGCGCGCACCCGGTTTGTATCCAACATCGTGGCCTTTGCCGAACGATTCTTGCTGGACGGCATCGATATCGATTGGGAATATCCACAGGCGGCGGATACTCCAGCTTATAACCAGTTGATGAAGGAACTGCGGGTGGTGCAAACTGCACGTCAAAAATTGCTCACCATCGCGGTGGTCAGCTACGGCGGCAATGCCGAGGGCACCAGCAACGAGGTGTTGGCGCTGTGCGATTTTGTAAACCTGATGGCCTATGACGGATCACCCGCCGCCGATCATTCCACATTGGCATTGGCCGAGGAATCTCTCATGTATTGGCGCAACCGTGGTCTTCCGGGCGAGAAAATTAACCTCGGCGTACCGTTCTATTCGCGACCGGGTGAAATTCCTTTTCGCAAGGTGATCGAGTCAGCGCCAGACGCACGCAATCTTGATCAGACCGATGTTTCCGGGGTGATCAATTACTATAACGGGCTGCCAACCATGCGGGCAAAAACGGCCCTGGCCAGGAAGCTGGGAAATGGCATCATGATCTGGCATATTGGTCAGGATGCCGCGGGTGACGCGTCGCTGTTGCGCGCGATTGCCCGCGAAAGTGGGCAGTCCGTCCCATAGGACTACAAACCGCCGATCTCAAATGCTTGATCCAGCACCTTAAACGTGGCCGGCTGTCCACCTGCCGGTCGGGTAAAGGACACTTGAAACGCCAGTGACTCGCCGGGTGGAATTGTCCACGGCACGGCCGGGATGGCGTTGGTCAGCGCGCTTGATACGCCGCCACTGGACACGGTCACGTCCTTAAGCGAGACCTGCACCTGCGTTGTGCCTCGGTTCACCACGCTACCAACAATGCGCAACTCATTGCTTTCAGGCACCAGGTTGGCGGTTACGATAGTGATGTCTGCCGCGAGCGGCACGGGGCCGGGTGGTGCGGCGGTAGGTTGGGGTGGCGAATACGGTAGGCTCACCATGGCCACGGATGGCGTGTTTGCACTTGCAGCAAAGCGATACTCCAAGCGTGGACCACTCATAGTATCCGGCACTTCAAATCCGGCCGAATAACTTACGGTTTGACCCGGCGCCAGCACACCACCCTGCGGCCAACCACGACCGCCGCCGGATTGCGCGGCGGCGCGACTAAGCGCAAACCGGGTTTTGTTGCCATCCACCAATTCGGTAAAGAACTGGGCCATGTCAATTGGTTGTGCGCTGGTGTTTGAAAGCTCAACGTTGACGAGATAATAATTCTTGCCAGTCGCCAGGCCCACGGTATTTCCAGGCACGAGCAGGTCCCCGGTCACCCGGATTCGCAAGTCTTCAAGATTGATGGGATATCGGGCCGGGTTCAGAACGTTCGGTTGCCCCTCGTCCATATATTTTGCCGTGACCAAATGGCGCGAATCACCGGATTCGCCCATGAGTACCAGCGTCAGCTGGGGCGTGGACTGATTACGCAGCGCGCTGGTGTCATCGGCCTTTACCTGGGTGATCTTGTCCACCCGGTAGCGCTGCAGGCCTGATCCGGTGTCCAACGAGACCACATCGTTGGGCTTAAAGGCGTCAAATATCTGCTTATTTTCCACGCTGCTGTTCAAACCCACCACGTAGTTAACCAGCGTACCGTTAAACCAGAATGCCGTGTTCTTGGCATCCTTGTTGTATTTCACATTGCCGTTCTTGTCCGGCGCAATCGTTTCAACGACAAATGATTGTGTGCCAAATGTAATTCGGCTCGGCGTTGCGGGTGGGATGGCGGTGCCGTTGGCCGTCAATCCAGCCTTTGTGCCGCTGGGTGCATTGGTGCCCCCGCCGGGGTTTGTGTTGCCATTGCCACCAGCGTTGGCGGTTGCGTTGGGAGTGATGTTTGCCACGGCCGATGTCGGCGTCGTGCGCGCCGTGTTTGCCCGATCACCGGAGTTAAAGAACGAGATTAAATATACGCCTAGCGCGCAGATGCCGCACAATGCGAACAAGCTGACCAGCATCAGCCCGCGCGCCCTGGTATCGGCCCACAATGCACCAAAAAATCGGCTGAATTCGCTGGCAACCGCCTTCACCTCGCTGGGCGGGCCGGCCGGCACCACCGCACGCTGCGGGTTTGGTTCGGGCTCTTCCCAACCGCCTTGGGAGTCCGGCGCGAAATCATCGTCGTGTTTTTCAGACATGCTACGTGGTCACCGCACCCATAACCGCGTCGGTAACCTGCTCCAACTTGATATCTGAAAGCACAATTGGATTATATGTCGCGGAGCTTAACCGCCGCCCGCCGGGCCACCCAATCCTCCTTCGGTCAGTTTGCGCACATCCAATGAGGCATCCACATCCGCAAGCGTCAGACCGGATCCATCCGCCTTCTTAAGCGTTCCCGCGGCGATGCGCTCCGCGGCCACTTCGCGGATGGTCTTGTTGTTTTTCATCGCATCTTTCACCAGATCAGCACCGGCGGCATAGCCAATGACCGGGTTGAGCGCGGTGACGATGATCGCGTTTTTGGCCAGCCAACCGGTCGCCTTGACCGGGTTTGCCACGATGCCAACCAGACAGTTGCTTGTAAATGCGCGCACCGCGCCGATGGTTACCTGCATGATCTCGTTCAAGTTGTGGCTGATGATCGGCATCATCACATTTAGTTCAAGCTGGCCGGCCTGCGCCGCGAGCGCGACGGTGTGATCGCACCCCTGAACATGAAACATGGCCATGTTTAGCATTTCGGCCATCACCGGGTTTACCTTCCCCGGCATTATGGAAGATCCCGGTTGCACCGGGGGCAGGCGAATCTCGTCAAAGCCGGTGGTTGGTCCGGAGCTTAGCAGGCGCAGATCGTTGGCAATGCGGGTGAGCGTGATCGCCAGCGTGCGCATACTGGCGCTAAAGTCCGCGGCGTCGGCCATGCTCTGCATGCCTTCAAACAGATTATCGCTTTCGTGCAGGGGCTGACCCAGCAGCCGCCCCATAACCTGCACCATCCGCTTGTGATAGTCCGGATGCGCGTTCAGGCCGGTCCCGGCGGCAGTGCCGCCAATCGGCATCCGGCGCAGATTGTCCGCAGCGCGTGTAATGCGACCAAGATCGCGCTCCACCGCTTTGGCGTATCCGCCGAATTCCTGCCCAAGCCGCACGGGAACCGCGTCTTGCAAATGGGTCCGTCCACTTTTGACCACCGGGTCAAACTCCGTGGCCTTGGCAGACAACTCCGACACAAGACCCTGCAGGGTGGCCTGCAGTTCCGGCAGGCGCCACAGCACGCCAAGCCGGATCGCGGTTGGGGTGGTGTCATTGGTGCTCTGCGCCATGTTCACATGATCGTTTGCCCCGACCGGCTTTTTGTCCCTGCTGGTCAGTGCAAATCCAAGGGACTCATTGGCCCGGGCGGCCAGCACTTCGTTTGCGTTCATGTTGTGGCTTGTTCCGGCCCCGGCCTGAAATGGGTCAACCACAAATTGATCGGCAAGCTTTCCCGCAAGCACTTCATCCGCTGCGGCGATGATAGCGTTGGCGATTCGGGCGTCCAACAGACCCAGATCGCGGTTTACCTCGGCCGCGGCGCGTTTGATCATGACCATGCTCCACACATAGGCCGGATAGGGTTTGCGACCGCTGATCGGGAAATTGTTTACCGCTCGTTGTGTCTGCGCGGCATAGTAGGCGGTCTCGGGTACCTGCACGTCGCCAAGTGAGTCTTTTTCAATGCGAAAGTTCATGTCGAAATTATGCCATCTGGCCTCAACGCGCTTCCGTCGCAGATAATAGCGTGGTGATTTTGCGAGTGCCGCGTTGGCTCGTTGTGGTCGTAATCTGTTTGCCCGCCGTGGCCTATTCCTTTGCTCTAATCATTGGAAAGGGTTACGTTTTGGGTTGGCAGCGCACGGATATGGTCACAATCACCCAGGTTGCGCCGCTTGTGGTCACTTTCAGCTGCTACTTGGCCGTGATAGGTGTAGTACTGCGCCTCACCCAGCGTAGCTTATCTCGGCGTGCGCACACCCTGATTTGGGTTGCTCTTATTGGCGGCAGTGTACTGCTGCAACTGGTTGCAACCGCAGTTGTTGAGCCTTATCCCATCCGTGGGATTCTGATGCGCCAGTTCAGCCCGGGGGCAAGCGGTTATTTTTCAATCGGTGCGCGGTTCACAAACGTCTCGGATGCGCTGGCCCGCTTTGCCACCGCATCCCGATTGTGGCCGATTCACCCGCAAAACAACCCTCCGGGGTTGCCACTGCTCTTTTGGATGACCACCCAACTCGCGACGCTGTTTCCAAGTGTTGCCGGTGCACTGGCGCCGACGTTGCAGCCCTTGAGTTGCTTTGATGATCTGCCCGGTGCGCTAACTGGTGCTCAATTGCTTGGTGGCGCGTTGGGTGCCGGTCTGGAGTTCATTCTTGCCACACTGGTCGTGGTGCCGCTCTTTGGGTTTGTGCGCAGCGTGGGTGGCGCTCGCGCGGCTTGGGCGGCTGCCGCACTATACCCAATGACCGCGTGCATGCTGCAGTGGGCGTCACGATGGGATCGTGCGTTTGCCTGGTTTAGCATTGGTGGGCTGTGGCTGGTGGAGCTGATGCTAACGTGTCGCCGCGCGGCGCACTGGTATGCCTTGTCACTCGGCCTATTAACCGCAGCCGCACTATTTTTTACATACAAGCTGACGCCCGTTATCCTGATGCTGGCACTCTACTTTGCCATACGTGCATGGCAAATTATGGTCGGTATGGATTCGACAAATTCGCGCGAATTGGCCGGCTCCTTGCGTTTGATCGCAAATCAATACTGGCGTCCGCTCATAGCGGCGGTCGGTACGTTTATTTTGTTTTGGGCGGTTTGGATCGTTGGATTTCACTTTGACCTGGTTAATCACTTTCGTGAAAGTCTTAGCTTTCACGTGACGCTTGATCGTCCATACTGGCCCTGGGCGCTGTATTGCGCCCTCGATTTGTTTGATCACATTGGTCTGCCCCTGGTCGGTTTGGCGCTCATGCGGACCAACCGAAGGTTCGCAGGGCTCTGGTTGGCGTTTTTTGTGACAATTGCCGTATTGGCCGGGTTCAGGTTTATCCACGATGAAAGCGGTCGCATCTTGACTTGGCTGGCACCGGCTGCCGTCGCGCTGGCTGCGTTTGCCTTGATGGAACTTCGTCAACGCACGCAAATGGCCATCATCGCGCTGGCAGCCATACAAATTGCATTGCACATTACTTTCCTGCGCGTCATCAGTTATGGGGTGGATCCGCTAACCGTGCCTGATGCAGCCATTCCAGCCAGCGCCACACGAACATCCATTCGCTTTGGAGATGCAGGCGAATTCAGTTTGTTGGGCTATTCAATGCCGTCAACGCTGCATGCCGGTGAATACTCGGGTATCACCTATTATTGGCGATTTGAAGGCGGGGAGTCACCGCGTCCATCCAGCAGCATCTTTATGCATCTCGCCGATAGTTTGGACGATAAAGATCGGGTAATCAATGAGGATGGTCAGCCCCTAAATTGGGCACTACCCACCACTTGTTGGGCGGTGGGCAAAACAATTGAGGACATTCATGGGTTTCGTGTGGATCCGAATGCCAAGCCCGGTAACTACGTGCCACTCATCGGGATGTATGCCACCGGCGGTGGTCCGCGGCTTCATGTATTTGAGTCCCCACTTGCACGCGCTGGCGCGGTTCAGTTGCCGTCCGTCATTGAAGTCAGGTAATAAACCACCTATTGCTCGCGGCGTAACACTTCTATTTCGTCGCCGTTGCAGTCTGTTTGCGTCGTTCGGTCCACCAATGGAAGATGACTGGAATCAGCGATATCAAAATAACGCCGACCAACGCCACTTCAAGGTTGCGCTTGACAAACGGTATATTGCCAAAAAAATAGCCGATCAACGTGATCCCCACAGCCCATAGCAACCCACCGAGCAGGTTGTAGAAGAAAAAGTTTTTGTAATTCATTTCAACCGCACCGGCCACAATCGGGGCGAACGTCCGCACAAACGGGACAAACCTGGCAAGCACAACAGCCTTGCCGCCGTGTTTGTCATAAAACGCGCGCGCATCGAGCAAATACTTGCGCTTAAACAGTCTGGAATCCTCGCGATTAAATATGCGCGGGCCCGTGCGCTTGCCAAACCAATAACCCGCGTTATCACCCAACACCGCAGCAGCAAAAAGTAGCGGAAGCAAAACCCATATGTTGAACAGGGGCTTGTCCAGCGCGGCAAACGTTCCAGCGGCCACCAACAGGCTGTCACCAGGCAGGAAGAAGCCGACAAAGAGACCACTTTCGGCAAAAATGATGCCGGCGACCAGCGCATAAGTAAGCCAGGAAAGTGGACCACTGCTTATGCTTGTAAGAATTTGCTCGATGAGTTCAATCATGTCGGTCGCCCCTCGCGTTTTGGGCGGGAACGATTTTATCAGGGGCGGCCTATTCAGATGCGCGCCAATCCATGCGACGTGCAACCAGCGCCGTCACAACCAGCGTAAATGCGACCAGCACGGCGATGTCGATTGCCAACTGCCCGGTAACCGGGCCCAGCAGCGCGCCCCGCAGGGCCGACGCCGCGTAACGCGCCGGGCTCAGGTAGCTAAGCATATTTAGTATCGGAATTACCCGATCCGGCGGAACAATAACCGGCCCCAGACCCGTCAACGCCAGCGTGAACAACAGGTTATAAGCCCCGGCGGTGTCGGCGTCACGCACAAGCACGGCGATGTAGGCGCCAATCCCTGCCAGCGGTAGTGCACAAGCCGGAATCACAATCAGCAGCCACGGGCTGGGTTGCAACGGCACACCCAGCAGCAGTGAACCGGTCGCAATCGTAATCAGCACGGATGGCAACGATAGCGTGAAGAACGCCGCCGAGATCGAGGCGATCAATGCGGTTTTTCTGATCGGCAGCGTGGCGTAATAATCCAACCCGCCCATGCTGCGCAAAAAAGACATGTGCGCACACACCTTGCGGCTGTTTCCAAACATTAGTGCCAACACCACGTTACCCGTCATGATGTAGGCCAGGGTTGTCGGGCCAAACGCTTGACCAAAGAGCGCCAGTGCCAGCATGCCCACCAAAGGGGTCAGGGTATCAATAATGATTGCAGCGCGCCATGTCCAACGCCAGTTGCTGAGCCCCAACCGGTATAAGTCCAGGAATTGCACGAGCCACGGCTGCGGTCTTCGCAGTTGGCTGTGCTTCTTCACGCTGACTCCGGCGTTTGTTCGGCGATCTGCAGAAACAAATCTTCGAGTGTGGCCGAGTAGAGTTTGAAATCCACCATATTGGCAAGCGTGATAGAGCGAAGCAACTCATCCACCCGGTCGCGTGGCACCACAACCAGCCAGCGTCCGGGTTCCAGTTCAATGTGCTTCAGATTGTCGGGGAGCACGGGTGGTTGATCCGGCGCAAAACTAATCTCCAAACGCAGCTGATTAAACTGAGTGCGCTTGAGGTCGGCCGGCTTGCCGATCACCTCAAACCGACCTGCGCGCATAATGCCCACGCGTTGCAGCGCTTTCTCGGCTTCCAGCGCGTCATGTGTAATAAAGATCACGGTCGTGCCCCGCGTCTCGCTGTATTCGCGCAAGTTTCGCCAGACCTGCTTGCGCCGCTGCGGGTCAAGCTCATTGGTGGGCTCATCCAACACCAGAACGGGTGGACTGCCGGCCATCGCCACCGCAAGTTGCATTAGTCGCCGAAACCCGCCCGACAGCACCCGACCGGTTTTGTCGCCGATGTCACCGATTTCCCACATGTCCAATAGAGTGTCTCGGTCTGCCCGTGCGTCGTTGCGTGAGAATCCGCGCAGGTGTGCCGTTGCATAAATCGCCTCGCTAACGGTCAGGTTCACCAGCGCTCGGCCATCCTGGGGCAAATAGCCCACATGTAGTGGCACTTGCAGCGTATCGTGCTGCGTGTCTCGCCCAAGCAGTTCAATAGTGCCGGACGTTGGTCGCAAGAGCGAGACCATTTGTCGCACAAGTGTGCTTTTGCCGGCGCCATTGCTCCCCAGGATTCCAAATATCTCTCCCTGTGCGACCTCAAGATCGATGCCACTATTTGCAGATTCGCGGCGTCCCGGGTAAATCTTGATCAGGTTGCGGATGCGATATGCGGGGGGCATTACCTAGCGGAGCCTGCTTGGGACAGTGCGCACGACACGGGCGCGATACCAAAGTTTCCGCGCCGCAGTTTCACGCCGGTTCGCCATGCGGGAAGAATACAACGCCGATTCCGCTGCGGATGATCAAATACTTTGGCAATGCCGCATCGATTTCAATCTTGCGCCGCACCCGGAAAATCAATTCGTGCAGGCTGGCCTTGTTTTTGAGGTCACCCCAAACCGCTTGCACCACCGAATCGTAGTCGCAAATCTCGCCGGGGCGGGAGGCCAGATATTTGATCAGTCGATACTCGGTGCGCGATAAACCGGTCGAAAGGGCTTCGCCTTCACGCCAGATCACCGCGCTTGGGCTGATCCACAAACCGGTGGCAACCGGGGTCTCATCACCCAGGTCTTGCGCTGGTGCACCGCCATCGCGCTGCATCCGACCACCCGGCAATGGTTGCATTGTTTCGCGGGTGGGCTCTATCTCGTTGTAAATACAGTCAAACGTTCGACCAATCTGCAGGTGATCGCCCGGGCGGAGCATGGCGCTTTCCTGCTTAAGCACGCGGCCATTGTGAATGGTGCCATTGCGGCTGGTATCTTCAACATGCCAATGGTTGTCCTCCAGAAACAACATGGCGTGTTCGCGCGAAACGCCGGCATCATCTTGTGGGACCAAAATATCGTGTTCGCCGGTCACGCCGCGCCCGATTTTTACCAAAATGCCGTTCAGCATGATGGCTCGACCGCCACTGGTGGGACGCAACATCGAGGGTGCGATGATCAATTTCTCTGCCAAGAGCGTGATTCTACACGAAATCTAATTAAATGGCGCAAAAACGCGCAGGTGACGAGCCTTTGCGCGTTATGATGCGGTATGACTGCCGACCGAATCTTTGGATTTAACACATTGGCCTTGCACGCCGGGCAAAAACCCGATCCAACTACGGGAGCGCGGGCCATGCCGATTTATCAAACCACGAGCTATGTCTTCGAGGACACCAACCACGCCGCCGAGTTATTTGCCCTGCAGCGGTTTGGCAATATTTACTCGCGCATTATGAACCCTACCGTGGCCGCCTTTGAAGAGCGCATGGCCACGCTTGAAAATGGGGTGGGTGGGCTGGCCACCGCAAGCGGCCATTCGGCCCAGTTTATCGCCATGTTTACCTTGCTGGAGCACGGCGACCATATTGTCAGCAGCAATAAGCTGTATGGCGGCACGCATACCCAGTTTGACATCTCACTGCGGAAAATGGGGATCGACACTACGTTTGTCGATCCCGCCGACCCGGAGAACTTTGCTCGCGCGATCACCCAAAAAACGAAAGTGATCTATGGCGAGACCATTGGTAATCCCACCATCGATGTGTTGGATATTGAAGCGGTCGCCGGGATCGCCCACGCACATGGTTTGCCATTGGTGATAGACAACACGTTTGCCACGCCGTATTTGTGCCGGCCAATTGACTTTGGTGCGGATATTGTCACCCACAGCGCAACCAAATTTATCGGCGGGCATGGCACGAGTATCGGGGGCGTGATCATCGATAGCGGTAAATTTCCCTGGGATAACGGGCACTTCCCGGGAATGACCGAGCCCAGCAAGGGCTATCACGGTATCCGATTCTTCGAGACCTTTGGAAATTTTGCCTGGATCATGAAGGCGCGTGTGGAGACCTTGCGCGACATGGGCCCGGCGCTCAGTCCGTTTAATGCCTTTATGTTTTTACAGGGTCTCGAAACGCTTGGTTTGCGCATGGACCGGCACGTGCGCAACGCGCTGGCCGTGGCCGAGTTTCTTTCGGGTCATTCCGGTGTGACTTGGGTAAATTACCCAACCTTGTCCGGCAGCCCCCAATTCCCGTTGGCCAAAAAATATTTGCCAAAGGGCGCGGGCGCGGTGTTTACCTTTGGTATCAAGGGTGGTCTGCAGGCCGGGCGGACATTTATCGAAGCTTTGCAATTGTTTAGCCACCTGGCGAATGTGGGCGACGCAAAATCGTTGGTTATTCACCCCGCCAGCACCACCCACGCCCAGCTCTCGGAGCAGGAACAGCGCGAAGGCGGCGTGCTTCCCGAAATGATCCGCCTGTCCATCGGCCTTGAGGATATTGAAGACATCTTGTGGGATTTGGATCAGGCCCTCACCAAAGCCGTTGCGGCATAAACACTAATCAGGAGCCAACTTCGACATATGCCAAAAAAACGTTCCCAACCGTCCGCCTCCGCTGAAGGCATGCTGACTGCAGACGACCTGCGCAGGCACGTCGCGGCGGGTCAAATTGAAACCGTTATTGCCGCGATGCCGGATATGTATGGTCGGCTAATGGGCAAGCGCCTGACCGCCCGGCATTTCGTCGCCGATGTGCTGGGTCACGGAACTCATGGCTGCAACTATTTGCTGGCAAGCGACATGGAAATGGATCCCATTCCGGGCTACGCCTATGCCAGTTGGATCAAGGGGTATGGCGATTTTCATATGGTGCCCAATCTGGGCACCTTGCGGGCGTGCAGCTGGCTGGACAAGACCGCACTGGTTCTGTGTGATGTGTTGAACGAAGATCACACTCCGGTGCGGGTGGCGCCGCGCACCATTCTTGCCGACCAAATGGCACGCGCTGCCGCGCGTGGTTACCTGCCAATGGGTGCGTCAGAGCTTGAGTTCTATATCTTTGACGACAGCTATGAGGAGGCCGCCCGCAAGGGGTACACGGGTCTGTCCACCAGTGGGAACTATGCCGAGGATTATCATATTTTGCACGGTGCCAGACATGAGCAACTGGTGGGAGCCATGCGCAAGCACCTTGAGAAATCCGGAATAGCAGTCGAGAGCTCCAAGGGTGAATGGAGCCCGGGTCAACATGAGATCAACGTGACATATTCGGATTTGTTGACAATGGCAGACAACCATGTCGTGTACAAGCACTTGACAAAGGAAGTGGCCATCCAACAAGGTCGTGCCATTACCTACATGGCCAAGTGGGACGAACGCTCTGCCGGTTCCTCCTGCCATATACATGCCAGTCTGTGGGACAAAGCGGGCAAGCGCGCGCTGTTCAAGGGTAACCACGAATATGGGCCTACACGCGGATCGGATGAATATCGCTGGTTCCTGGGTGGCTGGATGGCGCATCTGCGCGAACTTACCGCGTTTTATGCGCCCTATCCGACATCATATAAACGCTATGTGGCGGGCGGATTCGCCCCCACCCGAATTGCCTGCAGCTATGACAACCGCACTGTGGGCTTTCGCGTGGTCGGCAGTGGATCATCGTTGCGCATAGAGTGCCGGGTGCCCGGCGCGGATACCAATCCATACCTGGCTTTTGCCGCAAGCATCGCCGCCGGATTGGACGGAATCGCCAACAAGATGGAACCGCCTGCCATCTTTAATGGCGACGCCTATACCGCCACCCACCTGCCGCTTGCGCCCACCAGCCTAAACGAGGCCATCGACGAGATGGCGCGCAGCACCTGGCTTGTTGAGGCATTTGGTGCGGATGTTATTGGCCACTATCTCCACTTCTTTCGCACCGAGCAGCGAAAATTTGACGAAGTGGTTACCTCCTGGGAACGCGCCCGCTACTTCGAACGTGCTTAATTGCCAGAAACAGCAACACGCACAGTGCGCCTGTTGCTGTTTCTGGCAATAGAATTGGTGTATTGATGAGACTTAAAAACAAAATAGCCTTGATCACGGGTGCGGGCGGCGCGATTGGCCGTGAAGCGGCGCTACTGTTTGCCCGAGAGGGCGCCCGGGTGGTGGTGAGCGATGTCATCGACAAGAACGGCGAGGAGACCGTCGCCATGATTCGATCCGCCGGCGGCGAGGCGGCATTTATCCATGCCGACGTGTCCAAGGAGGCTGATGCCGCGGCCATGATCGCCTTTGCAGAGAAGACCTATGGTGCACTGCACGTATTGTTTAACAATGCCGGAATTTCTCACAAAGACGACGACGACATTTTGGCGACGTCCGAGTCGATCTGGGATCTGACGCTGGCGATCAACGTGAAAGGCGTTGCCTGGGGCTGCAAGTATGGCATACCGGCACTGTTGCGCGCCGGTGGCGGAAGCATTATCAACACCGCCTCCTTTGTGGCTATTCTGGGTGCGGCCACCTCGCAGATTGCGTACACCGCCAGCAAGGGCGCGGTGCTATCGATGACCCGCGAGATCGCCAATGAATTTGCGCGCAAGGGTATCCGTGCGAATGCACTGTGCCCGGGCCCGGTGCGCAGCCCGCTCACCGACACGTTTTTGAACACCGAAGAGCGTCGCCAGCGGCGGCTTGTGCATATCCCGATGGGGCGCTTTGGCACCGCGCAAGAAATGGCAAACGGGGCCCTGTTTCTCGCCAGCGATGAATCGTCCTTTGTTAATGGCGCAACGTTTACTGTGGATGGGGGCATTACGTCGGCTTATGTGACGCCCGAATAGCCATGTCTTCCTCCCTCAGCGTCATCCTTGCCCAGCAGTTCGGTCTGCCGGGCTTCCGCGTCGGTCAGGAGACCGCCATCCGCCACATTCTGAATGGGCAGGACACGCTGGTGGTGATGCCGACCGGGAGCGGCAAGTCGCTGGTTTATCAGTTTTGCGCGCTGCAGCTTCCGGGCACAACCCTGGTTGTCAGTCCGCTAATCGCGCTAATGAAGGATCAGGTGGACAGTCTGCAACGCCGCGGCATCCCGGCCACCTTTATCAACAGCACCATATCCAAGGATCAGCAGGCGAGACGTATTGAGCAGCTGGTGAGCGGAGAGATCAAGCTCGTGTATATAGCGCCCGAACGACTGGCGAATCCCGGTTTTCGGGCCGCGCTGCGCAACGCCACCATTTCGCTGCTTGCGGTCGATGAGGCCCATTGCATTTCGCAATGGGGACACGACTTTCGCCCGGACTATTTGAACCTCGGAACTGTGCGCGACGAGATCGGTCGGCCGATCACAGCGGCATTGACAGCCACCGCCACGTCGGTCGTTCAGCAGGACATATGCGATCAGCTGCATCTCAACGACCCGGCCCGGGTTGTCACCGGGTTTGCCCGGCCAAATCTGGTATTTCACTGTCGCTATGCTCCCGACACCCAGACCAAGATGTCGGCATTGCGCAAGGTGATGGGCGCGGTCAAGGGCACGGGCATCATCTATGTCGGCACACGCCGCGACGCGGAGGAATTAAGCGCGATTTTAGAGGCCGAGTTTCACGTAGCCAGCTATGTCTATCACGGCGGGCTGGAAAAGAGCCAGCGCACCCACATCCAGGATATGTTCTTAAAGGCGCCAAACGCCATCATGATCGCCACCAACGCGTTTGGCATGGGTGTGGATCGACCGGATGTACGCTTCGTGGTCCATTACAACATGCCCGGCAGCATGGAAGCCTATTATCAGGAGGCTGGTCGCGCCGGGCGTGATGGCAAGCTGGCGCAGGCCATGTTGCTGTATGCGCCCCAGGATCGTAACCTACAGGAATGGTTTATTGAAAACGATGCACCCTCGCAGAACGAGCTTAATAACTTATACAAGTCGCTGGCTGGCAAGGCCGAGGATCATTTCGCTCGGTTGCAACCCGATGAAGTGGGTCAGCTGGCGGGTTTGTATGAGACCAAGTTGCGGGTGGGTCTGAATCAGCTTGAACGCCATCGCATCATCAAACGCGTCTACGAAGGCACACAGGGCTATCAGGTGAACGATCTGGGCGAGGGGACGCTCAAGGCGATTCAAAAGGAAGTGCAGGAGCGGCGCGTGTTCAAGCGTCAGCAGTTGGACAAAATGGTGATGTTCTGCGAGACCACCGATCGCTGTCGCCAAAAAATGCTGCTTGAACACTTCGGCGATTCCAGCGAGGTTACCCATAAACCATGTTGCGACTTCCACATTCGCGAGGCGCGCGGCGAACCGCATCCAGTCTTTCCAAAGGCCGGCAACAAGGTCAAGTCTGCGTCAACCGATGGCGAGCGATCCAACAGCGTGTCAGAATCCGAGGTGCTGTTTAAGCGCGGGTTGGCGGTAAGGGAAGTTTCCATGCAGCGCGGGTTGGTCACCACCACCATCTACCAGCACGCCGCTCAGTTGATTTTGGACGGTCGCCTTCAGGTGCGCATGTTGGTGGAGGAATCCATGGAGATCGAAATCCGCGCGGCGATCACGCAAGTTGGATCAACCGAACGGCTTGCGCCCATCAAGGGCATTCTCCCCGAGCACATTGACTATGGCCACATCCGCTGCGTAGTCGCCGCCATCACCCGCGAGCAGAAGCCAATGTAAACCATTCAATGGCGCTTGGCAATCGTCACCCATTTTCACTGCCCTAGTGCGGCAAAAATCCATTGATCAGAGCCCACCCGTACCCACGCACCATCGTCACTGCGGCCCAGCACATCATATTGTTGGCCTGTCAAGGCCCGGCCGACCAGCGCGCCACTCAGGGTCGGCGATGAACGCACATTGGCCGCAGGCACCAAAACGGTAAACTTGCCCGATTCGGGTGCGCTGGCGCTATTCGTCGCTATTGCGCTTGCCGGTGCAGTTACCGCCCCACCCAAGCTGCCAAGTGCGGCAAAAATCCACTGTCCGTCGCCGACTTTCAGCCAGCTCGCATCCGTATTCTGTCCGCTGACCGCGAGCTGTTGCCCGGCCAGAGCGCGACCGACCACGGGGGCTCCCAGACCCGGCGCGCTGCGAATATTTGCCGCAGCCACAACCACCGAGAACGTGCCGCTCGCTGGCATGGCCGCCACCGCAGCCGGCGCTTCCCTAGTAGGAGGGCTGGTCGCCGGGGCCTCCTCGGTGGTCACCTGTGCGGGCGTGACATATCTTGCGGTTGAGAGCGATCCGCCGCCTCGGACAACCGCCTGCAACGTCTGCAGGGTGGCCAGAATATGCAAATTGCTCCCGGATGGCGCCAAATGAAAGTCGGCATTACCCTCGTCGATCAACCCGAAATTTGGCAGGGAGCGCGTGGCGGCGTTAAAGTCCAGCAGCGGCGCGCTGTATTCGGCGGCGATGCGACGGATCACACTGTTGATAAATCCGCTTGGCGCGCCGTTGTGCGACTCCAAATCATCCGCCTTTGTCACCAGCACCGGCACCACCCCTCGGCTGATCGCGTGATCGATCAGCGGACGATAGTTGCTCTCAAACTCACGCCACTTATATTGATCACCCGTCCCCAGTTCTATAAAGACCAGGCTGGCGTTTGAGAAGCGCAGCTCGCAGGGGAATGGCCCCTCGCCTTCGGAGGTGTGACAGAAGAATGGATCAGCCCAGGTTGAATCCATCATTGCGCTCGTGCCATAGCCGCCGCGCGCAGCCAGGCTGATGCGCGAGAAACTTTTGCCAAACCGACCGATGACGCCTTGTAGATAGGATTGATCCCCAGGCAACTGATAGATTCCGCTGGCGATCCGCCCAATATAAGCGCTGGGTTCACTGTTGCAATCACCCACCACTGTAAACATATTGGGATCGCGACCCGCCGCCAAGCCGTTCTGATAAACCGCCCGCATCCGTGCTGAAAGCGCCGGCACATATCCCGGGAGATCGGCATAACCAAATGCAAAAGCCGACGCGGCCGGTGCGCGCGCCGGAACGGTGTTGAGGTCGCCATTGTCAATGACTTCGCCGAAGGAGCGCAACAGCCAGGTGCCGGCACCGCCGGCACGCGGCACATCCAGCCGCACCCAGACGTTGTCGCTGGTGCGTTCGACTACATTGAATTGCTCGGCGTTAAACACCGCGACCGTATTGGATGCCAACAAGCTCGGTTCCCCGCGCATAAAAGCGCTGGCCGCGGTAATGACAAACTTGACCGTAGCCGCCGCGTGAGTTTTGCCCGGGATCAGCAGCTGTCCAACAAGTGCCAGCAGCACGGCTGAAACGTTTAGACCTCGTGAGATTACAGTTGACACGATGTCAATTTTACCGGGCTAACAGGGTCCATGCCGTAGCAATTGGCACTTCCATTGGAGAAGCCTAATTCACATAACCGATGTTTGGGATAATTGCATCGTGACCGAAAACCCTCAGCCGGCCTTTTGGGTGCGTGATGTACCCGTCTATGGCAGCGTGATCCTTGCACCCATGGATGGCATATCCGACATGCCGTTCCGGCGGCTGTGCCGTGAATATGGCTCGGCCATGAGCTATACCGAGTTTACGAATGCAGCGGGCATTCTGTATGGCGCCGACCGAATCATGCGCATGTTGGACTATGCGCCCGAGGAAAAGCCCCAGATGACTTTTCAGATCTTTGACAATGACGAGGATCGCATCGTGGCTGCTGCGGAAAAGATCGAGGCCCTGGGCCCGGATATCATCGATCTGAATATGGGTTGCTCGGTGAGCGGCGTCAGCGGGCGCGGCGCGGGTGCCGGGCTGCTACTTGATCCACCCAAGATCGGGCGTATCTTTAACCGCATGAGCAAGGCTGTCAAGGTCCCGGTTACGGGCAAAATTCGTCTTGGCTGGGAGCGTGCCAACAAGAACCACAAGCTCGTGGCCAAAACCATCGAGGACAACGGCGGTTCACTTATCGCGGTTCACGGTCGCACCAAATGTATGGCCTATAGTGGTCAGGCCGATTGGGATGCGATCGCCGAAGTCAAGGCCACGGTGAAGATACCGATCATTGGCAATGGCGACGTCAAGTGCGTGGAGGATATTGCCCGCATCAAGGCCCATACGGGTTGCGATGCCGTTATGATCGGACGCGCGGCCATCGGCAACCCCTGGATTTTTGCGGGCAAGGACCGCCACGAGGTCAGCCTCGTTGAGGTGATCCAACTGATGCGTCGCCACCTAAAAATGATGATCGAGTATTACGGCAGCTATGGCCTTGTGCTCTTTCGCAAACACGCGGTGCGCTACATTACCGGCGTGCACGGCGCCACCGATATTCGTTACGCCATCGCCACCTGTGGCAGCATGCAGGAGTTTGAAGACGCCGTCGGGCGGGTGCTGCACAATGAACCCGTCCCAATGACCCTGTAACCAATTGCCCGAAATCGGTAGCCACTGCAGAATCAATGAACACCGCTCCGTTTGATATTGAGGGCACCACCCGCAAGGATATGGGTGTGCTGTGCCTGCACGGTTTTACCGGCAATCCGGCCGAGATGCGCCCGTTGGGCGAGGCATTGGCGCAGCAGGGCTTTACGGTACACGGTCCATTGTTGCCTGGTCATGGCGGTGTGCCCATGGATTTGCAGGGCATCCCTTGGGAGCGCTGGTCTGAAGCCGCCGCCGATGCGTTGCGCATGCTGCAACGCCGCTGTGATCGGGTGGTTGTGGCCGGTTTGTCGATGGGTGGGCTGTTGGCGTTGCACCTTGCCGCTCACGACCGCGATCTTGCCGGGGTGGTCTCATTGAGCACGCCAGTCGGGCTCGCCCGCCTGCCACTCACCCGTGCCCGGACCCTGCGCATGGTCAAACAATTTCGCCCTTGGTATGGCGCGCTCGACAAGGCTGATTTTTCCACGCCCCAAATGCAAACGTATGTGATGGGCAAGGTTCCGGATGGCATGACGATAGACTTTGCGAACCCGAAAACCATCGCTGAGCTAAAACGCGCCGGTCGCGTGCCACTGTCGGCCCTTGACGAGCTGCTCCAACTAAACCAGCTGGTGATGCGCGAGCTGCCCATGGTGCGCATCCCAGTACTATTTATGCAAGGCGCGCGTGATGATGTGATCTCACCGGACAGCGCGGTGAAGCTGATGGCCGGTGTGGGCAGCGTGAACAAAATGCTCAAGCGCGCGCCCAATAGTGGTCATGGTTTGCCCACCGAACCGGATGCGTTTGAAACGTGCGCAACAGTTTCTGATTTTATTTCTGGTTTGTAGCCGGTCTGGCGCAGCCCGAAGCCGATGACTGTGAGCGGGGTCATCAGGTTCGTGGCGGGCAGTGCTGCGTCCACCAACGCCGTAATCTTGCGCACGATATGCTTCTGCCATAAGCTGGTTCGGGATAATCGGGTCATGTCCTTTGCATTCTGGCGAGATCAATCCCTTGCGCGGGCAACCATATTGGCGTCCCTGATCGGTGGGATCGTCTCTTGCACGCCCCAAGCCCTGCCAACTGCGCAACCGACGCCCGTTAGCCCTGCGACGGTTGCACCGCCCCCAGCAGCAACAGTCGAGCCCCCGCTCTCGCCAGCACCTTCGCCTGTTCCGCTGCCAACCCAGACCGCCATCGTCTCAGCGCAGCCGCTCACGCTTACGCTTTGGTACGCTTTGGACAAGGGCAGCCCGGATGAACAGGCGCTCACCCAGGCACTAGCCGAGGCTGTGAACGCCAAACCCGGACTGACCGTGAGCGTAACCCGGATTTCTGTTGATCAAATTTTTTCGCGGTTTGCAAAAGAGGTCGCCTCGGGCGCCGGACCGGACCTGCTGCTGGCCTCAGATGACGAACTTGGAACCGAAGTGCGTTCCAAACAGGTGCAGCCGGTTGACGCATGGGTGCAGGGTAACCAAACGGACGTCAGCCCGGTCGCAATCGCGGGTTTGACGCTAAACGGTCATCAATGGGGCATACCCGCCGCATTCAAAGTAGTGGCGCTGATGATAAACACTGACAAGGTCAAAACCGCTCCGGCCAGCACCGCGGACTTGCTAAAGGCGGTGAAGGCGGGTGCGAAGATCGGAATTAATCCCAATTGCTTTCATAATTATGGCTGGTATGCCGCCTTTGGCGGCGCCATCTTTGATGGCTCGTTTAACACCGCTTTGGACAAGGCCGAAGGCACGACCGCGGCGTTTGCGTTTCTCAAAGAGCTAAAACAGGCCGCCGGCGCTGCAAATTTCTATGACGATGGCAACAAGGCCGATGCCGCATTCGCCCTGGGAAAGCTGGATATGATCGTCAACGGATCGTGGGCCCTTCGAGACTATCGAAAGGCGCTGGGCGCCAAAGTCCTGGTGGCACCGATGCCTGCCGGGCCCAAGGGGCCGGCCGCGCCATTGGTTGGCGTCGATGGCTTTTTTATCAATGCCACTACGAAGCAAGCCGCCGCCGCGGCGGCGCTCGCGTTGCAGCTGACCAATAAAGACAATCAGCTGAGGTTTGCTGAGACCGCCGGCTGGGTGCCCGTGCGCGCCGATTTGAATTTGAGTGACCCGGCGCTCCAGGCCTTTGCCGCACAAGCGGGTCACGGGCTTAACCGACCGCAAGTGCCCGAGCTTCTTGGGTATTGGAGTAATTTCTGCGGCGTCTATGATGCGGTGCTCAAGAACGGTGCGGCCCCGGCCAGCGCCGTCAAACAAGCGTATGATGCGATGAAAATTGCCAACGGAAAATGACAACAGACAAACCATCGCTCCCGGAATATCTTTCAAGTTGGTTGCCGCGTATCGAACGCGACATGCGCGCCTCTGTCAACGCCGGTGAGCAACCCACTGCCCTAAACGCCATGCTGCGCTATCACCTCGGGTTTGCCAATGCGGATGGTTCGCCGTCGCGGGTGGCTGGTGGCAAACGCATCCGCCCAATCTTGGTGCTCCTCTCATGCGAGGCCTGCGGTGGCGATCCGGATGTCGCGCTACCCGCCGCCGTAGCGGTGGAACTGCTCCATAATTTTAGTTTGATCCATGACGATATAGAGGATGGAGATGAACTCCGCCGCGGTCGTCAGACACTTTGGAAACTTCACGGTCTTGCCCAGGGTATTAACACGGGTGACGCGATGTTTGCCCAGGCCCATCAGGCGCTTGAGCGTTTGACCGTGCCGGCCGAGCGCACACTCGCCGCGTTGCGTGCGTTTGATGACATGTGTGTTCACTTAACCATTGGTCAGCACCTGGATATCTCATTCGAGACCCGGGAAGATGTATCAGCCGCTGAATATATGCGCATGATCGCGGGTAAGACTGCCGCATTGACCGCGGTCTGTTGCGAAATTGGCGGGTTGGTCGCCGGCGCTTCGCCCGCAGCCGTGGCCCGGCTGGGTGAGTTTGGGCGCAGCCTTGGGCTGGCCTTTCAATTGCAGGATGATGTGCTCGGCATTTGGGGCGATTCCGCACAAACCGGCAAGCCCCAGAATGACCTTGGGCACCGTAAGAAAACCCTCCCAATATTGTTCGCCGCCGATCAAGACCCGGCGCTCCGTGCTGATTATTTCGGCCCGAACCCAATCGATGAACGCGCGGTAAAGGCGCGCATCGAACAGCTCGGTGGTCGTGCACATACCGAACAGCTGTCGACCGGGCTTCTAAAGGCTGGGCTGGCTGCGCTTACGCATGATGAACTTCGTGCCCCGGGCACGACTCTGCTGACCGCGCTTGCCAGTAGTTTGATTGGGCGGGTTTCATGAACCAGGTCCACGCAATACAATATCAACCAACGTGAAAGCATTTATTGTGTTTGGGCGCGCTTGCAAGTTCATTTGGGAGGATATGCTCCTGCTCATCCTGATGAACATGCTCACCTTGCTGTGCTGTGTGCTGATTATTCCGGGGCCGGCGGCCTGGGCGGCGTTGTGTCACATGTGCAACCGAGTGTCAAATGAGTTTGCCATTTCCTGGGAGGAGTATTGGAAAGTCTTTCGCCGTGAATGGAAGCCGTGGGCGGGCATGACGATCATTGGCACCTTGGTAAGCGCCCTTATCGGGATTAACTTTGTGTTTTATAGTGTGTCATTTCCGAATCAAGCCTGGGTGCCGTATGTTCAGGGCGCCTGGCTGGCCGCCGGCGTGCTGTGGCTGGCGATCCAGTTTTATATTTACCCGCTTTATGTGGAGCAGGAGAAAAAGACCTGGCGGATTGCGCTGCGCAATGCCGCGGTGGTCAGTGGCGCCAGCCCGTTGTTTAGTTTTATTCTGATAGTGCTCGGTGCACTTCTGACTATTCTCTCGCTTGTGTTTGTCCCGCCTCTGTTTGTGTTGCTGGGTTTGTCGTTCTGGCTTACGCTGAGTAACGCGGCCACCGTCGACCGACTCGCGGTGTATCGCAAGCGTGCGGATGAGACCCAGGCCAAATCTTGAACAACGTGGCAAGGACTTGGTGGATCGGGGCACGTCCACGCACCTTGCCGGCCGCCATCGTGCCCGTCCTGGTCGGGGGTGCGCTGGCGTCGCGCGAAGGTACATTTAATGCGCTCGCTTTTTTGGCGGCGCTGTTGGCATCAATCCTGATTCAGATCGGCACGAACCTGACCAACGACGTGGCCGATTTTCTAAAGGGAACGGACAAAGACCGAAAAGGACCGTTGCGGATCACACAGGCCGGGCTGGCCACCCCCCGGCAGGTGATGATCATGACCGCGGTCACGTTTGGTCTGGCGGCGGTGTTGGGGCTGTACCTCATTGCGGTGGGTGGCTGGCCAATTCTTGCCGTTGGTGTGCTCTCAATCCTGGCCGGGATTGGTTACACCGCCGGGCCGTTTCCTCTGGCCTATAACGGTTTGGGCGACCTGTTTGCGTTTATCTTTTTTGGGATGGTTGCCACGATTGGTTCCTATTTCATTCATACCAGGGTGGTTACCTG
>JANXLU010000061.1 GCA_025354985.1 Chloroflexota bacterium
GTTACCGTCCGGATCCGACAGCAGCAAGTGCGCGGGTCCCGTGGTCGTGGGGTCCGCTCTTGGTGATATCTCCACTGACTTGTGCGAATCCAAGCTTTTCATAAAACGCCTTCGAGACAAGGATGTTCTTTACCGCAAGACAAACGCAAAATGATCCGAGATTCATGTGTTGCTCCGTGAATGGTGTTGAGTATAAGGGCCGCTCTCCACCTTGGTACACCGATCCAGGTCCTAAATTGATAGATTTGTCATTTGCCCCGGCCGCCATGGTCGTAGTCTTGCATACAAGACGGCGCGCTAGAGCGCTGTTACAGCCATGAACACCATGTTAAAGGAGAACTTGTACACCTCGCCCCGTTGGTTGTGTCATACTTCGCCGCAGCCATGCTTAACCTAACCCCGCTCCAATTGCTGACAACGACGCGCTCGGTGCGCAAACGCCTGGACCTGACCCGGCAGGTTCCGCACGATTTGGTCCTGGAATGCATTGAAACTGCGCTTCAGGCGCCCTCCGGCAGCAATGCCCAAGGGTGGCAATTTGTCATCGTCGACGACGCCGCAAAGAAGCTGGCGATCGCCGATCTGTATCGCAAGGCATGGCGGAAATATGCCGGCATCGAGGCCGGTGCGGCCCAGGGACGGCAACCGGCCAGTGGGCAGGACAAGATCGTCGGCAGCGCGGACTATCTGGCGCTGCACCTGCACGAGGTTCCCGTCTGGCTGATTCCGTGTATCGCCGGGCGTACGGACCAGGCACCGAGTTGGCAACAAGCCGGCGTGTATGGCAGCATCCTACCGGCGACCTGGAGCTTTATGCTGGCGGCCAGGCTGCATGGGCTGGCGACATGTTGGACGACGTTGCATTTGATGTATGAGCGCGAAGCGGCGGCGGTCCTTGGCATTCCGTATGAGCAGTTCACCCAGGCCGCCCTGATTCCGATTGCCTATTCACTTGGCGAGGATTTCAAACCGGCGCCCCGCAAGGAACTGGCGGGTTTGGTTCATACCAACAGCTGGTAATTGGCTCGCGTGCACGTGCTTACGTCTGGAACCTTGCCTGTCCTGGTCCTATGCGATGACCGCTATCACCCGGCCCATGTTGTGCGGTCCGGGTTGGCGCCGCTACATGGCGTCGAGTTTGATTTTGAGTTTGTTGAAAATGCCGGCGATTGGTCACCTGCGCGCATGGCGAACTATCCGGTGGTCATCCTGACCAAATCCAACAATATCTCCTCACGGGATCATGAGGCATGGATGACCGCTTCGATTCAGCACGCATTCGTGGATTACGTGCGCGCCGGGAACGGCCTCATGGCCATCCACTCCGGCACCGCCGACTATCAGGATGCACCCGAATTACGCCAACTTCTTGGCGGGGTGTTTTCCCAGCACCCCAAGCAGTGCCCGGTGACCATCGTGCCGGCAGCACACCACGCGTTGGCCGCTGGTTGCCAGCCCTTTACCGTTCAAGACGAACACTACTTTATGGCGATGGGTGACCGGGCGGTGGATGTGTTTGCGACGTCCAAATCTGTGCACGGCGAGCAGACAGCCGGTTGGACGCGGCGAGAAGGTGACGGGCGCATTGCGGTGCTAACGCCCGGCCATAATCTTGAAGTGTGGCTCCATTCACACTTTCAGACGTTGCTGCGAAACGCGCTCGGTTGGTGCGGCGGTCAGACGGCATCCACCCCGACGGTCGCGTAATATCCCGCGACGCGCGCAGCGGAGCCCGGTCGCGTATATACATCCGGCAACCGTGACCGGATGACGCTCGCAATGACTGCGGCTACCTCCCCGGCGCTCTGTGAATCGGGAATTTGCCGTGAATCCATACCGCCGTTGCGTGCGCTCAGACCAAACTGGGTGCGCACCACGCCCGGTGAAACCAGTGAAAACTGAATCCCCGGGTGGGTGGCCTGAACTTCCGTCCGGAAGTTGGCGGTAAGCGAATTCATAAAGTGCTTTGCCGCGCTGTAAGCGGAGCGCTGCACCGCAAATGGCACCCGCCCCAACATGCTGGACACGTTAATGATGTGACCATTGCCTTGCGCCATAAAGTGTGGGAGCACTTCCTGCATCCCATACAGCACGGACTTGACATTAACCCGGACCATGTCATCAATGTCCTCGTCAGTCAGCTGAGTTGGCTGGCGGGTGATGCCCTGGCCGGCATTGTTGATCCATACGTCGATGTGTCCAAACTTGTCAATGACGGTTTTAACGGCCATTTGCACGGCAGCGCGATTCGTAACGTCCGCCACCACCGGCAGTGCATTTGGACCGCATGCTTGGGCCACTTCACCCAGCACGTCTGCGCGTCGCGCAATGAGCCCTAGGGATGCCCCTTCCTTTGCGAGGTGTGCGGCTACTGCCGCGCCAATTCCGGCACTTGAACCGGTGATGACAATGACCTTGTTTAGCATGATGATAATTATCCGATGCACAAGTTAAGCGTCTTGACAGACGCGTCGTCCGCGCGGGAATGCCAACAGAGTTCACGCGTCCACACGGATCGTGTAACGTAGAATTTCAGAGCCGGGTGCGCATCAATGATGGGGCACGCGTTTAAAACTCCGACAAAGCATCCATAACAATGAAAGACCTGACTCAATTTGAAAACCAGACATTTCTAAACATTGAAACCCGCCGCAAAGATGGCTCAACCGTTGCCACCCCGGTTTGGTTTATCAAGGACGGTGAGTCGCTGCTGATCCGCACCATCGATGGCAGCGGCAAAGTCAAGCGCGTAAAGAATCACCCAACCGTTCGCGTCATGCCGTGCGGCGCGCAGGGAGAGGTGCTCGGAACGTGGCAGGAAGGTACGGCGACGGTGGATGGCAGCGAGGCCTATGGACGGATGCGCCAGATGCTGGAGGCCAAATATGGCGAGAATGTGGGTCAGTTTGAAGCCCGAACGCACGCCGGCGGCAACACATACACCGTGATCAAAGTAACCCTGGTGTAGGTGATCACATCACTGCGCTGACAGCAACGTGTATGCCCGCCCTCGGCGTGGCAGGATGCGCTTTTGGGAATCGTCAGCGGGATGATAAGCGACGATTCCCACGGTCGGCAAGCTCTTTGAGAACTCATCTGCGAGAGCTTGCATTCACCGTCAGGGACCCGAGTGGATAAACTCCGGATCGAGGGCCTGGCTGACCGAAAGTCCACTTTCAGATGTAAGGATCACGCCATCCCCCCCGGGAGTGATGCTACGGACGCGATCAAAACCGATCGGGACGCCGGCCACGGCCATGATGTAGTTGATGACCGTTGGACGACGCGCCGAAAG
>JANXLU010000078.1 GCA_025354985.1 Chloroflexota bacterium
GTCTTCTGATGCGTCAGTCGAAACGCAGGATTCGTCTGTCGGACTAAAATCCCGGCTTCATCAAGCTTGGATATGGCCAGTTTGTTATTGTCGACACCACCAAGTGCACCCGCTTCAACCAGCGCGCGCACTTCAGCACCATTATGCTTTGCAACAGCGAGTGCATCCACAATTCTCAGGTCTGTTATTAGATACATCGTCATAAAAACCCGCCTTTTAGCGGCCGACACACGAGAATAAATCACTTGCTCGCCATCTTCAGGCAACACAAAAATCTGAGCAGAATGTGCGGCCTCAACCCGCTTGATTTCCTCAGTCGTATTCGTGGCATGGTTCGCATCCGCGTAAGGGATTTGCGTCCTGCAGGCGCATAGCGCCAACAGAACCCCCAGGACGTACCGCACTGACCAGTTCATAGCTATCCGATCAACTCAGCTTAGGTCGGGGTAACATGGTTGAAACATGGAATTCGGAGCAAACCTTCAAAAGATTATTGATGAACGGGGAATTGCTGCGACCCTGATTTCCGGGATTGGCGATACGCCGACGGTTATGTCGGCCGCAGCTGCGCTGGCCGTTACTGTCGACCAAATTGTAAAAACATTACTTTTTTTTGTAGACAGTCCAATATTAGTTGACCGATATGTTCTCGTTATTTCCCATGGTGATCGGAAAGTTAGTAAAGTCGCCCTGGGTGCCAAGTTTGGTGTCGGTAAAAAGCACGTCACCATGGCACCTCGTGAAAAGGTGTTGGAAATGCTGGGCTATCCCGCCGGTGGCGTGCCCCCGTTTGGACACGCTAAAGACTTGCCTATCGTGATGGAATCCGGCCTGGCCTCGCGACCGCCAGAAATCGAAATATTTGCCGGCGGTGGTGATCATGAAACGATGATGAAACTTACCATTGCCGAGTTGTTGCGCGTGACCAAACCCATGGTCGCATCTCTTGCCGAAGCATAATTAGTCGAAAAACGCCTGATCGTCCTCACGCAAATATTTGGTTGCTTTATCGACATCGAACGAAACGCCAAGCCCCGGCGTGTCCCAAACATCAATCAAACTGTTCGCAACAATCGTGGCGGGCAGGCCCTTTATGATTTCATACCACCAGGACTCGCTTGCAAACGGATATTCGAACGCGATGTAGTTGTGGGGGAGCGCGGCGGCAACCTGGACATGTGCCGCCAGACCAATGACGCCGTCGATTGTGCCGTGGGGCGCCATCAAAATGCCATGCAGGTCGGCATACTCGGCAATCCATTTTAGCTCGGCAATGCCGCCGACATCAGCTGGGTCCGGGCCAATGATGTTCACGGCATGCTTCTCAATCAGTTCCTTGAAATTTTGGCGCAGATAGATTTGTTCACCCGTATGAATCGGTGTAGACGTGCTGCGCGTGATCTGTGCATATGCGTCAGCGAACGTATACGGTGTGTAATCACCGGCTATCAAATCCTCGCACCACATTATGTTCAACCGCTCGACGGCACGTGCAAGTCGAATAGCATCGGGAACGGTGAATCCTGGGCCACAGTCAAGCGCAAGTCCTATGCGATCACCACATACGGATTTCATGGCCTCAACACACGCGATGATGTGATTCATACCCTTCTCGGTGAGCAGTCCGCGGTTAGGGTGGGGTGATCCCGTTTGTAGAGCGCCGTAGAAAAAGTCCGGGACATGGGTATGCATTCCGCCGTGAAAGGCAATACCCTGTTTTATTATCTTGAAACCGTGCGGTAATGCAATCATTTTCCGCATGTTTTCGGCGTAATCTTCAGGTTGGTGGCCCTCCATCTTAAAGCGAACCCCACCGTTATAGACCATCACCTGATCACGCACTTTACCGCCCAAAAGTTTGTAAACGGGAACACCCGCGGCCTTGCCCGCAATGTCCCACAGCGCCATTTCAATGGCGCTTACGGCACTTCCCCATGGCTTAAAGGCGCCAAGCCGACGGATTTTTAGCATCACCCGTTCAACATTGGTGGGGTCTTCCCCCAGAATGTATCTTTTGTAGAACAGTACGTGCGGTTTTAGATATGGTTTGCTATCCTCGGCCTGGCCCAATCCATCAATGCCTGCATCGGTGATGATACGAATTACCGGATTGGAGCCAATCACGGCGCACTTTAGATCAATAATCTTCATGGTTACGTTGACGAATGATGTTGTGGGGTTTGGGTAGCCCCCGCATTGGGCCGGTACGTATTTCGAACTTAGCGCACGACCGACTGGGCGACAGTTGGAAGAGCGCCAAGCACGACCCCGGGCAACACACCCAATCCCACAGTCGCAATCGCCATAAGCGCTGGCACCCAGGCGCTGGCTTGAGTTGCCACTGCATAAGTCCGAGGTTCGCCTGCTTTAAAGAACATGTTGACAATGACGCGAAGGTAATAGTAGGCGCTAACAACGCTGGTAATTACACCTATTATCGCGAGCCAGCTGAATCCATTGGCGACTGCCGTTTGAAATAGGAGATATTTGCCCGCAAATCCGGCGGTCAGTGGCATTCCCATCAACGAAAATAAGGCAATGGCCATCACCCACGCAAACAGTGGTTCGCGTTTTGCCAAACCGTCGTACTGGTTAAGGCTGTGGTTTTCTGACTCCCCATTGTTAACAGCGGTCATTACTCCAAATGCGGCAAGTGAGGTCATGGCGTATGCAGCAAGGTAAAAAAGAACGCTATTCAAGGAAGAAACACCGGATGCAATACCAGTTAAAAGGTAGCCGGCATGAGCAATGCTGGAATATGCAAGCATCCGCTTAAGGTCACTTTGAGCAAGTGCCAACAGATTGCCGACAATCATAGTAGCTGCCGCCAAAATGGCCATGACAGGCGCCCATGTTGGAATAGCTGGTAGCAGGGCGCCGAAGAAAACGCGGACAATCGCAGCAAATCCGGCGGCCTTTGTCGCAGTTGTCATGAAAGCCGTAACTGTGGTTGGCGCCCCGTCATAAACATCGGGTGTCCACATATGGAACGGGACCGCAGCAACTTTGAAGGATAGGCCGACCAAAATTAACGCGGCCCCCGCCATTAGGAACGTTGCAGAGCCTACTTTTCCTGCGGTGATTGCCTCGGATATTTTGGTTAAGTCAACAGTACCAGTAGCACCGTAGAGGAGAGCAATGCCAAAAATTAAGAACCCGGAGGCGAAGGCGCCCAACAAGAAATACTTGAGAGAGGATTCTTCGCTTCGAACATCCGGTCGGGCAATTCCACATAGCACATAGAGTGGGATGCTCAGCAACTCGATGGATAAAAAGATCGTGAGCAGGCTGGCTGAATGGCCCACGAGCATCATTCCAACCGCGGCGAACAGCATAAGTACGTAAAATTCTCCGCGCCTAATACCACGCGCTTCGTTATATGCAAGCGACAGAAGGCAAACCACGAAGCCGATGACGCAGATAAGTCCGTCGACAAATGTGGCGGTGGCGTCAGTGACCAACATGCCACTAAAGCTCGTTCCAAATTCTTGGAGCGTCAGCGCAAGCAGGGCAACAAAAAAAATGACAGCGGCTACCAAACCCGTGGGCCTACTGTTTTTTGCTCCAATATACAAATCCAGGATTAGCAGGGCAGCGGCGCCAATGGCAATGATGAGCGGTGTAAGGATGGGCATCATGATGAGAATACGATTTTACAGCTTATCGGCTCGTCCCAAGCGGCGTACCGTCAACCAAAAAAGCAGGGCGGAGGCCAGCAGATGCCCAAATGAGAATACGAGAAAAGGTGCTGGATAGGTTTGTGTGGATCCCGGTATGGTCATGCTCCAAACGCGACCACTTGTGAGGTAGTTGGCTTCGTTTCCCGTGAAAACTCCAATTGGACTCAAGCTGGCTACGTACACCAAAATTGCCGAGAGAAGCTCGTTCCCTGTTGCTGCAGAGCTTGCACTTGAGCCGGGCAATGCGGGAAGTAGCAGTCCCGCGACAATCAGTACCATGATGGGAAGACCAATCAATATTGAGAGAATGAGGGCGTACGTAACAACGGCCGAGTTTACAGTGCTGCGAACATGCGCACTGATGCACAGACCAAGCGCGGAAGCCGAAGCAGCGGTGACACATACACACCAGACCGAAAGAACCATTTGGAACGGTTCGACACCACCCAGCGTGAAAGCAAGGCCGAACAGCGGCAAACTGCATCCTACGATTAGTAGGACATATCCAAGTGCGGCTAGAAACTTTCCTCCAGCTATCTCAACTGGCTCCAGCAAAGTAGTGCGCAGCAAATCAAATGTGCCGCGTTCGCGCTCGCCAGAAATTGCGCCCACCGTGAATGCAGGTGCGACAAAGCAAACCAATATGACTTGCATGCCAATTATTAGCCAGTAGAGCGGTTGACCCAAGGCGCGGTTGCCTCCAATATCTTCAAATGCGAGAGATGCGCCAAGGTACATAATCAGCGCTACGCCACTCAAGATCCCAAGGTAGATCGTTAGCAGGGAAAATGCACGTGGACCGCGCATTCGAAATTGAAACTCCTTGGTCGCAAGCGGTCCGATATTCATGATTGCATCTCTGCCGGAAGGTCAGGTGCGGCCTCGTTTCGCTCTATAACGGGACCAGCTGGAGCGGACAACTCCGATACGTCCGTGCGCTCGTGAAACGAAACTATTTGCACACTTCCTCGTACCAAGGAACGCAACAGGTTTGAAGCGGCTGTGAAATCGCCGTCAAAAAGGACATCCAGCTGTTGCAAGGTTGCAAGGGCGTTTGCTCCGCCGTTTGGGCCTGACTGTTCATCCGGGAAATATGGATTCATATATTTCTCGGCACGGAGCACACCAGGCGTTGACCGCGCGACCTGCAACGCATTGCCTATATCGCCCAAGAGTTTTATGCTGATATACCGATGCGTGTTAATAATGGTCTGGATGGAGTCAAGGTTCCCCTGGCGAACGAGACGACCATGAGCAAGAAGCAGGTAATCAGAGCACATATCCTCTATGTCGGCGACGATATGAGCCGTTATCAGAATGGTCTTGCCCAATGAGTGCAGCTCGCGGATCAACTCGCGAAGTTCAGTACGCGCCTTTGGGTCCAGGAGTGCAGTGGGTTCATCCAATAGGAGCACCCCGGGATCGTGGATCAACGTTCTTGCGAGTCCCAATCGTTGGCGCATGCTGGCGGACAAGTGTTCGACAGGTTCATTCACTTTATGAAACAGGTCCACCAACTGCAGCAAATCGGTTGCGACCTGCCTTCTGTCGGAAGCGGCTATGCCAAAGCAGGCTGCGAAGAATTCAAGATACTCAAGGACGGACATATCTTGATATACGCCAAAGTGATCGGCCATGAACCCGGTTACATGTCGAACCATTGCCGGGCTGCGCACGATGCTGGACCCGTTAACAAGCGCATCGCCGGACGTCGGCGCGACCAACGTGGCAAGCATTTTTAACAAGGTGGTCTTTCCAGCACCTTGCACGCCTACAATGCCGAGAATTGCGCCACGCTCTACATTGAATGACAATCCGTCCAACGCAATCGTTTTCCCGAATCGCTTTGTCAGTCTGTCGGCTTCGATAATGTGCACGGTGATTTTTGTGGAAGGTCAATTATGCCGACGCATTCAGCGCCGCCATCACATTTTGAATCCCTTCCATTAATGGAACGCGGGGATCGTATTGCAACAATTCCCTGGCCCGCCCAAGGTCCGCACACATATTTCCAACGCCGCCGCTATCTGCTGTCACACGGAGTACGTTAAGGCCGCGGGAGTGAATTTTTCCAATGATCTGAACCACTTCATTGATTGACGTTGCGCTGCCACTGCCAATGTTGATTGTCAGACGGTTTACGTTCTGTGCCGTCGCTGCGGTGACCATGGCCCGAATAACATCTTCGATATACACAAAATCGCGGGTTTGGCGGCCATCGCCGTGAACAATTACCGAACCACCCGCATGGGCTTGCCGGGCGATTACCGGGATTAGCGCAGGGTGTGAGGCCCGGACGGATTGGCCCGGTCCATACGCGTTGAAAATGCGTAGCGCGATTGTTTCCATCCCCCATAACGCGCCAATGGTATGCACGTAATATTCGGCGGACAGCTTGCTTACCGCATAAGGTGAGGTTGGGTGGGGCACAAAATCCTCGTGCATGGGTTGTTGAACCTGCACCCCATATACCGCACCACTGCTCGCGAGGACAACCCTTCGAACACCAGCATCGCGCATGGCCTGCATAATGCCAACCGTTCCCACCACGTTAACCTGGTTGTATTCACCCGGATACAAAACGCTTTCAGGCACGCTCACCCGGGCCGCGAGGTGATACACGCAATCAATATTTTGTAGAAGCGACCATAGTTTGGGAATGTCAAGCACATTTCCCCGGGTAAGGTTGATGCTCGGATGAAGGCGTGATGGGTCCCCGCTGCTCAAATCATCCAAGACGCGGACGGTGTGGCCGTCCGTGGCCAGGGTGTTTGCCAGTGCGGAGCCAAGAAATCCAGCTCCGCCAGTTATGAGAAACTTCATTATTTGCTACGCCATACGGCCCAGTTTTTGCCCACCCATCAGATGCAAATGGATGTGAAAAACAGACTGGCCGCCATCGCTATTGACGTTCATGGTAACCCGATATCCGGTGTCGGAAATACTATGCTGGCAGGCGAGCTGCCTGGCGACAAGCATCATTTTGCCAAGCAATTGCTGATCTTCGAGGGTGGCGTCATTTAGCGTTGGGATGACGCGATTGGGCACGATCAGTATGTGTACCGGGGCCAGTGGTTCGATGTCATGGAATGCCGTTATTTCCTCATCTTGATACACTATTTTGGCCGGCAGCTCTTTGCGTGCAATTCGCGCGAACACGGAATCCCCAAGATGATCAGTCATTCACAGGGATTATAGAAGGGGACAAGCCAATAGTCTTTAATTTCGTTTGCGCGCAAAATCCATCTGGCTTTCGTCCTGCCATTCCAGCTCGCCATCCGCAATAAACACGATGTCACCAGGTTGGATTCCGGCCCTCAACAGAGCATCCCCAACGCCGCTGCGATCAAGCGCGATTTGAAAGCGCTGCGTTGCTTCATCCAAGTCCCAGCGCGTGATTTTCGCACGTTCCTCAAGATAGCGACTGTTAACACGCCAGCCACCACCCGTGCGCTTGATTGTGAATGTATAGTCGTCCTCCGTGTCCATTGTGATCAGCGGCGTATAGTCAGATACGGGTAGCGGTGGAAGGTCATCCAAGATCTGCACCGCCCGATTAAGCAATAGCCGAACGTTTTCGTTGCTGGCGGATGAAAAGGCGATAACGTCCGGGATATTTTCATGGACAAAGAGCTCAAATGCGGCGCGAGCGTCGGGGAGATCCATTTTGCTCATGCCGATAACCTGGGGCTTTTCAGCCAGCCCATGACCAAACGCCTTTAGCTCGGCATTTACTGTTTCAAAGTCCCTTAACGGGTCTTCACTTTCGCCGTCGATCAGATGAATCAATACTCGGGTTCGTTCGATGTGACGCAAAAACTCGTCGCCAAGACCCTTGCCTTGGCTTGCGCCTTGTATCAGCCCCGGAATATCCGCTATGACTACTGTTCGAAGGTCTCCGACACTTGCGACACCCAGATTTGGCACCAAGGTGGTGAATGGATAATTCGCAATCTTTGGCTTTGCGTCAGTAAGTACGCTAATAAGGGTGCTTTTGCCGGCGTTTGGCATGCCCACCAGACCGATGTCCGCAATGATCTTTAGTTCGAGCGTTAGCACGCGTTCCTCGCCGGGTGAGCCCAGCGTCGCAATTTCAGGGGCTTGGTTTGTGCTCGTTGCGAAGGTCGCATTACCACGTCCGCCGCGGCCACCGCGAGCGGCAATATATTCGGAATCTGGCAATGTGAGGTCGGCAAGTATGTCGTTTGTCTTTTGATCTCGCACCACCGTCCCAGGTGGCACGTTTACAAATAGCGCGTCTGCCGAGCGACCGGTCATGTCCTTACCCTTTCCATATTTTCCCATCTCCGCCTCAAAGAGGGCCTGATGTTGAAAGTGTTGGAGGGTATTGAAATGTCGGTTGACGCGCAGTATAACGTCGCCACCGCGACCGCCATTTCCTCCATCCGGACCACCTCGCGGGGTCATGGATTCATGGCGAAAGCTGACGCAACCGTCACCGCCGTGGCCGCCTTTAACGGAAATTTGCGCTTCATCGTAAAACATGGGGACGCAATTATCCCATCTTGACGGTAGAATCGCGCGCCATGAATTTGCCAGATGTGCGACGAAAGCTTGATCGATTAAATAAGCAGATTATTGGACGTCTTTCTGATCGATCGAGGTTTATGCTGAGTGCCGCAATTTACCAAGCGCACGCCATCAAAATCGAAGGTCCGCACACAACCTTTTTGGATCATGCCTTGCGTGGACTTGAGCAGTATCACGCATCACTGGGACGATACACGTATCCTGATCAGGGCCCGCTACACGGTGACATGGCGCTGCAGTCACCTGTGACGCGTGTCGTAACGATTCCCACGCTTCCGGTTGTCGGTTATCCCATTGAACAACGGGTCATCAGTCACTACACCGCTCTTTTGCCCAGCCTTTGTCCATCAGGCGATGACCCGCAAAACTATGGCGAAACTGCATATGTCGATGCCGACTGCATTGTATTGATGCATGAGCGCATCAATATGGGCAGATACGTCGCCCACATCAAGGCGCTAAGCGCCCCGGATATTTTGGAAAATGTGCCCAATCCAGCTGCACTTCGGGAAAATCTTATGGATCGTCAACGTGAGCAGGAAGTGATCGGAACCGTTATGCTTGCAGCCGAGCGGCATGACCTCGACCCATCGGTGGTGGGCCGGCTGTTTCGCTGGCTTATGGACGAAACTCTAAACGTTGAGGTGCGCTTTCTTGAGGAGCTTCGTGATGCTAGTTAAACTGTGGGAGCCAGGCTGCCTCGGCGGCAAAAAGTTCCTCAACCATGTCGTGAATCTTTGGCAGACTTAAGAGCGCCCCTGTCAATGGGTCCAGGGCAATTGCTTGGTGAACCGCATCGCGATCACCGTTGAGCGCGCCTAGGACCGCCATCTCCTGCACGTTAATGTTGGTCCGATTGATGGCAGCGCACTGGGGAGGCAAGGGTCCGTGTGCCGTGGGCTGTATGCCGTTTCTGTCAACCAGGCAGGCCAGCTCGACACATGCCTCCTTGGGCAGGTTGGAAATGAGATGGGATCCGCCCTCGTAACCAGCATTTGGAACGTTGCCATAAATGACTCGTTTGGTGTCGGTTACCACGCTGTGAATTATTTGGGCGCCATACTCTTCGCTTGCCTTGAGAGGCGAGGCGATTAATTTATCAAGATAATCCTGCTGCTCGTTGTTTTGATAGGATTTTGAAATCTGAAAATAGTCCCAGCGCTTGGCGATATAGGCGTCGACCAATTCAGCGTTTTTGCGAAACCACGGTACGTACTCACTGCCGTGGTGGCTGCTTTCGGTGTGGAAGTAGCCGAAGGTGCGCATAATCTCGGTTCGCACCCGTTCAAAGTAGTAATGTTCGTCATTGATGCTGTGATCCATACCGCGTTGAACGAGTGATTTTGAAGTTCGACCCGAGGCGCCAACGGATGAAAATGGCGAGGGATTTTGTGCAAGCATGGCGGCTTTGATTTTTGGGTATATGTCGCCTTTCACGCCGTCGTTAAACTGGGTAAACCACGCTTGGTGATTTATGCCGGCACAACGAAAACTAACGTCTTCGTATACGAAGCCAGCCCTTTTTACAAGCATGCGTGATGTGCCTTGAACGCTGTGGCAAAGCCCAACGGTGCTTATTCCCAACAAGCTGGTTGCCCAACAGTTCATGGCCATCGGATTCGCATACTGAATTAACAGTGCATTTGGGCACACTTCGCTCATAGTCTCGCATATTTCGCGCAAAGCTGCGATGCTGCGGAGCGCACGGAAGACTCCGCCCGGGCCAAGCGTGTCTCCGACACACTGGTCGACACCATATTTGCGCGGAATTTCCACATCATGCTCATAGGCTTCGACGCCACCTACCTGGAATGCGACAATAACGAAATCGGCGTTTTTGAGCGCTTTTGTGCGATTGGTGGTTACCGTTATTCTGGCCGGAAGTTTGTTGTTCGCCACCAGCTGCTTCACTCTTTGTGCGGTTCGGCCAAGCCGGCCGGCATGAATGTCAAAGAGCGTTAGATTACAACCTTGCAATTCACGCAACGACAAAATATCCACAGTGAGACGAAGTGGAAATACATAGCCCCCCGCACCAACAATAACAACATTTGGTGATCGCATCGTGCGAATTATGCAACAGTTATCATTGCCTGACAAAATTATGGGTAAGACGTTTGCAGAGAAAGCACTTGCACGGGCAAGCGGTGAGTTGAGCGTAATGACAGGTCAAATCGTCGACATACGACCGGATCGCGTGCTAAGCCATGACAACACGGCGCCGATCTTTAAGTTGTTTCGCCAGTTGGGTGTTGAGCGTGTTGTTCATCCTGAACGATTATGCATAACGCTTGATCATGCCGTTCCAGCTCCTACGACGGCGCATGCGCAAAATCATGCCGAGGTGAGGGCATTTGTGCAGCAACAAGGTGTACGCTATTTTTTTGACGTGGGAAGGGGTATTTGCCATCAGGTGTTTTCAGAGGAGGCAATCGTTTGGCCGGGAATGACGATTGTCGGCAGTGACAGTCACACGCCGCACTTTGGCTGGTTGGGCGCTTTTGGCGCAGGTATTGGTCGGACCGAAGTAGCTGCAATCTGGGCGACCGGCGAGATTTGGATGCGTGTACCGGAAAGTATGCGGATTTCGCTTACCGGCAGGCTGCCTTTTGGTGTTACGGCCAAGGACTTTTGCCTGTTTATGATTGGTGACCTTGGGCAAGATGGCGGACTGTATCGATCCGTAGAATTTTGCGGACCGGGCGTCGCTCATCTTTCATTGGATAGTCGGATGGTTTTGCCAAATATGATGGCCGAATTTGGCGCCAAAAATGCCTTCCTTGCTCCCGATGATTTGGTTTTTGACTATCTTGCCGAACGATCCGCACGATGGAACCCTGCCATGTCGGTGGAGGAGCGTAGGGAAGGAATTGTTGCAGGCGCGCTATATCCGGATGAAGATGCGAGTTATGCCTTTGTGCGAGAGTACGACCTTTCGAAGCTTGAACCAATGGTTGCCAAACCGCACCGTGTTGATAATGTAGTTCCCGTGAGTTCCGTTAAGGGAACCCGCGTGCATCAGGCATGGATTGGAACATGCACAAATGGGCGGCTGGAAGACATTGCCGCAGCATGCGATGTGTTACGTGGCAGGAAGGCCGCCTCAACCACACGCCTGCTTTGGAATCCGGCCTCTAATGAGGTTCTAAAAGCTGCCATTAAACTGGGATATGTGGAGACATTTGTCGACGCGGGTGGATCAATAAACACGCCTGGCTGTGGCCCATGCATGGGCAATCATATGGGCATTCCCGCCTCAGGAGAGGTTACGATTAGCAGCGCCAATCGCAATTTTATGGGACGTATGGGTACGCGTGATAGCGAGACGTATTTGGCGTCTCCGGCAGTGGTCGCGGCAAGCGCGATTTTTGGTGTAATTTCCGACCCCCGGGATCTTTAACCCTTTTAGGCACCGTGACACATAGAATGCGCGCCGTGCTGGTGCTCCTGATTGTGGTGGTCGGTTGTCTTATTGCATTTTCTCCAGCGAGCCATGGCAACACGATGCAATCAGCCGACCTAACGCAGGTGTCACCAAGTGCGGAGCTGGTGACAGCACACGCGCCTACACCTGGAGCAACGGAGTCACAGGGCATAAATGATGGCATCGCGCAGACAACCGACCTCGTCAGGCCAACGGTAGTCACCTCAGTCGTAACCGCCATTCCAAACAAAGTTGTCTCGACGGCGGGTCGCACCCTTATAGGTGAGCTTCTGGATCAGCTACTTGCACCATTGCGTGGCGGCGCGAGCACGCCGGAACCGACACTAACGCCGATGCGACCCATTTTGGTTGCCGCGCGGTTACCTGCCACACCAGTCGTGGCGACGCCGAAGATTGAGGCGACGGCAGACGCCAGACAGGCGAGGGTGCC
>JANXLU010000086.1 GCA_025354985.1 Chloroflexota bacterium
GCGTTACCCGCCACGACGATCCCGGTTATCACATCGCCCGCGAGCACCTGCCCACCCAACGACCCGGAGGCGTTGATCCCTTGATCAAAGCCGGGCGGGTGTTGCTCGGTCAGCCAGTAAGTGCCGGGCGGTATGTCAAAAAAATAGAAGGTGCCATACCCGGTCGTCACAAAATGGGTCAGATTGTTGCTCAATGTGAGGGAGACACTGGCATAAATCGGCGGATCAATATAGAGATCGTAGACGCCGTTGTGATTGGCGTCACTGTAGATCACGCCATTGATATAGGGAAATCGATCCAAAAAATCGTAGTTGGTCAGTACTGTACTGACTGGAATGGTCGTCGTAATCACGCCAATGCCACTTTGATCATTGCTTGCACCAATTCCCGGGTATGCATATTCACGAATTGCGGTGATCGGCAGTGTCGGCACAATCTGCCACGTGCCTGATGTCACCCCGGTAAAGGTATATTGCCCGCTGGCGTCAGTGGTGGTGGTCAGCCAGCCAGCTCCGCCCACCTCCTGCAGCGTTACGGTGAGCCCGGGATAGGCTATGTCCACCGCAGTGAACGCATAGTCTTCATTTGTGTCCAGATACACGCGTCCGTGGACTTCAGAAGGAATGTCTGCCGCACTGGCCAGTTGCCAGCCGCCAACGAGCCCCGCGAACCCGACGATCAACAATGAGGCCAAGCCAGCCAGTCCTTTCATATGCGCGTTAAATTCTAAAAACTTCATGCTGTTCTTACTTGTCCAGTCCAGGCAAACACCACGGACTATGACAGGTCCACATAAGTGTATGACGCATCCCTTCCGCGAGTGTCTCACCAACCCTTATGTCTCTCTCATATGTTGCACGACGCCGGGCGAAGCGCAAGGGACAAACCTACTACATCCGCACACAACTCATGACGCTGTTTCTGCTTTTCTGGCGACAATTACCTCCAGCCATGACCGCTGAACAAACGCTCACAACCCACTATCACTTTGAACCCCGCTCCGGCTGGATGAACGATCCAAATGGACTGGTGTATCTCGAGGGTGAGTATCACCTGTTTTATCAACACAACCCCGGCGCCACGGTGTGGGGGCCTATGCACTGGGGCCATGCTGTCAGTCAGGATTTGATCACCTGGGGCGAGCTCCCAATCGCGCTTTACCCGGACGAAATCGGGACGATATTTTCGGGCAGCTGCGTGATTGACACGCACAACACCGCCGGCTTCGGCGCACGGGCAATGGTGGCGATATTCACCCACCACCATCCACACCACGGTCAGGCCCAGAGCCTGGCGTATAGCGTTGACCACGGGCGCACATGGGCCAAGTATGCGCACAATCCGGTTCTTCGGCCAGTACCCCACGTCAAAGACTTTCGTGACCCCAAAGTCATTTGGTACGAGGCTGGTTCTGATGCCGGTCACTGGGTCATGATCCTTGCCGCCGGCCAGGAGATAAGGTTCTTCGTCTCAAATGACCTCAAGACATGGCGGGCGACCGGCACCTTTGGCGCGGGCGTTGGTAGCCATAATGGCGTTTGGGAGACGCCCGAATTGATCAAGCTGCCCGTGAATGGCGGTCCGCAGACCCGTTGGCTGCTCGAAGTGGCGGTGAGCGAAGGCGCACCCGCGGGCGGCAGTGGCGTGCAATACTTTGTTGGCGTCTTTGATGGTCGCGTATTCAAAGCGTCAGAAAACCCGGTGCCCACCCGCTGGGTGGACTTCGGCGCCGACTTCTACGCCCCGCAGGCTTGGAACAACCTGACCGATGGCCGCACGATCTGGCTGGGGTGGATGAACAATTGGAGCTATGCCAACAAAATTCCAGACTTTGGCGCACGTCGCGGTGCGATGTCCCTACCCCGCGAGCTTTCGCTCGTGCACGATGGCAAGGGACACGCGTTGACCCAGACACCCGTCCGCGAGCTTCTTTCAGCGCGCACGCCAGTTGGCGGGTGGCGCGCGCGCGTCGTTGAGGGTCCGTCCATCGCGCTGCCTGTCAGCAACGCCCCCAATCGAGCATTGCAGCTCGTTTTTCAGATCGATTCAGCGACCACGGCGCACGCCTGCGGTGTGTTGCTAACTTCTGCGCAACACCGCGTGGACACTCCAATTCTGCGTGTTGAAATCGACTTGGTAGAACAGCAACTCCGGGTGCACCGCGCCGGGTTTGGCGACCAAGCGCCAACTTTTGAGGCATGTCACAGTGCACCTTTGACCGTCCGGCACGGTCTGCTTGACCTGACGCTGATTTTGTCCCCGCATTCGGTCGAGGTGTTTTGGGATAAAGGGCGGGTCGTGATGACCGAGCTGTTCTTCTCGGAAGCTGGCGAAGTTGCGACCTCCCTGTACGCGACAGAGGGCCGGGTCACCATTGACTCGGCGGAACTTTTTGAACTGAATTTGCGTCCACGTCCGCCCGAAAATTTGAATACCAAACTTGCCATGAAAATTCATCCTGCACGTGATGACGCAACGAGCGTCATGAAGCCTATGTTCGGCATGGCGGGTTCCACCACAGTAGAATGAACCAAATGGCGTCCGACAAAACTCCAAAAATCGAAATTCAAAATGCAAATCACCCGGGCAAGGTGTACCGGGTTGATGCCGACAAATACCAAGCCATGAAGGCCGCCTTTCTAAAGGTGCTCCCGGGCGCGTCTCCCGGTGCAACCGCCGCAACCTTGCTAAAGGACGTTACTCCGCTGCTGCCGGCGGATTTGTTTCCAGGTGGCGAGAAGGCCGGTTGGTGGATGACCGGCGTTCAAATTGACCTGGAAGCCAAAGGCATCATCATCCGCGAACAAACCAAGCCATTGCGTTTTCATCGCGCATAGTTCGTAACTGATTGCGGGATGAGCTACAGCGTCGGCTAGTCGGCAAGAAAAGCCAGCGTCCGACGCCAAGCCAGGTCCGCGGCGGCACCGTCATAGGCGGCGGTCACATCCGGTTCAAAAAACCAGTGGCGTGCACCCGGGTATTGGTAAAACGTAACGGTCCTACCGGCATTTCGCAGGGTATCCGCCAACCTGTCCGCATTGGCGGGCGGCTCATACTCATCGCGCTCAGCAAAGTGGCCCAAATAGTCCGCGCGCGAATGGTCAAACGCCCCGCCAAACCCGCCGTCGGTGCCATAAAACAACACGACTTTGCGAATGTGCTCCGGCATCGCATCCGCAAGCTTCAGCGCGTAGTAGCCACCCAGAGATAACGCAACCACGGACAGGCCGCCCACGCCTGCCTGTTCACTCACGAACCTGGCCGCCGCGCCAACCTCGTCCGCAGCCTGTTCATGATTGGCATCAATCTGCGCGCCAAGCACCTCGGCTTCGGCCACCGTTTTCGCAACCTTACCGTGATAAAGGTCGGGTGCATACGCTACAAACCCGTGCTCAGCCAACCGCCGGCAAATCGTCTTGATGGTCTCGTTTAACCCCCACCACGCGTGCAGCACTAACACGCCGGGGCCCGCTCCGGCGGGTGGCGTCACCATAAACCCGTAGCTTTCGCTGTGTTCCATTTATTTTGCCTGTGCTAGCGCCTGCAACTTGAGCACGGTCGCCCAATTCCTGGTTGTCACCAATGGCCCGCGCTTGGTCAGCAGGGCCGCACCCGCCTTGCTATTCAAGATGCCGCTCGCACAGTCAAGATAAGCCGCGTGTGGGCCAATCACGAACCGCTCCAAAGGCTTCAACAATGGGGTTAGGTAATCAAGCGCCTTGAGCGACGCGGGTTCCTGACCAAATACCACCAGGAACTGCGCGTGGTTCTGAGCGCCTTCCGCCAGTGGGTTCTCTGACACCACGGCCGCCAATGCTGTAGCCGACAGCACGATCGTGGGAACCTCCACCTTCAGTTTGGTGAAGATGGCCGCCGCGAGATCAGCTGCGTGCTTGGGCGGGGTGCCTCTGGACGCGCTAAAGACCGCGTTGCCACTGTTCAGCAAGGTGACAACATCGGTGTAGCCAAGGTCGCCCATGAGTGTCCGCAGGTCTGCCATGGGCACGCGTTTTGCTTTGCCTACGTTAATGCCGCGCAACAGTGCGATGAATTTTGGCATACGCTAATCTTAGTTCGTTGGCCCTCAAACGTGCTGGTCCAGCATCACCGGGTTGCCGTCCGGATCCGACAGCAGCAGGTGCGCGGGTCCCGTGGTCGTGGGGTCC
>JANXLU010000069.1 GCA_025354985.1 Chloroflexota bacterium
CCATATGCCGGCTGGAAGCCGGCGCTCCATAAACGCGCTTGATATACGACTCATGGCCTCATTTGATGTTCAAGACCGAATTGCCGCGCTGGTGGCAATTCTCACGACCGGGCTGGTCCCGGCTCAGTTGAATTTTGTATATCCGCACCAGCCGCGTGCGATTACCGAAACGCCTCCGGTGGCGTGGGTGGAATATGTGGCGGGCAGCGCGACAAATCCGACGCCATTTGGCTTCGCCGGCCAACCAAGCACGCGCGTTTGGTCGGCGCGGATTATCGCGGCGCAACATCTGATCAGCGAACTGGACCTGGCGGATGCGGCGGCCAAGGCCGCCGTGGGGCCAATGTATCGGCTCATCCGCAACAACCCGACGCTGGGTGGCACAGTGGATCACGCCATCATCAGCGCGGACCGGATTGCGCAGCTGCCGGTTGGCGCCGCCGGGGCGCGCGTATTTCACTGCAACATTTTTGATCTACAGGTAACCGAATTTATGCCATAACCATCATGCAAACATTTGACAGTATCAACGTCACCATCGCCTGGCTCACCTCACCGGTGTTTGCCATGACCGCCGCCATCGTCTGTGAGCAATTCACGTGGTTCCAGCGGCTCACACCGCTCTGGCGCTGGATGATCCAGCTGGGCCTGTGCACGGCCGGGAGCCTGGCCGCCTACGCCCTGGGCCACGCGCTCTCACCCGCCGCCGCTGCGCTTCTGGACCCGTATCTTGCCATTCTGCTGCCGGCCATTTCCCTGGCCGCGAACAAGCTGGCACATGAGGCCGATCCCGGAGCACAGGCGGCGCGCAAATAAGGAATGAAACGTGTCCCGCTCGACCTGGCGCGGGATGCACTTCGACGCGCTCACGAAGGAGACTTTCAGGATTTAGGGGATGGAACCATGGATGCACTTGAAATTGCCCGTTGGATAAGCCAGGCCGGGTTCGCCGGGATCGCGGTGTGGTTGATTTTGGATACGCGGAAGGAATCGGCCGAGCGCGAACGGTCCGGTCTGGCCCGTGAACGCGAGCTGATGGCCGTGGTTTCATCGCAGGCGGCCAGCCTGTCGGATGTGGCCCGGACGCTGGATCGGATTGACCAGCGTCTTGCGGCCAAGCTCTAGGTGACGTGGACAAAACCGGCGACATAGACCCGTCGCTCGCCCGCGCCGCTCGGGCGGCGCCGGGTCTAAATGACCTGTCGCTGCTTGATTGGATGGGGCATGCCCGCCCGCTCCTTCTTCCAGGCGTGCGCTTCAACCTTGCCAACCATCCCTACTTGACCGAAATCTACGCCAGCAAAGCCCGCGAGCTCGTCCTGTGCAAGGCCGCCCAAATGGGTCTGTCGGAATACGGCATCTCCTACGCGCTGCACGCCTGCGACCAACGCCGCGCCACCGTCTTGTATCTCTTCAGCACCGATACCGCCGTGTCAGATTTTTCAACCGCCCGCATCGGCCCCGCCATCGAAGCCTCGCCCTACCTGCAATCCATCATCGTCACCGCTAGGGGCGGGGTTTCCCCGAGCGATGGCCGCCCATCCAAATCTGGCGCCGACCGAGTAACCCTCAAGCGCATTCGGGACAACTTCCTATACCTGCGTGGCGGCCGCGTGGCGCCCGATGGCAGCGCACCGCAACTCAGGTCCATTCCCGCCGATGTCATCGTCCTGGATGAGCTCGACGAGATGGACCCGCGTGCCCCGGCACTCGCTGAAAAGCGCCTGGGCCACTCACTGATCAAAGAGCGCCGCGACATATCCACACCCACCTATAGCGGCATGGGCATCCACGCCCGCTACCTACAGTCGGACATGCGCGAATGGCACGTCACCTGCGGCAACTGTGGTCTAAGCCAACCACTCAACCTCGACAATTTGATTACATCCTACGATCAACTTGGCCGGCCGGTGAGATGGCACACCGCCGAGGACGGGCTGACGCCCGTCCTAAAATGCGCCGGCTGCGCCGTCACGCTTAACCGCCTGGAGCCCGGGCATTGGCGCGCCACACACCCGGATCGCACGATCGCCGGCTACAAAGTCACCAAGCTATTCTCCGCCCAGTACGAACTGGACGAGCTCATAACCTCACTCCAATCCACTGACGAAAACAAACGCCAGCAAACATTCAACCAGGACCTGGCCGAGCCATACACGCCCCGCGGCGGGCAGTTGACATCAGAAATCCTCGACAAATGCGCCCTCACCCCGACCCTCTCCCTCACCCCCAACCCCTCTCCCGGAGGGAGAGGGGTGCATCTCCCTCTCCCTCCGGGAGAGGGTTGGGGTGAGGGTCCGGGTTCCTGTTTTGCCGGCATCGACGTGGGCCGCGTGTTGCACGTCATCATCCGCGCGCGCGACGCGTCCGGCAGCTGGCGATTGTTGTTGGCCGCCGAGCTCGATTGGCAGCAGACCGAGCGCACCCTAAAACAATTCAAAGTCAAAGCCGCCGTAATTGACGCCCTCCCCGAAACGAGCAAAGCCCGCGACCTGCAGGCAGCCTTCGCAAAAAATGTGATGTGGCTAAACTATTACTCACAGCAAACAACCGGGCTCAGGACCCAGCAGCCCTCAACATTCCAGCCGACCGAAGGCGTCGTCAACTCCGACCGCACGCGGACGTTGGACGTCTGTTTCGCACAGTTCATGGCGGGCACCGCGCAACATGACCCCGGCATCTTCGCGCAGTCGCAAGGAACCCTGAGCTCGTCTAAGGGCCACAGCGACACAAAGAAAGCCTGGTATGCCCACCTCACCGCACCGGTGCGCGTCATATCCGAAGGATCCTCGGGCACGCCCATTGCCAAATACATCGAAGGCGCGCATCCCGACCACTTCGCCCACGCCGAGAACTACGCCCTGATCGCATCACATGCGCCCTTCGAGAATCCCTGGCGCGCATTCGTGCGGGAACAAATGTCCGAACTTGCAAAGGAAAAAGCAGCCAATGACAAACCAAAACCGTGATTCCCGTGGCCGCAAAGCGGCCCCTATTGAGCGCGGGCTGCCACCGGTCTACCGACCGGCCCCCCGCTCTTCGAGTAACCCCGCCTCTCTCCCGGCCCAAGCCCAATCCCTGCCCACCGCCGCACCGCCCGGCGACCGCCACCTGCTCGCCGACAGCATGTTCGGACCCGGCATCCAATCGCCCCCGCTCCTCACCGACCAGGAACAACCCAGAGTTTTCGACTATGCCACCGGCATCAACCTATATATGCAGCCACGCAGCGGCTACGGTCTGCTGTCGTTCGGTGTGCTACGCCAGTTTGCGGATCTGTGCGATGGCGTGCGCATCGTCATCGAGGCGATCAAGCGCGAGTTGCGCGGGCTCGAGTGGGACATCCAACCCATCGTTGACGACGACGACGCTGATTACCGCGGCGAGATCGACCGGCTGCGCCGGTTCTGGCAGCTCCCGGATGGTGAGCATGAATTCGACGGCTGGCTGCATGCCGTGTTGGAGGATTTGCTGGTCACGGATGCCGTGTCTCTGTGGCTTGATGTCGATGACCCTCTCCCAAGGGGAAAGGGCGAAAACTCCCTCTCCCACGGGGAGAGGGTTGTGCCTGAGGGTGAAAACTCCCTCTCCCCCCGGGAGAGGGTTGGGGGTGAGGGCATGCTTCAGATTCGCTCGGTGGAGCAGATCGACGGCACCACCATCCGCCCACTGCTCGATGTCCGGGGCAAACGTCCGGCGCCACCCATGCCCGCCTATGTGCAATCCGTCAAGGGTCAGGATTGGCAGTGGTTCACGTCAGATAGGTTACTAGTCCGGCCCTACAACCTCAACAGCGCCTCACCGTATGGCCGCTCGCCGATCGAGTTCATCATCCTGCGCATCAATGAGGCGCTGCGCCGCCAGGAGTCATCGGCTATTTACTGGGACAAGACCAACGTCCCCGAAGCCCTCGTTGGCGTGCCGTCAGAGTGGCCGCCCGAACAGGTCAAAGAATTTCAGGAATATTTTGACAACCTACTCACCGGTAACCCGCAGCGTCTGCGGCGCATCAAATTTATGGCCTCATCCACCGGCCAAATCCCCGTGCACGAGTTTCGCCGGCCGCAGGCCGCCGACAACGTGACGTTTGACGAGTTCATGATCCGCATGGCATGTTGGGCATTTGGCTTTAACGCCGCCGAACTCGGCATTGTGGCCGCCAAAGGTCTGGGTGGCAAGGGCTTTGGAGAATCCCAGGAAAACGCCCTTTACCGCTTCGGGCTGCGCCCGCTGATTCAGTATGTTCAGACCCTGATCACATCCATCATCCGCCGGCAGACGCGCGCGCCGTTGTGTTTCAACTTCATCAATGTGGGCAGCACCGAGGATGGGCTTACAAAAGCGCAAATATCCGAAATAGAGCTGCGCAACGGCATCATTGACGTAAACGTTTGGCGCAAGCGCCGCGGCCAAAAACCCATCCCCAATGCAAAACCCTTCATCCTCGTCAACGGCACACCCATCCTCCTATCCGACATCTTTATGGAGCGCGGGCATCTTGCCCCTATGGAGCGCGGGCATCTTGCCCGCTCTTTGACGCCAACATCAGATACCGCCCCCGCCATCCTCGACCATTGGCTCACCAAATGCCGCCGCCGCCTTGCCGACGGCCGCCCCGCCGATTGCGACCCGCCCGACATCATCCACAACCAGCTAACGCCCGGCACCATCACAAACATTCGCACCCAGCTAAAAAATGCCGCAACTGCCGACGACGTCAACCGGATATTTTCGAGCGCCACGCACCGCGAAACCGTCACAGGGCTCAAAGCCCTGTGACGGTTGGCACAGCACTTCCCCATGGCATCCTCCTACCAAGTCACCATCCACACCCCGGCTGGCATACCCCTGGTCATGCTCGACCGCTTCCTATCCCTCACACTCGCAAAATCCCTTAACACCGATGGCGCCCTCACGTTCACGGTCATAGCCAACTTCCCCGCCGCCTACTGCGCCCAGGACGCAATCATCGACGTGCTGCGCACGCCGAGCGCGCCCATCGGTGTGCCCGTCCCCGGCATCCTGAGCCTGTCGGCGGACGCCACCCCACGCCGTGTGTTCGCCACCCGGTTCTTCCTCACCGCCTTCACCCGTGTCGATGTTGGCGGAGTCCTCACCTACAGCATCACCGCCGCGTCCGCGTCGATTCTCCTCACCCGACGCATCGTTAGCTCACCAGCCGGGTCACCGCGTTCCTACAAAACCGGCCCGGCTGATGACCTCATCAAGGCAATTTGCCGTGAGAACCTCGGTTCTCTTGTCACCGATCCCGCCCGCGACCTGACCGCGCTCCTCAGCATCGACCCGGACCAGTCCCGCGCACCCATCGTCACCCGTTCGTTTCCCTGGCTCAGTCTCAAGAACGCCATTGCCTTAGTCGCCCGCTCACCTCTGGGCACAACGCCAGTCCCTACAATCTTTTGGGATGTCCTGTGGTCCGACGAGCTGCAAAAGTTCCGCTTCCTCACCGTCCTAAACCAGTGGGGCGTTGACCACGGCATGACCTCATCCGCACCCATGATCTTCAGCCGCACCAATGGCAACATCATCAGCCCCCAGCTCACCAACGACTACACCAACGATACAAATGTCATCTACGCCGGTGGCCAGGGACTCGATGCCAGCCGGCTTGTAACCACCGCCCTGGACGGCCCGCGCGCCCTCGCTGCGCCCTTCGCCCGGCACGAATTCTTCGCCGACCAGCGCTCAATCGTCAACGCAGTCGTCCTAAGCCACGCGGCCGCAGAACTTTTGTTCGCATCTCGACCGCTCACCGCATTTACCGGCACCATCTTAAACAGCCCATCCGCTGAATTCCAACGCGACTGGGACTTGGGTGACCGCGTAGTGGCCATGTTCCAGGAGCTCACCTTCGATTGTTGGATCAACTCCGTCTCAATCGCCATCGCCAATGGCACCGAAACCATAGCCGCCGACCTCCACAGCGTCCGGTAGGGGAGGGGTTCCCATTTATGCTCAACCCACATCAACAAGACCTTATCGACCGCCTGTTCACAACCGATTACCCCATCGTCAGCACATCCAATCTCACCATCAGCAGCCAGGCAACGGTCCAGCCCTTCGCCGCCAACATCGCCGGCATCCTATTCGTGACTGACGGCAGCAACGTCGCCGCGCTTCTACTCAACGCAGTCGCCGCAAGCATCATCCTGCAATCCGGCACCCGCTACTCAGTCGCCCAGGGCACCCTAACCAAAGTCAACATTTATTACAGCGCCGGCATCCTCACCGTCGAAAACCTAACAACCACAGACCTAACCTTCAGCATCCGCATCCTGTAAACCATGTCCAACTTTTCCTTCGTTTTCCCCGGGCCAGTCGTCCGCGACCTCGAAACATATTACGGCATCCAGGCCGTGATGCAGATGAAGGGAGCGTCGCTGCCCCCGATCGCAAATCACCGCACACCCTTCGCGCTCACCGACGGCAGCCAGTTCCAACGCGCATTAGCCAGCGAACGCATCATAGAACTCCAATGCATCGCACGCGGCGCCACGCTACAGAACGCGCACACAATAAGACGAAAGCTCATCCAAGACATTAACCCCAAAGCCCTCAGCGATTCAACTTTCATTCTCAGATACTCAGGTGCCGGGACCAGTGTCGATTTTCAAGTGAGATACCACGGAGGCCTTGAAGGTGGTGGACTCACCGCCACGGCAGACACATTCAGCATCCAGCTCTTAGCCGTGGATCCACGGGCACAGTCATCGTCCATAGCCACCACAGCACTAAACAGCTCAAACATACTCTCAGGCGCATCGTGGATTGCCCAACGTTCTGCTAACCTCGTTTGGTCCGCGATGGCCGCGTCCGGGCGTCCCGCAGCCGCAATCACCGCTATTGTCGTAAGCCCGGATGCTTCGACGTTATATGTGGCCGCTGGTGTAAACGTCTTTTCCTACATCGCCGGGGCATGGGCAACCATTGGAACCTTCGATAACACTGTAAACGCCCTCGCCCTGGGACGCAACGGCACCACCCTTTACGCCGGCGGACTCTTCACCACAACCGTCGGCCCGTCCACGGGTGGGGCGATGATCATGGTCGCCCGCTTCGCGTCCGGTGTGGCCTGGCAATCCATGGCCGGCCTCACAGTGCCCGGAGCGTCCGGAGTGCTCACGCTGGCCACAGACTCTCGAAACTATTTGTATGCAGGCGGAACCTTCACAACCGCCGCCGGGAGTGGATGCAACGGTTTAGCCAGGTGGGCGGGTGCAGCCTGGGCAGCCGCCACAACCTCATACGTCAACACAGGCATCGACGCAATCGCCATTGACCAATCTGACAACGTCTTCGTCGCAATGAACGTCACACCACCGCCCACGGTTGACGTGCTCTTGGTTGGCGGAGGTGGCGCAGGGTGTGGCAATGGCTTTACCTCGGCGTCGGGTGGAGGTGGCGGCGGTGTTCTGGTGACGACTGGCGTAACCGTTTCCGCAAGTTCCAATCCCGTCGTTGTTGGAGCTGGTGGTGTCGGTTCCACCCAGCCAGGTAAGTCAGGTGGAGCCTCAATAGCCTTCGGCCTCCTGGCATATGGCGGTGGTGGTGGCGTTGGCGTCGGACAGGCCGGCGGTTCGGGCTCCGGGGGCGCTGGCTCGGTCTTTGGCGGTGATGTAGGTGGGGCGACCCTTGCAGGGCAAGGTAACGCAGGTGGCACAGGAAACGCCACGGCCGCCGCGGGGCTCTCCTCATCCGGTGGCGGTGGCGGAGCTGGTGCGGTGGGTGGCAACGCCACAGCCACCGTGGGTGGCGCTGGTGGCGCTGGCGTATCAAACTCATACTCAGGTGCCGCGGTGACATATGGCGGTGGTGGAGGTGCCTTCGGCACCACAACGGGCGGAGCCGGTGGCGCCGGGGGTGGTGGCGCTTACGGCGCCGCCGGCACAAACGCCCTGGGCGGTGGCGGTGGAGCAAACAAGGTAAACAACACCGGCATCAACGGCGGTAACGGCATCGTCATCATCAAATACCCGACAGCGTCCGGTTCAGCAGTTGGAGGCACACTCACACAGTCCGGCGGGAACAATATCCACACCTTCACAGCATCAGACAATTTCACAACACCCAGCAACGTAGTCAGATACCCATCAACATTTGACGCACCCGTTAACCTGGCAACCGGCACAAATGGCCGCGTTCGCTGCTTGACGATCTCACCCACAGGGCTGCTTTACGCCGGCGGTGACTTTACCGGCTATGTGACCTCAGCCGGCACACAGTCGGCTCCCCGCGTCGCATCCTGGAACGGCTACAACTGGGCAGCCGTCGGCAGCGGACTTGACAACGGCTCGGTATTCGCCATGGCCTTGGCGCCCGACGGTGCGCTTCACGTCGCCGGCAGCTTTACGACGGCAGCCACATTGCCAGTAGCCAACGCCGCTGTTTTCGTCGGAGGACCAGCAGCAAGATTCACCCAAAAAACAAACATCATCCCCGCAAGTCCGTGCAAAGCCATAGCCATAGACAAATTCGGTGTGCTCACCCTGGGAAGCTCAACAGCATCACTCCCAACCATCGCCGGATCTACCGTGCTCACAAACCCCGGCGATACAGACAGCTCACCCGTGTTCACAATCCAGCGCGTAGGTGGGACGACTTGTATCGTACGAACAATTGTAAACACGCTTACCGGCAAGCGGCTTACGTTCGATTACCCGCTCACTGATGGCGAGACGATGACAATTGACCTGGCTGCCAACCCGAAGTTGATCTATTCCACCGGAGCACCAAATCTACTGGGCAAGCTCATCGCCCCTTCCAACCTTGACAGCTTCGCGATCTCGCCAGGTGCGCAAGCCTACCTACTTCTCATCGACAGCACCGGCTCACCAACAATCACCGCATCATCATCGTTTTACCCCGCATATTGGTCCGTCGATTCAGCCGCGCCGTGACCGCGCGGGTCACGGTGATCGCCGGAACGCCGGTGATTGCGGGGCGGGTCGGCGTCCCCGGAACGCCGGTAATCGCCGGTGATCGGGGGACGTACCGTGCGTCACCACGGGTACGGGCGCATGTTATCAGGGCGAAGCATTGGCCGTTACGTACGGGCGATCATTAGTGCGATGGCCAATGCTTCGCCCCTACCATTACGCACGGCGGCGGGCGCGGTCACCGCGTGGGTCACAATGCATTCCGGTAGGGGCTAAGCATTCGCTGCAATACCAATGCATGCGATAACTTTGGGCGAATGCTTCGCCCGGAACGCCGGTGATCGCGGGGCG
>JANXLU010000098.1 GCA_025354985.1 Chloroflexota bacterium
CCCGCGCGCTCCACGCGCTGGACCACGGGTGAGACGAGAAGCGCACCGACCAGCGCGCCGCCGCCGGACGCGGCATACATATTGCCCACAAGCTCCGGGCCGCCGTGCAAAACAAGGTCGGCGATTGCGGCGGATAACTGCAGGCTGCCAAAAATAAAAATCATGACCATGATCCGACAAACTGTTAGGTCGATCAGGCGCGGTGTTTTGGCAATAAATCGGGTGGACTCGGCAAAGGCCGCCAGTGCATTTGGTTTTGACTTGGGCCGGGTCTGTTGGGCGCGCACGATGATCAGGCTGGCGATGACCGCGAGGAAGCTCAGACCGTTGAGAATAAACGCGCTTGAAATACCAATTCCAGCAATCAGGTAGCCGCCGATGGCCGGGCCAACTAGCCGCGCCGTCTCGATAATCATTCCGAAGATTGAGAATGCCGAACGCACTTCAGCCATCCCGCTCAGGTCGCCGATAAACGCGGATTGTGCCGGAAATGTAAATGCCGAGCTCATACCGAGCATCGTGATCAGCACCAGCACGGGCCACACCTCGCGGTTGCCCACCAGGATCAAGCCTGCCAGGATAAACGCCAGCGTCATATCCACGCACTGGGTAATAATTAGTAATTTTCGGCGATCCACCCGATCAGCGACTGAGCTGGCAAATGGGCCGAGGATGACAGTGGGTAAAAACATCAGAGCGCTTGCCAACCCGGTGATTCGCGTGTCATGGGCGAGATCCCATATCAGTACCTGCTGGGCAACCTGTTGCATAAAGGTGCCGATAAGTGAAATGCATAGACCGACAAAATAAACGCGGAAGTTCCGATTTTTGAGCGGGCCAAAGGAGCTGGTGATACTGAGACGGGTGGACATGGAGCGGCCCATGGTACTTGACCAGGAAGTGGCACGTTGGTCAGCCCTCCCCTGAACTCCAAATCCGTTGAGGGTTGAGCAACACGTTTGAGTAGCTTGTACACTTTTAGGAATGTTTTTCACGACCACACAAGGCAACCGCATTTACTACCAGGCGGTTGGCGAGCCAAACGCCAGACCAGTGCTGCTGATCCACGGCAGCACCATGACCGGTGCGCAGGACTTTTGCGTGGAGAGTACGCTTGCGGCGCGGTTGGCCGAAACCTGTCGGGTGATTGTGCCCGACTGCCGGGGTCATGGTCAAAGCGATCCTGTGTGGCGAGATTCGGAGGAAAGTTATCCAGGTGGCCCGCTTGTATATTCCTTCAGCGCGATGGCGCGGGATTTGGCCGACTTGCTAATTCACCTTGATGTCGCGCCCGCAGTGGTAATGGGTCATAGCAATGGCGGCAATGTGGCGCTTTATATGCTAAAGGAACAACCCCGGGCAACCAGGGGTGGCGTGCTGCTAGCCGCATATGCCTATATCGATGCGCATCTGCCGGCATCGGTTCCGCGTGGGATGAACCCCGACCGCGTGGCGGCTGAGAGCCCGGAGTGGATGCACGAGATGCAGCAACATCATGATTTACACCATGGTCCGGGCTATTGGCGGTTGCTTCTTCGGGCCACCATATACGAAACGGTAACCCATCCAAATTGGACCGCGGCCGATTTGACGCACATCACCGTTCCAGTTCTGTGTGTGCAAGGCGCACAGGATGGCGTAAACGTGCCGGGCCAACACGCGCAAACGCTCGTGCGTTGGTTGCCAAATGCCGAGCTTTGGGTGGCCGAAAATAGTGGCCACTCAGTGCACCATGAGCTGCCGGATGAATTTCTGGCGCAAATGCTCCTGCTCATTAAGCGCAGCCAACCATGATTGAGCTCGCTTTATCGGCATATGACCCTCGGGTATAATTTTTCGCTGGATGCATGAACCTTTGTACTGGGATGATGCCTATCCAATTGCCCTGAAAATCAGGCGGTTTTTCCCGCGGATCGAGCTGACGAGCGCCTCGGCACACGAGCTGCGCACGCTGGTTCTGCAGCTGGAAGGGTTCGCCGATGACCCGACGATGGGTCACCCAGAGCGGTTGGAAGACATCCAGCGCGAGTGGTTGGATTTAACATAATGGCAGAAGAGCAATTTCAGAACGATATTCCTGTCCCGGATGATCTAAAGAACAATATTTTTATAACGTCGCTTGACAAGCTCTATAACTGGGGTCGCAAGCGGTCCATGTGGCCCATGCTCTTTGGCCTGGCGTGCTGTGCGATCGAAATGATCGCCACCGCGGCCAGCCGGCATGACCTGGCTCGGTTTGGCTGGGAATTGATGCGCGCCAGCCCGCGTCAGGCGGATTTGATGATTGTGTCTGGCACGGTCACCAAGAAGATGATCCCGCAAATTGTGCGGTTATATAACCAAATGCCGGAGCCGCGATATTGCGTGGCGATGGGAGCTTGCGCCACCAGCGGTGGACCGTTTAAGGAAGGCTACAACGTGGTCAGCGGCGTGGACAAATATATTCCTGTGGATGTGTATATCCCTGGTTGCCCACCGCGCCCGGAGGCGCTGATGCATAGTTTCATCAAGCTGCAAGAAAAGATTGAGAAGCAGAGCATTCGCACGGTGCGCTGGTATCAAAAGGGTGACGAGGTCAGCATTCCCGTGCCCATGCTCGGACCGGACCTTGTGGATATGCGCAAGGCCAATGAGATCAAAGCTCAGGCCGCCACTGTCTAGTTGTCGTGAAGCCGAAACCTACTAGTTAACAATGTCAGAAACACCTGTTCGACCTACTGGCCCGAAGATTGTTGGCGGACCCAAAATGGCAGCCGGCGCACCCGCGCCGGCAGCGCCAAAACCGGCCGTCGCCGCGGCCTCCCCGGTGAGTGGGGCAAAGCCGCCTGCTGCGCCGGCAGCGGTTGCCGCGCCCGCCAAGCCCGCGGTGGCCGCCAACACCGATGCCGAAATGGCGGATATTACCGCCAAATTTGAGGGATTGATCAGCAAAGCCCCGTATGAGGGCGTCTTTATCAACGACCCGGCACGCCTTGTTGAGGTCGCCACCTATGTGCGCGATGGCCTGCATTTCAGCATGCTCAGCAGCATTACGGCGGTGGACTATCCAAAAGACGGCGTGATCGAGGTCGTATATCACGCGACCCGGGTGCCGTCGGGTGGCAAGCCGCTGTGCTTCAAGGTGCGTGTTCCACGCGAGGACGGCAAGTGTTCGATGCCATCGCTGTGCGGTGTTTACCCCGGAGCTGAGTTTCAGGAGCGCGAGGCGTACGACTTATATGGCGTCCGTTTTGAAGGTAACCCGGACCTTCGGCGCATTTTAATGTGGGAGGGCTTTGCGGGCTGGCCCATGCGCAAAGATTGGAAGGAAGCCTATTTCGAGGGCGAGACCAAGCCTTTTGAAACGCGCTGGCCCGCGGGCAAGCATGAGCTGGCCGAGGAGCGCGTACCCTGGCAGGATAACGTCACATTCCCGAAAGACTTCGATCCGTTTTCGTATACCAGCAAGCCGGATGGCAATATCTACGAGAGCATGACCGGCAACCGCAACAGTGTGCAGGGTTTCCCGGATGCGCCTGTTGTCGTCGATGCCAATGGGATGAATCAGCCACAAGCCGACGAGTTTATGGATGAGCTCAAGACCGACGAGATCATCGTAAACATGGGGCCCCAGCATCCCAGCACCCACGGCGTGTTGCGCATGGTGGTCAAGCTGGATGGCGAAACCATCACCGATCTAAAACTGGCGCTGGGCTATTTACATCGCAACCACGAGAAGATTGGCGAGCGCAACACCTGGTTGCACAACATCCCATATACCGACCGTTTGGACTATATCTGCGGTCTGGCAAACGAGTGGGGGTATGTTCTGGGTGTGGAGCGGATGATGGGGATCACCCCGACGCCGCGCGTGGAATATCTGCGCATCTTGATGGCGGAGTTAACCCGTATTGAAAGCCACTTCTGGTCGATCGGATTTTTGCTAAACGACGTGGGCGCCTTCTTCACACCGGCGCTCTATTTCATCACCGAGCGCGACTTCATTATCGACTTGTTTGAGAGCGTGGCTGGAAGCCGCCTGATGTGTAACTACATGCGTTTTGGCGGGGTCAGCCGAGATTTCACCGAGCAACAACTGCAACGGGCGCACGAGTTGGCGTTTGAACGCTTGCCCCGCGCCATCGACGAGCTTGATCACTTCTTGACCGAAAACGACATTCTCAAGGCGCGCTGCATCGGGGTGGGCTACCTGCCAGCCGATCGCAGCGTTGCCTATTCGCTCACCGGGCCGTGTCTGCGCGCTGCGGGTGTAGGCTATGACGTGCGCAAAGCTGATCCATACGGTTACTATGAACGGTTTGACTGGGACGTGCCGGTGCGCTACAACGCGGACGTGTATGACCGATACCTGGTGCGCGTTCAGGAAATGCGCGAGAGCCTGAAGATTGTGCAACAGGTGCTTCAACGGATGAGCAAGGACACCAAGGTTGGAGATATCCAGGCCGGCAAGAAAGCCTACAATCATCGCGTGCCCGCCGGGCAGACCTATGCACGCGTGGAAACGCCCAAGGGCGAGTTGGGCTTTTATCTGGTCAGCGATGGTGGCCAGAACCCATACCGATATCACATTCGTAGCAGCAGCTTCATAAACCTAAACTCGCTAAAAGAAATGACCGTGGGTTACAAGGTCGCCGACAGCGTGGTTATCCTCGGCAGTCTGGACATTGTGCTTGGAGAAGTCGATCGTTAATTAATATACGTTTTCCGAGCCGGGTTACGCACCGCACAACCCGGTTCGGCAAATAAACTTACTATGGCAATCATTGGAGCAGGAATTCTCAAGGGTCTGGGCGTGACCATGCGTCACTTTGTTGAGACGTATATTGAGGACTTTAAGTACATGGGTTTCAACGTCGACAGCTCGGCTGTGCGCCGCCAGAATCCCAAGAACCGGGGTCTGGCCACGATCGAGTATCCCAAGGAAAAGATGCCCCTCCCGGAGAATTTCCGGTATGTGCCGTTTCTGGTAGAAGACACCTCAAAGGAAGAGGAGAAGTGCACCAGCTGTGGCATCTGCGCAAAGGTCTGCCCGCCGCAGTGCATCTGGATCGAGCGCACCGAAGACCCTGTGACAAAGCGTCCGGTGCCTCAGCCCAAGCAATTCTTTATCGACAGCACTATCTGCATGAACTGCGGTTTTTGTGCCGAGTTCTGCCCGTTTGATGCAATCAAGATGGATGTCAACTACGAAATCAGCTACTATCCGGCCGAGGATTACAAGACCGCCGCGGCGGACGCCGTGGCGGCCAGCATCCAGGACAACGTGTTGCCCGTTCACGGTGGTGGTGCCGTTGGGCGGTTGATATTTGACAAGACCGGGCTGATGAAAAGCGACGTGTATCACGCCACAATTCACCCAAGCGACTGGGCCCGAGAAGTGGCGGAGCGCAAGCCCGCACCTGCGGCGAAGGCTGCTCCGGTGGCGGTTGCCGCACCGGCCGCCGGCCTATCCGCGCCAAAGCCTGCCGGCCCCAAGATGGCGGGTGGGCCAAAGATGGCTGCCCCGGCCGCCGGTGTGGTTGTGCCCGCGGCTCCGATTGTGTCATCCGAAGCCCCTGCGCCCGCCGTTGTTTCGCCACCTGCCCAAGTTCCGGTCACGCGACCGAGCAAGCCAAAAATTGTCGGTCACGTGTAGGGTTTAGCGGATCGTGCGCAGGCGCCGCCGCGCACGTGTAGGACCGGTATTTGCCTCGGAACGGCGCCCATCTGCGACCAAGCTTTAGGTCAACATGAGCTTTACCAATACCAAGCCAGCCACACCCAATAATAGCGCCCCAAACAAAACCAACCCGTTGATCAATAGCAGTGTGCCGCAGCCTGCAACCGTCATGAGCACAAGCGCCCAGCGCAGCTGGTTTACGCTGCGCTCGATTCGGCGCAGCTCATTCGTGCTATTTGCGCTTAATTGCGCGCGCAGTTCAAGCTGACCGCTAAGTGCCCGGCCAAGAAATTGATCAGCTTGGTTCGGCAACTGCACGGTCTTGCGCCCGAGCTGGAGCACTTCAGCCAACAATCCCCGGCTGTTCTTGCGAGCAGCATCCCCCGCCAGACCTTGGGCAAATGGCTGCACTGCGCGCCACGGATTAAACCCGGCATCCAGTCCGGTGCTCATCCCGCTGAGTATGTTTGCCGCCCGGCCCAAATACAGCATATTCTGGGGCATCTGAAACGGCAGATCGCGCAGCAAATCTGAAAACTCATCTGCAAAGCCGCGCATCTCCTTGAAGTCGACATTGGTCAGGTCGGTGGTGGTCAGCCCCCAGAAGCGATCAAACACCGCGGTCACCGCCTGCTCCACACGGAACATATCCGCCGCGGGCAGGAACATCCGCATCCGCTGCATCGCCCCTGTCACCCGGCGTGCGTCTTTCAGGCTCATCGCAATAATTGCCTCGCGCAGTTCATGTTCGTAATCCTCGGGTACTGCGCCCACCATTCCAAAGTCGATAAACACCAGGCGGAAGGGTCGACCAGTCGCTGGAATGGGCACCTTGGTTGCCCGCGCCGTGTCCAGGTCAAGAGGCTGCACAAACAGGTTGCCTGGATGCGGGTCGGCGTGAAAAAACCCGTGGACAAAGAACTGCTGCAAATACGTGTCAAACAGCTTGCGCGCGACGTCGACGCGGTTCACCCCGGCCGCGGCCAGCCCGTCATAGTCGGTAATCTTGATCTCTTCCACGTTCTCAAGAATGAGCACCCGCCGGGTGGATTGGAGAATTCGCGGAACACGAACCTGTGGATCACGGGCAAAGTTTTGCGCAAACCGCACCGCATTGTGCCCCTCGGCGACATAGTCCAGCTCGTTGCGCACGCCTTCGGCGAACTCGGCCACGAGTGCATCCAGATCGGCGCGCGCGCTTAGGGGTTTGTATGCCTTGAACCAGCCAATGATCCGCTTCAGCGAATTCAAGTCGGTCTCAACCAGCGCATCCAGGTCTGGTCGTTGTACCTTGATGATCACGCGCTCTCCCATCATCACTGCGCGGTAGGCCTGTCCAAAGCTGGCTGCCGCAATTGGCTCGGGCTCGATCTCTTCAAAAAGATGATTAACCGGCTTGCCCAGCTCCTCTGCGATCCGCGCCATCATCGTCGTGTTGGCCTCGGCCGGAACCGCGTCCTGCAGATCGGCCAACACGTCTACCACCGGCTTGGGCACAACGTCCACCCGGCTGCTTATGAATTGCCCAAGCTTGATCCACACCCCACCCAGGTCAAGCGCGAGCCCGCGAAATCGCTGCGCAAGGGTCACCATCCTTCTCATCCGCCCGCGCGTGACCACCTCGTCGCCACGCACCCGCGCCACCACCAGCTCCCACCATAGCAACCCCACAAACATGCGGGCCCCAAACACCAATGCGCGCCTGGCGCGTGCGTGATCCATGGCGCAAGAGTGTACGGGGTGTGGCTAAGCGGAGCCGAAGCGACCCTGCTAGCCGGGTGACGGCGCCTTCGAACAACAGCCTGACTTTGTCTGCCATGGCAGACTGGCTACGGCTCACTGTATCTTAAGCCGACATGACCGGATCGAACTTCGATTCGGTCATGTCGCCATCAACAAGCAATAAGACGCAACCTCTACGGTGTGATCTTGCTCAACCGGGTATCCCAGTTACCAAGTGTCACGCGTGTGCCTCCGCAGCTATTGCCGCCAAAGCCACCCGTGTAGTAGGTTGCAAAACTGCAGGTCTGGCCGATATATTCCGAGGCAATCCAGATTGAATTTCCATCGGTCACCGCCGCACCATAATCGCCCCAGCGCGTCCGTGGGGGATTGCCAACAAACGCCTTGTAGCTGGTGAATCCATCTGACACGCCCTTGCCGAGCGCTGCTACGTGCACCGTACCAACCGTGCCGCTCTCGTCAATTGTTGCGTAGCCCGCGCTCGGGTAGTAGTCGTTGCCGGTTACGCTAAACGCGATCACGCCGCGCCCGTTCTTGCCCATGGCAATCGCTGGATAGGTCAGGTTGTTTCCAGCCAGTGCCAAATAGTTCTGATGGGATACATGCGCCTGGAGGTCGCCGCTGTCGATCTGGGCCTCAACCTGGAACCACACGATCCCGGCCTTGACTACGCCGTTCACCTTGACCGCGGTGCCGGCCGCGCCATACAGCTTGCCATTGGTATACCAAGTCTGTTGCATCCGCGAATCACCTGAATCCAACGAAGAAATGACCTCGTCATGGGCGGGTTCGGTATTGAAGAATATTTGCCAGCAACCCGGTCCGTATGGTGTGATCGTGGTGGTGTCGTTGATGCACTCTCGCAATGGGGCATCGCCCGGCTTCTGATTGCTCTTGGGTGGGAACACATAGGCAGAGCTGTCGATTAGTTTGCTGCTTAGGGACAAGCTCGGGCTGGCAGTATTGAGCGATTTGGTGTTGCTCAGGGCCCAAACGCCAATTTTGTTGGCAGTGCCGGTCGGGTTGCCGGTCTCCGAGCCATCGCCAGAGATGGTGCTCATGAGATATTCGGTGCCATTGCGCTTGGTCTCATACTGACCGGCCGGCGAGGTGGCCGGCCATACGGTCCATCCGGGCGTTCCGCCCACTTCAAGGTTTTCAACCGGAGTCATATGAATGTTGGCTGGGTGCGCGGCAAGCTCGGCCTTGGAAAAGGCGAAGATTTGCGCATGATTGTAGAGCGGGCCATACAGGTCATATTCATTGGTGGTCACGTAGATGCCGTTGGCATCCCCACCAATGTGCGGATAGTCCTGGAAGCACGGGCCGGGCGCGACGCCATCAAGGGTGCAGCCGTGGTTTGGCGTGCCCTCGGTGCCATCGTTTTGCGCGGGCACGTAATACACCGTCCAGGCACCCGTCGGATCACTGCTGTTGGATACGGCCACGTCAATTGTGTTGCGGCCTGAAAACGCGCTTGTGGTGCCCTGATGATGCAACGTCGTGATCACCACGATAAACCGCTGATTGTCCGGGTCATAGGTGCAGATAGGGTCGATAACATCCGCACCGTAGGCGCCCGTGGAACGGTTGATCGCAGGTGCATAGCCAAAAAATGTGTTCAGGTCCTGCACGCCGCTCAAAGCCGCTCCGGTGGCTGCACTAAATACCCGAAGAACGCTATTGACTGACTCGACCACAAAGCCATTACCTACGCACAACGCTTGATCGGGCGGTTCAACCGTAAATTGATTCCCGCCGTTGGCCAGACGCTGCTGGCGCAGATTCAGTCCCTCGGTTGACAGACCAAGCTCCGGATTAGTGGCGGCCACGCGCGCAGTGCCGACCACCGGAGGCGGAAGCGGCGACGGAGGGAATGGGTTGGAGCTGGCCGCGGCCAGGCTGTGGATGGCGCTTCGGCCGACGGCCGGTCGAGCAGCACTTGCGCCGGTGCCCCGCAAATCATCAGGATCCGGGCCAAATTCCGGTGCAGCGTACTCACCCGATCCGTCGGCCACCGTTCGTAGGCTGGTGGTTCCACCAGATGGGATTAACCGGGTGCCACTCGCTGCGGCCGCCACGCCCGCTGGCACGCTGGCCAGTGCCAATGCCATTGCAGCAAACATTGATCCTAGATTTCGTATTTTCATACTGATGGGCCTCCTACAACCCATGCGACAAATGGTTTTGATAGTCCGGGCACATTGCACGCGCCGGTCAATCGTACTTAAGAATATAGCACCGAACTGCGCAGTTGGACACACAACTTTCTAAACAATGACATCAGAATGCTTACAGTGTCTGGCTGGCACAATAGGCACAATACAAGTCTGCCGCCCTGATAAGCATTGGCCAACAATCCGGCACCACCGCGTGTATTTCCTGGCGGGACCGACACTCAACCGCGCAAGTGTGGAGCAGCTGTGCCGCACCATGCTGGCAGACCCGGTAACTGAAACCGCCTTGATCAACCCGCCACCTGCAAGTTTTCCCTACGCCGAAATTACGCTACTACCTGGCGAAACGGACAGCGTGGCCGAGAGCCTGCTCAGATCAGCACATGATTCTGGCGTGGACTCGCTGCGAGCAGCTGCATCCGGCGCACATGTGACATTCGCAGCCGGTACTGAAGCATCATCAGTCGCGTGCGAAGTGTCCGGCCATTTGGCAAACGTGGTCATCCCCGGGTTTTCTAAACCGTTTCCCGAACAAGGTGGTCAATTTGCATCCTGCATTACCCGGAGTGCTCCCGGGTAAGGACAGCCTGGCGGGCACCTTCGAGGCCGCCGCCCGTGGCGAACCCATTGTGACCGGGTGCATGATCCACCATGTCGTCCCAGAAGTTGATGCGGGCACGGTTATTGACACTGAGCCATGCCCTTACCGACCGGGCGACACCCTGGATACCTTCTCCGCCCGCATGCATGCCGCCGAGCGCACTGTACTGCTCCGCGCTCTCGTCACGTTGGTTGGTTGACTATTTGGTCAACCGCTGTTTTGTTGCATCACTGATGAAGGACAAGCGTGCCTCACGCAACCCGATTTAGTTTGTCTCTTCTTCATCTGGCAATGCCGCACATCGGACAACTCCGAGAAAGGCATCCCTGAGGCAGGCAGCCCAGCCTACGGTCTAAGGATATCGTCCATTCGGGAAGGCTTCAATGACGGCTGCGCATATGTTGGCAAACTCACAATGCAAGGTTGGCTGCAGAAATGGATGCCTTACCTACGTGCAAGTTTTCCCCGGCTATTCTGCCTGAGATAAAATAAATGAAACATTTGTTCGGAATCTGATATGACCAAACCCAAGACCGGCAACGCACCCGAAGAGGCCTTCCAGCCAGAGCTCGACATCGATACCAATCAGTTTGGGCGCATCCGCCGCATCGACATCGATGTGGAGATGAAGCAGGCATACCTGAGCTACAGCATGAGCGTGATCGTAAGCCGTGCGCTGCCGGACGCGCGCGACGGGCTCAAACCCGTGCAACGCCGCATCCTGTTTGTCATGCACGACACGGGCATTACCGCCACTTCGCCCTATCGAAAGAGCGCCCGTATTGTGGGCGATGTGCTGGGCAAATATCATCCGCATGGCGATCAAAGCGTCTATGACGCAATGGCACGCATGGCCCAAGACTTCAGCATGCGCTATTTGCTGGTCGACGGTCAGGGTAACTTTGGCTCGGTGGATGGCGATCCACCCGCGGCTATGCGCTACACCGAGGCCCGCCAAAGCAAACCCAGCATGGATTTGCTTGCCGATCTGGACAAGGACACCGTGCTGTGGCAGGACAACTACGATGGCACTCAGCGTGAGCCGACTGTGCTGCCCGCGGCGCTTCCAAACCTGCTGCTAAACGGCGCCACCGGTATTGCAGTCGGCATGGCCACCAACATTCCACCCCATAACATGGGGGAGATTGTGGATGGCACCTGCTTCCTGATTGATAAGTATCTGGAGGCGCCACGCACCATCAAGCTAAACGAATCGCTCCCCGAGTCCGATGTCGAGGTCGAGCAGCTTATGAAGTTCATAAAGGGGCCGGACTTCCCCACCGGTGGCATCGCGTTTCGCTATAACGACGCGGTCGAGGGCGGGGATGCGATCAAGACCTGCTACGCCACCGGACGCGGCAAAATCCTGGTCCAAGCCAAGGCTCATCTTGAAGATGGTCAGCGAGGCAAAAGTCACATCATTGTCACCGAGTTGCCCTATGCGGTCAACAAGTCCACGTTGATCGAGCGCATTGCCGATCTGGCCCGCGAGGAAAAGATCACCGGAATCACCGACATTCGCGATGAGAGCGATCGCCGCGGTATGCGCATCGTCATCGACATCGGCAAGGGCGAGGATCAGCGCAAAATTCTGGCTGCGCTCTACAAATACACCGCCATGAAGGGCACCTTTGGTGTGATCATGCTCGCGTTGGTGGATGGCGAGCCCAAGGTGCTCTCGCTAAAGCGTCTGCTTAATGTGTTTATCGAGCACCGTCGGGTGATCGTCCAAAAGCGCACCGAGTTTGACCTGGCCAAGTTTAGGGCGCGCGCCCACATATTGGAGGGTCTGGTGCGTGCGCTCGACATGATCGACCGCATCATTAAGTTGATTAGAGCCAGTAAAGACACCGAGGCCGCCAAGTTTGGTTTGGTAAGCGATCTGTCGTTTAGCGAACTGCAGGCCCAGGCCATCCTGGACATGCCACTGCGCCGGCTGGCTGCGCTTGAGCGCAAGAAGCTTGAAGATGAGCTGGCCGAGATTCGCAAGAACATAAAGTATCTTGAGGACCTTTTGGACAAGCCCTACAAGATTCTTGGCGTCATCAAGGATGAATTGCTAAGCCACAAAGAGCGCTTTGGCGATGCCCGGCGTACGACGATCGTCGGTAAGCTCTCACAACCGGTGGAAACAGCAGGCGAGAACGGGGTTGACGGCAAGAACGGTGGCGCCCGCCGCAAGACCAACGATGCTGCGTTTGCGCTCACCAGTCACGACTTGATCCCCGACGAGGAGTGCTACATCGTGGTCGGCGTCAATGGAAAGATTGGGCGCACCGCCACCGCTCCGCGTGTGACCTCTTCGTCCGAGGTCGTGCCCGCCGCAGTGATTAAGACAAACATCAAGGAACTTGTCTATGTCATTGGCGTAAGTGGCAGGGGCGTGGTGCTCCAGGCCGGCAATATCCCCCAAGAGGATGTCCTTACTGGTGCGGGTGGCAACCTTGGCGGGATGAGCGCCTTTGGTGCTGAGGACGCGGTTGTTGGCGGTTTCGCACTCTCGCGTGAAATGGCCAAAAAGGAAGGCTCGGGATTTCTTGTCACTTGCACCATGAATGGTATGGTCAAGCGCAGTGATGTGAGCACGCTTCCGACTGCCCCGGGTAACATATTTACCGCCTGTGGCGTCACGGTCGGTGATACCGTAATCTCGGCCAGGCTCACCGTCGGAACTGAGGATTTGATCCTGTTTAACCAGAGCGGTATGGCCATCCGCTTTAAGCAGGAGGACGTGCGCCCGATGGGTCTGCCTGCTACCGGAGTGGTTGGCATGAAGCTGGAAGAAGGCGACATACTGGTGTCGATGGCCATGGCCGATGAGTCTTCGGGCGAGTTGGAGGTGGTGCTGGGCACGACAGATGGCAAGGCCAAGCGCATGGCGTTTAAGGAGTTCCCGATCCAGGGTCGCGCGGGCAAGGGTGTGATTACGGCCAAGCTGACCAAGGATCACACTGTGGCCGACGCGGTGATTGCCACCGGCGAAGACTCGATTGTGTATGTCACGATCAAAGGCAACGCCAAGAGTCTAAAGGCCAAGAACCTCGCCCGCCGTGGTCGGCCGGCCCAGGGTGATGATGCCATCGCGCTCACCGGAAGCGACCGGCTGGCGCGTATGGTAGTTGTACACGACTAGACATGCATGAATACCAGAAATTGGCCGGCCGTCCCCGCCCGGGTGGTGTTTGATGACGTGGTTGAGGAAACCCGCGACGAATCCGACGGTCGCGTGACCCGCCATACACCGCGCGTTGTCTACGAATACACGGTCGGCGGGCGTGTCTATCGCTCGGATGTCATTCAACAGGGTGGACTTGGCGCGGGCTGGTCTGAACGGCACGATGCGGACGATGAACTTGACAATCTCACCGGCGTCGTGCCGTTTGTGGCATATGTGAACCCCGTCGACCCGGCACAGGCAGTACTTCGCCACAAATGCTACAGCTGGCCATTTGGTCGCTAGCTTGATCACCTGCCAATTGGAGCGTTCCGACGGCATAATTTGTGCCACAATATGGAGGCATGAGCTCAAAACTTCGAACAACTTTGTCGCTTGGCTCTGGAATACCGTTTGCCGCACTGTATGGCATTTTGGCGCGGGTTCTGTTTGGCGCGGCATCGCGAAGCGAAAAAGATCAATTGTTTACGATGACCTTGAGTTTCCTGGTGGTCGCGCCTGCGATCATCGGAGTGATCACCGTGCTCCTTGCGTCGGCTGAACGACGCGCAAAGGTTTCATTTGCCATCTGGGGACCGATGTTGAGCAGCACCGTGGTATTGCTGGCCATGATTGCGCTGGCGCTCGAAGCCGCAATTTGCGTTGTGATGCTCTCGCCAATTTATTATGGCCTGGCGGTCATAGGCGGCGTGGTCACCTGGGCGATTGCACGTGCGTTACACAGCCGTTCCAATCCACCAATGGCCGTTATTTCGCTCATCGCGATCCTGCCCTTCCTCTCGCTGCTTGTTGAGCAGACGCTCCCGGTAGAGACCCGAACGGAACGGGTCACAACTTCTATTGACGTAGCCGCGCCCGCGGAGGTGATCTGGCCGTTGGTAATACGCGTAAGCACCATTGCGCCCGCCGAGCACGTTGACCGTGCCGCCTATCTGTTTGGCATACCGCGCCCGGTTGAGGCCACGCTCACCGGTGACGGCCCGGGTGCTCTGCGCATGGGCCGCTTTGACAACGGCTTGATTTTCGAAGAGCGTGTGACCACCTGGCAACCCAATAGGCGTGTGGCCTTCAGCATCACTCCTCACGCCCCAAGCCTGTATGCACCGTGGGACATGATCGGCAAAACCTACCTAAACTTGGTTGATGCCGAATATGAACTCCAGCCAATCGATACACAACACACGCGTCTGTTCTTGCATACCCGGGTAAACATCAGCACGCGGTTCAATGACTACAGCGCCTGGTGGGTACACTCGTTTACGGGCGACTTTTTGGGCGATCTGCTGCAGATCGTAAAGCACCGCAGCGAGAAGGCAGCTGGCACCCTGCGCACGTCTTGACCGCCACTTCCGACCTCCGTGATCAGCCGCTGCCCTACCGCGTATGGTGTGCGGATCAAAGCGACCCTTGCGCACGCGCTCAGTTGGATGCTGCTATGCGCCTGCCCATCAGCGTGGCTGGGGCGTTAATGCCTGATGCCCACCTCGGCTATGGCCTGCCCATCGGTGGCGTGCTGGCATGCGATAGCACCGTGGTCATTTACGCCGTGGGTGTCGACATCGCCTGTCGCATGCGCCGGTCTTCAACCCGGCAGCTATCTAGCATTACTCTCGCACAGCGGCTCACGCGGCACAGGGGCGCAGGTGGCCGATCACTACACCAAGATTGCACGCGGCATGCACCCGCAGCTCACCGTAAAGGGCAGCGGTGACCTGGCGAATCTTGGGTGGCTGCCGCTTTTCAGCGGGCCGGGCGAGGAATATTAGCGTGCCATGGAGCTGATGGGTCGTAATGCCAGCACAAATCACCGCGTGATCCACAAGAACGTTGCCGATGCCGCTGGTCTCAAAATAGCCAGCGTGGTTGAGAACCATCACAATTTTTCCTGGAAGGAACAACTGGTCGACGGCACCGATGTTCTCGTCCATCGCAAGGGCGCCACGCCGGCCGGCGCGGGTATGCTGGGTGTGATCCCCGGCACGATGGGGGACCCGGGTTATGTTGTTCGCGGTTGCGGTGTGGCCGAGAGCATCAACTCCGCCTCACATGGCGCCGGACGGCAAATGAGCCGAAACGCCGCACTCAAATCGATCACAAAGACCATGCGCGATGCATATTTGCGCGAGAAGGGTATTACCTTGCTTGGTGGCGGGCTCGACGAGGCGCCTCAAGCCTACAAGTCCATCGACACCGTTATCGGCGCGTAACAGGACCTTGTTGAAATCATCGGCCGTTTCAGCCCTAAGATCATCATGATGCTGGACGACCCGCGGGACGTATAAAGCTGCCAAGGTTGAATGGCAGGATACGTCAGGTTGAAGCAATTTGGCATCGGCAATGAAAGTCTGATGCTCCCCCCAAATCTACGACTACAGTTGCGGACATACGGAATATAGGACAATTAACATGTGAAATTTCGCCTTCCGGTCCGGTTTGCCCTGGCATTTCTGGTGTTTTTCGTCACTACGGCTGGCCAAGTCCGCGCAACAAATCCACTCCAAGTGGTGCCTCCACCCGGCTATCTTGATGACTTTGGACCTGTCCGTGCCGGTGTGGGTTGGGCTATTGGCGAAGGTCGTCTTATGTGGCGATTACAGACCGGCGTTTGGCGGGACCTCGACATGCCAAACGAGCTCACGCCAGCCACCGCGGTATTTTTTGATGACCAAAATGGCACGTTGATGGGTTTTATCGGCGCACCGACTTTGTCCGGTTTGCGAATAGCCGATACCTCGGACGGCGCAGCGAGTTGGAGTACGCGATCGTTATCGGTGACAGTTGATCCTGCATGGTTGTCCGCCCCGATCCGCAGCATCAGGCTCAGCTTTGTGAACAACCAGCTTGGCTGGCTGGTCATTACGAGGCCAAGCAGCCCGGTATTTAGCCTCGGTTTGCTGCTAATCACGCACGATGGCGGGCAATCGTGGCAAGCGCGAAATCTGCCCGCCTCCGGTGTTATTACGCTGGATGGAACCGGAACTGGTCACCTCGATGGTGGGCTCGACGGCGCGCAACACTTTGTCACCTCTGACTTTGGGCAGACTTGGTCGGAGACAGCGGAACTCGGCTTGAATGCCGACCCCCTTGTGCACACTGCGCCAGGCGCAGGTACACTATCTTGGCAGTTGGAGCCCGCCGGATGTGGTTTTAGTGGTTCATGCGCCCAGCGTCTTGTGGAGCGCGATTTGGGCGGAGAAGTTGTCGAAATATTGCGCCTAAGCAGACCTCCTGACATGGCACCGGCACCTGCGAATGGCGGTCTTGCGCGCGAAGCAGGTGTCGTTACCGGGGGCGGGGCGATGTTAGATTCCTGTCATCCGCCCGCACTCGCTGCGCTTCAGGCTTGGTGGGATCACAGCCCATATACGGCATTAAATCTCTATGACGGGCCGTTGTGGGCCTGTCGCGAATCGATCAACTCCGGCTATACAGCCCGTGCGGCGACGATCGGTTGGGCGTTTGTGCCCACCTGGGTCGGGCCGCAATCCAATTGCTGGATGCAAACAATTGCTCAAAAAATTAGCCCGGACCCCGCTATTGCATTTAGCCAGGGCCGCGACCAGGCAAACGCTGCGGGTGATTGGCTGCAGAGCCTGGGATTGGACGCCAACGGCGCAGTTGTTTATTACGATATCGAGTCCTATACCCAAGGCGGTTCCTGTCGCAGCAGCACCAGTGCACTTATTGCGGGCTGGTCCCAGCGGTTGCACGAGCGTGGACTGAAAGCAGGAGTGTATGGAGCCCCATGTAGTTCGTTCCTCACCGATTTTGTAAATGGCGCGAACACGCCAGACGCGATCTGGATCGCCGCTTGGTACTCTAGTTACTACTTTCGCAAGGGCGTCCCGCTGACCGGGATGCCATGCTTAAACGATACATTATGGACGGGTCATCAGCGCTTGCGCCAATATACAGGTGGCCATAACGAGACCTGGGGTGGCGTCACCTTGAACATTGACAGTAGTATCGTGGATGCGCCAGTGGCCACGGTGGGTTGCCAGGCTCCGCGCCCAACCGCCGATCAGATTATGCTGTTTGGTCAGGCCGGCTTTTGCGGTGTACCCGCGGTCATGGGCGTTGGAAGTTTCGCAAGTGCGGCCGCAATGGGGTTTGCCAACGACAGTGCGGTGTCAATCCGGATTGGCGGCAACCTGAAGGCCATGTTGTGCCGCGATAACAACTGGCAGGGCGTGTGCGAATCGTTTCTAACCGACACATTCAATCTGGCTGGGAACGCGATTGGTGCCAACCAACTCTCATCCATACAAGTGGCGTTGCGGAGCCCACCGTCGGATCCGCCCCGCTGTAGCGATGGTTATGAACCCGACAACACCGCGGCCCAGGCAAATCCCTTGCCCGTTGGCAACCTCCAAACCCACACCATCTGTGACGCCGGGGACGTTGATTGGGTTTATCTGGATTTGATCGCAGGCAAGCCTATTCTTTTGCGTGCCACGGCCACGGATGCAAGCTCAGATCCTTTGCTTCGTATTTTCGCCCCGGATGGGTCAACTCAGGTTGCCCAGAATGATGACGCGGTGGGAGTGAATGCACAGATATTCTTCACGCCAGCGCAAACTGGACGGTATTATGCGCGAGTCGAGGACGCAACCGGCAAGAGCTCACCGACGCGCAGCTATACGCTGCAGCAGACTCCGAATGCCCACCGCTACGTCTTTCCGCTCGTGACGCGCTGAGGAGACGCTCCGGACTTATTGATCACCGCGCGGGTACGTGCCGCTTTATGCTTTGGTGATCGCCTGCGGCGCGGTCACCAGGAAGATGTGGGCCCGCACGCCCGACATGAAGGCCGCGATGAGCTGCGCATGAGACTTAGCCGACAGAAGCCTCGCCGATTTGAAATCCCGACGGTTGGACGGCGCGCGTATATTGGATTGCCTTACCGTCAAATTCCACATCCGTCTCGATTTTGATTTCGTTGGCCGTGCCAAACAGACCATACAAAGCATCACGAATCGGCTCAGTCGGATGCCTGCCGCGCACGCGAAAGCGCAACGCGCCGCTGGCGTCCTGGTGCAGCGTGTATTGTGACAGAGCAAACGGTGCCAGTACGTGCGTCACATCGACGTTATTGATGGGATCACCGGAAGCCGTACGATAGACCGTGGGCGGGCGGCCGCTCAGATTTCGGAGCGCAGGCGTGCCCCAATGAAAGACTAGCTCCGCTCGATCGCCTGTTCGATACCGCAAAAGTGGCATGTACGGATTGAAGCCCCCGGTCAACGTCACCTCGCCGCGAACTCCCGGTAGGCACGGACGATCTTGATCGTCCAGGATTTCAACATACAGCCGATGCTGCACAATCTGGTGGTCATCGACTGTACGGCTGGAGAACGCTACCGGACCGGTTTCATTCAGCGAATAGAAATCAAACACCGGGCACTCAAATGACCGCTCCAACGCCGCTCTGAGTGCTGGCATTAGCACCATGCTTGTGCTGATCAGCGCCTTTGGCCGACAGGATACATGTAAGTCAAGCAGTGCCTCAAATGATATTGGATCGCCCGAAATGACTTCGGGTGCAAGGTCATTTACATAGCGCGCGCGATCCGCGCGATCCCGCCAGTCCACCGGGTGCAAATTCATCTTGAGCAGACCGCTCTCATCCATTGACGGTGTCACGCTGACGTAGGTAAAGCATTTGTGCTGCCATCCGATCAGCATCAGACCAACGTCGCCGCGCCCGGCAGTCAATGTGATTCCCCGGGTGGCAAAGGCCTTTTTGATAAAGGCGACATAGCTGGCCGCGACCACGGGATGAGAAGCGATTGTGAGCGGGTGTCCGGTTGTGCCACTTGTGCTGTAGTGGATTAGACCGTCAATCGGCAGATCATCCGGCACAAAGCGGGCGATATCCGTCAAGTCAGCGCGGCGCATGGTGGGCACCTCTCCAAACCGCGTGGGTTGATGACCATACTGCCGATAGTGCGGCACCTGGCAGTAAGCCCGGGTGACGAACGCGTCCAGCCAGTTCGGCAGCGTATTTGGAACCCAACCTACGTCACTGGTCAGCACCTCATCCTCAAAGTCCCGCACACGTGTTAGAAGCTCGGACGTGAGACGATGACCGCTGCGGTTGTTAAATCGCGGGGCAAATGGATGTTCGCTTAGTCTGCGCAGCATGGCCAGGCCATGATCGCTCAAACCAGGGTAGCGGAGCGTGTCATCAGGGTCGGTTACTCTCGGTTCCATTTGTCGGCGGCCTCTTGGGCTGCTTTCTGGGCCAGTTGTTCCCGAATGGCCCGTGCGCGTTCCTCGGCCCCGCGTGCCGCGGCGATGACCCGCTGTCGTTCGGTGGAGCTGATCGTGGTGAGTCGATCCTGCGCTTGGGCTTCGCTTTCGCCCATCGGACGCAGACTAAGTTGCGCCAGGCTGAACCGCACCAGTTCTTCGCGGCGGTCCGGATCGCCAAGTAGCCTCGTGGCCGTTGCGGTCGTGGCGAGCTCGGCTGTCGCCGAACCCAGCAGTGACAGGATTTGTTCTACTGTGGGCACGCAGTCACGCACGAAGGCTGGATCGGCCAGCAGCCATGCCGCCAGCAACACGATGGCCAGGCGATTGCGATCCGCCATCGGGTTCGCGGAAACAAAGAGAGTTAACTGCCCCGCCGCCGGACGGCTGCCTGTGACGGCATAAATCAAATCACTGACCACGGCATCCACGTGGACCACACCAGTGGCGCCAAGATAAGGTGGCGCCAAAAAATCTGCGGGGCAGTCCGCCACGCGCCTGGTGAGGTGTTCGAGTGAAACAGATTCAGCGGTCACTTGTTTGAGCGAATCATTTTAGCTGGCCTGGCGTCGCCACACATCTTTAGCACATGCACGCCTGATACCATTGCGCCACATTTTTGTAAGGTTGTATGACGAGAAAGAGTGCAGTTGTTATTGGATCGGGCTTCGGTGGTCTGGCGCTGGGGATACGATTGCAAAGCTTGGGGTTTGACACCACGATTCTTGAGAAGCATGAGCAGCCCGGTGGGCGGGCGCGTGTGCTTCGGCGCGATGGCTTTACGTTTGACATGGGCCCCACGGTCATCACTGTCCCACACTTTATCGAAGAACTGTTTGCCGCACAGCGGGATGTGCCGCGGCTCGCCGAACCCGATTTTGCGTTATTGCCCGGCTCCAACACCATCGACCCGGCAAGCCGGTGCGCCGGCCCAGCTACTTCGCGCTACGTAACCTTGGTGCCCATTGTGCCGTTCTATCGCATCTATTTTGACGATGGGTCTTACTTTGACTATGATGGCGACCGCGAACATACCCGGCAACAAATTGCCCTGTTGGCGCCAGGTGACCTTGATGGCTATGATCGCTTTCATGCTGCGGCGCTGGCCATCTTTGAGCGCGGTTTTCTCAAGCTGGGGTATACCCACTTTGGCTCAATTGGGAGCATGTTTGGTGTGCTGCCTGATTTGCTCCGGTTGGGCGCGCTGCAGTCGCTGTTTGGCTTCACCTCGTCCTTTTTTGCAAGCGACAAGATGCGTCAGGTGTTTTCATTTGAACCCCTGTTGATCGGAGGCAATCCTCTCAACGTTCCTGCGATTTATGCGATGATCCATTTTGTTGAAAAGACTTGGGGCATCCACTTTGCGATGGGCGGTACCGGGGCCCTGGTCTCCGGGTTGCTGCACAAGTTTCAGGATCTTGGAGGCGTGTTTCGACCGAATGCCGAAGTAGCCGGTATCATGACCGAAAGTCGCAGGCGCTTGCGCAAACCAGTGGCGCGCGGCGTAACTCTGGCATCGGGTGAACAATTGCAGGCGGACTTGGTGGCCTCAAACGCGGATTACGCGCATACATATCGCGATATGCTTCCCGCACGCGACCGGCTGGTCAATGGAAACCTGCGGGTGAAGTTGGCCCGCCAGTCGATGGGTTTGGTCGTAATCTATTTTGGGTTCCGGGCTGAACCCGACGACACGGTTCGCCTCCGCCACCATAACATTATTCTGGGGCCGCGCTACGAGGGCCTGCTGACCGATATCTTTCAGCGTAGGGTGCTCAGTGAAGACTTCTCGCAGTATCTGCACGTGCCCACGCTTACGGATCCAGCGCTGGCGCCACCTGGGTGCCACGCGGCGTATACGCTGATCCCTGTTCCAAACAACGCGTCGCACATCGATTGGGCCACCGAGGGGGGCCGGCTTGTCGACCGGGTGCTTGGCATGCTGGAGAAACGCGGATATATTCCGCGTCTTGGTGATCGATTGATGACGAGACACTTTATTACGCCAGACACGTTTCAATCCGAACTCAACAGCCGCTTGGGCAACGGTTTTGGCCTGGAGCCGTTGTTGTTGCAAAGCGCTTTTTTTCGACCACATAACCGCAGCGAGGACATTACAAACCTGTATCTGGTGGGCGCCAATGTGCAGCCAGGTGGGGGCACGCCTAGCGTAATGATGAGCGCCAAAATGACCGCCCGTTTGATTGCCGCCGATTTCAATCTGTCATGCTGAATGTATCCACGCGCGCACCATGGTTGCTTGCCGGCAGCGACGCTGGTCAGCACGAGGCGCTTCGTGCGGCATTTGCTCAGTGTGATGGCCTGACGCGTGCCCACTCAAAGTCTTTCTATTTGGCGACCGTCTTCCTGCCCGGGCAAACGCGCTCGGCCATCCGCTCGTTTTATGCCTTTTGCCGCGCCACCGATGACATTGTAGACGCTCCCCATCGCAGTTGTTTCAGAGGAAACCTTGCACAATGGCGCATCCAAAGCCGGCGCGCCTGGCACGAGCAGATGGACCCCGTATTGATGGCCTGGTCATATAGCCGCGACCAGTTTTCGGTTCCCACGAATATCGTCGAAGAATTGGTGGATGGCTGCGAAATGGACTTGCGGGTGACACGCTATGAGACGTGGGCCATGCTGCGTACGTATTGCTATCACGTTGCCAGCACGGTGGGGCTCGTCTCGATGCACATCATCGGGCTGGAAAGCCAGGATGAAGCCACCCAGCACCTTGCCCGCGAGCGGGCCATTGATCTGGGTGTGGCACTACAGCTGACCAACATTTTGCGGGATGTGGGCGAAGATCTGGCGCGCGGGCGGATCTACATACCCCTTGAGGATCTCGCCCGGTTTGGCCTGGACGAACGCGACCTGGCAGATCACTTGCTGGATCAGCGGTTTTGTCGACTCATGCAGTTTGAAATTGAGCGTGCCCACGGGTTGTATGAGGCCGGTCTGCGCGGGATTGCCTTATTGAAACCATCGGGTCGGTTGGCCGTGACGGCAGCCGCACAGCTCTATCGCGGGATTCTGGATCGCATTCAGCGCAACAACTATCAGGTGTTTACAAAGCGTGCCAGCTTGAGCGCAGGCGAAAAACTGGTGCGGCTGCCAGCGATCTATCGCCAGGTTCGCCAGATGCAATGAGGTGGTTTGGGCTGTATCTGCTGGCCCTGCCGGCATATTGCCTGGTGCGGGCAGCCGGCGTTACCAGCGTCCAAGACATCCTCACGTTTGCCATCCCGATCCTGTTGTGTCTGAGCTGTGTTGTCCACGCGGTGGATACCCGGGGTTGGCGCACCGCTGTGCTGCTGTTTGCAAGCGCGTGTGTTATTGCGTTTTGCGCCGAATTGGTGGGATCGACCACGGGGTTCATCTTTGGCGCGTATAGTTATACGGATTTGCTGGGCGCCCGGTTGCCGGGCGGCGTGCCGTGGGTGATTCCATTGGCCTGGTTCATGGTCTCCTATCCGGCCTGGTGCGCCTCGGATTTTTTAATGGCAGGCATTACGGATGTGGAGCGCGGAAGGGCGGCTCGCACATATCTGAAGCCGCTGTCCGCCGCTCGGAAACGCAGCGTGTTCTCCGTCATGCACATTGCAGTTGCGGCCTTTGCGGTCACGGCCTATGACCTGTCGCTGGATCCACGCATGGTGGCGGACGGGGCCTGGGTGTGGCGTGATCGTGGGGCGTATTTCGGGGTTCCAGTTTCAAACTACCTGGGTTGGTTTGCGACCGCGCTGGTAATCTTCGGGGTGTGGTCGGTCATCCTCGGTTGGGTGCCCGCATCCGAAGGGCAGGGTGCTGTAAGTGAACACGCGGGTTTCTCATTCCTAAACGCGTATTTGCCGGTCATTGCCTATATCGTTCTGTGGTTGGGCGAGTCAATCGCGCAGCTGGCATTTTGGGGTGGCACAACTCTGGGCGTGGTGGTGTTTGTGGGTATGGGTGTGGTTGGCGCCCCCGCGTTGTGGCGGTTGCACGGCGCCTATCGCACCGCCGCGGGCCATGTTCCATAGATGCTGGATCTTCCGCTGATCAGGGCGGACAAAGCGCAGACCAGCAGCATATATGGGAGCCCCGCCGGGCCAAACAGTTCCAGACCCATGAGAACGCAGGTGATGGGGGCATTGCTGGCGCCGGCAAACACGCCGATAAAACCCAGGCGCGCACCCAGTCCGATGTCCATGCCAAGTATGGCTGCTGTCCTGGAACCAAGGGTGCTGCCAATTGCGAAAAGCGGGGTGACCTCGCCTCCAATGAAGCCACTGCCAACGGTTAGCGCAGTGGCCAACAGTTTGAACAAGAACGCAAACTCTGGGACGTCTTCGCCGCGCAACGAACTTACAATCAGCGGCAGCCCTAGACCCAAATAGGCTCGCGAGCCGACCGCCAGCGTGAGCGCAATGACGGCCAACGCGCCCAGCACCAGGCGTGCGGGCATCGATGGGATGCGCAAGGCCAGGCGCTTCACCTGCCCGACCACGTATATAAACAGCGCCGCGCACAGCCCAAATGCGACAGCTGCAAGCGCCGCCCGGATCAGGGTGACCAGATCAAACGGCACCGACGGCTGGCGTTCGTAGGTGGCGTGAGTGATGCCCAATGACCGGGTGGTCAGATCCCCGATGAACGCTGAGACCAGGCACGCGAGCACTCCGCGCAGGCGCAAGGCACCGCCTGACGCCACCTCAAGCCCAAACATGGCCCCGGCTAGGGGTGTGCCAAATACTCCTCCAAACCCGCCACTCACCCCGGCCATGAGCAGACCGCGCATGTCGTCGGCCGGTAGCCTCAGCGTGCGGTGGAGCGCGGTGGCCAGGCCACCCGCCATTTGCACCGCGGTGCCCTCGCGCCCGGCGCTTCCGCCAAACAGATGGGTGATGAGCGTTCCGAATAGTACCAGCGGGGTGATGCGCGCCGGCACGGTCACCCGGGGGTCATTCAATGCCTGCATGATGAGATGGCTGCCGAGGACGGCCGGGCCGGCGAAGTGGCTATATACCCAGCCGATCAACGCGCCAGCCAGAGGGAGCACATATATAAGGTTGGGCTCTGCATCAAACGTGCGGGTCACAATGCCCAAACCAGCAAGAAATATAGCTGAAGCCATGCCCGCCAGCACACCCGTCGCGGCTCCCAGCCCCAGCCATCTTGCGGACCAGCGGGCGGCCGACGTCAGCCGCTGGTGCACCGCGCGATATCGGCCCGGGTTGGCAGGCCTTCGAGACGTGGTCGGGTGACCGAATGGGCGGCGATGCAGTTGGCCACCCCGCTGGCGCGCAACGCATCCCCATGGGCGGCCATCTGCAGAAAGAAGGTGGCCGCGAATATATCTCCGGCCCCCGTGGCCTCAACCTCGTGTACGCTGGGTGCGGGCACGGTCTCGGGCGCGCCGTTGAGATAGGTGACGCAGCCGCGCGGGCCAATCGTGACGACCATAAGCCGCGCATGTTTGGCCCATTCATTGGCCACGTCCCAATCGCCATCGATGTCATCGATACTGAGAACCACTGCTTGCGCGGCCTGCAGAAAGGCGCGGGCCTTGGTCCAGTGCCCGGCGCTTTGAGTGACGCGTCCCGCGCCATCCCAGCGGCGCAACCAGCCTTGCGGGGTCAGACAGATGAGCGTATTGGGTTGGAAGGCGGTCAGAATATCCACGTCAATCTCGTTGCAGATCGGGCCAAGATGGGCGATCCGTGCCTGTGAAAGTTCCGGCGTTACAAGGTGCTTGCCAAGGATCACCGGGCATGGGCGGACCACCTGGGTGCGCACTTTGCGAACCGTGCCGTCAGTCTGCTTCAGGTCAGTGTAGACGTTTTCAAACTGTGTGGTGACGGGCGCGTCGACCCGGTGCACATCCAAGCCTGGAAAGGCTTCATCAAGGTCAAAAGTCCGGGCAGCAGCCGTGAGCACGCTGACGTTTGGGACAAAGCTCTTTGCGGCGCGGCTGGAATACATGACTGTGCCGCCCGGTGTGACACCGTCATTCCAAACATCCTCAGCGACGTGGCCTACAGCCAGGTAATCAATCTGCTGCAAGGTTGGCGGATGGTGCTCGAGGTTTGATGATGACGCGGCGGCTTCCGCCTTCGCCCTGGCTTTCGCTAAAAACGTGCTCGTGCATCCGTAGGGCCATGTGAACAAGGCGTCGCTCGCTAGCCAGCATGGGTTCGAGCATTATCGGGCGTCCGGTTTCTTGTACGCGCTCGGCCATGCGCAGCGCCATCTTCATCATGTTACTTTGATGCTCGGCCCGGTGGCCGTTCAAGTCCACTGTTAGCCGCATGCGGTTCTTGGTCTGGTGCCCCCACATGGTCTGAGTGAGCATCTGCAGTGCATCCAGTCCTTCGGCGCGATACTCCAACAGGCGCTCGGCGTCCGCACAGCTGACGTCAATCCACAGTGTGGCGTCAGAGTCTTCATCCATGGCCGGTACGACCCGGCTGCTCACGGTGGCGTCATAGCCCATCCGGCTCATAATGCCCTGAACCAGCTCCACGGCGCGTGCTTCGCCCGCCACCTGGGTTTCTGGGATGGGGTCTTCGATGTTATCTGTGGACATACCTGAAATTCTAATGCCAACGAGCCGGTCTCGCAACCGCCAATTGGACATTGGCCGCCAGACTGGCTCGTGAGTGGACGGCAGTGCCTAGGACTTGCCCTTTTTGTCTTTGCGCTCACCAACCGGACGGACTAGGTTTGGCTTGGCCTTTATCTTGCTCTTGGGCGGGGGAGAAAGCTGCGCCGGGGTAATGGGTGCGCGTGTTGCACCCGTCTTGCCACCGCCTGCCATGGCCGGTGTACCGGTGGCGCCCACCAGGCTGTATTGCGCGCGTGCTTTGTCCATGGTAGGTTTGGTAATGTAATACTGACCGATACCCAGGAGGTTGCTGACCAGCCAATACATACCCAGACCCACGGGCGAGCTGAGCATGAAGAACCCAAACATAAATGGCATCATCCACTGCATCATCTGGTTTGTCTGGGCCATTTGCGGATCCTGGCTCTGTGGGGTCATCAATTTGTTGCTCAGGAACGTGGTCAACACCACCAGCACCGGGATCACATATAGCTTGTCTGGCTGACCAAGATCCCACAATAAGAATTGGCTGTTGATGGGGACCAGGCTGGACAGATTGGGCAGGAAGCTGTAGATGTGCTTGCCCAAATCCAACAGGCTAAGCGGGTTTACCGAGAGCGTTCGGTTGATCGCGTTAAACAGACCGATAAGCACCGGGAATTGGAGCAACATGGGCAGACACCCGCCCAATTGCGCACCCGGGCCGGCGCCAATCTTGTTTAGCTCGGCCATCATCTTCTGCTGGTCGCCCTTATATTTCTCCTGAATTTCCTTGACCTTGGGCTGCATCGAGCTCATCCGGGCCATGCTGATCTGTTGGCGCAGCGTTAGCGGCAGCGTGATGGCGCGAATGACCACCGTGAGCGCGAGAATCGCGAGCACGAAGTTTCGACCAAGCAGCTCGTATAACAAGAGCAGTGCATTGGTCATCGGGTTGACGATTAGGATGTCGAAAATTTGTCCCATAGTTGGTTATTTCTTGACCGCGGCGGGTGCAAACTGTGTGCCCTTTGTGCCATTTGCGGTGTCAACCGCCCACATAAGCGTTTCGCTGTCAAACAGCGGCACGATAAGCTTGTCGCCAGCAAGCAGCGGCTTGGCCGGCAGGCGGTATTTGAGATCGGTAGGGTCCTTCCACACGCGCGCGCCATCAGCTATGTTGAGCGCATAGACCTTGGTGTCAAAGGAGGTGACGTAGACCGTGTTTCCCTTTGCCACAGGTTGACCCCTGATTGCGTCGTTGGCATCCACGCTCCATGCCTGAGCGCCAGTTTTGGCGTCAAGCGCGTAAATGCGCCCCTTGACGTCACCAAAGATCACCTTGTCGTTTGCGACCAGGGCCTCGCTCCAGATCCACCCGTTGGTGGCAAACGTCCAGATTACCGCACCTGTGGCCGCATTAACTGCGTAGAACTTGCTGTCGAGCGCGCCGAAATACAACACGCCATCAACCAGAGTGGGCTGCACGGCAATGGGCGCGCCGGCAATTTCAAGTTTTTGTAGCTGTTTGCCAGTTGTCGCATCTATCACATACAGCGAGTGATCCATGCCGCCCTGATATAGCTTGCCATTGGCCAGCAATGGGCGGCTCCATAGTTTGTTCTGGGTTTGGAAGCTCCAGACTTCCTTTGGTGCATTGTCCGATGGATCAATGGCATACAGGTTGCCGTCGCCATTGGGGGCAAACACAAGCTTGCCATCCGTCACCGCTCCATCAACCCATTCCTTTGGCTTGGTAAAGCGCCAGAGCTCACGACCGCTGGCCCCATCAACGCCATACAGGTTGCGTCCCTCGGCGCCCACGCCCTCGCCGAAAACGATAGCGGAGCCGACCTTGATTGGTTGACCGGCCATTGGAGCACGGGCGGCGTCGGCGGTGGTCGGGAAGATCCAAGTTTCATTGCCCGAGGTTAGCTCATAGCGATACAGGTGTGGCCCACGGGCTATAAACACGGCATCGCCGTCGATCATGGCTCCGGGGAAAGAATTTGGCGCGACTTCTCGGGAGCCGCACGCGGAAAGCAGCAACGCGGCAATGGCGGTGCCCAAAAGCAATTTAGTCTTGTTCATACATCGGGTTCAAAGACGCGACCGAATCGCGCGCGTGTTTGATTTGAATTATCTGTTACTCTGATTTGTGGCTTGACATTCTGCGGAACATGGTCATGCTACGGAACTGGATCGTAGCCACCCGGGTTAAAGGGATGGCATCGGGCGATGCGTTTTATTCCCATCCAACCGCCCTTGAATGCACCATATTTTAAGATCGATTGGGCCGTGTATTCACTGCAACTTGGGATAAAGCGGCAGGATGGGGGCAAGGCTTTTGAAAGCGTGCGCTGATATAACCGTACCAGCGCCAAGGCGAAACGGGCCGCGCTCCTTGGCGGCAATTCCCATCGTTCCAGCGGATTTACGATGATGCTCCATTCGGCGGGACTGGCATTTTTAGCAGCCGGGCATGCAGCGCGAGAGCTTGTAGCTCGGCAAGCACCGCCTGCATCCGCACAAGCGGGGCGACCATTGCAGCCGATGCGACCAGCACAACATCCCAACCATCCACGACTGGTAACACACGGACTGCTTCGCGCATTAGTCGCCGGGCTCGGTTGCGCTTCACCGCGTTCCCCACACGCTTGCTCGTAATGAAGCCCCAACGGGTGGGCTGAGTGACCCAACCGTTTGCAGAATCTGTTACCGGCGTCTGGCGCGCAGCATTTAAGGCCATCAACCTGCCACCCATTCGCGTGCCTTCACGACGTACCCGTTCAAATTCGCCGGCGCTGCGCAGCGTTTCCAATATACAAAGCAAGAAGTGCACAACCGTCGACACAAGGCCGCAGTGGTGCACTTCAATGCTTGTGAAGAGCGGCTGCTTACTTGGAACCCTTGGTGCCCTGTGGGCTGCGGGCTGGTGAATACTTTGCGTTCCAGTTCACCTTTTTAGCCGAGTTGTTCATTGAAACCGACAATACGTGCCGTCCGCGGGCTCGGCGGGCCGAAATTACTTTGCGTCCATTGGCGGTGGCCATGCGCTCGCGGAAACCGTGTGTGCGCAGACGGCGGCGAATGCGTGGTTGATATGTTCGAATCTTTCCCATGTCTGTTTCGTACCTTTTGATCCTGTATGATCTAAATTTGAGAGCAAATGATTATACCGCAGGCATGCCAGCCAGGGTGCATTAGTCCCTTCTCAACGACCTTCCCCGTGCATCAAGGCAACCTGAGCGGCGCAGTGCGATTCCAATCTAAAAAAGTCCAACTACCCGGCCATCTATTAGATCAACCTTCTCAAACGCCGGGTGCTTACTAAGCCCGGGCATGGTGCGCATGTCGCCGCAGAGCGGATATAGGAAGCCCGCGCCAACCGAGGCGCGCACGTCGCGGATGGGCAACCGAAAGCCTGAAGGTGCACCCAGAAGGGAAGCATCGTGAGACAGGCTCAAATGAGTCTTGGCCATGCAAATGGGCAGGTTTCCAAACCCCAGCCGCGTGTATTGGGCTATCCGCTCCTCTGCCGCATCACTATAGTCCACACCTGCCGCGCCATATATTTCGCGGGCAATGGTCTCGATCTTGGTCTTAATCGATTGATCCAGTTCATAGAGAAACCGGAATTGGCTCGGCTTGGCGCAGGCGGTCATTACGGCTTGCGCCAACTCCACGCCACCCTCGCCGCCCTCCGCCCAAATTGTGCTGACAAATGCGCCTTCGGCGCCGGCTTCGAGCGACACGCGACGGATAACATTCATCTCGGCCGGGGTATCGGTGGTGAATTTGTTGACCGCCACTACTACGGGCACGCCATATTTGCGCGCGTTTTGAATCTGACGGGTTAGGTTGGCGCAGCCACGCTCAAGCGCGGGCAGGTTTTCCTCGATCAGCTCACGGGGCAGCGCCTTTCCCGCGACGACTTTGCCCAAGCCGCCGTGCATCTTGAGCGCCCGTACGGTGGCGACCATAACCACGCAATCGGGCGTCAGCCCGCTGGCGCGGCACTTGATGTCCATAAACTTCTCCATCCCCATATCCGCGCCAAAGCCACTCTCGGTGATTACATAGTCGGCCAGCTTTAGGGCCAGCTGGTCGGACACCACACTACTGTTACCGTGGGCGATGTTTGCAAATGGCCCGGCGTGCACGAACACTGGAGATCCCTCCAACGTCTGCATAAGCGTAGGCATGATGGCGTCTCTCAACAAAACGGTCATGGCCCCAGCCACCTTTAGTTGCTCGGCGGTGACCATTTCACCGTATACATCCAGCCCAACAACGATTTTGCCCAGTCGCGCGCGCAGGTCGGGCAGGCTGGTGGCCAGGGCAAGGATTGCCATCACCTCGCTGGCCACGGCGATGTCGTAACCGGTGTCGCGGGGCACACCATCTTGAGGGCCACCTTGACCGATTTTGATCGAACGGAGCGCGCGGTCGTTGATATCTACCACGCGGCGCAAGGTGATGGCGGCCGGGTCGATTTGCAGTGCGTTCCCGTGAAATAGGTGATTGTCGACTGCAGCGCAAAGCAGATTATGCGCCGCGCTGACCGCGTGGATGTCACCGGTCAGGTGCAAATTGAAGTCCTCCATCGGCACCACCTGCGAATAACCGCCGCCGGCTGCTCCGCCCTTTATGCCAAATGTCGGGCCCATGCTGGGCTGGCGGATGCAGGTAAACACACGCTGTTTAAGGTGGTGGAGCGCCTGGCTCAGGCCGATGGTCGTGGTCGTTTTGCCCTCACCCAACGGTGTGGGCGTGATTGCGGTCACGTCGATGTATTTGCCGTTTGGTCGCGCCGCGAGCTTGTCGCGAATGTCCAGATGCACTTTGGCTTTCGTGCGTCCGTAGTAATCGAAATCGTCCTCAGTCAGCCCAATTGCGGCGGCGATCTGTTTGATCGGCAGAATGGTGGCGGCCTGGGCGATGTCCAGATCGGATGGGACGGGGGTGACACGTGTGGGTAGCATTTGAATGGTTTATCTGGCACCTGATTCGCTTAGCTGGGCTGCAAGCGGCTTCACGTCTTGTAGCGCTTCACTAAACAGCATGACAGCGCGATCGATATCGGTACTCTCCATAACTGTACTGATGCAAAACTCGCCGCGGGCTGCGGAGAAGAGACCGCGGTTCATCAAGGCCAGGTGATGCATATAGGGCAGTTGGCCGACTGCGGCAAACCCGGCACCAATCTCCTCCATGTTATTCACCGGACCGGCGTGCCAGTGTACCTGGATGAGCGAACCAACGTGGCTGGTTTTACCCGGTATGCCAGCCTCCACAAAGGCCTCGTCAAAGCCCTGGGCCAATCGGTCGCCCAGTGCGTTGATGCGATCTATGGCAGGCTGATCGAGTAGGCGCAGCGAGGCCATGCCCGCGGCTGTGGTGATCGCATGTCCATTGAAGGTGCCTGATTGCATAATGGCGCCTGGCGTCCGCGGGTCATATTGCTGCATAATCTCGCGACGTCCGCCAAAGGCGCCCACTGCGTAGCCACCGCCAATGATCTTGCCCATTGCCGTCAGGTCAGGGGTGACGCCACTTAGCTTTTGATATCCGCCCTCGTGAAGACGCAGGGTCACCACTTCATCAAAGACCAGCAGCACATTAAAGCGGTCGGCCAATGCACGCAAGCCGGACAGGTAGCCGGGCAACGGCACTGGTATTCCGCCGGAGTTTGGCACGGGTTCAAGCACGATGGCGGCGGTAGTAGCGGAATGTGCTTCTAACGCGCGCTCAGCCTCGACCAAGTCGTTATAAGGCACCCAATGAATGTGTTGGTGGATGCCTGCCGCGATTCCGCGATCCCGATCCGGGTCGCAACTGGCCCCGGCCCAGTCGTGCGAGCCATGGTATGAGCCGGACATGCGAATGATGTCATCCCGACCAGTGTAAGCGCGAGCGGCGCGCATGGCCATGCCCGTGGCCTCACTGCCCGAATGAGTGAAGCGCAGGAGTTGCACCCCTGGCACCCTTGTACAAATAAGTTCGGCCAGCTCAATCTGACCCGTTAGCGGCGAGGCATAAACCGAGCCATGCGGGAGCTGTTCGCGCGCTGCCGCCAATAGCGTCGGGTGGGCATGCCCGTGAACCAAAGAGGTGTAGTTATTTAGGAAATCAAGGTAGACGTTCCCATCCACATCCGTCACCTGCGTGCCTGCGCCATGGGTCATGTATACCGGATAGGGTGAGAAGAACACACCGCTGCGCGTGTCACCGCCAGGGAGCACGGCTTGGGCACGTTGGTTGAGTATCGCTGACTTTTTTGTGCGCGAGCGGAATGCGTCCAGGATGTGTCTACTGGGGTCGATCATGGTGTCTAGTATGCACTGATTCTTCGAAATCGGTTCAAACCAAATTGCTCGACTATAGGCCACGCAAAGTCGCTACTAGGCAAGCGCAACACAATTTATTGCTTCAATTAGTTGGCCAGCATCGGTGCACCGTGTTGGCCTTCAAACGTGCGCCACTCCAAAGCCTACCTAATTATGTCAGTGGCACCTGGTTGGAACAGCCAGTGAGTTTGGTAGTACTTTTGAGACTATCGCAACGGAGGTGGCGCGTTCGCCGACTCAGTGTGTGCGCCGCGTGGACCTGCTATTCACGATCAACTCACCGTTGGAGTAGGAACTGGGCGCATATCAGCACGCGTTGTATGTCCAGAAGGATTTTTGTCTGTCGCCTATAAAACGTTAACGCATCCTGTGTATCATGGCTCAATATGCTCAACGTAGTGTGGCGGTTACGCGGCTATGCGGTTGCGCGGTTCGAAAACATACATCATGAAGAGCCAGAGACTACTGTTTGTGGGGATTATTGCGGTGGCGGCACTGTTCGTGGGCGGACTACTGCTGGTTCGCAATTTCGTGCCCGGCGCCAACCCGACTGTTACCGTGACGCTGCTCTACTCAACGGAAAAGGAAGACTGGTTGAAAAGCATGGTTCCGCAGTTTGAGGCAAGCTCTTTTGGCCGGGTAAACGGTCACCCGATCAAGGTTGAGATGAAAAAACTGGGGTCTCGCGAGGTCTACCTCAGTGTCTTAAACGGCGAAGAAAAGCCCGACATTATCAGCCCGGCCAGCATGTTGCAAATCGCCATTCTGGAGGATGAGTCTCGTAAAAAATTTGGCACACCACTGGTTACCGTGGCCGATCGCAATTTGTGCAAGCCTGTGGTGTCTACGCCGCTGGTGTTTGTCGGTTGGCGCGAACGCGTGGATACCCTTTGGCCATCAGGCCCTGGCCCGGACGCCTGGAAGAAACTCCAAACCGCGATGATGGATCAGCGCGGCTGGTCGGCCTTTGGGAAGCCTGAGTGGGGCTATCTAAAGTTCAGCCACACCAACCCGCTCCTGTCAAACAGCGGTTTCCAGGCAATTGTGCTTATGGCATATGATCAAACCCGGAAGACCAGTGGGCTGTCCTCGGCGGATATTTTGGCCAACAAGGATTTTCAAACTTGGTTCCAGGGCATGGAAGGCAACATCACCCAGTTCGGAAGCAGCACAGGCGACATGATGAAAGAGATGGTCACCTATGGTCCAAGCCGATTCGACATGCTCGCGTTATATGAATCGGTGGCCATCGAACAAGCCACGAATGCAAAGAATCGGTACGGCGACCTTCGGGTGTATTACCCGCCCGCCACACTGGTCAGCGATCATCCATTTTGCGTGTTAAACGCCAGTTGGGTAAACACAGAACATCGTGACGCTGCGATCAGTTTTACCAACTACCTGCTTGGCAGGCCTGCACAGGAAGCGGCGCTGCTGAATCATGGCTTTAGACCGACCAGCCGCGAGGTGCCGCTGGATCAAGCCGGAAGTCCGTTTATCAAATTCGCCGACCTGGGCCTCAAGATTGGCTTGCCGCCCGAGGTGCAGTTGCCGCCCGGTGACGTTTTGAGCACACTGCTCGACTTTTGGACGCGCACTACAAAAAATTAGGCTATGAAAAAGTTTCAATTTGCCACAATCGCTCTTGCGTTGCTCACCGCGTGCTCAAATAGCGGCGGTGCGACCGGTACACGCACGGCTCCGACATCCGCCAACACGGTAAAGGTAACCGTGATTTATGGCTCCGAAAAGAAAGACTGGTTGGAGCCACAGGTCGTCAAGTTCAACGCTGCGCGCCTGAAGACCGTTGCGGGCACGACCGTGGTGGTTGAGGCTACCGCCATGGGTTCGGTTGAATCTGCGGACGGTATCTTGAAGGGTGACCTGCAGCCAACAGTTTGGAGCCCGGCCTCATCCATATATATTCCGGTGGCGAACCTGGAGTGGCGCAAGAAGAATACAAGTGACTTGGTGGATGGCAAAGTGAATGATCTGGTACTTAGCCCGGTCGTCATCGCCATGTGGAAGCCAATGGCCGAGGCGCTCGGCTGGCCGGCCAAGCAGCTTGGCTGGGCGGATATTGCCAGGCTGAGTACCGCAGGAAAGGGTTGGGACACATATGGGTATCCCGAGTGGGGTGCCTTTAAGTTTGGCCATACGCATCCATTCTTTAGTAACAGCGGCGTGACGGCCATGCTCGCTATGGCATATGCGGGATCGGGAAAACAACGCGGGCTTACGCTGGACGACGTTGCCAACCCGGCCACGCGCAAATTTGTCGAAAGTGTACAAAGCAGCGTCATTCACTACGGTAGCAGCACCGGTTTTTTTGGTGATCGCATGTTTGATCGCGGCCCGTCTTATTTGAGTGCGGCGGTTCTATACGAAAACCTGATCGTTGCTCAGGAAGACAAGCGCATCAAGGGCCAAAGCGCACAGCTCCCGGTGGTGGCCATCTATCCGCAGGAAGGCACATTCTGGGCCAACAACCCGTACGCCGTGCTAAATGCGCCGTGGGTAACAAAGGATCAACGAGACGGTGCTGCGGTGTTTGAAAAATTCCTGCTTGACAGACCCCAGCAGCTTGCCGCACTCGAGTTTGGTTGGCGCCCTGCTGACCCGGCGATTGGGCTGTCCGCGCCGCTGGATGCCGACCACGGGGTGGATACTACACAACCCAAGACCGTGCTTGAGGTGCCGACGGCGGATGTCATCCAAGCCACGCAAAGCCTTTGGAAGACCGCGAAGAAGCCCGTCGATGTAACCGTGGTTTTGGATATTTCAGGGAGCATGCAGGGTGCGCGCATTGCCTCGGCAAGACAGAGCCTGCAGCAGTTTATTGGTTTGTTGGATGACCGTGATCGACTGCGGGTGGTTTTGTTTAGCACGACCGCGAAAGAACTCTCGCCATTGACCGCGCTTGGGCCCAAGCGGGATGAACTGCTGCGCAGGGTGGGGGGCATTATTGAAGGCGGTGACACCCGCTTGTTTGACACCGTACTGGAGACTTACAAGGCCCTTGCAAAGGACGGAGACCCCAGGAACATACGCGCCCTGGTTGTGCTGACCGACGGTGAAGATAACCAGTCAAACCCGGCTTCAAAAGCCGAGCTGACCCGAATAAGCGACGCGCGCGGTGGTGAAGGTGGCAGCAGCATCAAAATCTTTACAATCGCATATGGCACTGAGGCGCCAACAAAGGCGTTGCAGGAAATTGCCGAGCCTTCCGGTGGCAAACAATATTCCAGCAATCCAGCGAATATCCGCAGCATTTACTCCGAGATTGCGACCTTCTTCTAGGGGTTGCGGGATCGATGGACACAGCGCAACAATAATGGACATGCAACTTGTTTGGCCTTCTAAAGAATATCTGGTTGGTTATCGCGTTGCGCTGGAACGAGGTTGGTCGGCCAATACTACCCAAAATACCGCGTCCGAGGAGTTGGCTCATAGTGCCCGCGATCCGGAAGGTTTTTTAAACAATCTCGTTGACCGCGAAGCTTCGGGGCCACCCATTGTCCAGCCCGATGGGAGCGCACGACCGCGCATTCCGGGCTACCGCAAATGGATGTGGGACGGTGAGTTATGTGGCAGTATCGGTCTTCGCTGGGTGTTTGGAATGAATACCCTTCCGTTGCATGTTCTGGGACACATTGGTTATTCCGTGGTTCCTTGGAAACGCCGGCTGGGCTATGCCACGCGTGCGCTTGGACTGTTGCTGCCCGAGGCCCGCGCCGAGGGATTGGTGTACGTGGATATCACCACCGACGTTGACAACCTGCCTTCGCAGCGTGTGATTTTGGCCAATGGGGGCAGGTTGATTGAGCAGTTTGTTCCGGTGGCGGAGCCCGATCGACGTCCGATCCTGCGCTTTCGCATCACCCTGCCACCGTAATACCGCATCCATCATAATTGATGCCATGATTACCCTGCAACCAAAAACAATTGAGGGTCGTGGCCTGCGTCTTGAACCACTGTCGTATGATCATGTTGATGGTCTGCAGGCGGCATGTGCGGATGGAAACATATGGGAGCTGTGGTACACATCCGCTCCAAAACCTGAAAATACGAAAGCGTATATTGACGCGGCACTGGCTGGCCAAGCTTCCGGGCATATGCTTCCCTGGGCGGTTCGTGAGCTAAGCACCGGGGCAATCATAGGCTCCACCCGATATCATGACGTGATGGCCGCGATTGATCGGGTCGAAATTGGCTACACCTGGTATGCCAAAAGGTGGCAGCGCAGCCATGCCAACACCAGTTGCAAGCTCCTGCTCTTTACACACGGTTTTGAAACACTTGGCTGCGAGGTCATCGGGCTGCGCACCGACAATTTCAACTTTGCATCCCAGAACGCAATTGCCGCTCTCGGCGCCAAAAAGGACGGCGTGATACGACATCACGCAGCCAGACCGAACGGCACGGTCCGGGATACGGTCATGTTTAGCGTTTTAAAACATGAATGGCCGGATGTAAAACGGCACCTCGAATTCCGGCTCGCGCGCCACGCAGGTAAGGATTAGCTGACATGTAGCGCTTGCCCCACTGCAAAGGAATCGGAGACTGCGCATTTCTCAGGAGACCGGGGGGTGCCGCAAAAAAGGTCGGCCTACGCGCCTTGATATGCACCAATGCGCCAATCACCGATAGAACCTGCATTCCGAAACGAACGATACGATGTAATTATTCTTGTCGTGTTGCACTACAAGATAGTTGTACCAATTTGCTGGGCACACCGCCCATCGTGGCGCAACAAGCGAGCCTGTTGTGGTCAACCCTTGGCAACCACATGGTCCGCCTGATGTTAGGAAGCGTAAATGTCCATCATGCCCTGCAGAAGGTGCATGGCTTCGGGTTTGGCTCGTTGAAAGGCATTGCGCCCGATAATGCTGCCAAATCCGCCGCCATCGCGGATGGCACGTGCTTCATCCAGGACGGCATTGTCGTCGTCCTTTTTTGCGCCACCGCTAAAAATAACGATACGTCGTCCGTTGAATGTACTTTGCACCACGTGCCGCACACGGTCTGCCAGGCTGCCGCGTGGAATTTGATACTTTTCATACACGGCCTTCGCCGCCGGCACCTCGAGCTTGTCGGTTGGGAGCTTGACTTTTACAATATTGGCGCCCAATTCTGCGGCGATGTGCGCGGAGTAGGCGATGACATCCAGAGCAGTTTCACCTTCCGTGCTAATGGCTGCACCCCGGGCATAAGACCAGATCACAACCGCCAGCCCGCACGACTTGGCCTCGTGTGCCAGCTCACGCACCTGTTCATACTGCAGACGTCGGTCGGCGGTGCCTGGATAGATGGTGTACCCGATTGCGGAACAACCCAGTTGCAGCGCGTCGCGAACTGTTCCTGTTTGACCGCCGAGTGGATCTTTCTCGTCCTGCAGTACGTCATGATTGTTCAACTTCAATATTAGTGGAATCTGTCCGGCGAAATCGCCCACTGCTGCTTCAAGGAACCCAAGTGGTGCGGCATATGCGTTGCAGCCCGAGTCCAGTGCAAGCTGGAAGTGATAGCGTGGATCATACGCATCAGGGTTTGGCGCAAAGCTACGTGCAGGGCCATGTTCAAATCCTTGATCAACGGGCAGAATGACCATCCGTCCCGTGCCGGCAAGCCGGCCGTTGTTTAGCATGCGGTAGAGGTTGGCCAGCACTCCAATATTTTCGGTGCGATACCAGCTCAAAATTTCTTGAACGCGATTTGACATTGTGTTGCTCCGATTGTTTCTTCAACCGTTTCTTCAAAAGTTGTTTCTATATGAACATATGCACTATACGGCAGTTACACGGGTAGATCGCCTGCTAGCAATAGCTGGGGTGTCTGCCTCCAACGGTAGGCACTGATCGCAATGTCATAATCGAACCGCCACACCAGATCAAACCGATTGTCTGGATAGGCCGGCACGGGTGGTTCTGTTGGATTAAGCGGAAAGTGGCTGGCGATAACCGGCAAATTGTGATGCTCCCACGCCACCAATACCGTGCCCGAGCAACCCAGGATGGCTTCGGCGACGTCACGCTCTTGCCCAACGCCCAGGTCAAATCGCGTGCTAATGGAATTCCCCAGCTTAGCTACGAGCGGCATGACCGTTTCGCGTGAGCGCAACCCATGCGTGCCAAGCGACCCGGACGCTGCGAACACCGTATTCGGCACGAGCCCGGTTCCAGGCTGTGAGAAAAATGCGACCAGGGCCCCGGCGCGTTGCCAACCGCGCACGGTCAACGAATGGTCGCTAACTGAGCCGTCCGCAGTGATGCCATTTGGCAATGCGCCGGAGATCGGTTTTTCGCCGTGGCGAATCATGAGTATTGTCAAAGGCGGTGTTTGTGTCATGTTGAGGCTGGGTAATCCTATGTTTGCCGGTGATCGGAAGTGTATACGCTGATCGGGTCACAAACGTCAAAATCTGCCTAAAAACTCTTCCAGTCGTTCAGCGTAGCATCGGCAAGCAACTTCCCTGACGAATACAACCAATCCGTTGGCAGCTTCTTTAGCGCGGACAAAATGGATTGTCTATCTTGTGTGGACGTGAGGCTTCCGAGATGCGCATTTGCGGTTTCATGGCCCATCATAAACAGCAATCCGCGCGTGTCGCGGTTTGCGCTCGCGGCGCTCAATTCCACTCGGGTGCAGTCCGGGCTTAGCCGTCGGTACGACCAGTGATCCTTCACGCAAAGAAATGGATCGTGTGCGCGTATCGCGCGCCTTAATAGTTTGGAATAGGCTAAATTGGTGGGCGGTCGTAGGCCGGTAGCCCAGTACCATGCCGACGTCGTGAGTTCCTTGGCTTCACGCGCAACTTGAGTGCCATGAACTTCGCCAACAATTGCGATTCTCCTTCTACCCAGACTACCAAGCCCGGCAGACCGATGCACAAACTTTGCATGACGGGTTATGGATGGCATCATGCCTTCAAGCGTTTTGCGGACGCTACTTGGTATGTCAAAATTCACCTTTGGTGCAGATTCAATCTTGTTCCAGAAATCGGTCGCCGCGTCGATCTGCATAGTTGCAACTTCTCGCAGCCACGCATACTGACCTGCCAATACGATTGGCTTACCGCCAGATTTAATCCCATCCACATAGCCATGGAGGATGGCTTCACACGTTTGTTTCGAGTCGAGCACGAGCTTGTTTTCTCCGGCTGCAAGCCGGGTGCTAGTGGCCAACCGGACGAGATCAAGCGTGAACGGAAGCGCGCAGGCTTCGTCAAAATCGTTAATTCCCCAAATTAGCCGGCCCTCTTTATCACGCCATGTTCCAAAGTTTTCCACGTGCAAGTCGCCCACCGAGCGCACAGATGGCAATTTCATCATCTCGGGCAGGAGCTCAGGAACAAGCTGACACCAGCGATAAAACGTCGCACGGAAAAACGAAAACGCATCTTTTCGCATTGCCGTATGTTTCGTCTTGAGATCGGAATGTATTAGCTTAATTTCCCCGGCCAACCAGGATTCATACGCTGCAGTGGATTCGCGAAAGCTTTCGAAGTTTGGTTTTGGCATTACGGTTAACCAATCAACATTCCTGATCGGAACGTCTACACCAGCATGATATGAACAAACTGCGATATTGTATGGTGACTTGAGTCATACAGTCGTGTAACAGAAGTAACGCCAAAAACTGCTACCATTCAACCGAAATGACAAACTCACATGTTGACGACAATCATGCCACGGCGCGTGGCACAGCTATCTCGGCGAGCGTGGCCGGAGCCGATACCTTGTCCGCCGCGGACCTCTGGTTCATTTTGGACGGGCTCTATGCGCATTGGAATGAGCATAAGCGAACTGCACTTGCTGATTTGATGGAAAAATGGCAGGATACGCTTGTGCAGGCCTATCCCAATATGGAAACTGATTGATTGCCCGGCGCGTGCGGCTCTGATGCCGCCTACCAACGGACGTGCCCGTTACCTTCACAAATCCACTTGTAACTTGTGAGTTCGCGCAGTCCCAGAGGTCCCCGGGCATGTATCCGTTGCGTGCTTACGGCCACCTCGGCTCCAAGTCCAAATTGACCGCCATCGTTGAACCGGGTGCTGGCATTTACAAATACGCCGCATGAGTCAACCTCGTTTACAAAGCGGGCAATGTTGTCCGGATTTGTAGACACGATGCCGTCGCTGTGCTCCAGCGAATGTTGGTGGACAAATCCGATTGCCTCTTCAACGTCCGATACGACTTTTACCCCGGCCGTCAAGGATAGCCACTCGGTATCCCAATCAACCAAATCATTTGCTGGGACCAGTACACAGCAGTTGTCCGCCTTTGCGCTCAAGATGGCATAGCTCTGGAGATCACAGTGAAGAATAACGTCTTTTACCCCAAACCGGCTGCTCAGCAGCGGCAGAAACTCATGTGCGATCGCCTCGTGCACCAATATTGTTCCCAGTGAATTGCAAACGGATGGTTTGCTTACCTTGGCGTTAAAGCAAATTTCAACTGCTTGGTTCAATTCAGCGCTGTCGTCCACAAAGATATGATTGATTCCCATGCCGCCGGTGATGACCGGGATGGTACTATGTTTGCGGCAAAGACTGTGAAGTGCGGCACCGCCACGTGGAATGACCAAGTCAACAAAGTCATTTAAGTGGAGCAGATCAATTATGCGCGCGCGATCCGTATCGTTAACCAGGACTACCGCATCAGTGTCCAAACCAGCGTTCATTAGTGCATGTGAGATCACGCGCAGAAGCGCCAGGTTGCTTGCCAAATTGTCGCTCCCACCGCGCAGTATCGCGGCATTACCACTCTTTAGGGCCAGTGCGGCGATATCGATGGTCACGTTTGGCCGGCTCTCGTATATACATGCGATCACGCCCAAGGGCACGCGCCGTTTATGTAATCGGAGACCATTTGGCAATATTTGTTGCTCGAATTGTTCACCAATCGGATCGGGCAGGGAAGCCACCGTTCGCACATCAGCGGCGATTGCCTGCAATCGTTCGGCTGTCAGTGTCAATCGGTCAACGAAATATGGTTCAACGTTTCTTTCAACTGCGGCCCGAACATCCGCGGCGTTGGCGGCCAACAGTTCGGCTTGATTTGCAATCAAACCGTCTGCGATCCGCTCCAACGCACTGTTCTTGACAGCAGTTGGCACGCGGGCCAAGCGCCGACTTGCCTGCTTGGCGCGTGCACCCAACTCGGAAAGCTGGTTTGAAGATTCTGTTGACACCGGGCTGTTGATTGATATAACGCGCGCGCTTTGGCGTGCGCAGTTTGAGACTAGCCGGAAATGAGCCCGGCTTTTATGCCCACTTCGTGGAAGGCGCTCAAGATTTCTTCAACCTGCTGGTCGGTATGCGTGGCCATGTAACTGGTGCGCAACAAACCCTTGTTTGGAGGTACGGCCGGTGGCAGCACTGGGTTTACATACACGCCGTAATCGTAGAACGCCTTCCAGGCAAACACCGTATTCATTTCGCTTCCTATCATGACCGGAACAATTGGCGTAACGCTATGGCCAATATCAAACCCCATGTCTTTTAGTCCGGTTCTAATGGCGTCGGCAACCACATGAACACGTTTTGTGTAGTCGGGGTCGGCTTCAATAATGTCCATGCACGCGAGAACCGCGGCCACCGCCGAAGGTGGCATGGATGCGCTGAAAATTAGTGATCGCGCCTTGTGCTGCACATATTCAATAACGTCGGCACTACCGGCGATCACGCCGCCGAGCGATGCGAATGCCTTGCTAAACGTGCCCATGATTAAGTCCGGGGCGTTGGGACTATTAAAGTGAAAATGAGTTCCCCGACCACCCGGCCCCATCACGCCCAGGCCGTGCGCATCATCAACAAAAAATCGTGTGTTGTACTTCTTGCAAAGCGCTGACATCTCGGGGATCGGGCACAAATCTCCACCCATGCTATACACCCCGTCGACCAACACCATTCGCCCGGCATTTGGGCTTTCTACATCCAGCTCCTGCAGAATTCGCTCCAGGTCGGCAAGGTCATTGTGTTTGAACCGCTTCAGCTTGCAACCGGCCATTTGAACCGCATCAATGATGCAGGCGTGCACTTCCTTGTCACATATCGCTATGTCATCCCGGCCCATAAGCGCCGTAATCGCACCCAGGTTGGCGGTATAGCCGGTGCCAAAAACAACGGCGGCTTCGGTGCCAAGGAAAATAGCAAGTCGGCGTTCGAGTTCCTTATGAAGCTCCAATGTGCCGTTTAAGAATCTGCTCCCCGTACAGCTGGTACCAAACCGGTCAATTGCATCCTTGGCGGCCTGTCGAACTTTAGGGTGGGTAGTGAGCCCAAGATAATTGTTTGAACCTATCATGATGAGCTTTCGCCCATCCACAATAACGCTGGTTCCCTCGGTCTCTGAAAGCGGCTTAAAGTACGGATAAATGCCCTGCTGCTTGCCCATTTTGACGAGGCGCATGGTGGCATCTTTGGAAATCTTGTCGAATAGATCGGACATTGCGCGTGATTATACGGGTGGGTCTGGTAGTAGCCTTGACCCAGTGGCACCAATTGCCACACATTTAGCGGTTACGACTGTCGTCCCAATAGTGTAAAGACATCCTCGAGTGTGGGCACAACCTTATCGATGCTGGCGACGGCAAGTCCGGCACCGGTCAGTTTGTCTTGCAGCGTTGCCGGGGTCCATGGCTGGGCGGCCACACGTTCGACCATGTCCGGACCGGAATCGGTGCCGGACTCCGGGCTCTCCGCCGATAAGATAATTTGTGCCCTGTCACCTTGTAGACGTGCCTGTGCGACACCGGGAAGTTTGGCAAGCAACTCCACTGCCTCCAGGAGCGGGGTAACGCGTAACGACCACGCCGCGCCAGCCAGGTATTTTTCCTTGAGACCCCGCGGCGTATCAAATGCTAAAAGCTTGCCGGCGCGCATAAATCCCACGCGGTTACAGTGTTCGGCCTCATCCATGTAGTGGGTGGTTATAAGGAGAGTTATTCCATCTTCTTTTAGTCGGAATAATCGATCCCAGAGGATGTGACGCGCTTGTGGATCCAGGCCCGTCGTTGGTTCGTCAAGAATAAGAATGTCTGGTTCGCTGACAAGAGAGCGTGCGATGGTCAGACGGCGCTTCATGCCACCACTAAGTGCCTCGACTTTTGTATCGCGTTTCTCTTCAAGTTGAGCAAATTCAAGTAGCTCGCCTATTTTTGAATGTACCAATTTTTTGGATAAGCCAAAGTACCGCCCATAAATGTAGAGATTCTCTGTCACAGTTAATTGCGTATCCAGATTATCCTGCTGTGGCACAACGCCCAGGTGAGCACGAATTTGTGGACCTGCTACTTCCGGGTCCTTTCCAAGGACCAGTACGTCACCGGAAGTCCGTTGAGATGTTGCCGCGATAATGCGCATTGTGGTTGATTTGCCTGCACCATTTGGTCCAAGTAGACCGAAGGACTCACTCTTTCGGACAGTAAAATCAATGCCATCAACGGCTACGAAATCACCGTATTTCTTCGTGAGCCCTCGGACTTCGATTAAGTTCTCAGACATAGTCAGGGAGTCTAACTTCTGAGGCAGACATGAGGGGAGACCCTCTTGGATCCTTTAGTTTGAGAAGAATCTCCCAATTTGAAGGCTCTGGCGATATGGTTGGAGTGGCCCCTTAGGAGGAACGAATGTTCAATTCTGGCGATAGTTTCAAGGTAGCAAAAGGTACGAAAATTGGATTGAGATCTCTCGCAATAGTTTCTCTTGCAAGCGCTGCTCTACTCGGTAGCGTATTGCCGCAGGCATCAGCGGCCGGCGGTTTCAATCAGTATGGCTACAACTACAGCGCCAGAATATTCTCTGGTCCAGCCGACGGCGTGGACAAAGTTCTTAATGGAAAGGTATGGGGCGACCCAACGTATGCGAATGACCACTTAGTAATGAAGTGGAATTCTGCGTGGGATGTCTGCAATGCGAACGGTTATAACGACCCTGCGTTCTGTGCAGGTGCTTGGGATACAAATGAATGGAACGGCAATCTGCCTGGCGGAAGCGGTTGGAGTGAGCACATCAAAATTATTTGGGTGGGCTCAGCGGGCGAAACGAGTTCTTACTGGGTTGCCGGCGGTTATTCCGTCTGGGGCAACTACGAAGTTATTTCCGATAAGGCTATGGACCCGGCCCACATCAAGTATGTGTGGGCGGCCGGTTCGCCAAGCGGATTGGGATCGTCGAAGTAGTTCTTCCAACCACGCTATCCTTAGGCTCAAGCGTTCGTAGCTCAACGGATAGAGCTTCTGACTTCGGATCAGTAGGTTGGGGGTTCGAGTCCCTCCGGGCGCACTTTCGAGAATTCCTATTGAATTCAGCTTGTTTCTGTTTTAGTTTTTGGCCAAAATGATGTCGTTGCCATGGATGCTCCCTGAGGGCACAATACGAAGAGTGAAATCCGAGCCTACAATTCGCCATACCGCACGAGTCCTATTAGTAGATGAATTAGGTCGGGTACTGCTTTTCCAAGGACACGATCTAGCCAACCCATCAGATATTTATTGGTGCCCGGTGGGTGGAAGCATAGGGCCAGGCGAATCGCCAGAAGATGCCGCGAGGCGGGAGGTGAGGGAAGAGACTGGATTGATCGATTTTGATCTTGGGCCACATGTTTGGAATCGCCAAGACAAATATTCATTTAACGGGGAAAATTATCTCGTGAGCGAGACGTGGTTCCTTTCTCGCGTTTCTGCGTTTGAGATAGATACAACCTCGCTCTTCGGCCTGGAACGTGCCGCTTTTCTGGGGTATCGGTGGTGGACGCAGAGCGAACTTGATGCCACAACAGAAATCATGACCCCTCGCCAACTTGCGTCGCTACTTAAGGATTTGATTCTTAATGGTGCTTCCGAAATCCCCATAGCACTCGAGCCTGCGTGAGTACTCTCCAGTGGTTTGAGGCTGTGATGCCCGTCAATCTTGAAGTGAGACAGGTGTATGGATTCATTTTTTCTACTGATGGTCGAATCTTGGTGTTAGAAGACGAAGGCGTTTTCAATTTGCCAGGCGGTAAGCCTGAAAATAGTGAAAGTATGGTCGAGACGCTCACGCGAGAAGCACTGGAAGAAGTTCAAGCAACCATCGGTGCCTGGGAATATTTGGGATACCAGCTGGTTGAGGGCATCGAGACATTTGCACAAGTGCGTCTCGTGGCTGTAATTGACCGTTTCCTTCGGACAAATGCCGACCCGAGTACTGGAAGGAAGTATCTAAGGGTGTGGGTACCTCCTGCCGACTTGAATGAACTTCTGAGGTGGGGCGAGTCGGGTGAAAGGCAGATAGCAAGTGCGATTGCCCGCGCTTCAAGGTTCGGCATCCTTTGGGACGGAACACCCCGCGCATATGTCGAAGCCAAATAGTTCAAATTTCGATTGGAATGATCGACTCCCGGTGCCCAGTTTCGTTCCTCCGGGCGCACTTATCTAATCTTTCGAGACACCTTGGAGATTCATACAAGAATTAGTTTACGAAATGATTAACCAGTCAGCGAATCGGGAGCACGAAAACGGGTACTGGAGTTGCCCAAATGCTTTGCAATTGCTCGGAGATTAAAAGCTAATGGCAGGGCAACTGATTTTGATAATTCTTCCCCTAAGGATTCGAATTGAAGGTTGGATATCTCATCCCATTGCAAATCCTTCGCTCTAACACCTTCTAAATTCTTACTGTATGCCTTTTCAAGCCCCTTGACCTTACGACGCAAGACTTCTTCATAATCGAGATTCAGAACTGTAAATCCATAAAACTCCGGTTTGCCTCCACGATCTAGCCACCTCGAGTATCCGACGATCTGCGTATCAGTGCAGTTCGCTTTTGAAATTCCCGACTCTTCCTCCATCTCATGCAGCATCCCTGCGGATATAAGGTCATTAAGATCCATCTTCAAGTCTTGCCCACGTTCAATCGAATTTTTGGAACGACATACCTCCACATCACGGAGGTCAAGACTTCCCGAGCCAGTGGAAAGTAAAAGATCAGCGTTTACCGAATTGTACGAAGTTTGTCTAGTTAGAATGAGATATCCATCTTTTGTAAGTGCAACAATGGATACTCCGACAACGTTAGCTAGCCGGCTCCCAGATAGATCAAAGAACCTGTTGTCGTAGTCAACTAGACCTAATTCACCTAAAGTCTTCAGTTCCGGGGCACTTTTTCTCTCAGAGACCTTATATCGAAATAGTTCGTTACTGCAGATGAAATCGAAATAACTGGTGGGGCTCATCGTGATTTCGTTTGATTCGCCCCCACTTTGAGGACGCAAATCTGTGTTCATTCTCACGCACCTGCCGTTGAATACTCTACGATTTTCATTAATTTGTCGGAGTATCGCCGGAATGTAGCCTCGTAAAGATGTATCCACTTTGAATTTGCGGTCTATCCAACGCACATACATTTTTCGAGTTAAGAGTTGAGCGTCAAGTTCGTCGCTTGTGATTACCGTGCCCATTCCTCCGTCGCCTACCGAACCGCTAAATTCCTTCGGAGAATAGTTAGTAATGCGAAACCCCGCATACGTATTGGAGATGTAGGAGTCTGAGAAATGAGACAACTCCGTTCTCCTTTTAAGAATTACACCCCTTTCCAATTGCCATATCTCAAGGAAATTTCGCGAAAGCAGTGCCAGTCCGATAGTAAGCAAGACCGTGGGGACAACATTGAAGTACCTGAATCCAAACTCGGGAAGGATTCCCAGAACACCAATTGTTATAGTGAGTCCGCTTATGGCAACGTAGCGAAAGATAAAGGCGATCATGTCTACTCGACACCTAATGAGTAAGAGTGGCAGGGAAAGAGAATCTTTGAACTCAACAAATCTAGTCTTTTTGTGATTTCTTACCCGTAATCGCATATCGAGAACCTACCTCTTATTCGAGTTTGGATCACCTCACTTGGTAGCCAGGACGTATGAAGTGCCCTTTCGAGATCTTGCCTATTGAGCGACAAACCAATCTGAAGAGTAGCCACCCAGTGCCTAGTTTCGTCCCTCCGGGCGCACACCTAGTTATCTAAATTGACTCTAAGTAGTGTTCTCGTCCGTGCCTATTAGAGATGTGCGGGAAAGTGACCTGCAGGCACTTTTCGAGATACAGAAAGATCCCGAATCAAGTTGGATGGCTGCGTTTGGATCTAAGGACCTTGATAACAAAGAGGCCTTCTTACTTCATATGTCCAAAATCGCTAAAGATAAGAATGTTCTGTATAAAGTGATCGAACACGAGGACCGGGTTGTCGGGAACGTGGGCAAATCGATAAGTGAACATGGGCCCGAATTGACCTACTGGACTGATAAGAAATTCGCGTGGGCAAATTGGGTTTTTCCAAATATGAGGAATTCATGTCACTCTCGGATATCAGAGGTGCGGAGATATTGGAAGTTGGTTTTGTATTGGAATGAAAGGGAAAGACATCAGCCCTAGCTAGTATCGAAAGTCAATTTCTAGTGCCCGGTTACGTCCCTCCGGGCGCGCAATACTCATTCGATCTATTTCCAAACACATTCTCACTCAACTTATAGAATCCAAGTAATAACGAATTTGAATTGCAGTCGCCGCGCCTTCGCCAACTGCAGACGCCAATTGTTTTGTTGAACCTGCCCTAACATCCCCCGCGGCAAAGATTCCTGGAATATTCGTTCTAAACATAAGGTCTGTTTTGATAAATCCTCGCTTATCCATATCTATTCCCAAAGGGAGCCATTTGGTATTTGGATCAAGCCCAATGAAGACAAATGCTCCTTCAGCCAGATGTTCGACCGAATTTCCAGATTCGGTATCTTCAAGAATCACGGAGTGAAGCTTTCCGCCGTCCGTTGCAACGAACTCCTTCACGGCCGTATTCAATTTAACACTCATTTTCTCATGATTGAAAACTTTCTCTTGTAATAATTTCGATCCCTTGAGTGAGCCTCCCCGCTCGATTACGGTTACGTGATTAGCAAATTGGGTTAAAAATAAGCCCTCCTCCAACCCGGAATTTCCCCCACCAAGGACGACCAATTCCTTCGCTCCTTTATAGAAGGGGCCATCACAAGTAGCACAAAAATGAATGCCTGCACCAATTAAGTCTTCCTCACCTTTGGCATCAGTTCGACGATAGGTAGATCCGGTTGCAATAACAAGTGCGCGTGTTTGAATTATTTGATCTGTAGAGGTGATTACATCAATTCCCATTTTGGACGGCGTAAATGACTCAACTCGAACCGCCTGAAGAATTTCTACGCCATATCTTTCGGCTTGCAAAGCGAAGCGCTCCGCAAGCTCAGCCCCACCGATGCCATCAGGAAATCCGGGGTAGTTATCAAATCTTTCGGTAACTCCGGCCTGTCCTCCCACTGAGGACTTTTCTACAATCAACACTTTCAGATTTTCTCGGGCCGCATAAATTGCGGTTGTGAGTGAGGCCGGACCGCCGCCGGCGATTACGAGATCGTAACAATCGTCGTTTGCCGACCGCCTAATCTGCAACTTATCGGCAAGTTCATCGTTGGAAGGTTCAACGAGAATACTTCCATCAGGAAAAATAATGGTGGGAATCGAGCGTTTGCCGCTGTTGAGTCTCTCAACCTCGGCAATGGCTTCGTCATTGTCCTCCATGTCCACCCAGTCATATGCGACTCGATGTTGACCTAAGAAAGTCTTTGCTCGCTTGCAGTCTGGACACCAGGAGGCACCTATAACCCTTAGATTCTGCATTTAGTCGATCCTTTCAAAGTTGGCATTTCCTTTTTGAATTCGTAAAGTATCTCTAATCTTCCATCTAAATTTGCGGTCCGATGTGCGCAGTCAATGCTGACTCCCTCTTTAGTTCCACGAAAATAACGTGTGTATCTGTCTGTCCGATATTCTCTCCAGCGTGAATTTGCGCAGGCAACCAGCCGGTAGTCCCCGCGGTAATCTCGACGTCACGAGTGCCGCCGTCTGCATGAAGTCGCCTCGAAAAGGTACTCAAGGTATACATCACGCTGTCAGGGTGCTCGTGAGGTTTTGTAAGGTGTCCGGGGTGGTCTAAATATTCCAATACTCTAACTTGATCATTTTCGAAGATCACTTTGTAACTTTCGGGATTGGTTTCAATAGGATCCATGCTCACTGGCCAGCGTCCTTTCCTCTAGTGTGAGGCTGGAATTTACCTTCAAATGTCGCGCGACACTAGTCTTGATAATCTAAGAATTGTCTCCCAGTGCCCAGTTTCATCCCTCCGGGCGCACAAAGTTTTTTAGATTGCGCTATGCCAAATACCATTTAATATTAATTCAATTAAAGACAAAGGGTTGGGGGGTTCCCGTGTTTGAATCTGCGATGAAATGGCAACACGGACAAACTTGGTACCGCGTTCTCGGAGACCTTCAAAACGGTAAAACTCCCGTCGTTCTGCTTCACGGTGGTCCAGGGGTTGGACATAATTACCTGGAAGCTGCCGCAGATTTAATTCTTCAAAGTGGACGTGCATGTGTGCTTTATGACCAACTCGGATGCGGAAATTCCACACTTATTCCCGATGCTCCTAAAGAGTTCTGGACGCCAGAATTGTTTATCGAAGAACTCTCTCTCCTCGTCAAGGAACTTGGAATAGCCGAGAGCTACGCCATCCTTGGCCAATCCTGGGGTGGAATGTTGGGAATGCAATATGCAATTGGCCGACCTGCTGGCCTAGCTGCCCTTGTCGTCGCCGATTCACCCTCCAGCATGGCCGTGTGGGTCAGTGAAGCTAACAAATTGCGAGCCCAATTGCCTCCAGAGAATCAAGCAATTCTTCTTAAGCACGAAACCGATGGCACAACCGATGACCCAGCGTACGAAGAGGGAATGCAACTTTTCTATTCACGCCACGTCTGTCGCGTGCCAATGCCACCCAGTGTTCAAGCATCGTTCGCTCTCCTAAAAGTGGATCCAACGGTGTATTACACGATGAATGGTCCCAGCGAATTTCACACCATCGGATCTCTCAAAACATGGGACATCACCGATCGACTTTCAAATATCAACGTGCCTACCCTCCTAGTATCTGGTCAATATGATGAGGCAACACCGTTCATGGTTGCTGAGATTCATAAGCGCATTCCAGGATCGGTGTGGCATCTCTTCCCTGAGTCATCTCATATGCCCCATATCGAAGAACCTGCGCTTTTTAAGCGCATAGTCTGTGATTTCCTCGATTCAGTAACGGCATGAATTTTAAAGTTACTGAAATCACTTCGTGAGGATTATCAAATACTGTTAAAGTAGCGGTCATGAGACTAGTTCCCTTCGGGCAAAGATGAAGATAAAGAATCGCGCTGTATCACGATTCGTACTGGCGACCATGACTTTCGGAATAGTTCTCTTCCCGGTTACAAGTTCGGTAGCCGCACAGTCCTCCAAATCAGTGACAAGAATGACTACTTTTGTTGGTGGGGATATTCACACATTAACTCTTACCAAAAATGGATTATTTGTAACAGGTCATGAAGGTGGGAGTTACTCCACTGATGAGGGGATGAAGTGGAAGGGCGTGCCTACTCTTACAAATACCGACATTATGGGATGGGCAACGACTAGTTCGGGATTTTTAGCGGGTGGGCATAATGGCTTATATCGATCCACAAATGGCGGGAAATCTTTCACCAAGTTTAACTTCTACGGTAAAACCTCTGACGTGCACGCCTTGGGAGCAGAGAAAAAAACTGTGTACATGGGCTCTCCTCAAGTTGGTTTTCTACGATCAGTTGATGGCGGAAAATCATGGAAGGTTGTAAATAAGAAAATTGGTCAGGGGTTCATGGGATCCATGTTGGTTGATGTGAAGAATCCCCTACGCGTCATCGCCCCCGATATGCAGAACGGACTCGTCGAAACGACAGATGGGGGTAAGACGTGGACGCGTTTCGGTGGACCAAGCAGCCCCATGTCTGTCGATTGGAGTAAGAAGGATCCCCGGAAAATTATTGTGCTCGGCATGGGTGGCGGTGCTATAACTAAAGATGACGGCAATACTTGGAGTACTTTTTCGGTCCCCTTGGGTTCAGCCGCATTGGCCGTTTCAGCGACGGGAACGAGCATTTTAGTAGCCACATTAGTGGGCAAAAGAGCTTTGATTCTTAAGAGCAACGATGATGGAAAACACTGGAGTTAAATCTAAACCCGACCTCCAAAGGGCATCATTCCTTCGACGCTATACATATTTGAATATCGGAGCCCTGTCTTCGTGGACCGTGCTTCCCACACCATGCCATTTCCTGCGTATATCGACATGTGATGAATTGAGTTAACTAACCCGTCATAGGAGTAAAAGAGAAGATCTCCCGGTTGTAGTTCGGAAATCGGTACGTGCTTCGTGTAGCTGTAGTAGAGGGAAGCGTTGAGTCTGTCCCAAATCGGCCAACCCAGTCCCGCATATTTGTAGGCGGCGTAGACGAGTCCTGAACAGTCATACGAATTTGGTCCCTGTGCGCCCCATACATATGGCTTGCCGGCAAGGACCTGCTTTTTGGCGAATTCGACCGCCAAAAGCCGTTGTGATTCCGTGCTTCGAATTCTGTCTCGCCCTGCCACGCCCCCACTTCTCCAAATTTTCGATTGTCCAGTCGTCGTGGATGCTTTTTTGGCTCTTGACTCTTCAAGCAGTGCAAGTTGACGGCGCTGCTCCAAAGTTACCCGTACCCTTTTGGCCGACTCAAGTTCCTTTAACAATTCATCTTGCACAGCTTGAAGTCTGTTTACCTCATCTTGCTGGCGGGCCGAAGCGGTTTCGGCTGATTTCTTAGATGAGGCCACTCTGATGGTGGCGATTATCTGAGATTGCATAGCAACATCGGCTACGCGCCGTGCAGACTGGGCCGCTTTTTCTGCCGTTTGATACCTAGCCAATGCCATCAAATTATTCGATCCAAAATGCTCAAGTACCGAGAGCCGATCAACGAGATCTTGTGGTCCGTTCGCGCTGAGAACAGCCTCGAAGTCTGTGAACCCAGAGCCACTGATAAATGCGTTGACCGCCAACTTCCCAATTTTTCGGTGAGTAGCTATTACCGTTGTGGAGGCAGCGTCGGCATATTTGGCAACGAGTATTGCATGGCTTGTTGCTACGACCAAGGCTACTTTTGCCTTTGCATATTCCTTCCTAGACTGCTTCGCTAATCGTTCTAGTTGATCCAAAGTCGCTGTAGCTTTTGCCAACTCTCCCTTGGCTCTCCTTGCATTATGGTTCTTTAAAGCCTCTACCTTTTTCGCGATCTCAATTTGAGCAAGAGTTGGCTTTGGTGTTTTTGCATAGACTTTTTCCGCGCTTCCGAGAAGGATAAGCGAGACGACGAGCAGAGAGACTTTAGAGCGATTAGTAAAGTACTTAGATTCCCCTTTCATATTCTCTTAGCCCCAATGAAGGGCTTATATCCGAACATCAACGTAAAGGGCACTACTTCGACTTTCTTTCCAGCGCGCGGGGCCTGCACCATTTTGCCTCCACCCATATAAATGGAGACATGGCTTATTGGTCTACCGAAGAATAGGAGATCTCCAGGCTTGAGTGACTTGTATGAAACCGATTTTCCATATCCAAATTGAACAGCTGCAGAGTGAGGTAGCGAGACTCCTGAGATTTGAAACGATCGCAGTGTTAGTCCGGAACAATCCCACCTAGTTGGCCCTGCACCACCCCACACATAAATGTCTCCAATTTGACGAAGGGCAAACCTAAGAGCACTCGACCCGCGGGAATTGTCCCCTACATAACTTTGGGCGTACTTTTTTGAAATCTTCAATATCTTTTTCTGAGAAGCATTTTCCCGTTTAACTAGAAGAATTCGATCCGATTTCTTGAGGGACTGTAGGATCTTTTCGGCCCTTTGGAGTGAATTCTGTGCACTTGCCACTTCTGCATTGAGACGAGCTTGCTCAGCCTTGAGCTGGGTTGTCTTATCAGCAATTACAAGTTGGCTACTCGCAAGCTTCTGCTCTGAGTAAGTGAATATCCGTACTTCCTCCCCGTATCGCCGATTCAGAATGTCTAGGGCTGAGGCGTCAGATAAATAACGGCTCGGATTCTTTGAAAAAAGCAGAGCCATTCCCTCACCAATACCGCCCTGTTTATACTTCTCGATCGCCATCTTCGCCAGGTACTTTCTCGAAGAATCCACCTTTTTTTGCACTGCCTTCTGGCCCGACTTCAGATTCCTACTTTCTCGAAATAGGTTGGCAATCTTGATTTTTGTCTCATTGGCCGATTCAAATTTTGTAGTTGCAACAGTACGAAGTTGATCTATTTCCCGTTGAACACTAACCACGGTGGGCGCGGCCTGAGCGGGTATCATAAAAGAGGAGAGCAATAGAACAGTGATCACAAAGGTAAGCCGCTTCATGGCGAATCCAGGGAGGGTGCGGATTTATAGGAAAATTCTTTAGGCATTGGGATTCCATTTCTCGTATCTAGGATTGGACAATTAATACGAGAGGGCAATTAAGTTCTTGAGACCCCTAATTGAGGGAGAGTCAAAGAGAAGGAATGTCTTTGAACTACTAGTAACAAGCGTGCTCGCAAATAAATAATATTTACAACCAGTGATCTAGATTTCGCTCTTTTAGGCGTTAGGTATTTGCGACCCACCAGAAGGATAAGGGAGGCAACCCCAACGCAGACCCCTGGAATATTTCGGCTTTCGCTCGAGCTTCCAGAGGGAATCGCACTATTGCCGAGATGGGTCGCACTGGAAGAATTTATTGCGACCCTGTCAGTAATGGCATGACAGGTCTGAACGATCGAAACTGTTATGGAGAGCACCGCCAGAATTGAGAGGGCTAGCCCCGATATTTTGGGTAACGCATTTCCGGGGAGACGCACCGTGAGAGCCTACCAAGGAATTAACGATATTTCCTATACACATTTCCCTCCATCGCGGGAAACTTGACGGATCTCACTTCACGTACGCATAAATTATTTCTCTTTTGAATCCTGAGAATACTTTGAGATTATAGGATGAAGGTGTGAATTCCCTTGGACTCACAACAAATGAAGCGCAACGCCGATTGCTGGCCGATGGCCCTAACGTGCTTCCCACTGCTAAGTCAAGACGCTTCATTCAACAGCTTGTTGCGGTTCTACGCGAGCCCATGCTTCTCCTTCTCTTGAGCGCCGGAGTCATTAATTTTGTAATTTCGAAAATCCTTGATGCCGCAATATTGATGCTTACGGTCTGCATTGTTATTGGCATATCGCTCTACCAGGAGCGCCGAACCGAAAGAGCTTTGATTGCGCTTCGAGATCTTTCGTCGCCCAGGGCGCTTGTGATACGAGATAGCGTTGAGCGGAGAATTCCCGGAAAGGATGTAGTCGCTGGTGATTTAGTAATACTAAACGAAGGAGACCGAGTTCCTGCTGATGGAAAGATGGTGAGCTCATCGAATTTGCACGCGGACGAATCTATGTTGACCGGTGAATCTCTCTCAGTAATGAAGAGGCCAAACGACTTGGTTTACTCAGGGACATTGATCGTGAAGGGTTTTGGTCGTGCGGTTATCGAAATTACTGGCGCTAAGACCGAGTTGGGGAAGATCGGTACCGCTCTTCAAACCATTGAGATCGAGCGAACACGATTGCAGAAGGAAGTAGATCAAATTGTTCGGGTCGTAAATGTTGCGGCGATTTCAACGGCTCTTGCCGTACTTGTAATTTACGGTCTAACTCGGGGGGATTGGACTGAAGGTGCTCTTGCGGGGATCGCTGCATCCATGGCTCTGATACCCGAGGAGTTTCCGGTCATCATGCTTGTTTTCCTTACCATCGGTGCCTGGCGGCTTTCAAAGCGGAGGGTAATCACGAGGCGAGCGCCTGCCATTGAAACATTGGGATCCGTGACAGTCATCTGTGTTGATAAAACTGGCACGCTGACTATGAATCAGATGTCGATTCAAGAAATCAACGTCAAGGGAGAGTTGCACTTATTTACTAACGATGAAATTCCAAATAGATTTCGAGATGTCCTTCAGAAAGGTTTAATGGCTTCGCCAATAAATCCATTTGATCCAATGGATAAGGCATTTCACGTCCTCACTTCGCGAGAAGATAATTGGGAACTGGTGCGTGAGTATCCAATCTCGGATGAACTCCTTGCAATTTCTCAAGTATGGAAATCTCCGACCACTGATGGTTTGCTGGTGGCTGCGAAAGGAGCACCGGAGGCGATAGCGAGTTTATGTCGCTTAGATGAACAGACTCGTCAGGAGGTGATCAAAGACGTCGATGATGCAACAGGGCGTGGCTTTCGAGTCCTCGGGGTAGCAGAGGCAAAATTCAATGTGCAAGGAGATCTTCCAGAATCGCCCACCGATTTTGCCTTTGAGTTCCTGGGTTTAGTTCACCTTCATGACCCCGTGAGACCAGGTGTGCCCGAGGCGGTCGCTGAGTGCGCCCGAGCTGGAGTAAGAACCGTCATGATTACGGGTGACTATCCAGGCACTGCCCTGTCGATTTCAAAGGAAGTGGGTCTCAAATATCAGGCGGGAGTAATCACGGGCGCCGAAATTGAGAAACTTAGTGACACCGAACTTGTTGACCGGGTCCAAAACGTGAGTGTTTTCGCCAGAATGGTTCCGGAGCAGAAATTGCGACTAGTGCGAGCATTTAAATTCAATGGCGAAGTGGTTGGAATGACCGGCGACGGGGTCAATGATGCACCCGCATTGCGCGCTGCGGATATAGGAATTGCGATGGGTGGGCGTGGCACCGATGTCGCGCGCGAGTCCGCTTCGATGGTTATCACCGATGACAACTTCACATCTATTGCCGGTGGAATACGATTAGGGCGCGGGATATACGCCAATCTCCAGAAAGCTGTCTCCTACGCAGTAGCAGTCCATGTTCCGATATTTGGAATGGCACTCATTCCAGTTTTCCAGACAAATTGGCCATTGGTGATGCTCCCTGCTCAGATTGCATTTTTGGAGTTAATCATTGATCCAGCATGTTCGATTGTCTTTGAAGCAGAGGAAGCAGATCCAGGAATCATGGATCGAAAGCCACGGGGTACTAAAGAGAGGATACTGACAAGACAGATCCTTGGCACTTCGGTCGCACAAGGGCTTGGAGTCCTCGCGAGTGTTCTCTTTGTTTACTTCTGGGCGTTATCGTCAGATAAGAGCGATGATCAAATTCGAACATTGAGTTTTGCGACTCTTATGCTGGGAAATATAGCTCTAATCCTTGTTAATCGTTCGCGACACCTTTCGATTTATCAAACTTTTAAGCAACGGCGTAATAGGACAATTAAATGGGTCGTAAGTGGGGCGATTGGCATGCTGGCCCTGCTAATTAATCTCCCAATACTGCGGGAAGCTTTTCACCTAAGCTATTTAGATGGATCTGACTGGCTTCTCGTCTTTATCGCGGGCCTTGGCAGTATTCTCTGGTTTGAAATCTACAAAGTGAGGAAACGCCATGACTAAATTTCTAGCTCTTAACATTTCCGTTTCAGAGGATGGATTCATGGCCGGTCCCAATCAGTCGGAGGAATCCCCGTTGGGTGAGAGGGGTGAGCTCCTCCATTCTTGGGCGTTTGCAACGCATTCATTTAAGGAATGGCACGGCGAAAGTGGTGGATCTAAGGGTATTGATGATGAATATATCCGTCGAGGATTTACCAACATTGGCGCCACCATTATGGGGCGAAATATGTTTGGCCCTGTCCGAGGTGATTGGTTAAACGAGGATTGGACCGGATGGTGGGGTCCAAAACCTGGATATAAACATCAAGTATTTATACTGACCCATTATCCAAGAAAGCGAATTGACATGGGTAATGGCACGGTCTTTCTTTTTGTTACCGAAGGAATCGATCGAGCAGTAGAACTTTCTCGAGAGGCAGCGAACGGTCAAGATGTCCGAATTGGAGGTGGCGCGCAATCCATCCAACAATTTATGGAACGTGGCATACTAGATGAAATTCACGTGGCACAAGTTCCCGTCACATTGGGCTCAGGCGAGAAACTTTTCAAAAATAAGTCGGTCGAGTTGAAGAATTACACGGCGATGCCTCCAATAATTTCTGATTCGGTCTTGCACCAGACCTACCTGAGAACTTAGCGATGCAAGAGTTCACAGATTTTCTTGCCAAGCAGCCGCCCTTTGATGCTCTAGCGACAGAGGACATTGAGCGTCTCGCGAGCAAAGTTGAGGTGGAATATTTCGGAGTCGGGACAGTTATTGTTGCCGCTGGATCGCCAGCGTTGGATCACATGTATATGGTCCGAACGGGCTCTGTTGAAGTGCTTGATCGAGGAAATGTTGTCGACCTCCTCCTGCCCGGGGATGCATTCGGCCACATATCTGTTCTAACTGGATTGCCGCCTGAATTCTCCCTCCGTGCCGCAGAAGACACCCTCTGCTATCGATTGCCGGATCCACGAACGGTAGTGCAAGATGCTTCGGCTCTTCAGTTCAATCATTTCGGAACTGTCGTAACTCGCCATCGCTTGACTGCAAGTGCATTGATGTCTGATACACAATCGAAAGTAACCAGGTACATGCGCGATATTGTGTGGTGTGATGCATCGCAGACTCTGCGAAAAGTTGCTCAAGCCATGACTGATTCCGAACAATCTTGCGCTCTTATTCGCTCTTCAGATGGGCTTGGATTAGTGACAGACCGCGATTTCCGCAGCCGCGTGGGGGTCGGCGAGGTGAGTATTGACGCTCCCGTTGGATTGATAATGAGTTCTCCTATTATCTCAGTACGGACCAACACAACTTTGGCAGAGGCATTTCTACTGATGGTGGAGGCCGGCGTCCACCATCTTGTCGTGGTCGACGAATTGACGAATCCCGTTGGAATAGTTCGCGCAATGGACCTGGCATCTGTAGAACTTCGTAATCCCCTCTTAATACGTGCGGCTATCGAGTCCGCCAGAGACATCGACGAATTGGCAATGGCATCTCGGTTGCTCTTGCCCTCTCTAGTGGAATTGCATGATTCCGGAATTCCCGCGTTACATGTAGGCGCCCTCATGTCAGCGATCGTGGGTGCAATACTCGTTCGCTTACTCAAAATTTCAGATTCGATCGAGAGCCCTGTCACGCACTCCTGGTTGATTCTTGGATCCATGGCTCGTGGCGAACCTCTACCAATTTCTGATGTCGATACCGCGATTGTGTGGGCTGACCTGGCTGATTCGGCAGATCCATCGAACGAAATACAGAAGAGCGCTACGGCGATGCTCACTCGGATGGAACAGTGCGGATTGCATCGATGCCCTCAAGGAGCGAACGCAGATAACTTACTCTTTACTCGATCGCGCTCCTCATGGATAGAGGTTTCTCGCGGATGGATTCATGATCCAAATCGTGCGGGTGCTCTTCTTCTCTCCTCCATGGTCGCCGATAGCCAGCCACTCACCCAATTGGCACTGGGCCGAACAATTACCGACACGATCCGAGCCACCACAAGAAGTCGCGAATTTTTAGGCGCTCTCCTTAATTTCACGCTGGCAAAGAAGCCACCTCTAGGTTTTGTACGTGATTTTGTGGTGGAACACTCTGGTGAGAATCGCGGTGGTTTAGATCTCAAGCAGGGCGGCTTGACTCCCATCTCTTCACTTGCCAGATGGTTGGCGATAGCTCAAGGGGATGTCCATGGTGGGACGATAGATAGGCTCAATCGCGCCGTTTCGGCCAACCTTTTGGAGGGCGAAGAGGGCGAGATTCTCATCAACGCATTTAAGGATATTTACCAGCTCGCTTTTGAGAATGAGATAGATGCGATCCGGCATGGCCGAGAAGGGTCAAGTTGGGTATCTCCGCGCAATCTCGATTCATTGACCAGGCGCCACCTGCGCGAATCATTCCGCGCTGTTGCAACAATACAGACCCGATTTCAACTTGAATGGCAAACGAGACTGGGTTGATTCAACGAGCCAAATATCTTCCTTTCGCGAGGTCGAGTCTCAACGAGAACTGGCGAAATTCCAATTACTGCGCCATTGATCTGGAGACCACTGGACTTGATCTAGGAGCTGACGAGATTGTGGCCATTGGTGCGGCTCATATTCGACAGGGAAGAATATCGGCTGGAGAGAATTTCTATTGCGAAGTTCGACCCCTTGGGTCGCCATCGGTTCAATCAGTTCGGATACATGGTTTGCGGGCAAGCGATCTGGAAGATGCTCGTACTATCCAGGAAGTTGGTCCAGAACTTATTGCTGACATAGGAGGTGAAGTTCTGATTGCGCATGCAGCGTGGATGGAGCGCTCATTCCTGAAGCGTCAGGTATCGCCCTCCATATTTCCAAAGTCACCATCCATAATAGATACCGCTGGCCTGGCTCGCGCCCTTGGCTATGCCAGAGAAGATGGCGAACACGAACCTTCTCTTGAATTCCTCGCCCGCCGATTAAATCTTCCGGTCTATGCTCCACATAATGCTCTTGGTGACGCGCTCACAACGGGTGTGGTATTTCTGGCATTGGCTACCGAACTTGAGCGCTCGCAAAAGGCAAAAGGCGCACGGATGCTTACGTTGAAGATACTCCTGGAGACTTCAAAAAAATATGCACGGAATTAGAGTCCAGACTTTCCGTAAGCAGTGCCGTTTTTGAAGTTATTCTTTGCGACTAATTCTAAAATTGAAATGAGATCACCCGTGCCTGCGATGCTCCCACGACCGTATGTGTAACCGGAAGGACAGGTCGTTCCCTGAGGGATCGCGAAGGTTTCAACGGATCTACTGTCGTGGTAGCTGAAGCAGATTGGTATTGAGGGTGCACCCTCTCTTGGGAAGGCCGAATACCCGATAGCTCCACCAATGAGTGCGGCAAGTGCAATAGTGACCGTAGATCGATTCACAGTTCTACCTTCCGAAGAGTTAGTCGGGTTAGAAGTTTAGGTCAATCTTTGTTACAGGACTAACATTCCAATATGCCAAAAAGAGGGAAGATCGGTTCACTTCGAAAAGTCGTGATACCCGCCGCGGGAATGGGGACTCGTTTCCTACCTGCTACAAAGGCAATGCCAAAAGAGATGCTGCCTGTAGTAGATAAGCCAGCCATACAGTACGTAGTCGAAGAGGCAACGGCTGCTGGGCTTCATGAAATTTTGATGGTCACTGGTCGGAACAAGCGTGCACTTGAGGATCACTTTGATCGCGCTAGCGAGCTAGAGACTTTGTTGGAGGAAAAGGGCAATTTTGCCCTATTAAAGACGGTCCGAGAATCAACGGAATTAGCCCATATGCATTACGTGCGCCAAGCACACCCGCGTGGACTCGGTGATGCTGTGTTGACTGCAGAGACTTTTGTAGGAGACGAATCATTTGTTGTTCTGCTCGGGGATGATTTAGTTGACGAACGTGATCCGATTTTGCCTACCATGATTAAAGTACATGAACAGTTTGGTGGATGCGTGCTTGCCCTCATGAAAGTAACTCCTGAAAATATTTCTCATTATGGCGCAGCGGCTATTCTTCCGCTGGACAAATCCTTTGGGTTAGAGAATGTAGTTCGGATTACGGGGTTGGTGGAGAAACCAGCCCCTGAAGATGCCCCGAGTAATTACGCGGTTTTGGGTAGATATCTGCTCACTCCCGAGATATTTGACGTACTGCGCGAAACGAAGCCTGGTCGTGGCAATGAAGTCCAACTCACTGATGCAATACAAGAGCTTACGCAACGGAGTGAGAATGGCGGTCCAGTTCATGGCGTCATTTTCGAAGGTCGCCGTTATGACACGGGAGATAAGTTGGGGTATTTGCAAGCGACTGTGCAATTGGCGGTAGAGCGCGAGGATCTTGGTCCCAAATTTAGTGAGTGGTTACGAGACTTTGTTAAGGGACTTTAATTTACCGTCACTTTAATTATGTGCCATCCGTCGGCTCCATTTGGGGCGGGAGGCGCAATATTATTTGACTGAGTTACGCCAGTTCCGTCCGTTGCACGAACAGCAATTGTTGATGGGCCAGAAGTTGCGGCCCAGTCAATCCACCATTGACGCCACGTGGTTTTAGCGAGCTCTGGACCCAGTGTCGCATCGCGCCACGGATTGTTATTGACTTTAACTTCTACCCGAGTAATTCCGCGGGTCGGTGCCCAAGCAACTCCGGCGATGGCAATTTTACCTGCTTTCAAAGTTCCGCCATCCTGGGGGGTGTCGATCCGCGATTGCGTTTTAATGGGCGCTCGCGCAGACCAACCTCGAGGAACCCAATATCCCTGCTTCTTATCAAAGCGCGTTAATTCAATGTAAGTAAGCCATTTTGTAGCAGAAACGTAGCCGTATAAACCGGGAACAATAATCCGTGCCGGAAAACCGTGTTCGAGTGGGAGGGGCTCGCCATTCATCCCGATTGCGATCATCGCGTCGCGCCCATCGAGTGCCGCCAGTGGAAAACCTGCGGAGAATCCGTCAGATGAATAGCCCATAATCTGATCAGCCGTCGAACTTGGTTTTGCCTCCTTTATTAGGTCATCGAGGCGAACCCCCAACCAGCGCGCATTTCCAACGAGGGTCCCTCCTACCTCATTGGAGACGCACGCAATGGTGTCATCGAGTTCAAAAACTGGTCTAGCGGAAAGTTCTTTATAAGTGAATTCCAATGGATTGGCGACAAAACCACCGATCTTCAGTCGCCAAGAATTGACATCGATATTTGGCACAGAGATTGCAGTATCAATTCTGTAAAACTCTTTATTAGATGTGATGAGGGTAGAGAGTCCAGGAATGGTTAGAGCCGGATCCGTCGGCGGGGCCGGCAAGAATTTCAATGGCTTGGGAAGAATGACATTAAGTCTCTGTAATTGCGCGCTAGCATGCGACTGAAAAAACTTTCCCACGCTAGTCGCTAAGAAGATCCCTCCACCAATAATTCCGACGCTCTTGAAGAGATCGCGCCTGTCCCACTCCTTCATACCACTTTCGGAAGGACTCGATTTCTTATCTAGCAATCGGAGAACGAGAACGGTGGTTACGCCCGCCACGATTGATGGAAGGAGTGAGAAGGGGTTGGCTCCAGCATCGAATAGTGAGGCAAGACCCGCAAGTGCAGCGAGCGAATAAATAAGAGTGGATGCCTTTCGCTTTCTATCTGAGAAGTACAACTTTCCAATTAACAGTGAAAGGGCTAGAAGTGTGGCTGAAATACTGATGACAAGTGCGCTCTTGTCACTGGTACCGAAAGTTTTGATTGCGAATTCTTTTATCGAGGCCGGGACGTGATCAATGACGCGATTTCCAAGTGAAACGATTGGATTATGTAGTCCATGTCCGAAGGAGCTAATTAGCTGGGCGCTCGCGAGTCCTGCCCCTACTCCAACAACTCCCAGGATCGGACCAGTTCGCTTGCTCGCGTGGATAGCCATGTGGGAATGCTACTGGCAGAGCCCATTCTTCGGCATAGCCGAACATATGGACCTGTTAAAAAATTTGATGCTAGGAGCACTCTTGTGAGGGTGAAAATCCTTGACAACCGTGGACGATAGAGGGGAATCTTGTCCAACTGGAAACCAATCCACGTGCGGGCTTTTCTCATAGCCTTGAGGCTGCTAAGAAGGATTGGCGAAGGAATAGCGAAGGTATAGCGAAGGTATAGCGAAGTAGAAATGGAGCTTTTATGAAGCGTCGTGGGATTGCCGGTGCGATGATCTGCGCCAGCGTGATATTGATTTCTTCACTTGGATCAACTGGAGCAACGGCTGTTACTCCCTCGAGGGCCGCCTTTCCAACGGGCCCAGTGAAACTTGTCATGTGGTGGTGGGGTGAGCAAGAAGCACCTGGAGCAAAACTCTGGCTGGCCGACACCATTAAGGCTTATAAGGTGAAGCATCCAAATGTCACTATTCAAACAGTCCTGCAGACTACTGACGGATTGGTGCCCGCATTTGCGGCAGCGGCGGCTGCCAAGAAGGGTCCAGATCTACAATATTTCTGGGGTGGAATTTACGCTCAACAGCCAGGATGGGATGGTCAAATTGCGGCCGTCTCGGATTACATTCCTGCAAAGGAATTAGCGCACTACATAAACGCATCTACCGAAGAAGCATTTCAAGGAAAAATTTGGACTGCTCCTTGGTATGTAAATCCATCCTTCCCTGTCATCGCACGTAAGGATGTCTTCAGCAAGTACAAACTCACAGTTCCTACAACGTGGACGGACCTGCTCAAAGCTTGTGACGTTCTCAGTGCAAAAGGAGTAACCACTATTGCTGGTGGAATCAAGGATGGATGGTTTGGCGGCTGGCTTTACTCAATAATTGGAGCTCAGTCCGTCACTTCGAGTAATGACGTGATTTCAGCAGTGGTGGGAAAGCAGAAATTTACTGATCCCATTCATGCGGCCTGGTGGACACGCTTGCAAGAGACGCAGAGTCATCATTGTTGGAATACCGATATTAACTCTCTCCAGTTGTATCAAGCACAACAACTATGGGTCAGCGGAAAAGCGGCTATGACCGTTGTCGCCGGACCTGATACGCCCAACTTTGTTGCAAAGGTTGGCGCTTCAAAAGTTGTTGTAATGCCTATGCCAAAATGGGGAACCGGAGCGTTCGCCGGCAAACTGGGAACCACGTCGCAGACAATTGGTATTACCAAGTGGACGAAGTATCCCCAAGTTGCTGCTGATTTCCTCATGTTCTCTCATCAAAAAGCGCAATTGAATAACTGGTTCGCTAGGACCGGATCCATGCCGGCGGATGACCGATTTAGTATCGCCGGAGTTAAAGATCCTGTTAAGAGAGCACTTTTCACAAGTGTCTTGGCGGGGGGACCCTATTTGGAGAACTTCATACCAGCTCAGCTTGATACGGATGCCGTATTCACAAATGCCCAGCTTGTTTTGAAGGGAACGAGAACGGGTGCGCAAGCTGCGGCAAATATGCAGTCAGTGATGGAGCGATTGAGAAAAACAGATCGCAATTTAGTCAAGAACTTCACCGCCTGGTCTAAATGACCTCAGCCGTAACAACGGCTTACCCCGTGACCGCCCCTGAATTATCAGGGGCGGCGCGAGGTAGGCGTAGGAACTTTGGACCATGGCCTTGGATTCTGCCAGCTGGGATCGGAATACTTTTTGTTTTCGGATATTCATTAGTAGATCTGCTTCAGCAATCATTTAAATATCGTGGGGCGTGGGTTGGTCTAGATAATTTTCGATTAGTCGTTACGGACCCGCTTTTTCAAACTGCAATATTCCACAATGCCCTTCTGCTCTTTACTGTACCCATCCTGGTCGCCCTCGCCCTACTCTTTGCAATTTTGCTTTTTGAGACACGACGAGGAATGCGGTTTTATCAGAGTGCCGTTTTCTTACCTTATCTACTGCCAATTCCCGTAGTTGGAGTCGTGTTCGGTCAACTTCTTCAACTTAACGGTGCGCTTAATTCGGGGTTGAGAGCGCTTGGTCTGCAAAGTTTTGCTCTTGATTGGTTGGGGGATCCAAATCAGGCGCTCGTGACTATGAGTGCGATTATTATCTGGAAGGAAGTCGGTTTTGGAACGATCCTCATTCTTGCCAGGCTTATATCTTTACCGACTGAACTGCTGGAAGCGGCGCAGATAGATGGCGCTGGCTTCTTTAAGAAGCATCTCAAAATTACTCTCCCGCAACTCCGACCTGTCATTCTCTTTTATGCTATCAATGAAGCGATTGTCATGGTTTCGTGGGTTTTCAATTATGTTTATGTGATGACCAATGGGCAGGGTGGCCCGGGCGACGCAACCATGGTTTCCGAGCTCTATATCTATCGAAGTGCCTTCCAAAATCAAGCACCAGAATTGGCGGCCGCGGCCGCGGTTCTGCTTCTTATCTCGACACTCTTTTTTATCGTTGGTTTTTTTAAAGTTCAGAGTAGATCGCAGTCGGGCGTATTAGATGAGTAGAGGATTTCATAAGACACCGATTGCCAAGGCCGGAATCACCGCTCGTCAATTGATTCTGATTCTCTTCGCGGCCATGGCGGTTGTGCCTGGCTATCTCATGATTACGGCTTCGCTTAAGACTCAAGATGACTTCTTGGCTCACCCATGGTCCATCCCCATGCACCCTAGCTTGGGGGGATATAAAGCTGCCTGGAATGATCAATTTCCTCGCTGGTTCACAAATAGCTTGATCGTGACATCGGCATCAGTTGGTCTTACAGTGGCGATAGCGGCGATAGCGGCATGGGGATTTGCCCACTGGCAGTGGCGTGGTCGAGAGTCGGTACTGGGCGTTTTAGTTTCGCTGATGGTTGTCCCACCAGTCGTCCTTCTCATTCCTCTTTTCCAATTTGGAGCAAAACTTGGGTGGATCTCGACCTTTCGAATATTGATTATGGTTTACGTCGGCTTAATGCTTCCATTTTCGATTTATCTACTCACCAACTTTTTTAAAGCGATTCCAAGAAGCATCATCGAGGCGGCGCAGATCGATGGCGCCTCAGATCTGCGCACTTTCAGATCGATCGTTCTACCGCTTTCAGGACCACCTTTGATCACATTGACAGTTGTAAATTTGCTGTGGGCTTGGAACGAACTGTTACTTGCTCTCGTTTTTCTCCAGAGCGATGAGAAAAAGACACTGATGGTTGGCATTACCGGATTCCAAAACCGTTACTCTCTCTCCATTCCCACGATTATGGCTGGAATGACAATTGCAACTTTTCCACTCCTTATTGCTTATCTCTTTGGCCAGCGCTACTTCGTCGCTGGACTCACTTCTGGCGCCGTTAAAGGGGAATGAGCGTGACAAGACTTACTCTCACCAACGGCGAATTAGAAATTGTGATCTTGCCCGACATGGGAGGTGCCATAAGCGAAGCGTCCTACAGAGGAATCCAATTTATGGCGCGGCCGCCGAGGAGTGCAATCCAGCCAATTCGATTGGGTGATGAAGCGGACTGGGTCCGTGCTTGGAATGGTGGGTGGCAGCCACTTCTTCCCAACGCTGGTAATCAGTATTTGGAAGGAAAATATCCGCAGGGATTCCATGGCAATGCATCGCAGGTGCAATGGAAAGTCGAGGACAGAACGGCCACTGAAGTACTTCTTGCTTGGCATGATGAAGAGCTTCAGAGTTATCGATCAATAAATATTTCCTCAAATCAAATCACGGTCTCTGGAAGATTGGTGAACTTGAGCAACGAGCCACGGCAATTTAGCCTCACCGAGCATCTCGTTTTTGGAGATTCACTTCTCATGTCGCAAGTGAAACTGGAGACCAACGATCAGGCGCAATTTATGGAGTTGAGTTACGACGGTACGGTGAAAGGTGCTCTCTTTAAGCCGTGGGCTGAGGTTTCAGCGAGCGATTGGTCAGCAGTCAACAGAAGCACTCCTGCCCGCCTGGGGCTCATCAAAGATGTTGGTCCTCTGGGTGTAACAGCAACGGGCGAGCTTCTCGAAGTGAGGGTTACGTGGGATACAGAGAATCTTCCATTTGTATGGGTGTGGGAAGAGATGGGCTCAACCCAGAGCGAGCCATGGCTGGGCGAATATTTCTGTCTTGGTATTGAACCTTCCACCACGCCGCATGGTGCCGGTTTAGGAGAATCACTCAGAACAGGAACAGTAAATATGCTTGGGCCGAAGGAAAAATTTCACTGGTGGGTAGCATTAATGGTTGCATCGACAAGCGTAGAGGAGTGAAATGATTTCGTTTAATGGCAAGAACGCCATTGTGACCGGTGGTGCAAATGGTATTGGTGGAGCAACGGCGCATTTGCTGGCCGAACTTGGCGCAAGAGTTGCAGTCTTTGACCGAGAGTCTACTCCGGCCGCACTCAATATTGTCAGTCACATCGTTGATTTATCTGATTTGCAAGCGTGTGAAGATGCGGTAAATCAAGTAAATAAAGATTTCGGATCAATCGAGATTTTGATTAATGTGGCGGGAGTTTCAATTCCCAACTATCTCACCGAGCTGGATCATAATGCATACCAGAAGACCCTGGCAGTTAATCTTAATGCCCCGGTATTTCTGATGAAGTTTGTTGGGAACATAATGGCAATGAATGGTTATGGCCGCATCGTAAGTGTCACGAGTATTCATGCAAAGCAGAGCGAACCAGCGTCGATTGCATATGACATCACAAAGGCTGGGCTCGAGGCTGCTACCCGCACAGCCGCCTTGGAGTTGGCGGAATCGGGTGTGCTAGTAAATGCGATCGCTCCGGGGTTTGTGATGACCCGAATGTCGATTGTAGACGGGGTCGATGAAACAGAATCTGATTGGTTCAAAAATATATATTTAGAGAATAAGCGTCTTCCATTGCAGAGAGCGGCCCAGCCGATTGAAATAGCGAGGACAATTGCCTGGCTTGCCAGTGATACGAATACCTATGTCACAGGTCAGACCCTTGTCGTTGACGGTGGAATGTCTTCCAGGTTCTAATTGATGCATGAAAAATTGAAGACCGTTTTTACCGGATTGGCATTTCCAGAAGCATTGCGCTGGCATAAAGGTGAACTCTGGTTCTCGGATGTTTTAGCTGGCAAGGTATACCGTGCTGACATCGGAACCGGTGAGTACTACGAAGTGGCTTCAATCTTGCCAACTGTGGGCGGCCTCGGGTGGCTAGCAAATGGCGATCTACTCACTGTTGATTGTGAAGCTCGTTCGGTTCTTTGCATAAATGCTGATGGCGGCAAGAACGTTTACGCAAACATGAGTGAGTTCTGGGAATTTCCGGCGAACGACATGCTGGTGGACAAGGACGGAACCGCTTGGATTGGCAGTTATGGATATAACCCCGAGACTGATCCTCCGAAAGAATCATCTCTGGCACGTTTTAGGGGAGGTGTTCTAGATTTTCCAGTCAATTCACTGATTTTCCCAAATGGAATGGCCCGTCTCGATGAGAGTCACTTCGTGGTGGCCGAGACTTTTGCGGACCGCCTGGCCATTATCGAAACCGGTAGCAGTGGCACGGTGAGAGTAGAGAAACGAATTGCTCTCCCTTCGAACTCCACCCCAGATGGATTAGCCGTTGATGAAGAGGGGAATATATGGGTCGCCTCAGCCTACGGCGCGGCAATTTTGAAAATAGATCCAAAAAGTGGGACGGTAGAACGCGCTATAGAAATTGAGGGCCGTGGAGTATTTGATTGCACGTTTGGCGGTACCGAATTAGAAACTCTATTTATAGCGGTTTCGGATGTTGATGAAAGTGAAGCACTTCTTAATCTTCCGGGAGAGATTCTCGCAATATCCGTCGGCGTGCATGGGCGAGAATAAGTGTATGTTTCCCCTATGAGTGGTTCTGAATCGAGCGCAAATATTGGCAAGACTGCATTTGTTACAGGCGCAGGTAGCGGCATAGGAAGAGCATGCGCACTGGCGTTGGCGGCAAGTGGAGCTCGCGTGATTGCAGTAGATCAAGATGAAAATTCGCTCATAGGTTTACAGGCTGAGTGTGGCGCGGAAATAATCGTTGCCGACCTTGCGGCGCCGGAGAGGTATTTTCCCGATGAGTTAAGGATCGATATATTAGTAAATAACGCGGGGATTCAGCACGTATCGCCGATAGAAGAGTTTCCCATGGATAAAGTGGATCTCATGTTGGCGTTAATGTTACGTACGCCTTTCTATCTCATACAGAAGTCTCTGCCACATATGTATAGAAATAAGTGGGGTCGGATAATTGGAATCTCTAGTGTCCACGGCCACGTCGCCTCACCTTTTAAGTCAGTTTATGTTGCGGTGAAACACGGTATGGAGGGCCTTCATAAGACGGTGAGTCTTGAGGCTGGTGCGCACGGAGTTACGGCCAACACCATTGCACCTGCATTTGTGCGAACCAATCTGATGGAGAAGCAGATTGCAAGCCAGGCTGCCCTCAACCATATAAGTGAAGAACGGGTGCTCGAGGAAATAATGCTGGCGCCTGCCGCTATCAAACGGTTGATCGAGCCCGATGAGATTGCTGCGATGGTGCTCTATCTATGCGGTCCACATTCAAATTCCATTACCGGTTCTTCATTCTCAATCGACAATGGTTGGACGGCTAGATGACCCAGGCGATTCCGATCTGGTCTCCACATAATTCCGAATCCACCCAATACGCGAAATTTATCGAGGCCACTCGATCCCAACATCATGGATCTGCGAGTGCTGAGTTACATAGCTGGTCCGTTCAGGAGCCTGGCCAATTTTGGTCTGCCCTCTGGGATTTCTGTGGCGTGATCGGGGAGAAGGGTGAGAGAAATGAGATCCCCGTCAAATTACCAGATTCCCGGTTTTTCCCTGATGCAAAGATGAATCTAGCCGAGAATTTGCTCTCTGGCGGTGTCGGTGTCGCTACCGTTAACGAGAGTGACTCTCAATGCCTTGGAATCGAATATTCTCATGAAGAGCTTCTTCAGAAAGTCAGTGATCTGGCGGCGCTTTTGGGGGAAAATGGGATCGAGTCTGGGGATCGCATAGTTTCGATTTTACCCGTGGGGTTCGAAGTTCTTTCGTTTGCGTTGGCGGGCTTTGAGATAGGTGCCATTGTTGCAAGTGCCTCACCGGAATTTGGGGATGCGGCAATTATTTCGAGATTTGCCCAACTTGAACCTAAGGTTCTGATAGCCGTCACCTCATATAGGTGGGCAGGTAAAGTCTTTGACCGTTCCGAACTTATTGCGGCCGTTGCAGCGGCAATCCCAACACTCGAACTATTGATCTTGGTCGAGGATAAGCAGGTCAACAAAACAGTGGGTATTAAGACAGTGCGGTGGTCAGATATCCCCCGTTCTATTAAGGCGCTCTCTCATCCTCGACGGCCATTTGATCATCCCGCCTATGTGCTCTTTACCTCAGGAACAACGGGGGTCCCTAAGGGATTAATTCATAGATCCGGTGGAATTCTTCTTAAACACTTAGCCGAGCAGTGCCTTCAATGCGATATACAGAAAGGTGACCGTGTTGCTTTCTATACAACCACCGGGTGGATGATGTGGAATTGGGAAATCTCGGTACTAGCTTCGGGTGCGACCCTCGTACTCTTTGATGGCTCGCCTACTTTCCCCGACATGCTCCAGCTTTTTCGCCTCGCAAAAAATCAGAATCTTACTCACTTGGGTCTCTCTGCCCGTTTGCTTGACGTCCTCAAGGAGTCCAACCTTTCACCCTCCGATATTGGACCATTTCCGCAGCTGCGATCGTTGATGGTTACGGGCTCACCTCTTTCTGCAGATACAGCGCAGTGGATTAGCAATGAACTTGGATCTGCTGTCCAGATCTCACCTTTCTCTGGCGGAACTGATCTGGCAGGTTGTTTCGT
>JANXLU010000014.1 GCA_025354985.1 Chloroflexota bacterium
GCCCTGTGAGGGTTTCGCACAGGTCTGTGGGGGTTTCGTACGCCCTCACACGCCGCCGCCAACCCTCACAGGGCTTCGAGCCCTGTGAGGGTTTCGTACAGGTCTGTGGGGGTTTCGTACGCCCTCACACGTTCCTGCGAACCCTCACACTTGCTTTTAGCCCTCACACACCGCTGCTAACCCTCACAGGGCTTCGAGCCCTGTGAGGGTTTCGCACAGGTCTGTGGGGGTTTCGCACAGGGCTGTGAAGGTTTCGTACAGCCACCTACACCGGCATCAAAGGCTCTTCCGCCGCATAGTCAATCTCGGCGAGCTTGGCGCTAATCGCGCCCCAGGTCGCCGGCACCTCGAAGTCTACGGTCACGACCTTGGTGGTGACATCGGCCGTAACGTGCTTTACCCCGGCGAGCTCACCCACTTCATTTTTGATGGTGCGGGTGCAGCCTTCACAACCGATGTTTGGAACGATCACTGTTTTGCTAGTCATATTATTTTCTCCTTGCAATTACTTATGCCGAAACACGTCTGCGATCTCGCGCAGCACGCGCTCGCGCTCATGTGAATCATCTCCGCGCACCGCGTTGGTCACGCAGGTTGCCAGGTGCTCTTCAAGAATCTCCTGCGAGACCTTTGAAAGCGCAGCCTGCACGGCCGAAATCTGACGGATCACGTCGATGCAATACTGATCCTCTTCGACCATGCGCGCCACTCCACTCACATGTCCCTCGGCAATCTTGAGCCGGCGTATGACCTTTGTGCGCTGAGCTGATTCCATAAGCAGCATTATACCCTATCCCCCCGGGGGGGATGCTTCCCTCGACATTCAATCAAATGGTTGACAAATGTGCCAAACGTGTTACACTATCAACCAGATGGTTAAACGTTCTGAAGCCGAACTAGATCTGATATTCCACGCGCTGGCGGATAGTACGCGCCGGGGAATTTTGCGCACGCTGGCCGATGGGAAACGCACGGTCGGCGAGCTGGCAAACCCGTATGAGATGTCGCTGGCTGCTGTGTCAAAGCACATCAAGGTGCTGCGGCATGCGGACCTTGTCAAACAGACCCGGGACGGCCGGCTGCAACAATGTGAATTTAATCCGGCGCCAATCAAACAAGCGGCGGAGACGCTGGCACATCTTGCCTCATTCTGGGATGATCGCTTGAGCGAGTTGGCAGACTTTCTGACCACTTATACGCCGCCAACCGGACCCGACAAGGAATAACGGCACTCATCACAAAATGCCAGCTACTGAAAACCCCCACCAACTTGTGCTCGTGCGCGTGCTGCCCGTGCCGCGGGCGCATGTCTTCCGGGCCTGGTCCGACCCTGCCATCATGGCGCGCTGGTTCTTTGCCCAAGTGGGTTGGCGAACGATTGTCACCGCAGATTTCCGCATCGGTGGCGCCTATACGCTTGAGATGTTTGATGGTGACATGAGCATGATCAGCGTGCACGGGACGTATCAGGAGATTGCACCAGTGGACCGTCTGGCGTTTACGTGGAATTCAGCGGCCGTGCAGGGAACGCTGGTCACCATCGCACTCCGCGAAGTCCCGGGCGCGACCGAGCTCACGCTTACCCATACCCTGTTTCCTTCCGAGGCGCAGGCGCAAAATCATTCGGGTGGCTGGGATGGCTGCCTGGATAGCCTGGCGCAATATTTATCAACAAATTCGACCAAACAACCGTAAATAAAGGAAAAAAGACATGTACAAATCACTTCGTTCGACGCATCACTTCGCGGCCGCACCGTCGGTCATCTACAACATGCTGGCCACGGCGGAGGGTCACACGGCTATGACCGGCGCGCCCACCGAGATGGACGCCACCGTGGGTGGCGCTTTCTCCGGCTTTGGCGGCATGCTTTCCGCGGTCAATTTGGAGCTTGTCCCAAATAAGCGGATCGTGCAGATGTGGCGCGCGGGTGACTGGCCCGCCGGTCACCATTCCACCGTTACCTATGAGTTGTCGCCGAGTGCCGACGGCACCACAATGGCCTTTACGCAGACAGGCATACCCGACGCACAGTTCCACGACATCAGCCATGGGTGGCAGGAACACTATTGGGACAAGATGACCGCGGCGACCGCGAAGTAGAAACGCAAAATTTTGCGCAGACTGGCCGATGGCCAGGGCTAGGCAATCACCGTGACCCGCGTGCCCGCGATCTTGCTGGATGACGCCAGCCCACTGGCGGTGGTCCAGCGATAGATCCACTGCGCGTGCGCGGGTTGCAGATTGCAACAGCCATGGCTACGCGGGAGGCCATAGTCATTGTGCCAATAGGTGCCGTGAAATGAAATTCCGCCGCGCGTGAAATAGGTCGTCCACGAGACACCGGGCAAATCAAAGTGATTGACATCGCCCGCGGCGCCTCCGATCATGTGTTGGCCGGCCAGCTTGAAGAGCACCGCGTGCTCGCCCGGATCGGTGGTCAAGTCAAGCACCGATCCATCCGCGCGCTTCATCTTGATGCCGGTGGCGGTGCGCACGCGCAGCACCCGGGTGTTGTTTTCAAACGCGGTCACCGTTTGGTCGGGGATGCTGACCTCAATCCGCTTATCAACCACTTTTGGCGAAATGGGCGCGGTGTCTTCCGGTCGGAGCAGGCGCAGTTGCTGTGCCCAAACATACACGGGCTCCCTGCGCTTGTCATCCGCTATGCGATACCAGGGCCAGCCCGCCGGGCTGTTTACCCGCTCCAGCGCACGCACCATGCAACCGGAATAGAGCGAATAGGCCGCCGGCGCATCATCGGCCGGGTTGTCGCGCGCGATCAACCTGGGCACCGTGACCTCGGCCCACTGCCCGCCGGGTGTGATGCGGGTGGCCGGGAGGTTCCAATGATTTTCGCACGGCTGGACGGCGGATGAATGCGCATAGCCGTCGTGGGTCCGATACCAGATCGGGTTGTGTGAATCGATCATCGCGCCATCGAGTTCGGCGCGGATGGTAATTAGCTCGCCCGCGTCCACAAACCTGACGCCTTTCGTTGACGGGTCGGGCTTGGTGTGGATCCAAAAGGGATAGTAGGCCCGCCCCACGGTGTATCGCACCGAGCGCTCACCGGGTGCAGTGGCGTCGTCATACCAGTGATCACCACCAGCCGCGGCGGTCCCAATTTGGATTGCGCTCCACGCGACCGTGGCGGCGGCCACAGTGAAGAGTTGTCTGCGTTTGAGGGTCATGCAGACGGAATCCTAACATAAAACTATTAGAAATCTTTGTGAAATCTAAAACATCATTACGCACTTGCAAATGACTCCGCCATTTCTCCGCCGCTGACCGTCGGGTGGTCCTTATATAGGTAGCACGCAACCGCCCGATCATCCTCGGTGCGATACAGTGGAGGCGGCGCATGCCGACACTCCGCCATGGCGAAGGGGCAGCGGCTCACAAACTTGCATCCTTTTGCGTCGTCTACATGCGCGGTTCCCGTGGCGGATTTGGTATCCATCTCGCTGCCCCCGCCCCATCGAATATCCGGGTCCGGCAGCGGAATCGAGCTGACAAGCAGGCGCGTATACGGGTGCCTGGGGTGCTTGATAACTTCTTCCACGCTGCCCAGCTCCGCCACAGATCCGCGATAAAGAATATAGATATTTTGGCTGACTTGATAGGCGGTGGTCAGATCATGCGTGATATAGACAAGCGAAATACCGAGGTCGCGCTTTAATTTGACCAGGCTCTCGAGAATGGTTGCCCGCAGCGACGCGTCAACCATCGAAACCGGCTCGTCGGCCAGGATAATGCGCGGGTTGAGCAGGAGCGCGCGTGCCACCATGATGCGCTGACGCTGGCCGCCACTCAGCTGATGCGGATAGCGTCCCAGTGTCTCTTCCGGGCGCAAACCAGCCATGCGCAGGCTCTCCTCCATCCGCTGGTGCGTCTGTTCTTTGGAATGGGTCAGCCGGAACTTGCGCAATGGCAATGTCAGCACCTGGTCAACCTTGTAGACCGGGTTATAGGATTCGTAGGGGTCTTGGAAAATGGCCTGCACCTGACGCCGAAATTCTTCACGCCCCTGGCGATCCATGCTGGTTAAGCTGCGGCCCTTATATAGAATCTCGCCTTTGGTGGGCTGGATCATGCCCAGCAGCAGACGCGCCAGCGTGGTCTTGCCACTGCCGCTTTCACCCGCAATGGCCGTGATGGAGGGCCGGTCCTCTTTGATGACCAACGAAACACCATCCACGGCAAGTGTGCCGGTCTTGTTCAGCAATCCGGTACCAAAGACCCGGGATACCTGTCGCGCCTCCAGTAACGATGTCATGATGGACTCCCTTCATACAGCAGGCACGATACCCACCGGTCTGTCTTTATTTCAACGAGCGCCGGGACGTCGGTTGCACAACGCGGCATGGCTTGTGGACAACGCGGATGAAACATGCATCCGGACGGCGGATTCAGCAACGATGGCGTCAGCCCGGGAATGCCGCGAAAGTTCTCTTTGGTCTCCAAATTCGGCAGGCTCTTGATCAGCAACTGCGCATACGGGTGCAGCGGGTCTTTGATAATGCCGCGCACCGGTCCAACCTCGGCCAGTTTGCCGCCATACATAACGCCAATTCGGTCGACAAATTGGGCCATCAGACCCATGTCATGCCCGACCAGGATCACTGCCGCGCCCAGCGCCTCCTGCACCTTGCGCAACGTTTCCATCACCTGCCGCTGCACCACCACATCCAGGGCACTCGTAGGCTCGTCTGCGATGATGACTTTGGGATTGAGCAGGATGCCCATGGCGATGCACACGCGCTGCTTCATCCCGCCACTCAGTTCGTGCGGATAACTGTTTACCACGGTGGCGCGCAGCTCAACCGACTCCAACGCCCTTTGAATCCGTGCATCAGTGTCAGCCGTTGCCTTGGCGTTGCTTCCAGCGCGGTGGGCGCGGATCGTGTCGCGCAGTTGCTCGCCGACCTTCATCATCGGGTTCAGCGAGTTCATCGCACCTTGGGGGATCAGTGCGATCTCCGCAAAGCGGGCCTCGCGCATGTCCTCTTCCGAAAGCTGCAGCAGGTCGACGCCGCCCAACAGGACCTGACCGCCCTCTATCACCGCCGAGGTCTGCAGCAACCGCATCAGGCTGAGCGCGGTTGTGGTTTTCCCCGAACCAGATTCACCTACCAGCCCGAGTCGCTCGCCCGGTCGCAGTGAAAAACTGACCCCATTTACTGCGCGCACCGGACCGGCCGGCGTGCGATAGGTTACGCTGAGGTCGCGCACCACCAACACGGGTTCGGTGGAGTTCGGTGCGGGATTACTCGCCATGCGATCGCCCCAAGCCCGTGGCCAACTGTTTTGTCATATTTAATTTTTCCGCCATTTAGCCACCCGAACCGCTTTTGGTGCGGGGATTTGCGTATTTGTCCAACGAAATGCTCATTTGAAAGAGCCCTGAAAAAATGATGGCCAGGGTTACGACGGGTGGACCCCACCACCAGTACATGCCACGGAACAGCGCCGATCGTTGAAAGGCGTAATACAGTGTGCGGCCTATGGTGGGGATCGTCTGCGGGCCCAGCCCGAGCACCTCCACACCGACCGAGGCCAGAATGCCGCCGCTCACCGCGCCCACAAAAGTGGCCGCCAGATACGCGGTCAGGTTGGGCAGGATCTGGGTGATGATGATGTCGAAATCGCTCGCACCCGAGAGCTTGGCGACATCCACAAACAAGCGCTCGCGCAGGCTGAGCGTCTGCGCTCGGATTACCCGCGCCGGCAGTGGCCAGGCCAGCAGACCGACGATCAGTGCCATGGTTTCCACGGTCACCACCCGCACATAGGCCGAAACGGTGATCAGAATGGCCAACGTGGGGATGACCAGCATCACATCAGCGAAGGTGCTGAAGAACGTATCCAACGGACCCTTGAAATAGCCCGCAAACAGACCGATCAGCGTGCCAATCACGACGCCGACAACGCCGGCCAAAAAGCCGATCTTGAACGTGTTGGGGATGGCATATACCATCACGGCCAGCATGTTGCGACCAAATCCGTCAGTGCCCAACGGATATTGCCACGTTGGAGCGAGGTTCAACGGGTTGGTACCCATGTCCGCCGCTTTCAGGTCCATCAGGGCCGACCCAACGACGCCAAATAGGAGCAGCGCCACCAGCAACAGTGCCCCGGTGGTAAACATGCGGTTTTCTTTGAGAAATGCCCACGTATTGCGCAACGCCCGGGCAATGGTGCTACCGGCGTTATCCGGTTTTACAAGGGGCAATGTAGTTGTATTCATCAGCCGGAACTCTCCGCAACATAGGTCACCCGCGGATCAAGCCGCGGATAGATCAAGTCAATAATCAAAACAGAAAAGCCAACCGACAACGTAAGCACGAGCGTGATACCCTGAATGACGGTGTAGTCGCTGTTGACGATCGCCTGGTAGAGCTGGTATCCAAGCCCCGGATAGGAGAAGACAATCTCCACCAATATTGCACCGGAGACCACGTAGCCCAACGCAATGGCCAGATGGGTCACCTGCGGAGGGATGGCATTTCGCACGGAATACCACCACAGGATGCGCATCTTCTTCAGCCCTTTGGCGTCGGCCAGAAGCATATAGTCCTCGCCAACGGTATTGACGATCAGCCCGCGCATGGTCAATGCCCAGGTGCCAAGGCTCGTGAGAATGATCGACAGCGCCGGCAACACGGCATGGCTGGCGATGGTCTGCACATACGGCCAGTCAAACTCCACCGGGATGGAGCTGTCTGCAGCGCCACTCATCGGCAACAGCCTCGCGGTGAACGCAAAAACATACAGCAGCAGAATGCCCATCAAGTAGTAGGGCAGCACGCCACCGATCATGGTCAGCGGCAGGAGCGATCTAACGATGCGGGGCGTGCCCTTCCAAGCCAGCGCTGCGCCGATCGTGATACCGAGCGCGAAGGTAAGCATGACGCTGACACCGATCAGGCCAACCGACCAACCGACGGCCGGCTTGATAATGTCCCACACATCCGCAGGATAGGCGGACAGAGATTGACCAAAGTCAAGGTGAATGACATTCCACATGTACTTGCCATACTGGACGTACATCGGTTCATCCAACCCAAACCGTTTGCGGTAGGCCTCGAACATGGCCTGACCGTTCTCGATACCCGCGCTAGCGTTCGCCATGCGTGACGTGATTGCACCGATGGGGTTCCCTGGCGCAAGACGCGGGATCAAAAAATTAAATGACGCAGCGATAAAGATGACCAGAAAGAACATCCAGATACGCCGCACGAAATAACGAATATCCAACCCACGCATGTGAGTTCACCTGCCTTAAACAAACACACCCGCCACCCGGGTAATCGGGTGGCGGGAAGACCTAACAGGAAAGTTATCAGGCCGGCTTAAGTTCAACCAGCTGGCGCAGGAAGTGCTCCCAGTGCAAGGGGGGCTGGACGTAATTATTGTCCTTTGTTGGCCAGTTGGTCCAGTACTTGGTGTTAAACAAGTAGAACGCTGGCGTCTGCACCAAGGGGATGTCTGGCAGCTCGTCTGTGTAGATCGTGACCGCCTGCTTCATCAGGTCTGTGACTTTGGGGTCACCCAGCGGCAGGCTGCCCATCTGGTCGATCAGCGCCGAATACTTGTCGTTCGACCAGCGCGCGGCGTTGTTGGTGTTGTCCACATACTCGGTGCCCGCGGTGCCGACCGGGTTCACCCACTTCTTGTGAAAACGCTGCATGCCGAACCAGGGTTCGATCACGCTGCCGCATCCGTCCCAATCCGTGGCGGCTTCAAACTGGCCGCGCCCAGTCTGGTCGCGGAAGATGCCCCACTCGATAATTTTCTCTACCGCATCGATGCCGGCGGCATTCAGTTGCTGCACGACCATCTTCGCCCATGGATCCATAAAAGGCGGTGCAACGATGTTCAGGGTGAGGGGCTTGCCATCCGCGCCGATATATTTGCCGTCCTTCAGCTTGTAACCTTGGCCTTCGAGCAATTTGTGCGACTTGTCCAGGTTAAACTCGCCAATCGGAGCGGTGATATCTTTGATCGCATCCTTATAAGGCTGCATCGCGGCATAGTCCGGGAATATGAACGAGGATGTGGCGCCGGCGCCTTCGTTCACCACGTCCACGATCTGCTGCCGGTTGATGGCATAGGACAACGCCCAGCGCATTTCCTTCTTATCCCACGGCTTGACCGTGTTGTTCACGGTAAGCATGCGCGGGCATGGATCAATCCAGCCGATCGGCGGCTTGTCGGTATATGACACCAACTTTGCGTTCTGCGCCTGCAGCGCCTTCAGCTCGCTTGGCGTCCCTGGTCCGGCAACATCCGCGTCGTTGGTCACGCCCATCTGGTTGGCGGTTGCGGAATCTCCGATCCAGGGCCGGCGAATCTCCAGGGGTGCCGGCAACTTGAAGGCGCCCGTCTTGGCGCCCCACCATTTGTCATTTCGCTTGTAATCAAACTCGGTCGACGAGAAACTCTTGACGGTGTAGGGTCCGCTAAAAATGGGTCCACCGGCCTTCAGGTCGGCCGGGTTCTTAAACGTCACCGGATCCTTGCCCTGCCACACGTGCTTGGGCACCGGAACTATGGCCTGCGACGTGGTGCCGGCCAGGTTTTCCATCACGAAGCGCGGGTTGGACCCGGTCAACGTGAACTTGATGGTCTGCGGGTCAACGGCCTCAACCGTCTTGACCCACTGCTTGACCGCGCCGGACCAGTTGAGCTGGGGTGCATTGTCCTTCAGCATATTGATGGTGAAGACCACGTCATCCGAGGTCAGTGGCACGCCATCGCTCCACTCGGTGCCCTTGCGCAACTTGACGGTCCACTCATCCTGCGTGGCGTTCGCGGTGTAACTCTCCGCCAGCCATCCGTCGATTTTGCCCGTTTCATAGTTGAGCATGAATAGGGGCTCCATCATGTTCTGGTTCATGCCCTGCAGAATGAATACGCCGGGAATATATGGGTTCCAAACATCCGGGGCGGGGATATTCACGTTGCCAGGAATAACAAGGATATCCTTGCGCTCCACCTTGGCGACCGGTGCCGGAGCAGCGGTTGGCGCTGGCGCGGTGGTTGGGGCCGGGGCAGCTGTGGCCGCTGGCGCAGCGGTTGGCGCAGGGGCGGCCGGAGCGGACGTTGCGGCGGGCGCCGGTGCGTTTGTTGGCGCTGCCGTCGTGGGGGGCGCCGCACATCCGATCAACACAGTCGTAAAGACCGCGGCCGTGACTGCCGTGGTCAACACATTTCGTTTGCTCAACGGGACGAGAAACCTTTTGGACCTCCAGACGTTCATGTATTTTCCTCCTAAATCTATAAAATCTTGTAAGTGTTACGTTGTTCTAACGCAGCGGCCAACGCGGACGCCTATGCACTAGTGTAGTGTTTGAACGTCGAAATGTCAAACGAACTATGCAAACAGAATGAACAATTGCGGACAAAGTCATACACTAAATGAGGGATTTCTTGTTAGAATTTACGAACCAAGTTCGTTTAACCATAACGTGAAGGTTGCGCCCATGACTGCTGCAACACAGTGGCCACGGAAACGCACTTCACAAATGAAGGGGGACCATATATGAGCAAGTACAAGGTATTAACCGACGCACACATCCAAAGTTTTCTCGACAACGGATATCTCATCATTAAGGATGCCATCAACCTTTCGATCTCAAACCCGTGGATCGATCAGGCATATACCCGACTGGGCTATGACCCAAAGAACCCATCGACCTGGGCGCGCGGGCTGGTGCACATGGACCACCTGAACCAAGTTCCGGTCAAAACCGTGGCACCCAAGGCGTGGGATGCGCTGATGGACGTGATCGGTGGCGAAGACCGCTTGGAGACCGAGGTCATGCACATCAAGAGCAAGCACTTCACGAGCATCAACTCGTGGACGTGGTCAGACGCGTTCATCGTCAACTTTAATCGCGGCGCGGGTGAGCCCTGGCAGCCGCCATCGGCCAATGTCACGGGCTGGCACAAGGATGGCAGCTTTTTTCGCCACTTTTTGGACAGCCGCGAACAGGCGATTCTACCGATCGTGATGTGGTCCGATATGCGGCATCAGGGTGGTGCAACGTTTATCGCACCGGATTCGGTGCGCCTGATCGCGCGCTTCCTGGCCGACCATCCCGAGGGCGTGCCTCCAAGCGACTTTAAGTTTCAGGAGATGATCGCGAAATGCACGCGCTTTGAGGAGGTGACCGGCAAGGCGGGTGACGTGGCGATCATTCACCCGTTCATGTTGCACGCCTCATCGAACAACGTCACCGGCAACCCGCGCTTTATGAGCAACCCGCCCGTGGTGCTAAAGGAGCCGATGAAATTTGACCGCGCAAACCCGGATGACTTCTCGCTGCTTGAACGCGCCACGCTGCACTATCTGGGGGTCGACCGACTTGATTTCAAGGCCACCGCGCCACACGAAGCATACTGGTGGCGTGACGGCGAACCCGCGCGCGCATGATCGCGACCGAGTGAAACAACAACACCCGACCACGCCTTCAAGCAAGCAACCATCCTTGAATGCGCGGTCGGGCGAGTGTCATATTCCGCCCGGCGCCATCAACCGTTGAGCGCTGGGGCAGGCGCGTTCTCACCTATTACGCCGGCAGGCGGAACGCCTCGCACGCGTCGCGCCCCAACACAAGCTGGGACGCAAGCCGGCCAATCTCATCCGATGACTTTGCCGCCGCGCCGCAGCCGCCCGCAGCCACATACAGTCGACCCGGGGTGACCGCGCTGATATAGGGCAGACCGGTCGCAGTATTGGCAAGGATGCATGGCTTGATCTTGAAACCCTCCAGTTGCATAGCGGGCACCGCGAGGCGCGCACCTTGGGCGAGCTCCAGCGCAAGCACGCGGTTGCCACCCGAGCGAAAGTAGTCGACCGCCTGCGTCAGCGAATGCACCTCAACGCCATCATTGAGCGCTCCGGCTTTCATGTAGCACCGGCCATCTTCGTAGCGCATGGGCGGTGTGGCGTACAGATAGGAAGCAGTGGCATTCAGCCAGCGGTAATACAGCAGTGCAGGCACGTTCTGCGCAAACAGCGACTCGGGCACCGGCATCAAGACCACCGTCTCCGGCATCGCCTTCATGGGTAGCTTGACCGGCAGCAGGTCATGAAAGTTTGTGAACGCGCCCGCTGCTACCAACACCGCGCCGGCGTTGAGCTGCCCGCCAGATTTCAGGTGCAACGTGCAGCCGGAGGCCGTGGTAGCTATGCGGATGACCACGTCCTCATATACGTGGGCGCCGTGCGCACGCGCCAGGGTCAGTTGAGACCGCACCAGCGCGCGCGGCGCGAGTGTTCCGGCGCGGCCGCGTTCCAATACGCCAACCATGTCATGGCTGTCAACAAAGCCAAACCGGTCTTTCAGCGCAGTGTTATCAAGAAGCTCGAACGTTGCACCAAACGCGGTTCCAACCTCGGCCAGCCTGGCGATCGTATCCGGCTCGCCGACGCGCAGGCACCCCATCGTGTCGTAGAACGGGAGCCCGCTGCCCGCCCGGATTTCCGGGAAGCGTTGGAGGCTTGCATGAGCCAACCCGGCCCAAATTGGACTGGCGTCCAACACGCGCGTGACGCGTGCCTCGTCATAGTGGCTGGCAAACACATCATCGTGGCGGCTGAAGTCCCGTGGCTCGGGCGAGCCGACGCCGACCACCGCATGTTTTTCAGTAGAGAGATATTTCAACGCGGCTGAGCCAATCAAGCCACCACACCCGACCACCGCAAAGTCGTATTGCATATCGCGGTGCATTATGCGCGCAAACGCAGTCCAAGGCTTCACGGGTACACGGTGCTACGATAGGCAGGCGACAACAGCCGGAGCAGAACCAAACTGCACGGGCCAAACGCTCACCTGGAATCTGGATATGGCACTAAACACTGAAAGTATTGCGGAATACCATGAACGCGGCTGGCTGCTTGCGCGCAACGCTGTCCCGGCGGACGCGCTGGAACTGGCGCGCGTTGCCTTGCAACGCTGGACCGATCAAACGATCGCGAAGTGGGTCGGTCAGGGTCTGCTCCCGGATGCGCTTGTGGCGGAATCGTTTGAGCGGCGCCTCGTAGTGGCGTGGAACCGTGCCGGCAAACCGCGCTATGTTCGAAGCCCGCGCCGCGACATTGTGTGCCGAGAGATATTTGAGTTTTTGGCGCATCCGGTTTTGGTCGATATTGCCCAGGACCTTTTGGGCACACCCGAGGTGTCGGTTAACGGCATCTTTAATGCCCGGCCAAAGCTACCCGATCAGCTGTGGACGAACACGCCGTGGCATCAGGATGCGCAGTATTACCGGGATGCGGCCAATATTCACATCCTCAGTATGTGGATGCCGCTTGTGCGGGTTACCGAGCACAACAGCTGTTTGCAGGTGGCCGAACGGATGCAAAACGGAATGCTTTTCGACAATTTCGAGGATGAAACCGGCTTTATCGGCCTGACGAGGGAAGACCGTGCCACGTTGCGTGGAATCTCGGTCGAAATGGATCCGGGCGACGTTTTGTGCTTTCCGCAGAAGACGCCACATCGGGCGCTGCCAAACATGAGCGATGCCGTCCGTTGGTCCGTCGACATTCGCTTTGAAGCGACCGAGGGCGCTTCGGACATTGGCAAACGACAGGGGTTTGTGGCGCGCAGCCCGGCCCATCCATCCAGCGTGCCGAGTTACGAACAGTGGATCACGCAGTGGGAGCACATACCACCCGGAACATATTAGGTTGGTCAACGGCTTCGCCGTTCCAAAATCCGCCGGCACTGGTCAGGTGACCCAGCCAACCGGAGCCACTCGGGTCTACCGCCGGGCAAGGCACTGTCGATACTTTTGCCATATGACCAAATTCAAAACCATTCTCATCCCGCTGGACGGTTCAAAACTTGCCGAAGCCGCGCTGCCCGCTGCAACTTCGATCGCAAAACATGCCGATCCAGTCGGTGAGTTGGTGTTGCTGCGCATCGTGCCAGACATATGGATAGACGACGTGATGTTGCCCGAGCAACTGGAAGAATTTCAGACGCGGGTCACGCATTCGTGCCAGGAGTATTTGGACACGATTGCCGAGCGCCTGCGCCACGAGGGCCTCACTGTAACCGCGTTGGTCGCCAGCGGCGAGCCAGCCAAACAAATTCTCGACGGTGCAGCGCGTTCGGGAGCCAACGTGATTGCCATGGCGACCCACGGTCGCAGCGGCTGGGAGCGGGCCACGATGGGCAGCGTGGCCGACAAGGTGCTCCAGCACGCCAGCATACCGGTGTTGCTCGTGCGCCCGCCCGAGACAGTGACCGGACGCTACTGAACCGGCTCAAGGCCGTGATCGGGCCGCGCCCAGCAGGAGAGTGACCGCACCGGCCACACACCTGTCACCTCCCATGAACCGAACGGAGTCAGGCGACGAAAGTTTTTAGTCGACATCACGTGCTGACGCGGGCGCAGCATCACCATTTATCATCCAAACCGGCCAGGCTATTACGAACGGTAGTCGCAAGGCGTGATAATCGGCCCTCAACAAGGAGACCCATATGGCACACCATCCCGGACTACTTAAGCGCGGATTCAAAGTTGTCACCACCGAGAAGCACTTTCACGACCATGACGAGACCTGGCTGATCCTGTCCGGGAACGGCACGTCCTACTGGATCGACCATGCCGGTGTACGCACCGATTTTGAGCTCGCCGCGGGCGACGTGTGGATGGTCCCGGCCGGCTATGAGCATGGCTCGGACGGCCTGCCCGGCACCGGGCGAAACAGCGAGGACTTTACGATTCAGGTGTGCTACGGCACGGTGCCATCCGGTTCGCACGTGCCCGGCCACTACTACGTCGAGAGAGAGGGTTACGTTCCCTCGTTGCAACTGGTCCGCACCCCCACCGATCGTTACGCACCGGCCGGCCTGCCCGCGACCATGAAGGGCATCATGTTTGTGGAGCGCGGTCGCGCCGCGCTGATTGACGAGGCCACGCCGCGCAACGAGCCGGGCCGACTGCTATGCCAGACCCTGTACACCGGCCTGACCAACGGCACCGAGCGCAATACGCTCATGGGTGGCAACTACAGCCGCGGCTGGCCGGGTCGCGCGGGCTACCAAAACGTCGGTCGCGTGCTCGCGGTGGGTGCCGGTGTGACCGGCTTTGCTGCGGGCGATGTAATCTTTCACGGCGACTTCCAGCAACACCGCCAGTTTTTCTGCGGCACGGCCGGGCCGGACGACCTGGTGATCAAGCTGCCGGCCCGGGTCGAACCATCCGAGGCCGCGCTCTATGGGGTGGCCAGCGTGGCGGTGCACGATGTGCGACGCGCGCGCGTAGCGCTGGGTGAGCGCGTGCTGGTGGTGGGGGCCGGGCTTATCGGCCAGTTCACGGCACAGGTCGCGCGCGCGTGCGGCGCCGTGGTCACCGTGTGCGATCTGAACCAGGCCCGACTGGATGTGGCCGCCGGTCTTGGAGCACACAACGTGGCTGTGCCAGATGCCAACTGGGACAACCTCAAGGCGCTCGGGCCGTTTGACTGCATCTTTGAAGATTCGGGAGCGCCGGTTCTGGAGCGCATCGTGGGCCCCACTTGGAATCAGGGAATTCTGCGACCACAGGGCCGGTTGGTGATGATCGCGGGACGCACCGCGGTGAGCTACAACTTCAACGCCGCGCAGGGACATGAGATCGAAGTGCTCCACGCCAGCCACTTCACGCTGGCAGACTTGCGCGAGACCTGCCGGCTGCATGGCGAAGGCATCCTGCAAATCGCACCGCTGCTCCGCGACCGGGTGCCCTACACCGCGATGCCGGCGCTTTATGAGCGGCTGCGGGATACTCCGGATGATCTACTTGGCGTGGTGTTTGACTGGAGTTAAGCAGGCATTACCAAACAACCATGATCCAACGGCCGGGTGCGGGAGGAGGTCACCCGCACCCGGGCACGTGCGCGAAAGCACAACCAAACCGTGCGGCGTTTCGCCACTGTCAACCCTTGGTTGTGGCTGCCGGATCACGCACGATCGACGCTGGACCCGCTCACCCCGACAACAAGCAGGTATCCAACCATCCAAAGCTCGGCGATTGTGGGCGGGATGTTCAAGAATGTCTTAATGCTGGCAGCGAAACCCGGGGCCAGAAAGGTGGCGATGACTTCAGCCAAATAACAGAGGCACCCGACGATCAATGCCAAACCCAGCGCCTTTGGGAACATTCCGGATTTATAGGCAAGAACGCCCATCGGGAACAGCCACAGACCAAAAAAGACCTGGGCAATCAGAAAACCATGGTGGTGCAATTCGAGCATCAACAGAATGAGCGATTGCGAACCTGCGGCACCAAAAGCGCTTGCGTAGGACGGGTCAGTCGCCACTAACACGGCGGCAAATTGAAAAACATCATTCAAACACATAATGGCCGAGGCTATCGAAATGAGGATAACCATGGCGCCGGCCAGATTCCTTCCGACGTGTTTGAGCAATTCGAACAGCATCATCCCCACGATGACAATGATGGCCGCCTGTGCAAGGTCGGCCACCAGGCCGATACGAACAAGACCAACGTTTGCCGCCACATTTGCGGCGGAGGCGGATGGATCACCGGGGATGTATACCTTTCCGAGAACATAGCCAAATGCAAAACCTGCGAGGATGGCATTCAAAAGATAAAGAACCCCCGCAACACGTGCGAGGGATTTCGGAGAATTTACAAGGTTGTTCATAATGATGGTTACAGGGTGTTGGAAGGACTAAAGTCGATCGTTCGATCATGCGGCGGCAGACGCTGCCAGGACGCCGGGACCGGCGGTCGATGGAGTGACCGCGGCACTGCTGAACCCTTTGACGATCAGCCAAACACCCATGAACACTTCCCATAACCCACCGGGAATTGACGAAACATCCCCCAGGCCAGACCCGAGGATTTCAGACAACATGCCAAGCAAAATAATGGCATAGCCAAACAGACCCCAGACTGCCAGCCAGCTCGGAACCAGCCTTGCCCGCAGCAACACGGCGCACAACAGCAGACCGGACACGCCAAGCGCGCACATGCCAATGACATACGCGACGTGTTGGGCCGCACTGAGCAATGAACCCAGCATTTGAAGACTCTGCACGCTTTGGGCGTCCGCTTTCAAGAAGGCGCCCCCGAGTGGCACTTGCAACAGGATGAAGATAACCATGATGGCGATAAAAATGGCGTCCAATATTCTTGCGGCGAGGTAGCCCAGGGCGAGGCGCTCACTGGTCCGTTTCAAAATTGGGAACATCACCACGCCATGGGCGGCATCACCGGCAACTGCCAGCAACCAGAGCACGGCGCCAATTGCCACCGGAATGCTTTTGGCGGAAATTTTTGCCAGGTAATCCGGGGCGCCAACCGCGGACAGAACGAGAACGTTGCCGCCAATGCCCACCACGAAGCCGGCGAGATACAAAAGCCCAACCACCAGTGCGATCATTTTGTAGTGACTTGTTTTTGCGATATTCATTGATGTATTTTCGTCAATTGATTCCATTCAGGGTTTGACCGTATATCGGTATCGCGGTCGTTGGAGATACCCTACCAATGAACGTGGTGAGCTGTCATCACCAAATGTGGTGATTTGTGTGATTAGCGGTAAAGCGCGTGGCTTTTGCCCCGTGGGACTGCTATAGCAGACCGCGGTCCGCCGCACACTGGCTGGCTGCGCGCCGGTTATTTACGCCGAGTTTGCTGTAGATATTTTTGGTGTGGGTTCGAAACGTGTTTAGTGACACATGCAGTTCACGGGCAATATCCGGGCCATTGAGCGCGGTGGCCAACAGCCGCAGCACTTCGCGCTCACGGTCACTGAGCGGCTCGTTGGAAACGTCAAGATTGGCGATCGGGGTCGTGGAAGGCGGGGTGTCCCCGCCTGCGCCAAACGCGTTCAAAATCCGACTGATGTAACCCGGGGCAATACCAATCTTTGCGGCCTCTTGCAGAAGCGCTGCCATGGCCGGGCCTTCATCCACGAAGAACCGCATGTATCCCTCGGGTTCGGCCAACACAAGTGCGCGGCGAAGCGAGGCAAGTGCCAACCGAGGTTCCGCGATCGCCATGAAGGCCAGGGCCTGCAACAAGAGGATCTCAATGACCGAACCCATGCGTCCGCCCTCTTCCGCCGCCCGGAGGAGTCGCTGCAGCAGTCCGACAGCCGCCTGGCGTGATTCTTCCAACCACATGCCAGGCTGGCCGGCCAACAGCAGCCGCGCCAACGTGACGTGCTCAAATTCGGTGGCATAGCTGAGCGAATCATCAACCGACAACCCACGCTCACGGACCCATTCCAGAACAGGATTCAAGCGACCCTGAACAATCCATGCCCGGGCTTTCAGGGCTGCAATGGGACGCACATCTGGAACCGGACCCCGAACAACCACACGTTCGGCCTGGTCCAGCAGCGCCAGTGTTCCAGCCATGTCACCGGTGGATCGCTTGATGCGCGCTTGCACCACGCACCAACGACCCGGCCAATTTGGCAAAGCGGCCTGAGCACCCAGCGTCTCGCTGGCGAGCAGGTGCATGGCGGCGGATTGCAGATCACCCTGCTCATGAAACAGTTCACCCAACCCCATGTGCAGGTCCGCCGTTCCCTGCAACGGAGGCTCCCCCTGAGCCCGCGCGAGCGCGAGCACCTGCTGGTAAATGGCAATGGCATCGTTTAAGCGCCCCTGCGTAATCCGGATATCCGCCAGCCCATAGGTGCCACTGATCGCAAACAGGATATTGCCGGCACGCCGAAAACTGTCCATGGCGTGTGCCAGCGTCCGATATGCATCGGACAGTTCACCGCCGGCCCAGTAAGCCAGACCCAGTAGGGCCGCTGCCGGTCCACGCCCCACATAATCGTCGTTTGGGTAAAGGTCCAGAGCCCGCTTGGCGTAGGTGATTGTGCGCGGCACATTGCCAAGCGCAAGTGCATGAAATGCGCGGGCAGTAGCCACAGACGCAGGTAGCGCGCTAAATTCCGACATATCGGCGACGACCATATGCACCAATTCGTTTGCCGGAGTCTCCTGCGCATCGGTAACGGGGTATATCCATTTTTCCGCATCGCGCAGGCGGGCGTCCGCCTCCTCCATTTCGCCGGAGTTCAGCAATTCCCAGGCGTAGCCAACGCTTAGCACGGGCCGGGACCGGACAATGACATCGGGCAGCGCCCTCATCCAACCCAGCGTCAGTGCCGACCGAAACTGACTGCGATGCATGGCCGGCCACTCCCGTTCGACCAGGTTGGCCATGCGCTCAAAATCACCGGCTGCCAACGCGTGTCGGATGGCTTCGGCAGGCGAATCGTGTTCCTCGAACCAAATGCTGGCCCGGACATGACATTCGGCCACGCTCAATCCGTCATCAGCGATGGTCCCCGCGGCGCCCTGTTGCAATTGCTGTCGCAACAGCTCGGCGAACAAATGATGATAGCGATACCACTTCCGCTCGTCATCCAAGGGGACGATGAACAGATTGGCTCGTTCGATTTGAGTAAGCGTCTCCTGTCCGCCACCCTCCGGGATGCGCATAACGGCTTCGCATAACGGACCGCACAGCCGATCTAATATCGATGTGCGCAGCAGGAACCGCTGCATGTGTGCAGGCTGTCGGTGCAAAACTTCCTCAACCAGATAGTCCAACACAAAGAGATGCGTGCCGGTGAAGAACTTGATAAAAGAGTCGGCATTCGTGCGTCCCTGGATTGACAGCCCGGCCAACTGTAAACCTGCAATCCAGCCTTCCGTGCGGGTTTCAAGCGCGGTGACTTGGGCGGCGGAGAGTTTTAGACCCATCACCCGATTGAGAAAATCGGTGGTTTCGTCGGGTGTAAAGCGCAGATCGACGCCACTCAGTTTGGTAAGTTGGTCGCGCACACGAAGTCGGGCCAATGGAAACTGCGGGTCCCGCCGGCTCGCCATCACAAGGTGCACCCGCGATGGAAGGTGCTCGATCATGAAGGCCATGACCTCTTCGACCGGTTTGGAGTCAATCACATGGTAATCGTCCAAAACCAGGGTGACGTCGTGCTCCAGCATGGCAAGGTCGTTGAGAAGCGCCGTCATGAGCGGCTCCAGTTGGGGTGGCTGGGGAGATTGAAGCGCAAGCACCGTCCGTTCGCCCACGGTTGCCGATACGGTCTGAAACGCCGCAATCACATAGCTGAGAAAACGGGTGAGGTCGTTATCCGCTTCTTCCAGCGACAACCACGCCGTCTGACGCCCGCCAAGAGCGATCCACTCGCTAATCAGGCTCGTTTTGCCGCACCCGGCGGCGGCCGATACAAGCGTCAGCTTGCGGTGTGCACCGTCGTTCAGCCGCGCAATCAGACGCTCACGGGGCACCCTGTTTGCCCGCACGGGCGGGGCATACAGCTTGGTGGCCAGGATCGGCAGTGACATTGACGCATTATAGATTTCGCTGGTGGAACGACAACCGACCTCACCCCACCCGTAGTGCAAGTTTCCCGAGAAAGTGTGTGGACAATGCACGGTGCGCATCGGCAGCCCGCGCCAGCGGATACGAACCTGCAACGTGGACCTCAAACGGGCCGGCGTCTATCAGTTGGTGTAGCTTGGCGGTGGCAGCCGGGTCGCGCCGGGCGTCGTAGTTCACCAGGTGCAAACCAGACCGGGCAACGGGCTTGGGCGTTACACCGTTGGGATATGCAACCCGACCTCCATCTCTCACTGCGTCCAATGCCCGGTTTGCCACATCGCCGCCGGCGGTGAGGAGGGCGGCATCCAGACCATCAGGCGCAAACGCGCGCGCCGCGGCGAAAACGTCATTGGTGCGGCCATTGATCGCGGCGTCCGCGCCCAGGCGTTGCACCAGCGCCACGCCATCCACACCCGAGGCCACCGCCAACACACGCGCACCCATGCGCTTGGCAAGGATCACGGCCAGGTGGCCGATCCCTCCGCTTGCGCCAAAGATCATGACTGTCTCGCCGGCCATTAGGCCAAGCGTGTCATCCAGCCCTGCGAGGGCGGTCAATGCGTCCCATGGCATCACGCTGGCCTGTTCCATGCTTAACCCGGCAGGGATAGACCCAACGTGATCGGCATGCACCACGGCAAGCTCGGCATAAAACCCGCCGCGGAGCTTGGGGATGGACGCGGCATAGACGCGATCACCCAACTTGAAGCGGCTGACCTGTGTGCCGACCGCGGCGACGGTGCCCGCGCCATCCCAACCAAGCACATATGGGAACACCGGCTCGGTGCCAAACATCCAGGCGTATTTTCCTTCCCGCTCCTCGGCGTCCCACACGCCAACACCCGCGGATTCGACCCTGATCAGCACATCCTCCGGTCCAACCTTCGGCACGGGCACGGTGTGCAGCGCGATGGCCTCGACGCCGCCGAACCGGTCAAGGGCAGCGGCCTGCATCGTAGTTTGAATCATGCCTTCGATTATCGACATGTTTTGCGCAACCGTTAGTCATCCTTGGTTTCACAGAAGAGCGTTCGCAGAACGCAACAACAGTGCGTGGCAGAAAAAGGCGTCCATCAACCGCCCCACCCGCTCAGTTGCCGGTGCTTTGATACCGGGCCAGACCAGCATTCCAAATCCGGCTCATCAAAAACGCAAACAAGACGCCAACCAGCGGTGACAGCAGCGCAAGCGTGACCGAGCCATCAGGTTTACCCAGCAGCATGGCCAGCGGATAAAAGCTGACAAAAGCAAAAGGGAGGGCAGTGCTGAGCGCAACTTGTATTGTCCGGTGATAGAGCCCCAACGGATATTGGGCAAACTCGGCCGTCTGTTCGACAAACCATTGCAACTGCCCGGCGTCCCGGCTCCAAAACACCAATGCATGCATGCCCACATCTAGCGAGACTGCAAGCAGCGTGCCACCCGCAATGGCCACCAACAAATACAGCCATTGTGCCGGACCCCAGCCAAGGCCCTGTTCGGCATAGCCCGAGCCAAACGCGAGCAAAGCCACCACCAGGGTGCCCAGCCCCTCAATGCTCATGGTTAGCGTCAGCGTTTGGAACACCGGTGAAAGCGGTCGCGTGAGGAACTGATCCAACTGTCCGCGCCGAATATAGTTGCGCAGCTGCCAGGCGCCGTTGCAGAACAATTGCAACACGCCACGCGGTGCAATGGCAAGGGCATACAGCATCATCACCTCCGGGCGGGTCCACCCGGCGAGCACGGTCACGCGCGAGAACAGCGCAAATACGATCACAATGCCCACGACATTTCGCAGCGCCAGGCCCAGAATCTTGAGCCAGAAGTCGCCGCGGTAGGTCACATTGGCGCGGTTGTGCATATACAGCATCCGCCGAAACAATCGAAGGTGAAACAACAACCGCGTCATGGTTTAGCCACCTTGTATTTCCAACCTTCGCATGGCTCGGGCGTAAAGCCAGCGAGAAAAAGCGCCCAAACCGATGATCCAGGCCACCTGCACGCCAATCAAACCCAGTGCACCACCTTGTTGGTCGTGACCCAGATAAATCAGCAACGGCGTGGAAACCGTGGCCTGAAATGGCGACGCCCAGGCCACGGTTTGCAGCCAACCGGGGAACAAGCTGATTGGAATGACTGTGCCAGCCAGGATGCGCCCGGCATACCAAAGCACCCAGGACAGCCCCTGATTGTTCGTGAGCCAGCACGTGGACAGCCCCATCAGATAGCTGATGAGGAAATTCACCCCGTAGCCAAGCACGCACGCCAAAATAAACAGACCGGCCGCCGCCGGCGACGCCGGCGCCTGCAGGTGCAAAAATATGATGCTGGAGCCAAACAGGATCACGGTTCCGATCGTGCCATTGACAAGTGAGCCGCCAATCGCCTGGGAAAACTTTGAAAGCATGTAGTCCGCCGGGCGGGTGAGGTCGGTGACGATGTTGCCATTTTGAACCGCGTCAGCGACGATCCAGGAAACATCCGACTGCATAAACCAGTTGACGGCGTGTGCCAGGATCAAATAGGTTTTCATGGCCTGCCAGTCAAACTGCGCCACAGGCGCCCCATCCTGTGCAAACAGGCTATACCAAACATACACAACGATCAGTACTGACCATCCGTTAATCACCCAACTTATCGCGGCCGAGGTTCGATAAGCGAGCGCGTCGCTCAAGCCCATGCTGAACAGCGCGACATATTTCGGTCGGCGCGCAATGCCGGCGGTTGTCATGTGACGGGCTCCGCCACGCCGAGCTTGAGCGTGCCATCATATAGTTGGCGGATGATGCTTTCGATGCCGGGCTCCTCGATTTTCAAGTCTTCAACCGGCAGCTCGGCCATCACCTTTGCGACAACCGCTGCGGATGAACTATGCGACGGGTCAAATGTCACCACGGTGTCGTAACCGGTGACGGTGATCACGGGTGGCGGTGCGACTTCAGACAGTGCAATTTGCACGCGCGCCGCGGCATCCGGAACCATTTCCCGCAGCCGAAACGTCACCACCCGACTGCGATCAAACTGGCGCTTGACCGCCAGCAGTGAACCATCAAACACGATGGCGCCCTTATCCATCAGGATGATGCGCTGGCAAATCGTTTCGATGTCCTGCAAATCATGTGAGGTCAACACCACGGTTACGCCGCGCTCCCGATTCATGGCCGAAATAAACTGGCGAATTCTGGCTTTTACCGCCACATCAAGCCCGATGGTCGGCTCGTCCAGAAACAGGATGCGCGGAGAATGTAGCAGCGAGGCGGCAATGTCACAGCGCATACGCTGGCCGAGCGACAGCGATCGTGAGGCCTGCCCCAGCAGCGGACCCAATTCAAGCAGTTCAGTGCACGTCTTCAGAGTCTGGTCGTATCGGTCGGGCGGAATTTCATATATATCGCCCAGCAGCCTTAGTGACTCGGCTACGGGCAGGTCCCACCACAGTTGTGACCGTTGACCAAACACTACGCCGATCTTACGGGAATTGGTTATGCGCTCTTTGTGCGGGTCCAGTCCCTCGATGCGCACGCTTCCGCTCGTAGGCATGGTGATCCCGACCATCAACTTTACGGTCGTGCTCTTGCCCGCGCCATTTGGGCCGACGCACGCCACGGCCTCGCCGCTAGCAATGTCAAACGTCACCTGGTCAAGCGCGCGTTTGTCCTCATAAACCGGCGCAAACAAGTGCTGTATGGCACCCGTGACTCCGGAACCCCGTTTGGGCACCCGAAAGGTTTTGGTTAGTGCGCGCGCTTCGATCTGGGCCTGGGAAATACAACACCTCACTAGACAGCACAGCTGGTAGTGAAAAATTATAGTGCAACGATCGCGCGAAAAGGAGGCATGGTCCGAATCGGAAAAATCCCGAGACTAACCCATGCCAACGACAGGCTGACACCAGCCCGGCCCCGCAATGGCGGAAAAACTCAAACGGCCGGCGGCACGTTGTGCCGCCAGCCGCCGAGCCCGGGTTCGTGATCCGTATTACGCTGCGTGGCGATGGTGCGCCAGGTGATGGTGCGCATCGTGATTGGCATTCGCTCCATGAATGCCGTCTGTTGCGTCGTGCGTGTGGTCCGCCTCGCCACCGGCGTGATGATGCCGATGATGATGGTGGCCATGCGTGCCATGCTCATGCTTGTGGCTGTGATGCCCCTCGCCATGATGGACATAGGCCGGTGCGGCTGCGTCGGCCGGCACGGGCGGGTGCGTTGCAGGTGCGGGTGTCGCGGGTACTGGGGGAGTTGCGGGTGTTGGGTCTGCCATGCGACCAGTATAAGGCCGGTATGCGCCCCTGTCATGTTACTTGAATCACAGCGGCACCGTTACTTCAGGCACAGAAGGCGCACGCCACTTCTGTCAATCTTTTTTGCGGCCGCGATTCTGCCTGCTGTCGCAACGGCAGGTTGTGGGCATGGCGTGGCCGGTCACCGCCGACCACGGAGCTGCGGGTCAAGCGTGTCGCGCAGGCCATCACCAATGAGGTTGAATGCCGCGACCACCAGCAGGATGGCGATGCCCGGGTAGAGCGGAAGCCACAGATGGGTGACCAAAAACTGGCGCCCTTCACTCACCATGACGCCCCACTCGGGCGTCGGGGGCGCCGCGCCAAAACCGATAAAGCTCAGGCCGGCGGCGGCGAGGATGGCACCACCCATGTCCAGGCTGGCGTTTACAAGAATCGGCCCAAGCGAATTTGGCAGCAGGTGCTTGAAGATAATTCGTCCGGTGGGCGCGCCCAGGCTGCGCGCCGCAGTCACGTATTCGCGCTCGCGCAGGGAGAGCACCTGCCCGCGCACCAGCCGGGCATATACCGGCCATGTAACCACCGCAATCGCGATCATGGTGTTTAGCAGGCTGCGCCCAAGCGCGGCGGCAATCGCCATTGCAAGGATCAGGGATGGAAAGGCGAAGAACACATCGGTGACGCGCATCAGTGCTTCCTCAACCAGCCCGCCGGCATAACCCGCCAGCACGCCGATGAGCGAGCCGAACACACCCGCTGTGACCACCACAAACACCCCCACAAACAGCGAGATACGCGCGCCGAACACCAACCGGCTAAACAAATCGCGACCAAGCGAATCGCTGCCGAGCCAAAACTCGGGCGAGGGCGGCCGCAGGCGCTTGCTCAGCTCGTCGGCCAGAGGATCGTAGGGCGCGATCACCGGCGCAAGCAATGCGCACAAGGCAAACGCACCCAGCACGGCAAGCCCGATCACTGTGAGTGGGTTGCGTAAAAAATAGGGAGTGCTGTTGCGCCTTGAAACCATGGCTTAACTGGTGGTGATCCGCGGATCAAGCCGGGTATACAGCAGATCCACCAGCATGCTGAGCACCGGGAAGAGCATGGCGGCGATTACGGTCACACCCATCACGGCCGGGAAATCCACCCCGGTGGCCGAGGTGGTGGCATAGCCGCCCAAACCGGGCCAGGAGAACACGGTCTCGGTGAGCACCGCGCCCGAGAGCAGGCTGCCAAACAAGATGCCGACCACGGTGATGATCGGCACTAGTGCGTTGCGCAGGGCGTGCCGCGCGACCACAATCCGCTGAGGCAGGCCCTTGGCCCGGGCGGTGCGCACATAGTCCTGCCCCAGCACTTCCAACATGGATGAGCGGGTCATGCGCGCAGTGACCGCGGTGGAATAGTAGCCAAGCGTAAATGAGGGCAGAATCAGGTGATGCAGACTGCTCTTAAGCGCGTCCATGTCGCCGGCCAGGATGCTGTCCAACACAAACAGGCCGGTCACATGGGGCGGTGGCGTCACAAACGTGTCAATCCGACCGCCGGCCGGGAACCAACCCAACTGGTTGTAAAACACGCTGATCAGCAACAGTCCCAGGAAGAAAATTGGGACGGAACCACCCAAAAGTGAGAATAACCGCACAAAGTGATCGGGCAGGCGGTTACGCGACAGGGATGAGAGCACACCAAGCGGTATGCCAAGAAACACAGCCACCAGCAATGCACCCAAAGAAAGCTCGACCGTGGCTGGCAAAAACGCGCGCAGGTCATCGATCACCGGGCGCTGGGTGCGGATGCTGCGGCCAAAATCGCCGCGCAGCAGCCCGCCAAGATAGGTGACGTATTGCTCGACCACCGGGCGGTCCAACCCAAGGTCCCGGCGATATTGCGCCACCTGTTCATTGCTGGCGTGGCTGCTTAGCGCGGCCGCTGCCGGATCGGCCGGCAGCGCGTGCGAGATAAAAAACGTGATCAGCGACACGCCCAACAGCACGCCAAAGATGCCGATGATTCTGCGGGCGATGTAGCTGACAAACCGCATGTCTACTTGCTCATAACCGAGAAATCGATCACGCGCAATGGGTTGAACGCAAACCCCTTGAGGTTGTCGCGCAAGCCAAACCCTTCGGTGGGCTGATACAGGATGATGAACGGACCGTTGTTCATCACGTATTCGGTGAGCACCTTGTATTTGGCCACGCGCTTGGCCGGGTCGGTTTCGAGCGCGGCATCCTTGGACAGCTTCTCGGATTCTTTGTCGTCCCAACCATTGCGCCAGGCCAGCGACTTGGCACTGTAATTGCCAAACGGGGTGCCATTGGCATCGGGATCGGCAAAGTCCGGTCCCCAATCCTCACCCATCATCTGCAACTTCTGCGCGCGGTATGCGGTCAGCAGTTCGGCCTCGAGCGTGGGCTTGAGGTTGATCGTTACGCCGATCTTCTTAAAGTCGGACTGCAATTTAGCGCCGATGTCACTCCATTGGGCGCCACCCGGCGCGGCGGATGATGGCAGGGACATGTCCATGCTAAAGCCATTTTCAACGCCGGCTTCCTTCAACAAGCCCTTGGCCTTTTCGATGTCCTGCTTAAATGGCGCGTTGTCGTTATAACCGGCCAGACCCTTGGGGATAATCCCCTGCACCTTGCTGACCTTGCCATTGAGCAGGTTGTTCACAATGCCATCGTAATCAACCGCGTATCGCAGCGCCTGGCGCACCTTCACATTGTCCAGCGGCTTGACGGTGGCGTTCATGCCGATGTAGGCAAGTGTCCAGGAATCGGCGCGCAACTGCGTGGTGCCGGGCTTGCCCTTGAGCGAATCGAGTTGCTCGGAGCTCAGGTTGCCGGCGATGTCGGCCTCGCCTTTCTCGAGCATGAACAATTGATTCGTGTTCTCGGGCACATGCTTGATGATGATGCTGTTCAGCGATGGCTTCTTGTTGCCGGTATAAGCGGCATTGGCCTTGAGCCGAATGTCAACATTCTTGGTCCAGCTCTCGATCACATAGGGCCCGGAACCGGCGGACTTGTCCTGCAAATAGGCAGTGCCACTGTCACCGTCTTTTTCATTGGCCTTGACCAGCTTTGAATCGACGACGCTGCCGGTGGCAAATGTGAGCACGGCCAAAAAGGCCTGGGCGCTGGCGGTCTTTGGCATGGTGATGCCAAACGTCTTTTCATTAACCGCGGAAAAGCTCTCAACCTTGAGGCCACCAATGTCTGTGAACAAGAACGCGGGCGACTTTTTGAGTTTGATCACGCGTTGAAACGAATACACAACGTCATCCGCTGTCACCGGGTTGCCGCTGGCGAATTTTGCGCCATCACGCAGCGTAAAGGTCAGACCCCAGGTGTCACCGTTGTCCTTGATCTCCCACTTGGTGGCCAGGCTTGGCTTTACGTTGGCATAGTCGGTGCCTTCGTAGCGGACGAGGGTTTCGTAAGCGTTACTGACCGGAACCACGCCACTGAACTCATAGGCCACGGCGGGGTCCATGGTCACGGCGTCGTCGATCGCGCGCGCATACACGAGGGTGTTTGCGGCGGTATTTGGCACGGCGGTTGGCTTGGCGGGCGCCACGGCGGTGGGTGGCACTGCGGGCACGGCGGTCGGGGCTGCTGCAGGCGCGCATGCGCCAAGCAGAAACGCCATCACGACGGATGGCAACACGAATGTATTTGGTTTCACGATTCTCTCCTTCGACTCTCTACGGTTTGGTTGATTGGGGGGCACACAGCTACAAGCTGGTTAGAGATCATCCAAAAGCGTGTCGAGCAGAGGGTTGTTCCTGCCACAGGCGGTTATTGGGACGCCGGTTTTTTAGCGAGGGTTAAGGGATGTCGAGTAGCTCGAGGTCATTATAGTGCAGTAACAATCACCAACAGTTGTAAGCTTACGAGCATGGCGCGCGTGACGGCACGGGTCGATGGTAGTACGTTGGTGATTGCAGCAAACGACACCACCCCGATCACGGTGGGCACCGATGCTTGGTTTACCTGGCTGGAGACCGCATCAGCTTTCGTGTTTACAAGCCCGTCCGGACATTTCACCGCGCGCAAGGAACGGCGGACCCGGTGTACTTGGTATTGGAAAGCATATCGCAACGAGCACGGCGTTCTGCACCGGGCCTATCTCGGTAAAAAGCACGATATCACGCTCGATCAACTCACCCGTGCGGCGGCGACGCTGACGAATGCTTCGACACCCGTATCGGCCCCACTGCCTGCGCAGGCGACCGTCACTGTCCGCCCAGCCGAGCTTCCGCTCGCCAATCTGCTCGCCACCAAATTGTTTGTCCCGCCTGCGCGCGCCAATCTGGTGGCCCGGCCACGCCTGTTCGAGCGCCTACAGGCTGGCCTGCTCGACAAATTGACCCTGATTGCCGCGCCGGCTGGTTTCGGCAAGACAACGTTGCTGAGTGCGTGGCGCGCTTCGATGTCGGGCACAGCCTGGCCGAGTTCAAGGAGCTTGCCCGGAAATCAGGATTGCAAAAACACGGCGAGCTGCGCTCCATGTTAATGGAGAAGTTTGATCTTGGCCATGGCGATGCCAATGCACTGGTGCATGCCGTCAATGACTCGGATGGCATGCGCAAGGCTATTGCCACCGGCGCCAGCACCGACAGTGTGTTGGATGGCATCTACACCGGCACAAAGAGCGCATTGCGCCCCATTCATGAGCTGCTGATCCAGCATATCGACGGGTTTGGCCCATTTGAGGTCGTGCCAAAGAAGGGCTACGTCAGCCTGCGCCGCGCAAGGCAATTTGCCATGATCGGCCCGGGCACGCGCATGCGGCTCGAACTGGGGCTGAACAACCGCGCGCTGCGCGGAGATGCGCGGCTTGAGGAGCAACCGGCCGGAGGCATGTGTCACTTCAAGGTGTTTCTAACTTCCGCCGATGAGATCGATGACACAATCCTCGCCTGGGTGCGCCAGGCCTATGACGCGGCCGGGTAAGACTACGTTTGGCTGAAAGTCACCGGCAACCCGACGAATCGACCAAATCGCTCCAGCTCCTCGGCAAACAGGCGACGTTCGCGCACGCCCAGCGCCATGAATGGACTGCAGGCAATTTCAACGGTCCTGGCTTTGATCGTGCGACGCCAAGTTCCAACCACGCGGCCATTTAAGACGATCGATGGGGTAAACACACCGTTCCCGCCCGGGCAAATCGCATCGGCGAACTCGGCGTCCAACACCGCGCTGCGATCCCTATATCCGAGGATAAATTCGTCAAAGCCTGGCAGCAGGTAGAGCGCCCGATCGGGTGGAGCCGCCGCATGCGCCGATGAAAAGAATCTCTGTCCGTCCATTTGCTCGGTCTGCAACGTCGCTTTGCACCCATCGAGCCCGGCGCGGGCCTCGACCACGGTCAACCCGGACCAATGGGTGAAATCTTCAAGCGTCGCCGGTCCGTGGCTGACGAAGTAGCGCGAAGCCAGCTGCGCCAGCGCAACTTCTTTTTCCAGCATGCCGCCCGATGGCAGCGCCCGAAACGTGGTTTCATTACGCAGCATTGGGCCCTGGTAGACCAGCCGTTCAAGACCCGCGCGCTGGAGCATATGGAAACCGCGTTGGCCGGCGGTGGAAATGTTACTGGCTTCCAAAAGTGCAAACAGCTCGGCGCGCGAGAGCTGGCCGCGGTCGGTCACCGCCCGGGCAATAAGGTGTGTGCTGCGCTGAAGCGTCGGCGCGTCCAGCTCAAGCTGCTTGTAGCGGGAGGCGTTTCCGGCGATCAGGCGCGGCGCAAGGAGCGCAAGCATCCAGTGAATATCCGCCGGAGCCACATAGTGCAAGGTGCCGCGCACCGCCCACGTGCGCATGATTGTGGCGTCGACGATCGCCTTCTCGATATCAGCGGCGGTGGTGCCGGGCACGCGCAGGGCAAGTGCCCACAGGCTGCCGGAGTAATCCTGCCCTTGCATCGCGCCAAGCCATGCCACTGCGTCGGCGGCGTCCTTGAAGGTGGATCCTGACACACCGAGATGATGCAACCGCCGCTGACCGATGGTCAGCTTTTTGCTCAATGGCATGAGGATATTTTATGTGGCGGCGACAACCACAAACTGCCCCATCATGCCCTCGTCTTCGTGATCCAGCATATGACAGTGAAACATATATGGCGTCGTGGGATCCGCGAAATCGTCGAAGCGCATGATGATTCGCGCTTTTTCACCGGGTGCAACCACAACGGTGTCCTTGTTGCCCATCTCGCCCGGCGTCAATGACCGCGCACTGCGATCCAAAATTTGAAATTGAACGTCATGCACGTGAAATGCGTGGAATTCTCGCGTGGGGTTGGTGATGTTCCATAGCTCAGTATCACCCAAGCGTACGCGAAACGTATTATTTGCGTCGGCCATACCTGGCATATCCGGCATGCTCAAGGCGGACATCATGTGCCCGTTGATGGTATACGCGCCGTTATCACCGCCCAACACCAATTCGCGCGTCGTGCCGGCGGCGGACACAGCCAACCGCTCGATGCCTGCGAGTTTGCCCGGCAGCGCCTGGGCGGCGCCGGAGCGCGTGGGTGTGATGGCCAGCAATGCTACGCTGGCGCGTCCATTGCCATTGTTATCGTTGTTACTCCGGCGACTGCCAAAACTCTGGAGCGTGAAGCCGCGGGTTTGCGTGACATCGACCACGATTTCGACGCGCTCCCCCGGGCCGATGTCCAGCCGGGTCATTGGCACGGCCGCAGGCAGCAGCCCACCATCCGTGGCCACCTGATGAAACGTGCGGCTGTCGTCAAAGCCGAGCGCGTAGAAAGACTGGCTTGAACCATTAAGAATCCGAAAGCGCAACCGGGTCTGGTCGGTGACAAGGGTCGGTGCGACGGTGCCGTTGACCAAGGTCTGTGTGGTTCCACCGCGGGCACCACCCCCTCGACCACTGCCGCCACCCGTGTTAATTTGTCCGCTTTGCGACAATGATAGATCCTGGAGGATCAGCGGAAAGTCATCCACGCCATAGGTGTTGGGAAACGACGCCGCGACCGGATTGTTGTCGTCGATGATAAACATTCCGGCCAGCCCGCGCAGCACTTGCTCCCGGGTTCTGCCCATCGTGTGCGGGTGATACCACAGCGTGGCGGCCGGCTGCATGATGGTGAACCGGGGTGTCCACCGGGCATTGTTGGCGATCAACTGATAAGGTCCACCATCCATTGCAGCGGGCACGTGCAATCCATGCCAGTGCAACGTGGTGGACTCGCCGATGTGATTTGTGATGTTCATCATCACCGCATCCCCTCGGTTGACGCGCACTGTGGGGCCAAGGTAACCGCCATTGATACCGAGGGTGGCGGTGGTGAGGTCCGGCAAAAAGTGCGACTGACCCTGCTGCAGGCTAAGATCAAACACCTTGATGCCGTCTTGATCCCTCGACGCCAGCACCGGAGGGATTGGCAGGGTTGTGCCCGATCCCGTGTTGGTGCTTATAGCTGCACCATTCCTCGCACCAGTAGGCGGCGTGCTGGTTGGGTTTGAGCCAACAGGCAAACTAGCCGGTGAACCGCGGCGATCGCCACACCCAGCCAAAAAAATCGCGCCGGTGCCTCCAAAGACAGCCAGCACGCGGCGACGGGTCATCGTTTGGTTTTTATCCGAAAGATAGGTTTTCATAAGGTTCTGTCCTGTCAAGGACGCCGATACGGTAACCAAGCGGTGTTTGGAAATTATGTGCAAACTGATTACAGATGTATACCGAGCAGGTCGAGGCCACCTTTCATGAACTGTCGCTCCAGCATATCAACGGGTTTGGCCCATGAGAGCTCGTGCCATAGAAAGGCTACTGTGCCAGTCATATGACGCGGCCGGTTAATAGACTGCTCCCCAAAAAGTTGATTATGTTTTCTTTGCAATGATTGAATTGCATACAATTGCGTCGTGAGTACATCCTTGACCATACGGAATCTTGCGGCACCGGTTAAGCAGAAAATTCACATGCGCGCTGCCAGCCATGAAATATCCATGGAGGCAGAGGCCCGTAACATTCTTACCCTGGCCGTTGCCGAGACACAGCCACAGGAGGACACGGCATCTTCCGCACAAGAGCGGATGAAAACTCAGATTAGCCTTCTGCGCGGTCTATGGAGAGGCCGCGGCACAGTTACTGAAATGATGTACGAGCTGCGCGGTGATGACTAATAAGACAACCGTTCCAACAATGCTCGTTTATACGAATGTGCTGGCAGACGTACTCTTTGCGGACCTGGTCTTTCTATTCTGACTCGTGAGCGCGGCAGATACCCGATTTACTTCCCGCAGGTGTCGCTCATTAGCCCATCACAGTTTGAGAACAGCGTGTCGCAGGATCGGATCGATTAGCCCATCATAGATCAACCTGTCGGCTAAGCGTGACGGACCACAGGCTGCCCCATCACACTCTCAAGGTATCCCACCGATGCGCGGCGACCATGCGTGCGAGGTGGCCGACGTTTTCGGTGGCGATTACGGGATTGCAGGCCATGGCGCGCGCCGCGACAAGTGTTTGCGCAGCCAGAATCACGTCAGCATCCAGTGCGGTGTCGGGCGCGGTGGGCCGGCCCTGTTTGCGCATCTGGGCCCAAAGTTCTGCGGCCATGCGCATCATGGCAGTGTTGATCGGAACAAAGATTAGCTGCGCCTTCAGTGCATCAAGGGCTGCCAAGCCCGCGAGCTTGTCGGCCCGCAGCAATTCGCGACGCAATTCGTAATCTGCCATCTCTGGCAGCACGACACGAATCCCCGAATCCAGCACAGTGCGTAACCAGGCCTTGCAAGCCGCGGCGGCGTCACCACCTCTTGGGTTGGTTATGAACCCGAGAACGCTTGTATCCAACACCAATAGGTCATTCCCGCCCAGAAGTGGCGCGCTCACGTTGGGGAAGCCGGATAAGGCTCGCGAAACGAGGATCGGTCCGCGTTTAACGCGTGTTGCAACAACGCAAGCGTCTCGCGTTGCTCGCGCGTTTCATCGGCGGTACCGTTTGCAAGCGCATCCAACTGATCAATAACGATCCTGTGGCGACGCATACGCTCGTCGGAATCAGTCAAGTAGTGTTGCGCGCGCAACGCAGCTTCGGCATCGCCGGAAAACAATTCCAACAATTCCGGTTTCGGAGATTCAACCGTGGCGGACCAACTCAGCGAACCGTTTTTTGTGCGGAGCGCAAGAATCTCATCCTTGTTGACAAGAATTTTGCGCTCCGCATGGCGTGCGGAGATCGTGCCCGAACGGGCCAATTGCCGCACGTATTCCACGTTGTAACCCGTGGTTTGCGCCGCATCCTTCACGGTGACCCAGTTTTGCGCTTGTGTGGTTGTCATGGTGGAACCCCCGGAACCGACACTATAGCACAATCTAGCACTATATTGCGCAGTTTATGGAGCGCGGGCAAGATGCCCGATGTAATCACCGGCACCGCGCTCCATTCCTTTACGGCGCCTCCACGGAGCCGACGTCACAATGCGGGCCTTGCGGGCGGGTCACCCCGCGTTGATCGGTAGCCGGGCAGATGGCATCGTCAGCGGCGTCGCGGGCCGGGCTGCCAGTCAGAAGAGCATGGGTGAGGGTGGGCCCGCCGTTGTTGGCAAGCGGCCCGACCATGGCATCACCCACGATTTGGTCACTGGCCACCGGGTTGCAACTGGCATCCTGCACCACGTTATGCCCACCCGAAGTCATGATCACGCTGCCCGCAGTATGCCACTCACAGGCATACCAATGATTGCCGGTGACGATTGAATTGGTCAGTTTCAGACTTGGAACAAAGGCGCTGAACGAACCCACAAAGATCGCGGATGGCGCCCAGTCCGGGCCGATGTTATTGGCAATGGTCGAGTTCGAAATGTCCACGCTGCCATCGGTGCCAAACAGAGCACCACCGTGCCAGCCCGTGGACTGGTTGCCGCTGACCGTGCTGTTGTCGATCTTCACAATGCCCAGGGTGCGCAAGCCGCCGCCCACATCGTTGGAAACGTTGCCGCTGACGGTGCTGCGGATGATCGTGGTCGTGGTGTTGAAGAAGGAGTAAATGCCCCCACCCGACCAGCGCGCCTGGTTGCCCGCCACGGTGCTGTCGACCAACATCAAGCTCGACCCGCCACCGTTATAGATGCCACCGCCACCCTGCCAAAAGTCCCCGGCGTTGGTCGCCATGGTGTTGCTGAGCACGGCCACATGATCCAGCGTGAGCGCGCCATTGTTCAGCACCCCGCCGGCGAGCTGATAGCCGTAGCCTTTGGCCAGCGTGAGGTTGCGCACGGTCGCGCTGATCCCGGCATTTACTTCGAGCACGCGCACCGCGCCTCCACCGCTAACAGTCAGCCCGGGCGCGCCCGCGCCATCCACAGTCACGTTCTTGGCGAGGTTCAGCGCGCTCACGTTGGTGATCGTGCCGCCCGCCAGCGCCGGTGCAAAATGCACGGTGCCTCCCACGCACACGCTCGCCAGCTTGGCACGCAACGAGCCCGGACCGCTGTCGGCAGTGTTGGTCACAGTGGTGTCCATCGGGCAGGTCAATCGGATTTGATCCAGCATCACCGGGGTAGTGCGCGGTCCGCGTACGGTCACATTTAGCGCCGTCACGCCAGCCAGGTCGAGGGTGTGCCCGTCCTCGCCCGTGAAGGAACCAAATGGCAGGGTGATCTTGCGCCAGCCGGCAAAGTCATCCTTGAAGCTGGCCTGGAACGTGTCGGACTTCTGGCGCGCCTGAAACACGCGCACATAGTCAAACGAGGTGGTCTGCGGGAAGGTGACATCGGCGCCAACCGGGCCGCCAAAGTTGCCGCCCACCGCCACGTTCATCAGGATGAAGAATGGCTTGTTAAACACCCAGCGCTTGCCGGCCAGGAATGCATCGGCGGGCGTGGCGGTGAAATAGGGCGCGCCGTCCACCAGCCAGGTGATCTTGTTTGGCTGCCACTCAACCGCGAACACGTGATAGTCATCCGCCAGTGGCTTCGCCAGGTCGATCGTGCCACCATAGCTGGCCCCGCCGGAATAGCCCGGGCCATGGATGGTGCCAAACAGCTTGTTGGGCAGGCGTCCCACGTTTTCCATGATGTCGATCTCGCCCGACAACGGCCAGGGCGCCTGATCGATGTCGGTCCCAAGCATCCAGAACGCCGGCCACAAACCGGCGCCGCGCGCAATCTTGATGCGCGCCTCCACCCGACCATACGCCACTTCAAAGCGCTTCTGGGTGAGCAGCCGCGCGGAGGTGTATTGGCACGGACCATAATAACAATTCAAGCTGCCGTCAGCCTGCTTGGTGGTGATATTCAGGTGACCCCGGCCATCGGTGGCCGCGTTTGCCGCGCCGTCGGTATAGGTCTCCAGCTCACTGTTGCCCCAGCCCGGGTTACCAATGCCGGTGCCATCACCAAGGTCGCGCCCCCAAACCTGTTGATCCGGCGCAGTGCCGGCTTTGCCGTCAAATTCGTCGCTCCAGACCAGCTTCCACTTGGAAGAGTCGGTGATCACGCCGCGTGCATTGGTCAGGCTGACATCGACGCCGCGGTTTGTGCGCGCGCCGTAATACCAGAAGCTGAGCCCGGAAGCGTCGCTCCAATCCTGGGCGATGGGGAACGTCCGGCCAAATTGCAGGCCATCGCCCCGCTCTTTGCCGATGGCTTGCAACACGTGCTCATAGGCGCCCTGCCCCGGAAGCGCCAGCGGCGCTCCCGCGGCGATCTCTGGGTTGCTCAGCGTCACGCTGTCATCCGCGTGCCACAGATACGGCGGGGTCTCAAAGTCATCCAGCAGCGCCGCATCGTATGGCTCGTTGTCCAGAATATCGACCCTGGCAGACGGCGGGGTGCCCAGCGACGCGCCACCTGTCGGGTTGGACAGCTCCACCACAACACCGCGCTCGCCCTGATACTTTTGGTCGTCGATTGTCTGCACATTAAAGGATTGCTGGGTCACGCCGGGCGCAAACGTCAGCATGCCCGAGACCGGGGTGTAATCCCGATTGGGGATGGCCGGGCCGGAGGTGGTGGCAAAGTTAACCGTGACCGTGGTGGTCACCGGTTTGCTCAGCTTGGCCGTAACCACGGCCGCTGCGCCCTCCACCACCTTGTATTCATTGGTCGAGAGACCAACCTTGAGCGGGCGCACTGGCGCCACGCCATAGACCGAGACATCGTCCACGAAATAGGTCTGTGGGCTGGCGGTAGTCACCGTGCCAAGCGCCCATCCATGCACTTCGGTGAGGCCAAAGCCATCGTTGGGCGCGCCATTGCCGATCTCCTTGCGAACCAAATTGGCGAACGGAATCTTTAGCAACTGCCAGCCGCTAAAGTTGTCTGGAATAGTGATCGACCAGCGCTCGGCGTCATCCTTGGTGCTGCCGGGGTTGCGGTTGTCCAACACGTCCAGAAACAGTGAGGTGCCGCTGTTGTTGCCATACAGCCAGAACGAAATACCCTCATACGCGCTCCAGTCCTGGGTCACCCAGGTGTTGACCGCACCGTTCTCAAAGCCGTGGGTAAAGCCCGCATAAGACACCACGTTTACAGTCATCTGCAGCACGTGGTTGCCCGCCGCCGAGCCCGGCACCGGCGCCGGGGGCGCGGTTACCGTGCTGATCGCCCCGGTGGTGGCGGCGTTGGAATCCTGAAACGTATTGAACCCGATGGCGATGGCGTTGCCATCCACGCCGGCGGGCAGACCGGTCTCGAAGTCATCGACCAGCGGCAGCGCGGCGGCGAGAGCCGGGCGGATCAGTCCGGCAGGGACGATCATTAGGTTGGCCATCAGGCTGATCGCCAGTGGCAGGGCACGCAGTAGATTGGGTTTCTTCATGGATTTCCTTTTATACGTCCGAGGTTCTGACCGGATTGTGCGGCTGTTTGTATATTAGCATTGCGGTAGCGGTAGGGGCTAAGCATTCGCTGCACTACCTTTGGACGCACAACGTATCGGCGAATGCTTCGCCCTTTGCAACGCGCGCGGGCGAAGCATTGGCAATTTCGCACGGGCGATCATGAGTACGGTGGCCAATGCTTAGCCCCTACCAGCATTACCTTTGGACGCACAACGTATCGGCGAATGCTTCGCCCGGATCGCCAATGCGCGCGGGCGAAGCTTTCATAGATCACAGTCAGGGTAGGTTGAGTTGATTGGTTCATGAATTAGCGGATGGTAATCGGCCGGGGGCCGCAATACAATAACAGCAGACCTAGTCTGGAGGACCCAAACATCGCAAACCTAAAGAACATTCACATCGCGTTCCATACCTATGATGATGATCTAAACGACGACACCACCCTCCACATCTTCATAAAAAACCGCCGGGCGGCAAAGCTGCGTGGCGATTCCGCGTTCACCTCGGTGGGTGCCAGCAGCTACATCGCAAACAAGCTCGCGTTCGAGGAACACAAACTGGACGATCTCAAGGGCCCATCAGAGTTCAACCCGTATCTCGCGTTCTTAGAAAACGCCACCGGCGGCAACGGCTTTGGAAACGACTCGGACCACGAATTCGACATACCGCTGCGGGGACACGTGATTCCGCTTGAGGAAGTGGTTCTGCCCGTGGTGAACATCCATATCCTGCCCGAGGGCAAGGACCGCTGGATTTTCGATTACACCATCACGTTCACCTTTGACAATGGCCTGGCGTTCTCAGCACGCTCGAACGTCAACGGCGTGAGCGGCATCATCCTGGATCAGGACAACCACGATTACGCCGGCATCTGCATCGAGAACCCGCACGTGCCATTGCCGGCCGCCCCAAAGCCAGACACCGCCGCCGTGCTCACCAACGCCGTAATCGAGTTTTACACGCACAACGATAACAAAAACGACAACACCCATGTGAATATCCATGTGGTCAATCGCCTGAACACCAATGCGAGCACGGACATCGCCATCGCGCTTGACGTGCTGCCCGGCCAGGAGTTCGCCGACCCATCGTTCCACTCCGTCGAGCTAACACTGTCCTCCAAAAACATCCGCCTGCAAGACATGGTGCTCCCGGTGGTGAACATCAACATCGTGCAAAATGACGATGACCGGTGGATATTCGATTACCGGATCACCTTCTTCTTTAAAGACCTCACTGTTTCGCCGGCGATTGTTTACGAGCCCTTCTCCTCCACCACATCCGGTGTGATCCTCGATCAGACGCATCACAAACACACCGGCGCGTATTCCGGCCGAGCGTTCCCCACCTTTGCCGCGCCGCCCGCGCGCATGACGCCGCTGGCCATCGATCATGTGTTCAATCCCAAGTTCGTTCCGCTCGGCTACATCGCACAGAAACTCGATGACTTCATCAACCTCAGACAAAACGCGCCCTTAAAAAGGATTCGCCTGCACAACACCGGGCGCTTTGGCGATCCACTCCCCGAGACCTATGTAGATGTGCAATCGATCGATGCCAATCCGCCCGCGCCGCGCACGGCCACCCCGAATCTTTTTCACATGGACACCAAATACAACAGCGCGCCCGCTTCGCTTGGCCAGCTGTTTGCCTTTGCCGGATTGGGTGACTCGTATTTCAACGACGTCAACAGCCAGACCATCAAGGCCACGGTGAATGCCGGCAGCGCCACGCCATTTCAGATCGTGGTGGAATTCGAAACCGATGGCCCCGAAGAAGTGATCGGCGGCGGCACGCTCAGCGTCAGCGGCGCGGATATTACGAGTTTCAGCATCACCGTGCTGCTCACCCTGGACTTCGACGAGGGCAACAACCGGGTGGACCTGATGTCGTGGGTGGATGAAATCAACAAGATCGACGACGATGATGACAAGTCCAACCGCATCGGCGATTTCATCCAGGTGCGCGTGCAGGCCGGCGCCAGCGACTTTGGCGGCACCATCCAAAAGACCATGCGCGAGAAAATCTTCAACCGGCTGTCCACACCGGATAACATCACCATGGTCTCTCCGCGGGATGGGCTAAACGCCACCGCCAATTCCTGGTTTATGGGCGGGATCATCCAAAGCGGCAACCCCGTGGCGGCCATCACGCTGAATGACAAAACACACCCCGGCCTCTATCCAAACACCTGCCGGCTGATCGCCGCCCGGGTGGAAGGCGACAACCTGAAGCTCAACTACATCGGCCCGCCAAGCAGTTTTGTCTTTCAGCAGCCCGCGGATTGGCCAACCGCGAACAAGCCAAACCCCAAGTTCGATTTCTCCCCCGGCACGTTGGCGAACATTGACCACATCGTGGTGCTGACGATGGAGAACCGCAGTTTCGATCACATGCTCGGCTACCTGAGCCTGCCCGAGAGCATGGGCGGGTTGCACCGCAGCGATGTGGACGGGCTCAAGGGTAACGAGTTCAACCTGTTAAACGGCCTGAAGTGCCCGATCTTCCGCTTTAAGCCGGGCGAGACAATTTTCTCGCCGGATCCACCGCACGACACCGAGCCGGTGTCGCTTGCCATCAACGGTGGCAGGATGGATGGCTTCGCACAAAGCTACGCCGGGCTGCGCGGCAACGCCATGGGCCCAAACATCATGGGCTATCACACCGCAGACACCATACCGGTCTATGACGCGCTAGCCCGTGATTTTGCCATCGGCCAGCGCTGGTTCGCGGCGCATCCCGGACCCACGTTTTGCAATCGTTTCTACGAGCTCACCGGCCGCCTAAACATCGACCCCTGGGGTTTCTGGGAATACAGCAACTCCAGCCCACTGGTGCCCGTGTTCACCGACACCATCTTCGATCACCTGACGAAGGCCGGGGTGTCATGGAAATATTTCGAGAGCTTCTACTGCTTCCTGCGTTTCTTTGACCGCCACACCTACGACAGCACAAATATCGCCACCTTTGGCGATCCCGTAGCCGGCTTCGAGGCGCTGGCGCGATCGGGCAACCTGCCCTCCGTTTCGTATATTGATCCGCACTTTATCGAGCTTCCGCCCGATGGCAATTGTGACGGCCCGCCGGCAGACGTCAAGGAAGGCCAAAAGTTGGTGCGCCGCATCGTTGAGGCGGTGGTCGCCAGCCCGAAGTGGGACAAGACACTCCTTATCATCACCTATGACGAGCATGGTGGGTTCTTTGACCACGTGCCGCCGTCAACAGCCACGAAGGTCGCACCAGAGCTCCTGCCCACGCATGGCGTGCGCGTCCCCACCTTCGTCATCTCGCCCTGGGTGCCTTCTGGCTCTGTCTTTGGCCGCGATGGTCAGGGTGTGGTCGGGCATGGGGGCGCTGGCGGGCCTGGCGTCGGAACGTCGCACGCTGCCAGCGCCACGCCCGAGGCTGCCGAATCCGGCTCCCCGGACGAGGCAGCCGCTGACGCCCGCCTTATCCCGCTCTTCGCCCCGGTGCACTACGACCACACCTCCATCCTCAAAACCATCGCCCGCCGCTTTATGAGCGCGAACCCGCCCTACATGGGCGCGCGCTATGCCGCCGCCCGGGACCTCTCCGGCGTCGTCACCAACACCGCGCGGCCCGCCCAGTTCCGCCCCTTTATCGCTTACACCCTCGCGTATGGCGCGCTGAACCTTACCGTGCCGGGCACGGTCGCGCGCCCGAACATCAGCACGCTCGACAAAACCCCGGATCAGGAATTCCGCTTTGAAGACGCCGGTGGAGGCTTCTTCTTCCTGCGCACCGAGCATGGTCTATATCTCACCGTGGACGTTCCACTACTTGCCAACACCGGCCCGGGCGCCACTCTCGCCATCAAGCAAGACGTCAAATACCCCGCCGGCGGCGCCACCCCGCGCAGCCGGGACTTCCAGCGTTGGAAGCTCGTTACGGGCGGCATATCAATCTTCAATCGAGACTTGTTCACCATCTCCAGCGCCGCCTTCCCGGGCAAAACGCTTCAGCCCTCCGGCAATGTCATTGCCGCCGGCACGCCAATCGTAATCGCCGATCCCACCCCAGTTCATGTCATCAACCAGCTCCACAACCCCTGGCATGTCACGTCGCCGCTGCTGGGAGGCGGCGGCATCGTCGTGGGGCACCCGTAAGGCACGGGTTTGACCGCAACATTGCCGAGGCGCGCGCGGTGCTGCTGGGTCCGGCCTGGGAGGGGGGCAGGCATTGGTCGCTGGATGAGGCGGGGGCAGTTTGTTTGCGGCAATGAACCACTGGCGGGCCGGGTCTTGCAGCGAGATGGATGCGGAATAGAGGGTGCCAGATTCGACCAATCTAGTCGTTCCAAGGGTAAAAGTGTGTCCGCAGACATGCGCTTAGTTGCCGGGGCGGAGATTCGCATCCAGCATTGAGCGTCGCCATCTGCGCGATGCCCGCCGCATCTTTGCAACGATTATCAGATTGGCGGGTGACTTTGACCTGGCCGGCATAAAACAATACGCGGGCGTACGCCTGCAAATTACGCGCGCTCATCAATCGATCTGATCTCATCGTTCGACCGGGCGATCAAATCAGTCAACCGGCTAAACAAATTTAGCATGCGTGGCGATGGTTGGTCAACGTGCTGCAACAGACTGCGCGCAATCATCAACCGGTCGTTCAACTCACCGAGCGACGACTGTAGCGACTGGGACCCGGTTGCGGGCGCCCCCACGGGTGCGGGTCGCATCCATTCATTCAACGCAATCTGGATGGCGGTGGCAATCGGGGGCGCAATGAGCAGGCCGACGACTCCAAACGCCTCGACCATGATGATGCTAATCATCAACATCAATACTGAGCCCAGCCGTTCACGAGGGTAGAGTCTTTTCTCGACCACGAATTCCAGGAACACAAAGACAGCGCATGCAATCAGGGTGCTTATGACGGCCAGCAGCGGGTTAAACAGCAATCCGATCACCAATATTGGAATGATGGCAATGGCGCCACCCATCAACGGCAACAACCAGGCAACCGCGGCAAACAGCGCCAGCGTAAATGGATACCGCACGTCCAGCACCCAAAATGCGGCCGAAAGCATCATCCATGCCAAAAGAGACTGCACCGCCTCGCTGCGCATATACGCGCCCACGCCGCGCTCGATTTTGTGCCATGTGTCGCGTGTGCGGCTGCGCTGCTCGGGTGCAATGAATCCAAAAGCGATCCGTTCAAAGCGACCTTGATCGGCGGATAAATACAGGGTGATGAAAATAGCCAGCACCCCCTGCATAATCACGTCAAATGCAGTAACCGTGGTTCCAAGCGCGAGCTGTGCGATTCCCGTCGCGCTGCCAGCCAAGGCATCGTCCAACTGGCTGCTGCTGGGAAGATTACGCGCCAATGCCTGCGCGATGTTGCCGCCGTCCAGCAAACGGGATTGCAGACCCGCATACGCCTTGCCGAGATCACCCGCAAATGTGCTCAGTTCATTTGCAACCCTGGGCAGCACGAACCATGCGATCCAAACCACTGCCACAAGACCCATGACATACGTCAAAACCAGTGCGATGCCTCGTGGAATGCGATGACCAACCAGCCAGTCCACAGGTGCGCGAGCCATGGCCGCAAGTGCCAGCGAAAAGACCAGAATGGCCACGATGCTGCTCAATTGCCAGATCAACATCAGACCAAACACCGTGGCTATGACAATGCTGGCGGCCAAGGCGACCTGCTTAACGTTAAAATCGCTTTTCATATCACCATGACCATGTGAGGTTGTAGTTACCTGCCATTGGCATAATCAGCCCCGGTTTCGGGCGAATTTCCGGCCAGGAGCTGGTCCAGATCGCGCGCCATCGCTTCAAGTTGATCCTCAATGGTCTGGATCGAGCCGTCGGCGTCGGTGCCCGTGACCAGTGGTTCATCCGTCAAACTTCCGTTTTTGGTTGCATCGCCCGGCAGTTTGCGCACGTCTTCAACTAATTCGCGCGCTTGCAGACGCACCAGGCTCAGCGCGCCGCGCGTCGGAGTGAGTGCGCCGTTCTCAAGTGCGCGCTCTTCCCTGCGATTGGAGGCGTTCACCATCACATGACCCAGCAAAATTTGCAGAACCGCGGCAACCGGAATCGCCAGCATTGCACCGACCAACCCAAACGATGCACTAAAAATGGCGATGGCCAGCGTCGAAATTATGGGGCTGACGCCGACAGATTTGTCCATGACGCGGGGCACCAGCAAATTGCTCTCGAGTTGCTGAATCACAACGCCCGATATCACCACCCAGATTGCCAGCCCGGGCGAGGTGGCAAGCGCGATAAAAAGTGGCAGCACCATGCCAAACACCGGTCCGATCATGGGCAACACTTCAAAAATGCCGGCAATGAGACCAAGCACCAACGCGTAAGGCAAGCCCATTAGCAAATATGCCCCGGAGGACAGCACGGCGATAAACCCGCACAAAATCAGTTGCCCGCGAAAGTAGCCGCCGATTTTGCCCTCAACCTCGGCGACCAATGCACGCCATCCATCCCGCTTGTCATGGTGGGCACGCATTAACATCGCACCAGTCACTCTATCGCCGTCCATGGTCCAGTACACCGTCATCATGAAGGTGGCAACAATCAGGAACAAACTGTGTCCAATGCCATTGACGATGCCTGCGGCGGGCGCGACGGCATCCAGCGCCGCGCCTTCGCGCACGGAACTGAGATTCCATTTGGGAAGCAATGCCGCCCAGTCATTGGGCATCAGTGAACCCAACCCTGACAACCCGGCGGCCGCGGGTCCATTCAACGTAGATCGCAAATCCTTGTAATACTCGGGCAATTTGATTACCATGCCCTGAAATTGTTCCGAGACAATCGGAGCAATCAAGGCACCGACACCGACAATCAACAGGCACAAGCCGCCAAACAAAATCAGCGCGCTTGGGCTGGCGGCCAATCCGCGGGCGCGCAACCAATCATAGATTGGCTTGACAGCCACACGAAACATCATGGCGGTTACCAGGGTGAGGAGTGCAACCTGAAAATGAACCGCAAGATAGAACGCCAGCGCAACGAGTGCAACAGTTAACGTGGTTGCCACGATGCGTCGTGCGGGCCAGCCGGGTGCGAAGCGCGGCACGACGGGACTCTCAGTACTGCGTTCCGACGCGGCATTCATTGCACGCAAGTTTAGACAAATGCAATCCGGCGGGTCATCGGTGGGTCCCGCGGCGTGTGTAGGACGAAGCGTACATTGGACATAGCTGTATACCCCGACTTCGGGTACTGGCAACGGGACTTTTGCGCCTGGCTATTGGTCCATTTTTTTGGCGACGCGGCGTTTGCAGGCGGTAGGCGTCCCGGCACCTATTAACTCGCCGCAGCATTTGGCGGTCATCATCTGGGTCATTCGCGAACTGATGACGGTGTTAACGACGCGTCGGCGTCGGCCTGCAAAACAGAATGCCCGCGATGCTGCTGGCTGGACCGCTGGGCTGGACTTTGCAAAAGGCGCCGTTTAGACGCGGCACCGTGCCTCGGCAGATTGTGGCGCTCACGGCCACCAGCCCGACTAACAAGCACGAGTTCATGCTCTAAACTCGCCACTTTTTTGCTATATCGCGGTGGCTACGGGCTGAATGGATTTATCTCGGTTGAGGAGCAGCATGCCAACGACCTGCCCGGATATTACTCGGCACTAAGGACTCATCCGCACCACAACTACCACGAGGGGCGGGCTGCGGCGGACCTGACGGGTTGGTTGTCCTATTTTCTGCGCACGCTGGCGGCTGATTTTCAGATGGTCTCGGCGGCAGTGTCCGCGGCGGCGGACGAAACCGCACAGCGACGGTCAACCGCCAACCATCCGTCCATTCCAGACGCCCGATTTCGGATCGTGCCGGGTCTTTTCAACCGTCAGCACATGATCAGCAGTGCGCATGTGGCCGCCGCGCTCGGCCTTTCCAGGCGGCTGGCATGTGTGTTGCTGGCGCACTGGGTGGCGGACGGCATGTTGGTTCCGCTGGAACTCTCACGCAAGGGCGCGCGGGCGAAGCATTGGCAATGTCGCACGGGCGATCATGAGTACGGTGGCCAATGCTTAGCCCCTACCAGTACGCAATAGGACCCGCACATTACTGCGCGGGCCACCGTGCATTTCGCCCGGATCGCCATACCGACCGACACCTTCCATACAACCCTCAATCTCCGCGCATAGCCAACCCGCGCTCGGCCAGCGCCGCCCGCAACAGAGCCATTGCCTTGTCACCAATCCCATGCAACCGCACAATGTCCTTCTCCGGCACGCCGTGCAAATGCTCCACATGCGAATACCCGGCCGACCTCAACGCCCGCAGCGCACCCCGCATCAGCCCCTTGGGGAAATTTGGCGCCACCGTGGCGGCCAGCATCCCCCCAAGCGAGCGCTCGATCGCCGTCGGATGATGTTTAGCGGACGGCTTTGCACCTGCTGCGGTGTCATGCGCGCCGACGGTGGGAATGTGGCCTTCCATTTATGAAGTATAAGGCTCCGATTCGTTGTTCCCCCTTCGAGTCCGCCTCTCCAAGCACACTGAAGTAGACTGACAACATCATGAGTGAACCAATTGACTTCAACACACAGGTAATAAATGAATTTCGCGCCAATGCCGGCGTCGTCGGCGGGCACTTCGTGCACATGCCCCTGATCCTGCTGCACACCACGGGCGCAAAGTCACATAAGCCGCGCATCAATCCGCTGGCCTACACCAAAGATGGCGACAACATCGTGATCATCGCCTCAAAGGGCGGCGCGCCCACCAATCCGGATTGGTTTCACAATATCGTGGCCAACCCAGTGGTCGAAGTGGAGATTGGCGCCGAGCGCTTCCAAGCGTGTGCGAACATCCCCGCCGAGCCCGAACGCACCCGCCTGTATGACCAGATGGCCGCCGCGCGCCCGGCCTTCGGCGAATACCGCGAGAAGACCACGCGCGCCATCCCGGTGGTCACCCTCACCCGGGTGAAGTAACCGCGCCTGCCGGATGGACGGCGGTATGTGCGCCCCGCATCAGATCGATCAGGGTGCCAAGCACATGCGCGCCATCCATCCGCAACCCGTCGTGTTCGTGCGCGCTGGATTCCCACACCTTCAGGCTCCCGATGCCCGCCGCCCGCTGCAGCGACAGCCCGCGATCCACATACATGTCATGACCATAAACAGCCGCAACCACCGGCACCGTGTTGTCGCGCAGCGCGCGCGCGTCATACAGCGCCGGCCAGTCCTCGGTTTCGGCCAATATCTGCGCGGCCCCGCGCAGCGGCCGCAGCTGCGGATAGTCCTCAAACATCCACGGATAGATCATCTCGCCGGTAAACAAGACCGGCGCGGGTGCGGGTGCGTCAAATTCCGCGAACCCGGCACGCAGCCGCTCCGCCGACCATCGCGAGGCCCGGCCCTGCGTATAGCACGCCTCGTGTAAGATGGCAAAGATCGGGCTGGTCTCCACGGTCAGAGCACCCATCATGGTCAGGCCAAACTCATGGCTGGGCGCGCCATCCACCATCGCGCGCTCCAATATATAGTGCACCTCCTCAAGCCCGTCGCGCGTGCCAAATTTGAAGCCGAGCTGTTGAAACCGCCGCACCGTCAACGGCGCGCCATCCGGCAACCGCACGTCGTGCTGCGCAAGGTACTCCGCGAGGTCGCGCGCCCGGGCTGCGTCTTCCGGGTAGCGCGCATAAAAGCGGGCGTTCTTCTCCCGCACGGTTTGGTAAGTGGCCTTATACACCGCGTCCGGATCGCTGCAGTCGGGTGGCATCCCGCCGGTCATATAGACCTCGGCCAGACCCTGGTTTGCAAATGAAAGATACGTGCCCGCGCAAAACCCGCCGTAGCTCTGACCCAGGATGCTCCACCGCGCGCCACCCGTCAGGACCATGCGGATCGCCTCGGCATCCCGCACAATATTGTCCGCGCGAAAGTGTTTGAGATATGCGGCGATGGCCGGCGCGTCACCCCGGCGCAGCAGCGTGCGCGTGGTCACCGGCGTGCTCAGCCCGGTCCCGCGTTGATCCATCAACAGCACGCGATACTCCCGCAGCGCGCGCGTCATCCAGTCTTCGTGCCCGGTTGGTCGAGTGGTCAACCCGCCCGGGCCACCCTGCAGAAATAGCAGCCACGGCAGGTCATCTCCTGCGCGGTCGGGCGTAACCAACTCGCGCGCAAACAGGCTGATCTGTTCACCACCCGGCTGCGCATAGTCCAGGGGAACGCGAAAGGTGTGCGGGGTGAGCAACAGGTCGGGCAGCGTGGTGGTTGGCATCCCCACAGTCTACGACGGTTTCGGCCGGTCGGGCTATGGCTTGCGCAGCATCTTCACCACCTGCCAACCCAGCAGACAGGTGGCCACCGCACCCAAAATAACCCAGGTGAACTCGCCCAGCAGGTCGGTGAACTCGGACACGCGGTCCGCAAACAGCCGGCCCAGCTCAACATAGACCAGCACCCAAATGGCCTCACCCAGCACCACCCACAACGAAAATCGGCGCAGGTGATAGCGCGTGATCCCGCTGGTGATGTTGATATACGGCCCCAGTGCGGTCAGCAGCCACCGGCTAAAGAACACGCTCACCGAGCCCCACTTCAAGAGGGTGCTCTCCGCGCGCGGCAGAAGCACGGTGGCGCCCAGCCGTGTGGCGATCCGCTGCGCCAGCACGCGCCCGCCAAACCACCCCACCCCGTATCCAAAGTGATCACCCAGCACCGCGGCCACCGTGCCCACCGCCACGACCGGGATGAGTTGCAGATCGCCCTGCTCGATAAACGATCCGGCCAGGATCAGCAGAAAACTCGTGGGCAGGGGCACACCAAACGACGCCACCAGCACTGCGCCAAAGATGGCCAGCTCGCCATAATTTGTGAGCGCGGTCAGCAGAAACTGTTGCAGGCTCATGGCGTCGCGGTGGGCTGCCGCTGTGCGCCGGGCGAGCGCGGTTGTGGGGGTGGTGGCGGCCGCTCGCGCGCAACCGTCGTCTCAAGCACTTGAATCACCTCATCCGACGTCTTCCCCTGCGCCGTGGCGATCTCGTTTATCGGGCGGCGATCCGGTGGCGGCCCCTTGGGCAGGCCCAGGGCCTGCTCCAGCACCTGCGGCGGCACCCCCTGCGCGCGTGCCACGTAAATGATGTTCTGCCACGCCCGAATTGGGTCATGGCTTGGCCGGTTGCGCAACCGACCGATAAACCGCAGCCCAAAGAACAGCGTGACCGCCAGCGCGACCACAAACAGACCTATCACTAATATCCGTGTCCGGCGCGTCGTCACGGCGGCAATGATACCAAAGGAGGGGAGAAGTGGCCCTCACCCCAACCCTCTCCCAGGGGGAGAGGGAGCCGACCCCCTCTCCCTCTGGGAGAGGGTTGGGGGTGAGGGAGCTGGCC
>JANXLU010000048.1 GCA_025354985.1 Chloroflexota bacterium
CGGGGTGCTCCAGGCCAATCTGGACCGTGATCCCAAGACCCGCCTACAGGAATGGTCGCAGGAATATCTGGCGATGACGCCGACATATAAGCTCATTGGCACCGAGGGTCCGGCACATGAGCGGTTGTTCACGGTGGAGCTATGGCTGGGCGAGCGTATGCTCGGCACGGGCAGCGGCGCAACGAAACAGATGGCGGAGCAGTCGGCCGCCTCCGCTGCGTTGGATGCGGGCCTGCAGGTGCCGGAGACGCCTGCAGAGGTTGAGACGGTGTTACGTTCGGATTCTCCAGCACCATCTGTCGTTGCAATGGTTGTCGCGATTGAGTAACAGTTGGCGGCAACGATCAACTCGGTAGCTCAACGATAGATCACCGGCAGCATTACCGAACGAGGGCAACCGGGCTGGATTAGCAGCAGGGAATCGCGCTGGTCGCCTGAGGCCGTGAAGAAACGCAACCTGAGCCGACAGGCATCGGCCTCGCCCAGCACAGCGCCAAACTCATTGACCCGCACAAGACTTAATGCCGTCGATGTTGTCACGCCGGTGCGGATGCTCTCGCCACCCGTACCCACTACAAGATACTGCAACTGATCCTTTAGCAACCGCTCATAGTCATGATCATGACCAGAAAGCACCACTGAAGCACCCCAGGATTTGAACGGCCAGGCCTGCATCCATGCCGAGTCTCCATGCACACCGGTCGAATAGGGCGGGTGGTGAAACACCGGAATTTTCCAGGTGGCCGTCGAGGCCGTCATTGCCTGCCCAATCCATTGCGCCTGGAGACTGCCCGCAGTGTTGCCGGCCGGCTCGCGATCATCGCTGTCGATCATGAAAAAGTGCAGCGGCCCGCGCATCAGGTCATACGTGCGCTCGTTATTGGGCAGGCTAAAAAACGTGGTAAACGAGATCGTTTGGGCGTCCCAATCATGGTTACCCATCGTCGGCCAAAAGCGATTTACCATCGCACCGCTTCCATAGGTTCCGGTATAAGGCGCGATGTAGTCGTGGTAATAGCGACCGACGCAGTCGTCATACGAGTAGCTGTTGGTCGTAAAGCAGTAGTTGTTGTCGCCAACGGTGACGATGAAATCTGGCGACCAAGCGTGCACCAGATTCGCCACTGCAAGCGTATTTGGATTGTTAAAGTCGCCGTAATCACCAATAACGGCAAAGCGTGAGACTGGTGCGGTTACGACGCGGGCGTCCGCGGGCGGTGCAACGGCAATCAGCCAGATTAGTACCGTACTTAACGCAAACAGCCCGCACGCACCTTGCCTACCACTGCCCTTCAAAACGTTCCTCAGGCCAAACCCGCGCAATATTGTGATAGCCCGCCTGTTCCCAAAATCCCGGCTTGTCCCCGGCCGAGAACTCCAGACCGCGCACCCACTTTCCACCTTTCCAAAAGTAGCGCACATCCGGATCCTTGGCTTGTTCCTTGATCGCGCCGACCACGACGCGCATTGGATAGCCATGATCCGGATCGAGCGGTTCGCCGTTAAAACGCGTCGCCATCAGCGTAGTTGGCTTCATAAAGTGCGCCAGATCAAGATTGGTGGTGAACTGATTTTCACAGTGCTCGATCACAAACTTGGCGCTTGGTTTGAGCTTCACAATGCCCTGATCAACCAGGTCCTGCATCCAAACACCCTCCCACTCCGTGTCAAATTTGCTCCAACGGGTCACGCAGTGGATATCCATTTTGACCTTGCGCATCGGCAGCTTTAGAAACTCATCCCAGCTGAACTGCACGGGTTTCTCGACCTCGCCAAAAATGTTTAGCGTCCATTTGCTCAAGTCTCCATAGCGCGGCACCGAGCCATAGTGCAATACAGGAAACTTGTCCGTCAGCGACTGCCCGGGTGGCAACCGACCCATGGCCTTGATCTCGTTTTCTTTGTCTTTGCGTGCAAATGGATTCAACATGATTATTTCTGAGATTTATTATCCATGCGGTTATTACAATTTGATTTCTGAAATGTAAGCCACGCAGCTATCTCCTTGCAAGGTGAAACACCGCGGCGTTAATGCCCATCGCCGTTGACGCGGCCAATCCGTAGACGAGCCCCAATGGGAGCGATGTTACAAGACCACCAATGATCAAAAAGAACGTGGCGAATGCAAATGTTCCCAGAAGTACGCCACGCAACACCCTCAAGGCGCCATCCGGACCTTGTTGGACATGTGCAAATGACGCCATAAGGGTTGCATAAATTGGGATGGGCGACAGCAGACCACTCCACGTCGGGCCGATCATGTCACTGGCGCTCGTTAGCGCGAGCACGAAAGCCGTGGCTAAAAACATGCGCAATGGGATGTCCCAATTTGGTTGTGTGACAGCGCTGGCCGCAGTGATTGGTCTGGGGGCAATTCGCAGCGCTGCGATGATCACCGCAATGGTTGTGACGTATAGCGGCAACAGGGGTATTGCCACAACCTTCCATACGAGTGTCATAAATGCGAACCCGGCAAATCCGAAAATAAGCGCGAACGGCCAGCGTACGCGCCGTGCGGAAAGTGCATACATGACGCAAAAAGCGCTCGTGCTGGCCGATCCGCTCATCGTTCCAAGCGCGGCATCCACCGCGAACTGTGGATTGTGCTGAAGTGCAAGAAACAAACTTACGGGCCCACTCGTGAGCGGTAAACCGGCAATCCAACCGCCGACGCCGATTCCCAACTTCCTGCTTACCCACGTCGCCAGACCCATGATGATCGGCGTGCTGATGAGCTTGTAGAGCAGAAGTTCCATATGGTGGCAAAGAAGCATACTCCGATTGCCCGGGTTTGGCGCACTGTCGGGTGGCATAACCATGTCTTAATCGTTATAATGCCCGCAACAATGAGCACATTCATGACGTCCAAGCAGCTCTTTTTCACCAGCGAGTCGGTGACAGAGGGCCATCCAGACAAGATGTGCGACCAGATCAGCGATGCAGTTCTGGACGCATGTCTTGAGCAAGATCCATACAGTCGTGTGGCTTGCGAGACCGCAATCAAGACCGGATTTGTCCTGTGTCTTGGTGAAATCACCACCGAGGCATTTGTAAATTTTGACACCCTTGTTCGCAAGGTGGTAAACGAAATTGGTTTTGATGCGTCGGAAAAGGGCTTCGATGGCAACACCTGTGGCGTCCAATTGGCCATTGCCACCCAGAGCCCGGATATAGCCCAGGGTGTGAACGATGCCTTCGAAAAACGCGGCAAGAAAAGGTCGAAAACCGATCGCGATGACCCTGAAAAGGTTGGCGCTGGTGATCAGGGCATGATGTTTGGTTTTGCGTGTAATGAGACCCCCGAGCTGATGCCCATGCCGATCGCCAGCGCGCACAAGTTGGCCCAAAAGCTCAGCCAGGTGCGCAAGAGCGGCCTGTTGCCCTGGCTCCGACCAGATGGCAAGACTCAGGTGACGGTAGAGTATTCAAACGGCAAGCCTGTCAAGATCAGCACGGTGCTCATCAGTACACAGCATGCCCCGGAGATCGACGGTGAAGAGATCAACCAGCAGTTGACAGACCACGTCATCATCCCCACGCTTGGTCCCTCGGGTATTTTTGACCCCGGTAGTGCCGCAATTTATACAAACCCCACCGGTCGCTTTGTTGTTGGTGGTCCCATGGGTGACGCCGGTCTGACAGGTCGTAAGATCATTGTCGATACCTACGGCGGCATGGGTCGCCATGGTGGCGGCGCGTTTAGCGGCAAGGACCCGACAAAGGTCGACCGCAGTGCTGCGTATGCCGCGCGCTGGGTGGCCAAGAACATCGTGGCCGCCGGTTTGGCCGAACGCTGTGAGGTGCAGGTTGCCTATGCCATTGGCGTGGCGCGACCACTGTCGGTAATGGTTGAGACGTTTGACACGGGCAGCGTCAGCGATGAGAAGCTTGCCCAAGCAGTCACCGAGGTCTTTGACCTGCGTCCAGGCGCCATCATCAGCCAGCTTAAACTGCGCCGCCCGATTTACCGCCAAACGGCCGCTTATGGTCACTTCGGCCGTACCGACGTGCAATTGCCATGGGAGCAGCTGAACAAGGTGAGAGACCTTAAAGCTGCCGTAAAGAAATAGTTGTTCAATACAATTCTATGGAACGCCATGTGCCGACCACTCTGGATGGCACATGGCAAACCGCTAAAAGTGGCAAAGGTAGTGCAACCAAAATGAACCAACTGACTCCCATCAACAACCCGGACTTGATGAATCGGCTGAAAGGCATCGTCATGCTTCAGGCGCCAACGTATAAGGAAGTGGCTGAGGATAAATCGGCCACCCCTACTGCCGCAATGATCGTGGCGGCCACATCGATTTTGGCCGGTCTCGGTCAATTTCTTGGGGCCTTGTTGCGCGGGCGGGGAAACATTGGTGCGGCGCTGGGTATTGCCCTAATTCTGATTGTCGCCCAATTCCTCGGCTGGTTACTGGGTTCATGGCTACTGGCTTTTGTCGCCAAACAATTCTTTCAAGGCGATACCGATATGGGTGAAATGCAGCGTGTCAATGGATTTACCCGCATTTTTGGCGCGGCCAGCGTTTTGTCATTCATTCCGGTGATTGGCGGATTGATCGGCATTGCTGCAGCCATCGCTGGTATCGTGGGCAACGTAATCGGAATCCGCGAGGCCGCGGGCTTTGACACTCAAAAGGCTATTCTCACGGCTCTGATAGCTGGGGTGGCGGCCTTTGTGGCGGTTTTTGCCCTTGTGGCGCTGCTCAGTATTCCTTTTATCGGTGCGGCAGCGCTAAGTCGATAGGTCAGTGTCGATTTGGTTGACCGAGGTCACGGTAGTGGACGCGTATCCACACTCGCGGCTGCGGGCCGTATTTACACTTCAGATGATCTTGACCTGCTCCAAATAATTTCCCAACAATAGTGCGTCATGATTTGGGTACGTCGGAACCCACGGCGTGCTAATCATGAATACCAAACCTTTCTATTTGGCGGTTGCTTCAGTCATGTTATTGCTGGCTGGCTGTACGCCCGTGACAATCTCTCCCGGAGTCCCTGCAACGGCGATTCCAGTGGCGACGGCAGCCGTTTCACAGCCGGTAACGCCAGGCATACCGCCTGAAGCTGTTGCTCAGCCTACGCTGCCCACTTCTTCGAAAAGTCGTCCAACGCAGGACGCACCAAACCCAACCTACACCGCGTTGCCTGGCGCGATCGCCCCGGCAAAGCCCCAAGCGCAAACGCCAGCGCTGACCGAAGGCCCGTTTTACAAGGCCAATCCACCTCAGCGTAACGATATGCGTGAGCCAAATACCACTGGCGAGACGTTGATAGTGACCGGGCGCGTGCTGGATACCCAGGGACAGCCGATTGCAAATGCCAGGGTGGATATTTGGCACGACGATGAGAAAGGGGTCTATGACAACGTCGGGTATCGCTACCGTGGCTATGTCCTGACCAATGCAAACGGTGATTACAGCATGACGACGATAACCCCGGCGCTTTATCCCGGTCGCACCTGGCACATCCACGTCAAGATTGTGCAGCCGGGTGGCAAGACGCTGACCACCCAGTTATTTTCGGCGGGTTACACCAAACAAAACGCCGAGGATGGCATCTTTGATGCGCGCCTGCTTGGAGCGGAATCCACTAGTGCGCAGGGTCGCCAGCTTGCGTATACCTTTGTGGTTGCGAGGGCCTAGTGGGGGAATTTTTGCGGTGACACTGACGCAAAGAGCCAGTGTCACCGGTATGCCGATGGCTACGCACTGTGTAAACCGATTTTGTTGCCTTCGCTGTCCATAATGATCGCCAACGAACCAAACGGTGTGTCAACTTTTGGCAGAACAACCGTTCCGCCGGCTGCAGAAACACGGCCAAGCACTGCATCCAGCTTGCCATCACAATTCAGATAGGGCACAACGCCCGCGTTGCCGGGCTTGAGAGCCGGATTAAACACCAAAGAACCTCCAACGGCTTCGCGCCGTTCGTTTTGCTCGGTATACAGAATTGCATTTGGAATGTCGCCCAACAGTTCGCGCTTGGTTGGCGTTCCCAATAGCGTTTCATAGAATGCGGTGGCCCGGTCAAAGTTTTCGCTGGGGATTTCGAACCAATTGATTGCGTGTTTCATTTTGATTTTGTTGTCTCTTGAATGAGAGATGTGCAAACCATACGGCCGGCGACTGACAACAGTATGTCAGTAGCGTTCTAATACGCGCTGAGCCTCAACGCGCACACGCTCCTTTAGCGTCAATGGCGCAATTACCGCAACACTCGCCCCCCATTGCAGCACCCACGAAAGCACTTCATTGTCCGACCGTGCCATGAGCGTGACACGCAGTCCAAGGTCATCTTCAACCATGGCGGTCGTAAAAAACGAGGGTGATTCGCGAACCCATGGCGCAATCTGTTTGTCAAACTGAAGCGTAATCTGATGGCTTCTTGCGGCTCGTGATTCAACACCCTGTTCATCCGCCACGCCGCTTTGGGCATCATCACGATGCGTCGTGGGCTGCGTGAGGATCTTGGTGTCGCTCATGCGGCTGAGCCGGAAATTTCTGCGCGCTTTGCGATCATGATCATAACCATTTACATACCACGCACCGTTAAAGTTAACCACGCGCAGCGGGTCGATTTCTCGATATGCAATTGGCGCCTGGGATTCAAATCGCGTCGCATAGCCAAACCGGATGCGCCGTTTTGATAATGTCGCCCGGCGAACCTGCCGCAATGTCACCTGCAATTCTTCATGGGCGCCCGCAAATGCGGGAATAAAGTGCACGCCAGATTTCAGCGCGCTAACTTCGCACCGTATCCGGCTCGGCAAGGCGGTCTCAATTTTTGCTAATGCCGTCCGTGCAATTCGAGCATATTCGTCGTCAAAGGACTCGGCCATGACCTCCGCGCCCAGCACGAGAAGTGTCGCCTCGTCCGGAGTGAAAGAAAGCGGTGGCAGGAAGTAGCCGTCCATCAGCATATAACCCTGGCCGGGCGTGGCTACAATCGGCACGCCGCTTTCGCTTAAGGCGGTCATGTCGCGGTAGATTGTTCGCACGCTTGTTTCAAAATGCCGCGCCAGGTCTTCGGCACGCGCCGTGCCGCGCCGCTGAAGCTCCAATACGGTGGCCAGCAATCGTTCAGTCTTATTCACGGGTCCGAAGTGTAGCCCGGGCCACTCTATAATTTAAGGCAGATGCGGCAGTCTGTTGCGCTCCGTTTGTGCCTTGTTTCACTCCTGTTGCTTGCCAGCGGGATGATCCAGGCCCCGCTATCCGCTGAGTTTGCGCCCGCCTCTCCCGTGGCCGCAACTTCTGGTCGCAAAGTATTGCTTACCGAGGTGCCGGGTGATATTGCACCAGCAATCAGCAATCTTTGGAAGTGCAGCTGCGATAGTGACGGGTGTTGGCCAGGTTGTTTCACGGTTGCCAGCGCGGTCGTTATGAAATATTGGGCAACGAAAGGCTACAGCAACATTTGGGGCGCCGATGACAATGATGGTCTTTATAAATTGCGGGATGTCTTGCCAAACATGCTTTGCTATGGCAATGGTAACGGGAATGGCAAACCGGGTGATACTGGATATGACGCAAATGACGTGGCCGGTGGTTTGCGCGAATGGGCCGCGCAACACGGCTATGCCTTCAAGGTCACGCCGGTCATTCGCCCGTCGTTCGACGAGATAGTTCGCGAAATCGACAGTGGCCGCCCGGTAATTGCGGCGTTTGGAGAGAGCCCGTGGGGCAGTCACGCCGGTACGGTAGTGGGGTACGACACCACGAATGACCAACGCAAGTTTATCGTTCGGCCAAACTTCTTTAACGTGGCTGATGTTGCGCTGTCCTGGAATGCGCAAACCTACAAACAATTTAGCATGGTTTTGGTTGAGCCCTCCAGCCCGCGTGAACAATTGCGCGATCTGCCACCCCTAAACTTTGACGTGACCGTAACCAACCGTGACGCTTCGTTTGCAATGAACGGTGGTTGGCTGCAGAAGTTGGGATATGGGCACACTGGCGAGGCGATGGTTGTTTGGTCTCCCGAGGCGGGCACTGACTTCGACGGCGAAGAGGACCCGGCTTGGGCACGCTGGTCACCCGCGTTGCCGTTTGACGGCATGTGGGAGATCATGGCATGGATGCCGACCTCGTCCGAGGAGCCGGATGCCAACTTGACCCGTCAGGCCACGTATCGCATAAACCATGCCGAAGGGCTTGCGCTATCCCGGCGCAGCCAGCAAGATGCCGTGCAGGGCTGGTTGAGCCTGGGGGTTTTCCCGTTCAAAAAAGGTGCGGCTGCCCAGGTGCTCCTTGGCAACCGCACGGGCGAATCGTTGCCAGTGAAGCTTTGGGCAGATGCGATGAAATTCTCATGGCGATCGCCATTGCTGTTGCAGCCCGAGTCCGATCCGCGCCAGACCTTCATAGTCCTGGATGGCACGCGTTATCGCGTGCCCGAAAATGATACCTTTGCAGCGTTACGGCTGAATCCCGCGCTGGCGCGCAAGGTACCTGATGTATCACTTGCCCAATATCCAATAGGCGACCAATTGCCAAGCATCTACACAAGTTGGGTGGGGCAATACTTTAACAACACCAATTTGAGCCCGCCCGCCAGCGTTGTGCGTGCGGATGCGCATATCGATTTTCGTTGGAGTGGCGCGGCCCCAGCGCCAAATATGAGCGAACTAGGCTACAGTGTGCGCTGGAGCAGGTTATTGGCGCTAACCGAAGGCAACTACACGTTCAAAATTGATTCGGTTGGGGGTTTGCGTCTATGGGTCGATGGTCGACTTGCCATTGATGCCTGGGACGCCGCCGACAACGTGCTGCTGGCCCACGAGGGCAGCGCCAACCTAAAAACTGGTTTGCATCGCGTGGATATCGAGTATGTCAATCGCACGGGCCTGAGCCAAATTACCTTGGGCAACCTGCCGCCCAGCACACCCTTGCTAAATGACGCCAGCAGTCCGTCGGTCACCAGAGCACAAACGGTGGATTTGAAGTGGATTGACACCGGGGATCCGGATGCTTCAACCGTCCCACGCAAGTTTTACGCTTCGGTTTGGCGCGCCGGAGACAACTGGCAAATAAACTCTGATTGGATTACATCGACACAGTGGACGGTCCCGATTCCAACCGAGGGGCGTTATTTTTTCCGCGTGGCTGCCTCGGATGGTCAGGCCACGAGCGACTTTAGTCCAACCCGGCAATTTATAGTGGATCGCACACCACCCTGGTCGCAAATGAAGAGCGCCGCAGCACGAAATGGTGGCGCGTTTGACCCTATCAGTGGAAAGGTCCTTAGCCCGACCCTGGCCAAAGTAGCAGGCATTGATTTGGTCTGGGAGGGAAGTGATATTGGCGCTGGAGCGAGCGGAGTGGCCGGTTACGATCTGCAGACGCGCGAAACCATTCACGCCGGCGTGCAGGTCGAGGCGGTTACGAAATTCCGCGAAAAAACCGCAATAAAATACGAGTTGTATATCAGCGGAACCCAAGAAATAACCCGTGGTGTGCTGATTACCCAGCTCGTGCCATATTCGTCCACATCCTTGCTTCGAACGTTTGTCCCGGTTAGCGGCACATGGACCACGATAACCACCGGATTGGCTTCCACTCACACCGTCTTCGTTGGCAGCCCGGGCAGCGCCTATGAGTTCCGGGTGCGTGCCCGCGATGTTGCCGGCAACCAGCAACTCTGGTACGACGGATACGGCGTTCAGGCGCAGGAAGACCCAAATGAAGTGGTTTCCAGCCAACCCTGACCCCAGCCACCAATTATTTGCGCAGGGCGGGCAGGAAGCTGACAAATATCTTACCAACGGTCACCTGTCGCTGGTCGCTTAATAGGCCTCCGTTTCCTTGCGGTGCGCTCTGAGCCGTTGCCGTATTGATTATTAGTGTGCCGTTGGGGAGGGAACCCACAGTGGCTGTTAGCACCATCTTCGCACTGGCTCCAACAGCCAACCCACCGATCTTCCAAACGCCGGTTGACATGTCATAGGCTCCCTGGCTGGTGGTGTTGGACACATAGGTCAGTTGCGCGGGCAGGTTGTCAGTCGCCGTGACCGCGCTTGCGGCATCCGGCCCATAATTTGTAACCATGATCGTATAGGCAATCGGGCTGCCGGCCACAGCAATTCGGCTGGGCGAGGTTTTCTTTATCATCAAGTTGGCGCCTGTTCCAAGGCCATCAATATCGGTCGCCGTGTTGTTGGATGGGTTTGGATCAGCAACCGGTGAGTCCACCGTGGCAGTGTTGATCAGCAGGCCATCACACGGACCAGTGACCGCGGTGAGCAGAAAAGTAACCTTCGATCCGGCGTTGAGATTTACCAGGGTGTCCATCGCACCACTTCCGCTTGGCGCGGAACAACTCGCTCCTGCCGATGCCGTGCAGGTCCAACTTTGACTCAGTACGCCATGCGCGAGGGGATCGCGTACCCGGGCACCCGTGACGTTGCCCGGCCCATTGTTCGATACGACAATGGTATAGATCGTTGTGTCACCTTCACGTAGACCCGTTTTGCCATCGTCCTTTGTTATCGAAAGATCTGCAAATACCAGCGGCGTCACCTCGGTAAACGTGTTGTTTGTCAGGTTGTTGTCCGGCCCAGTGCTTCCGTCATCACCGACTGATACGATGTTGTTTAGCTGAAGCACACCGGACGGGATGTTGTTGCCGGCCAGCACAATAAACTGCACCGATATGCTTTGGTTTGGAGTTAGTGTGCCGATGTGATTCACATATTGGTTGGTTGAGCCTACTTGCAACCAGGAAGCGGGCCCGACAAACGTCGTGTTAGCAGGCAGCGTTTCGGTCAACACGGCGTTGTTTGCATTGGTGACGCTGCTGGCGTTAACCGCTGTTATCGTGTAAACAAGTATGCTGCCCGGGGCTACACTGACACCACCATCCGTTTTTATAACACTCACATCATGCGTTTGAACCAATACCGTGGCTGTTGCCGTAATGTCGTGGTTGTCTTGCAGGGTGGCGCCGACATAGTGATCATTGGCGGTGTTTAGGACGCTTGTGTTGTCCGCGGTCCCGGCATTAACGCGCACACAAAATCGCACCGTGACCGACTCGCCATTGGCAATCGATCCTCCGGTGGTGGTGTTTGCATTGGAACCCACACGAAAGACCACCTGGTTGTTACCTGAATCAAATTCGGCGGTGTCGTCGCCCGGCTGATCAGTGCAGAACGTAGCGCCGGCTATTCCGCACGGTTGAGAAACGTTTTCCAGGCTGCCCGGGAAGTAGGTGGTATTCGGCGGAATTTTGTCGGTAATGACGTTGCGCAGCGCGGTGTCCGGGCCGGTGTTATTTAACACGATCGTATATTGCACAAGGTCGCCCGGGTTCAACAGTCCGCCGTTGACGTCACGCGCTGTTTTGGTGATTTGCACATCCGGGGCGAAGACGTCTATCGCCATTGCGATCATGGCCGGAAAGTAGTTGTCTCCGGATGTTGGCAATGTAATGGTGGCGCTTGTTGCGCCATTGCTGACCTTGCCGCTGGCGTCAATAACGTCAACATCTACACCAAGCTGATTTGTATATTGAGGATTTCGACCAATTTGATTGCCAAAATCACTTACAGTTCCGTTAAATATATTATTCGTTGGATTCAACGCGTTTGATACGTTAGATCCGTTTAGTTGCAGACTGTCTCCGGTGAGCCCGAGATCCCCTTCCATGACAAACACAGCAATGGCGGCTTGAACCTGCCCGGTCGAAGGTGTAATGAAATTACTCAACGAAGCCGTGCCTGAAGTATTGGGTTCAACGCGAAAAAGCGCGTCCCATACGCTCATGTTGCGCAATGGTTCCGCCGGGTTTTTGTAGACAATGATCAAGCTCCATCCGCCAAAGATGCCGCCGCTTTGCCCGGCATCGTCACGCACGCCTGTCCCTGCCTGCACGTTGCCGACCGTGTAGGTGCCGGTTCCCAGACCAGACACAAAATTTGTTACGTTTGCAAAGGCGGCGTATACCCGGCTATTGCCGGTCGTCGTGAGAATAGCTGGGGCAAGCAGGGTCCCGCCGATACTGATATAGCCCCCTGATGGTCCCTTTAACTTGACGGCTAATTGCTGAGTTTCATCGCCCGCCGCTCCGCCCACGCCCGCCGCCGTGTTGCCGCCCCAATAAAGACCTGCAAAAGTGATCGTTGCGCCCGACGGAATGTTAACGTTGCTGCTGCTGGAATTGAAGGTCGACCCGTCACCATCAATATCCACCATCCCCATAAACAAGTGATCGTTGATATTGGTGATACCGGCATAGGTGCCGCTCGTGCCATTGCGAGCGTCGGTGCATGCCTGAGCGCTATAGCTTAAGGCCTCAACGCAAGTCATGCTTGTGTTTCCGCCGAGCACAATGTTTCCGTGCTGTGTCACGGTGTAGCGCTGGGGCATGACGGTCAAGGTTGCGCCTGGGGCATCAGTGGCGCCTTTCACAAGCGTAAACGAAGCGAGTGACATAAGCACGGGAAGCGTCATCCGTAACAAAACCGTGACCGATTGTGATACGTATCGTTTTTTCATAGCGTTACCAAATGTGACAATTGCAATACTGTTGTCTAAAGATAGCGTGAGTATATCTTTGGAATAAGACTTTCGAACTGGGCAATTTATACTCTAGTATTATCATGTCACAAATAGAACATCTGTTCTGAAGTATTCAGAAGTGTGACTGGTCGTATAGTTCTGCAACTGAGGTTGGTGCTTACGGTTGTGTGCAGTCCTCAATTCATGAAAACTGCGGGGGAGCACCGCCAAGTAAAATTGCGCTCGATGACGACGCAACAAACGGAGCAGCAATACACAAGTGGCGTTTATGCCAAGCGCGATTTAACCGTGATCCGTGGCTCGGATGCCACATTGTGGGATGACCAGGATCGGGCTTATATTGACTGCGTTGGCGGTCAGGGAGTCAGCACGCTTGGTCATGCCAATCCGGTGGTTGCAAAGGCAATTGCGGATCAGGCCGCCACGTTGGTGAGCTGCCCTGAGATGTTTTATAGCGACAAACGCGCCCGCTTCTACCAAGTGCTAAAAAACATCCTGCCGGATGGCTTGAATCGCATATACCTTGGAAACAGCGGAACCGAGGCCGTTGAAGCCGCACTCAAGTTTGCCAGGATCAGCACTGGCAGAACAAACCTCATCGCTACCGTCCGCGGGTTTCACGGCCGCACCATGGGTGCACTAAGTGCCACGTATGAGCCCAAGTATCGCGAAGGCTTCATGCCGCTCGTACCCGGCTTCAGCCATGTGCCATTTAACAACTTGGATGCGATGGACAAGGCGATTAACGATCAGACTGCGGCGGTAATCATCGAAGTTGTTCAAGGGGAGGGCGGGGTGCACCCGGCAACCGACGAATACCTGCACGGCGTTCGCAGTCTGACCGCCGACCGGGGAGCGCTTTTGATCCTCGACGAAGTGCAGACCGGATTTGCCCGAACCGGCCGCTGGTTTGCCTGCATGCATTCCGGAGTGAAACCGGATCTCATGACCATGGGCAAGGCGATTGCCGGCGGAGTTCCGATGGGAGGAGTGGCCATTGCCGATACCGTCAAGAATCTTGGCCCCGCTGTTCACGGCAGTACATTTGGTGGCAATGCATTGGCGTGTGCAGCGGGCATTGCCTCGATTGGAGAAATGCAACGGTTGGACGTTCCACGGATGGCCGCTGAAAAGGGCGAATACATGCGTGAGCGGCTTGAGGAATTGAATGCCCCGGTCATTCGTGAAGTCCGTGGCAAAGGCTTGTTGCTCGGTGTCGAGCTAAAGAGCAAGGTGGCGCCTTTCCTAAAGGGCCTGCAGGCTGAAGGTGTGCTGGCGCTGCCAGCCGGCATGAATGTACTTCGCTTTCTTCCGCCGGCGGTTATCACCCACGAGCAAATTGATCGTGTGATCGAGGCCACGGCCAGGGTTTTGGCTGGCTAGCTGAGCCTGTCAGCCGGCTTTGAGCCGATCGTTTTGGCGATGACAGCCTGTACGTCCTTCCGGATGGCATCGACAGTGCGCACGCCACCCCGCCTAAAGACGACCTCGCCGTCCGCCGTCACAAATACAAGATAGGGCGTGCCGGGATAGCGATACTTACTCATCGTTGGCTGGCTCGCGGGATCGTTGACGTCAAGCCTCAATACTTGCAACCGGCCCGCGTATTCTTCCTTAATCCTGTCCACGACAGGAGCCAATGCCTGGCAATGTTCTCAAGTATCCGCGTAAAACTCGATTAGGACCGGTAGTGGCTGTGAGGTTACGGTGGTAGCACGTGTGGTTGATGGATTGGATGGCGATAGATTCAGTGCCGGCACGTTTGAAGTGCATGCCAGCAGCGTTACCATCGTGCCAACCGCGACAACAGTCCAACATACCCTCCCCATGCACGGGATCATACACCCGGGCAGATGATTGGCGGTTTTCCATGGTGAGGGCGTTATGGGCTTCGGCCACCACTGTTCAAGACCGATTTCGTGCTACAGGCATATAGTAAGTGTGGCCGTTGCCGACTGTTATTTTCCCAACCACATGGCTGATGTGGTTTGAGTCAATAACCGTGAGCCAGTATGTGTATTGGTATCCAAATACGGCCGCTTTGTCCGCGAGTAAATAGTGACCGGTTATGTCGATCTGAATGTCTAAGGGCAATAGCGGCGTCGCGTTTTGCGTGGGGCCGGCACTTGTAACACCGCCAAGCTGACGATAAACACGGAAGCCAATCGCACCTGGTTGTGCCACGCCTGACCAAGCAACGTTTGTCCCGGAAATACCCTGCGTTGCTGTAAACACGCTAATGGTGGCAAGCGAGCTTAGCACCGGACAAACTGTAGATGTCGAACTGGGAGTCGGCTGGATGGTCGCAGATGATGACGGCGACGCGGTAGGGGTGGCTGTCAGCGTTGCAGATGGAGAAGCTGTTTGCGTGGGCGTGTCAGTTGCCGTTGGCGGTTGCGTGCTTGTTGCGGTGCTTGTTTGTGTTGAAGTTTGGGTGGGGGTGAAAGTTGGTGCGGGTGTTTCGGTTGGTGTTGGTGTTAGCGTCGGTGCCGCCGTGGGTGTTGATGATGCCGATGGCACGCTCACTATGCTGGTGGTGACGCCTCGACATTGACTTGGCACGCCGTGACCGTTTAGGTTGGCCGCAATAACGGGCTCAAAGCGCAGTGATCCGACTGCTTGTGCGATCACTTGAAACTGAAGCGTTTGCACACTGTTGGCGGAAAGGTTCGGCAAAACCCAACTTACAACGTTCCCAACCTGCACCCCGCCGCCAGTGGCCCCAAGAAAGCTCATATTCGCGGGCAAGCTAGTTGTTACGACCACGCCCGGCAGGTTCAAGGCCGCGTGATAATTGGTGATGCTAGTTGTCACCGTCATGGGTGAACCGAACAAAACCTGGTCGGGAGCGGTCGTCACTGCCTGCAAGCGGGAAGAATCCAACGCCCCGCTGACAACTAAATAAGCGTCCACGAGGCCCGAGCCAAATGTGTTGTTCGGCACATTGCTTCCATCCACGCCACCGCAGGATTGCGCAGTGGTGGTGATCGGTTTGGCTGTGTTTTCAAGAAGCCATTCTGTTTCAGCAATCATCCCGCGTAGGTATGGTGCGGCACTCCATAGCAATGCCGCGACACCCGCGACGTGCGGCGATGCCATGCTGGTTCCCATCAAATTGGTGTAGCCGCCAAATGGAACGCTGCTACGCACGCTGACGCCTGGTCCCGCCAGATTTGGCTTTCGGTGACCGGTTAGAGTGCTTGGTCCACGGCTTGAAAAATAAGCGATTGATTCGCTGTTGTCAACAGCGCCCACAGTAAAAACCTCATCTAGAGTGGCGGGAGCATCTTGAACGGTAAAACAATTGCCCCCACTGTTCCCTGCTGCGGCAACGGTTAATATGCCAGCATCGCGCAGTGCTTGGGTGATTGTGATCAGCGCGGTGGGCACGTCGCACCCCGGCTCATGAGTTTGCCGACCGTCGCATCCCCAGGAATTGTTTGTAATGTCCGCCGCGCGTGACCAATCCGGGTTGGCACCCGCAAGATTTGTCGGTGCCATTGCAAATTGGAAACACGCCGTATACAGTGCGACGCTGCCAAAACCGGAATTCATGTTTCTACATCCCATCCACTTCGCGCCCGGGGCAACGCCAATTTGATTGCCAGCGCCATCATCGCCGATCAGCGTTCCCATAGTGTGGGTGCCGTGGTAGCCGTCATCCGAAGGCACACTCGGCGACGTGCCAACCGGGTCATACCAGTTGTAATTATGATCAGCAATCGTGCCATTCCAGCCCCTGTAGTGGCTCTTTAGCGCCGGGTGATCCCACTGCACGCCAGTGTCCAGGTCTGCTATGACAACGCCTTGGCCAAAATATCCCTGGGCCCACACCTCGGGCGCCCGCACCTTTTGCACGCCCCACTCGACTCCCGTGATCGCCTGCGCCTCACCTGCTGTGTCAACTTCGATGGACTGAGCACCGTTCCCCGGAAGGCTAACCGCCCTTGTTTCTATGAGTTCCGCACGCTCCAACTGCCGGCTCTGCATAACGGCATTGAGGGCAGGCGCGTCCATGTTGTCTACCCAAAGTGCGTTTGCCAGCCACAAGGTGCGATAGTGCAGATTGCGGTGGTCAAGTTCGGCGCGCAACTCACGCTGAGAATCTTCCGAATATTTTGTAAGCGCGTCCACCACGAACCTCGTCTTCTCCTCTTTGCTTGTCATGTTGTGCGCCGGTGATAGATCCGGATACCCCTTTGCCTGCAGCATTACGTCCGCGCGTTGGCCGTTGCTCACGGCGGCAATCAAACGTTCTTCAGCGGTTGCCGTGCTTTGGGCTCGGTAAAGACCGATCTCATTTGGCGCCGGGATTGCTGCCGGGGTCGAGACTGGTTGGATCGCAATTGACAAGAGGATCGCCACTGGCACCCGTAACCAACGAATGGACATGCAACCATTGTAAAACTCCGCCCCTCGTGTTAATGTTGCGGACAATGGAAGCACTTGAAACCTTCGTCACGCCATCGGACGTTCGTGCAGCGCGCGATGTGATCCACGGACGATTGCATCGGACGCCCACCACGCGCTCGGCCTATTTGAGCGCTGTGACCGGTCTGGATATCCACCTCAAACTGGAGCTGTTCCAGAAAACCGGTTCGTTCAAACCGCGGGGAGTACTGAACAATATCCACCATCTGGTTGATGCGGAAAAACGTGCGGGTGTCATCTCTCTAAGTGCGGGAAACCACGCTCAGGCCCTTGCATGGGCCGCCCATGCGATTGGGGTGCCGGCAACCATTGTGATGCCCGCTACCGCGGTCCAAAGCAAGGTTGATGCCACGCGTGGATATGGCGGTGAGGTTATTCAAACTAATGCGCCCTTGATGGACACGGCTCTTGAAATTCAACGTGCCCGCGGTCTTACCCTGGTTCACCCATTTGATAATCTCAACACGATCGCCGGCACCGGCACCGTTGCGCTCGAAATTCTTGAAGATGTGCCGGACTGTGAAGTCATCTTTGCCGGTTGTGGCGGCGGCGGACTGCTAAGCGGGATTGCGGCATTTGCCGGGCAGACTCGTCCCGGCATTCACGTGTTCGGTGTAGAGCCCGACGGTGCGCTGAAGATGGGCCCGAGCGTTGAGGCCGGCCATCCGGTCGCTCCGGAACGGCTTGCCACCATTGCGGATGGCCTTGCCGCGCCGTTTGTGGGTGCTCATAATTTGCGTCACGTTGTGAAATTTGTTACTCAAATGACCACCGTGACTGATGAGGAGATCATCCGTGCCATACGGATTTTGATGGAACGTTGCAAGGTGGTGGCCGAACCTGCGGGCGCGGCTTCCCTTGCTGCGGCGCTTGGCGGCCGGCTGGCGCTTACGCCCGGCACAGTCGTGTGCTGCGTCATAAGCGGCGGCAACGTTGATCTGGCAAAACTAAAAAGTCTGTTGTAGCTGTGTGACATTTGTCAAGTTGGACGGTTTAGATTGTGGATAAATTTGTGCTTGATCACCTGCTTTCCTCCGCCGTCGCACGTCGTGACGTGCCGATGGCGGTGCTTGCGGTTGCTGACAGGGAACGGGTGATCTACCGCGGGGCGGTTGGCGCACCTGTCGATGCAATTTTCCGCATCGCTTCCATGACCAAGGCGATCACTTCAACCGCGGTCATGCTGCTCCACGAACGGGGGCTTCTTCGATTGGATGACAGGCTGGATCATTACCTGCCTGAGTTTGCGCAGCGCCAGGTTATTACCAGTTTCGATCCGGTGACCCACGTACTTGGTACACGCCAGGCTTCGGGTCCAATCACCATCCGTCACCTCCTCACCCACACATCCGGTTTTGGATATGAATTCACCAATCCGATACTCAGCGCCTTGGGCAGGGACGGTCACAGCCCGCGCAACTTACCGCTGTTGCATGACCCTGGCGCCCGCTGGACCTACGGAATGTCCACGGCATTACTCGGCGACGTAATTGAGCGAATAACCGGGGACAAGTTCCATGTGTTTTTGAAGACGCAAATTCTTGACCCACTTGAGATGCGTGATACCGATTATTTCCTGCACAGTAAGGAAGAGGCACGCCTGGTGCCCGTGTACTATCGCACCATGGACGGAGGAATGCGCCAGGCGGCGGCCAGTCCGTTTCGACCATCCCTTGAAGCGGACGGTGGCTTGCTGGCAACCGCAGGCGACTATATCGTTTTCCTGCAAATGCTCTTAAACGGCGGAGTTCACCGCAGATCACGTCTTCTTTCGCCGGACTCGGTTCACGCGCTAACGCGCAATCAAATTGGTGACCTCACCGTCCAGACCCAGCTTGCCGCCCGACCAGAAACGGCCGGGACTTTTCCCATTGGGGGTGGCGTTGACAATTTCAGCTTTGCATTTCAGGTAAAGGTTGCTCTGGAACCAGGCGCGCGTGCACCCGGAAGTTTTAGCTGGGGCGGAATTTATAACACCCAATATTGGGCTGACCCGGTAAACGACATCGCGATTGTGTTAATGACCCAGCTGCTTCCGTTTGCAGACCTCAAGTGCAATGAATTGCTCGCGCAGGTTGAGCATGCCATCTACTCGTAATGCCAGGACATACACGTTGTAAGGGTGCCATTGTTCGCAACAATCACGTGTTGGTTATGCGCCAAACCGAGCATGCCACCGGCATTTCCTATTGATTCATGCCTGGTGGCGGGAACGAGCCTAGCGAGACCGAGGAAGCGATCATTCGCGGCATAGCGCACTTCAGCGACGGTCCGGTCATTTAGGCGACCGCGCGCACTCCGCCCGTCCCAGCTCAATCATGAAAACAAATCATGTGGCAGGCGTGCGCGTTGGTGCTAGCCATCACACTCTTACGCCATGGCCTGACGGCCCGTGATGTGAGGCGGCCGCTTGTTGCCGCCAACAGGTTTGGTCAAAAGGAAGGTCGCCGGTTGCGCTCTACACGCGGCAGCACGCCCGCAGTGTGCAACTCAATAGTTATGTGCTCACGATCCGCCTTCATGTCGAGAAGACGCAACGCCTGTTGAATCTGCGCCTTGCCAATCACCTTGCCAGTATATGAGATGTGGGCATCCTGCTCGCTGCTTTCATCTATGTGCACATTCGAGCACGTCGGACGAGGGTGACCCGCGCCCCCAACCCCCATTTTCATCTTGCGTCTGCCCCAAAGTAACATGAGAAATTCAGCTCATAGGATCGAAATATTTATATTTATTGGGGTTGGCGTGGTGATCGGCTATTTTTCAGCGATTCAGTTTGCAGCGGCTTTCACAAGTTGTATTTCTCTGGTGTTAGTCTTGCTATTTGCGAAAATCTCACCAGTTAGCCGAGCCCTAATCTGCGTATTTCATATCGCCGCTGCATGTATTACAACTGCACTGATATCGTTGATCATCAGTGGCGAAAGATTCCAACCAACTGATTGGCAACAACTGGCTATAGCAATACAAGCATCGTCACTTGTAATATATGCTCTTGTGATCACCGTGGGCATAAGCTCTGGGATACTGATTATTTGCTTGTCAAGAGTGCTGCTCAAGCGTGAATAAGGACAGCGGGCCACCGGCGTGGGCGTGCATGTTGTGCGCATGCCACTGGCAAGTTACTTAGAATAACTACAATCATGAAGCTCAAAGATCGCATCGCCATCATCACAGGCGCCACGTCAGGCATTGGCGAGGCATCGGCTCTCCTCTTTGCGGCGGAAGGCGCCCGGGTCACGGTGACCGGCCGCGACGAAGCGCGCGGCCGAAATGTGGTGGCGGCGATTGCGACGGCAGGTGGCACCGCAATCTTCGTCAAGGCCGACGTCCGACTTGCCGGCGATTGCGAACGCGTGGTGGCTGAAACCTTGCGCGCATTTGGCGGACGTCTCGACATTCTGTTCAACAACGCGGGCGTGTACCATCCGCACAACGCCATTGAGTGTACGGAAGACGAGTGGGATGCAACAATAGACTCAAGCCTCAAGGGTGCCTGGCTGATGGCCAAGTGCTCGTTGCCCACAATGATCGCGCAGCGGCGCGGCGTGATCATCAACCAGGCGTCGGGGTGGGGCATTCAGGGCGGTGACCAGGCGGTCGCCTATTGCGCAGCCAAGGGCGGGCTCGTGGTGATGACCAAGGCCATGGCGATCGACCACGGGAAGCAGGGCATTCGCGTGAATTGTCTCTGCCCTGGCGATGTCGAGACCCCAATGTTGGCGGCCGAAGCCGAGGCGCGGGGATTGGACTACTCGGATTACATGCTGGGCGCCGCCAATCGTCCGCTCGGCCGGGTGGGGACACCCTTGGAACTGGCGCAGGCGGCTCTCTTTCTCGCGTGTGATGACTCTTCGTTCATGACCGGTGCCGCACTGGTGGTCGATGGCGGCGGCATCGCCGGTTGATTGACACGCTTTGATGGGAGGGGGTGGGGTCATTGTGTGCTCCGCGGGCTGATGAGTATTGTGCGGTTTGTCCGTGACTCCGGCACTGGTGTGTTCGGGCGGCCAGTCGGCGCGCTAGCGCCACTTCTTGTTTGAATAAGGGTTTCCCAGACTTCGCCGGGCAGGAAGCGCCAGTGGTGCGGCGTGTTCGCTGGCGCGAACCAGCGACGCTTTGCCGGCATTGAGATCCCACTCCGTCAGGCTTCAGCCCCACCACGGTTCGCCTGGTGCCAGATGTGTACGGAGATAGTCCTCATCGATGTCAATACCCAAGCCCGGCACCGTAGTAATTTGCATGCGCCCGTCCCGAATGACGATAGGTTGACCGAGCACTCCACGATACTGCTCCGGTCGTCGCACACATTCCAGCATGGGGCAGTTATGGACCGAGGCTGACACTTGCTGTGACGCTGCATTCAAAATCGCGCCGCTCACGTTGTGACATGTAATCGCCACCCGGTGCACCTGCGCCAGCGCCGCTATCTTGCGCGCGGCACTAATCCCACCGCATGTGATCAAATCAGGCTGGTTGCAATCGACGGCACCGTGCGCAAGAAATGGCTCAAATTGCTCCGGCAGTTGCAGGTTCTCGCCGGTCATGATCGGCACACTGGTCGAACGCCGCAACGCCAGCCACGCATCTGAAAACGCATAAGTCATTGGATCTTCAAACCACAGCGGCCGGATTCGCTCGATTACCTTTGCAACGCGCATCGCGCTCGGAAGATCGAGTTCGCAATGGCAATGCACAATAATATCGATGTCATCACCCAGCGCCTCGCGTGCCAGGGCGTAAGCGGTTTCAAGCCGGTAGACCTCTCTCGGACCTATGCTCACGATGCGCTCTTGCATCCTGCAGCCCAACGCGTGGTGAATGTCAATCTTGTACGCCTTAAAACCGTGAGGATCCTCACGCATCTCTCTCGCGCGGTGCTTCCATTCGTCGCGCGAAAGGTAGTCGCCACCGGTGCAGTGTGAATACAGTGAAATCTCGCTGCGATGCGGTCCGCCCAAAAGCACCGCTACCGGCTGTCCGAGCAACTTTCCGGCCAAATCCCATAGTGCTATATCAATCCCGGCGTACATTTGCGGCGCGCGCATCCCCTGCGGATAGGCATATAGCATGTTGTGGTGGTGTACATCGATCGCAAGCGCTGGTTTGCCGACGAGATCCAGGTGCGGCAGCCTTCCGTTGTGCAACGCGGCAATCGCCTCGCGCATGCCTGCGCCGCTGGCAAAACTCGCGCCATAGCCGCTTACACCGACGTCGCAATCGACGCGCACGATCGTTGGACCCTCTGCGGGTTGCAGCGCGTGGATAGCAGTTATGAGTGGGGAATTGTGCAAAGGCATATCAAAACATTCTACGGGTGCCGCGTTGAATTGGTTATTCCCGGACCAGCCCGTCCACTTAAGTCAGCGGTGACCCCGGCAATCATCGAAAGGACTACGAACGCACTATTTGAGAGGCGCTCTGTTGCTGGCGCAATTGCGAGAAGGGAGTCGTGCTGTCGTGGGACGGCACTATTGTTTACCCCACCACTTCCGTAGGGTGTCGCCATCAGTAAACGGCAGTGGAATGAAGGCGCCCGGTCCAAAGACTGCCACCAGTTCAACCACCGCGAACACAAGGACCATGTAGGAAATGTCTGCAGCGTCTGCCCGGCGCAGATACGCGATGAGCCCCAATACGATGGCGACGCTGAGCGAAAGCGCGGGCCCGCCCACGGCCCGTTGGATATGGGTGGACCCCGGGAGCGCTGGTTCATTGTCTGGATACAACGTGGTGCCAAATACGCCCAACGTGCCTAGGCGCAATCCGACCATGGGATAGCCCGTGCTGCGCGCAGCTATTGCGTGACCGGCGCTATGCACAAGGTCGTCCAACCAATGCACGAGGGTGCAGAGCAATGCAAAGATCAGCGCATCCGCGGTGTGCAGCTTTAGTACGGCCAGGCCGATAATGCTCATGACTGCAAAGATGATCAACGTGCCGACGAAGAAGAGTGGAATGATGCTGAATCGCAGTCCAAAAAAAGTGCCGAGGGTTCGTTCGTTTTGCATATGCGCTCCTCTGTTCAACTGATTATCGTGCAGAATCGTTGACCCGGGCTGCGTTCGATAAAATGGCGGGATGAACGCCAGCGTTGCCGCACCCCTCGTCCCCATCACCGTCGCCAAAGGAGATGGCATCGGCCCGGAGATTACTGAAAGCGTGCTCGAGATATTGCATGCGGCCAAAGCGCCGATTCACTATGACTTTATTGAGGTCGGGCAGAAGTTGTATGAGCAGGGGTATACCGCCGGGATCGCCCCGGAGACCTGGGATGTGATCCGCAGAAACGCGGCGTTTCTCAAGGCGCCCATCACCACCCAGCTCGGCAAGGGCGGCAAGAGCCTGAACGTGACGGTGCGCACCATGCTGAATCTGTTTGCAAATGTGCGTCCGTCGATCAGCTATGCTCCGTATGTAGCCACCCAGCACCCGGGGATAAATCTCGTGATCATCCGCGAAAACGAGGAGGATCTGTATGCCGGGATCGAGCATCAACAGACCCGCGAGGTAACCCAGGTGCTCAAGATTATTTCGCGACCGGGCACCGAACGGATTGTGCGTTATGCGTTTGAATATGCGCGCGCGTATGGCCGGCGCAAGGTTACCTGCATGACCAAGAACAATATTATGAAGGTGACGGACGGTTTGTTTAGCCGGATTTTTGAAGAGGTGGCCGTTCACTATCCGGACATCAAGGCCGAGCACATGATCATCGACATTGGCACTGCGAAGCTGGCGGCACAACCCGAACAATTTGATGTCATCGTGACGTTGAATTTGTATGGCGACATTCTGTCGGATGTGGCGGCGCAAATAGCCGGTTCCGTTGGGCTGGCAGGGTCAGCCAACATCGGCCGTGGGGTGGCGATGTTTGAGGCGGTGCATGGCTCTGCTCCGGACATCGCCGGCAAGGGTGTGGCCAACCCATCCGGGTTGCTTGTGGCGGCCACTCAGATGTTGGTGCACGTGGGGTTGGCGCCATCGGCCGAGTTAATCACTAATGCCTGGCTGACGACCTTGGAGGACGGTATCCACACCGCAGACATTTACCGCAGCGGATTAAGTGCGCACTTGGTGGGCACGGGTGGCTTTACAAGCGCGGTGATCGAGCGCCTCGGCGAGCGCCCACAAGTGCTAAAAGCTGTGCAATACAAGACCAACCGAATCCAGGTGCAAACCAGTCCCACACCGCCATCGATCAAGCGCCTGGTGGGGGTGGATGTGTTCCTGGATTGGGACAGAGCTGGACGCGATCCGGACGAACTGGGAGCGGCGCTGGAGCGTGACTTGCCGCCTGCGTGGCGTTTGAGCATGATCACTAACCGCAGCGTCAAGGTATATCCCAATGGCCTGCCCGAGACCTTTTGCAGTGATCACTGGCGTAGCCGGATTTTGCCGGTCGGCGCGGAGGAGATGGACTACGCCGCCGTGTTGGATTTGTTGCGCGACCTTCACACAGCCGGGTTTGAGATTATCAAGACCGAGAACCTGTATACGTTTGACGGTGAGCGTGGGTATTCGCTGGGGCAGGGCGAGTAGGTTGGGCCAGGTCACTCACCCGCCAACATGCTTTGCATGGATCACTGGTCGACGTGGTCCCGCGATCAGTCATCCTCCGCGGGCGCCGGTACCCAGGCGCGGAAGCCCTTGTTCAGGAAGAAGAACGCCGCCGCAAAGGTCAGCATCAACAGTCCATTCAGTCGGACGGCGAGCAATGGTCCAAGCAGGTTGCCCAGAAAGCCGATGGCCACCGCGCCCAGCGGCTGCGACAGCGAGGCGACGATCTGGGTGGCACCCGTGATGCGCGCGCGCATGCTGGCCGGAGACAACAGCAGGGACAAGGACGACACGTTGGTAAGCACGACCGGGATCGACACTGAATACAGGAAGATCCCCGCGACCGTGAACGCGGCGACCGTCGCCCAGGACATTACAAACAGCCACACACCGGCCCAAGCCAGACAGATGCAAATCATCAGGCCCGCGCGCTCCACGCGCTGGACCACGGGTGAGACGAGAAGCGCACCTACCAGCGCGCCGCCGCCG
>JANXLU010000081.1 GCA_025354985.1 Chloroflexota bacterium
CCCTGTTCCCGTCGCCTGGATTATGGCGGGCGCGGATCATCTTCACAATCGACGGGGTTCCCGATTTTGTCACACTGTTATCGGTGGATGTGACTAAATAAAAAGCGGCGTTTCAATTGAAACGCCGCTTTAACACTCCTCGATCTGGATTCGAACCAGAAACCTACCGGTTAACAGCCGGTTGCTCTGCCGTTGAGCTATCGAGGAACAACAGACACCAAATTATACACAAGTGAAGATTTTTTTCGCGGGCAATTAGCCATTCTATTTGACCGGTACAGAAACCCCCAACATCCTAAGCAACCGATCACTCAAACTTCGCACTTTGGCCGCGCTTGGTGGTAGTGGAGGTGACTTTGGTGCTTCGGCTTGAGATCGGTTTAATGACGGAGGTGGTGGCGGGTGGGAGGCCCTGCTCGCGGTCGCACCCCGCACGCTTTGCGCTGCGCCCGTCGTCGGAGAGGGCGGGGGCGGTGGTGAGGCATAGGTCGGCTTCTTGAATGGGACGCTCGACCCCTGCGCACCCGGCGGGCGTGGACGCGATGCCGAACGCACCGATCCATCCACCACAGCCGCGCCCGCCGGCAACGTCAGAATTGTCTCGGTCGGGGTCGGCGCGGGTTGCTTTGGCGCAAACGTCACCTCGGAGGTGCGCAGGGTGACCGTGGCGCCATCCTTCAAACCAACCAGCGCCGCGGTGATCTGCTTGATCTCATTGCGCAGTTGCTCGTTGTCCAGGGCATTTTGCTGCCGCAATTCCGCGCTCATCCGGATCATCCCGGTATGCACGGTCGCCAGCGCTGCGTGGGTTTGGGCCAGCTCATCACGTAACTGCCTCGTTTCCTGTTCGAGGCTCTTAAACCGCTGATCCAACAAGCCGTTCAACGTGGCAAGCGGGAGGCGCACCCACGCGGACCCATCGCGTGAGCTGACGTCTTCTGCCTGCATCGTTTCCGCCATTTTCAGCACATAAGTATAATGCGCTACTTTGATCGGATCGCGCATGCGATTCGTACGCGCGTGCAGAGAAGCATCAAACGCCAAGTGAAACGTACCCGTTATGGCCGATGACCCTGCCACCCGCGACGTTCGTGATATTCACGAACTGATGCAACTGGTGGCGCCTCGTAGCGATGCCGACGCCCGGCATCTGATTCTGCGCGCCTATGAGTATGCCGAGCACAAGCATCGGGGCGTGACGCGCACAAGTGGTGAACCCTACATCACACATCCATTGGCGGTGGCCGGCTCGCTGGCCACGCTGCGTCTGGATGCCGCCACCATCGCCGCCGCGCTGCTTCATGATGTGATTGAAGACTGCAACGTCACGCTTGAGCAAATGCGCGACGAGTTTGGCCCGGAAATTACCCAACTGGTTGATTCGGTCACCAAGCTCAGCAAGCGCGAAGGGCTGCAACGGGAGCTTGCCCATGCAACGGACCCGTCCGCAATTGCAGCTATAAGTGAGGGTTCATCGCTGGCCTTCAAGACAAACCGCGAGGCCGAAAGCCTGCGCAAGATGTTTTTAGGTATCACCAAGGACGTTCGCGTGGTTCTGATAAAGCTGGCCGACCGCATGCACAACATGCGCACCATCGCCGCGCTAAGACCCGAAAAGCGCGCCAGGATTGCCCGCGAAACACTTGAAATTTTTGCCCCGCTTGCAAACCGGCTTGGGATGTGGGATTGGAAACAACAGTTGGAGGAGATGGGCTTTCACTGGTCCAAGGAGGACGTCTACAACGATCTGGCCAACCGGCTGGACGAAGGGGCGGCCGAGCGGGATGCCACGGTGAACAGGCAAATCGCCCGGCTTCGCGGTGAACTCGCGGATCGTGGCATTACTAATGTGTACATCACCGGGCGTGCCAAGCAAATTTACAGTATCTGGCGCAAGATGCAACGCAAGAAATGCACCTTTGACCAGATCATGGATTTGCGTGCTATCCGGGTTATTGTCGAGGATGACGAGGCTGGAGTGGTCCTTCCCGCTGATCTGGATCAGGACCCGCCTACCGATGACCTTGGCCTGCCAAGCATCCCACTTCCTCCATCAGACCAGACGGCTGCGGAAGAGTCTGAGGCGGCGTCCGTGGAAACCCAAAAGGCGCAACGCCGGCGCGATATCGCCGCAATGCAGTGCTACAACGTCCTTTACGTGGTCCACAACATGTGGACGCCAATTGCCGCAGAGTTTGACGACTATATCGCCAAGCCAAAGGACAACCACTATCGCAGCCTGCATACTGCGGTGATCGCCGATGACGGCAAAAGCCTTGAAGTGCAAATCCGCACCCGCAGCATGCACCGTGCCGCCGAGTTTGGCGTTGCCGCCCACTGGCTGTATAAGGAAAGCGCCGTCCTCACAGCCGACTATCAACGCTACCTGGATGCCTGGCGTGAAGACCTGCGCGCTATCAGCAACGCCGAAGATGATGCCAGCGAGTTTGTAAGTTCGGCCATGCGCGAGAGCGAGCTGGATGACAATATTTATTGCTTCACCCCAAAGGGCAAGCTGATCGAGCTCCCGCGTGGCGCCACGGTGTTGGATTTTGCATTTCATGTGCACACGGATTTGGGTTATAAATGTCGCGGGGCCTATGTAAACAGCCACTATCAACCAATCAGCCACAAGCTCAAGAACGACGACCAGGTGGATGTAGTCACCCGCAACGACAGTGCGCCAGCGCGGGATTGGTTTTATCGAACCGATGAATATGTCGCCACCGCCTCGGCCAAGGCCAAAATAAAACTGTATTTCAAGCGCCTGGACCGCGCGGTGAATATCGTGGATGGGCGTGAATTGATCGATCGCGAAATCCGCAGGATGGGGGCCGAAACCGAGCTGAAGTTTGACGACGTGCTAAAGCTCTATAAGGTTGAAACAAAATCTGCCGAGCGTGTGGATGACTTTGTGGCCAGTGTCGGTGCGGGAACTGTCACGGTGCGAAGCATCAGCAGTCGTATTCTTGAGGAGCTAAACAGACGCGAGCGCGAAAAGCTGAAGCAATCCCCGGTCGGCTACCTGCCCAATTTGCTTCGACGCAAACCCGCACCAAATGGTCAGCACCAAAAGGCCGGCTTCTTTCTACAAGGTTCATATGACATTCCCGCGCAACCAGCATCGTGCTGCACACCGCTACCGGGCGACGATGTCATTGGCTACGTCACCATTGGCCAGGGCGTCAAAGCCCACCGCAGTGATTGCAAGAACATCGCCTCGCTGGACAGCAACCGAATTATCGCGGTTGAATACATCGGCGAAATGAGCGAAACTTACCCGATTCAATTTTTGGTTAGCGCGGTGGATCGCCCGGGTCTGCTAAATGAACTCTCGGGCGTGCTCAGCGACAGCAATATCAACATCATCGCATGCAACATTCTGAACCGAAATCAAAAACTTGGTGAAACAAATATTTGGTTCAAGGTCGAAATGCGCAACGCGGGCGAAGCCGTCACCACAATGAGCAAGCTGCAACGCGTGCGCAACGTGTTTGAAGTCACGCGCGTCACCAGCGCCAAACCCCGGTAGTGCCCGGGCCATCGCTGCACATCGTGCCCGAATCATGAGTATCACATTTGGAAAGGTGCTGACAATCCGTGACAACGCCTGAACCGCCCGATTACCGACACTATGACATCCAGGGCAGCCATGCCAATCTGGGGACCCAGCTTGGCATGGCTGATGGCCCGTTCACCCGGCAACCTTGGTGGGCTCACACTGCTGATTTGCACATGACCCGTGAATGTGCACGTGTGGTGCATGACTGGCATCCGCAGTTGATTGAAGAGATAGCCGCCTATGCCGATGCACAACAGATCATGTTTGACAGTCTTTGGCAGGTTTGTTGCCGGGTTGATCTTAAGGCCCGCCTCCGTGCCCAGGCAGTGGATGCAGAAGGTTGCTCATCGTTTGCCTATGCCATCGGAACATCCATGCTCATCGGGCGCAATTATGACTACTGGCCGTTACAGACGCGTCGGCAACGCATTCGCTTCACCTCAGTCACATCGGCTGGCGCGTCGGAATCCCGGCCATTCGCCAGCATCGGTGCGCGCGGCGGTGTGCCCTGTGGGCGTTACGATGGGATGAATGAACACGGAGTGTTCATCGCGCTACACGTGGTGATGACCGATTCGCCCGCGCCTGCCGAAATCCAACCCGGTATTCCATTTCATTTGGTCTCACGCATCATCCTTGAGCACAGTGCCAGCGCTGCTGCGGCCTGCGACCTGCTAATACGGATGCCGCATCTAAGCTCGCTAAACTATCTTGTAGCTGATGCACACCACGCGTTCGTGGTCGAGGCCGATCCGCGCGCAGTACGCCTGCGACCACTCACCACCGACCAAATTGCCGCGGCTACCAACCATTTTGAACATCCTGATATGCGGCGATTTGCTGGGCGACGCATCACCGAAAATTCATGCCGCAGGCTGGATTACCTGTTGCAACCCTGCATGCTTCCGCGCGCCACGCGGGACCAAACCACCGACGGCTTGCTGGATCATGCCCAAAGAATCCTGGCTGATCGCACCGTTCCCATATGCGGCAAATCCGGTGCGTTGACTACGTTATGGGCATGTGTGGCCGAGCTAAGCACCCGGACGATTCGCTATTGTGCGGGTGCTCCGGGCGATGCGCCGTTTGAACCGTGCCTGGCACCGGCTATCATCGACCCACTGACGGCATGAATCGCATAAAATTCCTCAAAAAGCTCGCGCCCTATTTCATCCTGCTGCTGGCACTCGCGATAAGACTATACCGACTCGATCTCTCGCGTTATTCCCACGATTCGGCCATCCCATTTAGCTATGGGATTCGGATTGTCGAAGCGATCGCCGATAGAAACTGGAAAGATATCCCCTTGCTCAGCCTGGTGAGCGGCGTCCGCGTGCAAAACCCGGTTGGAGCCAGCTTCTTCTGGGCGCTGGTGGCGTACTTTGATCGCAGCCCCTATAGTGGGACGGTCATCAGCGTGCTGCTAAATGTGCTGGGCGTGGCCATGCTCTATGACCTCGGGCGCAAACTGCTCGGCGCCCGTGCTGGAGTCATCGCAGCAATGTTGATGGCCACCAGCATCTACAGCATTTATATCAGTCGGGCGACCTGGATTCAGGGTCAGCTCGAATTCTGTTGCGTGTGTGCCGCCTGGCTGATTATGCCCGCGCTCGCGGAGCACCGACCGCGGCGGCTGCTGGCCGGGTTTGTGTTCACCAGCTTCGCCATGCAGACGTATCTGGCCGCCATGGCAGTGGCGGTTCCAGTCACCTTGTGCACCGCCACGTCGTGCCTGCTGAGCCCAACATTGCGCCGAGCCGCACGGAAGCCGTTTGCGATTGGATTCGCAGCATGCGTTGTAAGTGTGCTCTTTTTCGCCGCCATCCTGCTCGCACAAGGTGCATCCAGCGTGCAGGATTTTTCCGCGGTATATGCGCAGGAAAATGCCCCACCTCCGCCCGTCCAGCGGACGGATCGTCGAATAGACCTGGATGCCATTACCTACGCGCTGCAAATTGCCGGAGGTGTCGACTTTGACTTTAGCAAGGAGCTTATGGGCTTTTGGGTATACGGGCCCGACACCCTCGCCCCAAACCTCAACCGAATCTACGTCACAATTGTGGCAGCGCTGGCGATGATAGGGGCGATTCGGCTCGCATCGTCGGTCTTCAGGATAACTGGACGCCGCAAGTACGTCGGGACTGGCGATGGTAACGAGCATCTGGCTGCCAGTTCCATTTTGATCTGGTTTTTTTGGGGGATCGTTCTCAGCATAATCCTGGTCCTGGTCTTGCCCAGGTTGGAGGTCCGCCCACAATATATGCTTTTGACTGCGCCAGCCGGCTACCTGCTGGCGGCAGCGGCGTTCATCCCACGTGGGCTACCCTCGTCCACCCTTGAACCAAATCGGGAGACACAGCTGGTTCCTGCCCGCGCACTAAGCTATGGCGCGGTGACGCTGTGTGCGCTAGCAGCATTAAATGGAATTCCACGCGTACTGGCAAACTATGGTGCAATCCAAAAGAACCTGTTTGTTGATCGGTTGGACTTCCTGCCGATCGGTGCACAAGTCCGGCTCGCACGCGTGTGGCGTGCCGATTGCATCGAGATTGCGAATCCACAATTACAATTTTGGACCGCCGCCTCGTTCCAAACCGCAAAAAACATCCGGTTTGCTGGTGCAGAAAATGACGCTCAAAGCGATGTGTGGATCGTGCGCAATGCGGGCGGCACCTGCACCAGCCGCATCTCGACCGAAAGCGCACCGGTACTGGCAGACGTCATCCCGGTGCAACTCAGCCCAAACACGCTCGTTAACGTCTATCGCAGCGCGCCCATAAATGAGGCCACGCTCGCCAGCCAGCTCGGTGCGCCAAATTTTAGACCGCTGCATCTGAACCTGGAATGGACCCTGCTGGCCCAATCCGTGCCCAAAACCGCACATGCGGGTGAGACCATTTCAGTTACGCAGGCATGGCGCATCGATTCCTTACCCGCTGATCTGAACCTGGATGCCGTTCACTTCACCCAGTTTGTGGATCTCAAATATCCCAATGGCACGAGCGCGCGCCTTTTAAGCAATGGTCATCTGACCTATGGACGGCTGTGGCGGCCCGGCGACTTTGTGCTTGGCCGTTTGACGCCAACACTACCAGCAGATCTGCCTCCTGGCAACTACGAGCTGAGCCTGAGCCTCTTCGATGGCAAGCTGCAAAAAAATGCAGTCTATTTTGACCTAAACGAACGCGGAGAACCGATTTGGGACAAACCCATGATCGCCATCACGCGACCACTTGTAATTTTGTAAACCGAATCCATTTAAATCCTGTTTAACGTATCGTAAAATCGATTCTTGAGGCCACGTAATCCGAGCCAGAACGCCCGCTTCACCCATGAAGTGTGTGCGTTGCTGGCTCTAACTTTGCTTTTATGGCCCCTCATTAATTATTGTGCGCACGCTGGTTGTTGGAGACATACATGGTTGCCATCGCGAACTGTTGTTGCTGTTGGACAAGGCCGGTCTCTCATCGACGGATGAGATCGTGACGCTGGGCGACATGGTCGATCGCGGTCCGGCGACCGGCAAAGTCATTGACTTCTTTCGCAGTCACAAACGCGCGACCTCGGTGCTGGGCAATCACGAGCGCAAACACTTACGCTGGACGGCTGGCATAAGCCGACCCACGCCCTCGCAGCGGATCACACGCAAGATGCTTGGTGCAGACTACCTTGACGCACTCACCTATATGCGCACTCTGCCAACCGTGATCAACCATGCTGAAGCCGTGCTGGTGCATGGCTGCATGGAGCCCGGAATCCGGCTTACCAAGCAATGGGAAAGCGTGCTCACCGGGGCGACCACTGGCGAGCAGTATCTGCATGACCGATATACACAACCCTGGTATGAACTGTATAAGGGGCGCAAGCGGGTCATCGTCGGTCACAAGAATTTCCTCAATAACGGTCAACCATTTACCTACAACGACACGATATTCGGTATTGACACGGGCTGTGTACGGGGTGGCTGGCTCACCGGGATCGTGCTGCCCGAATGGCGCATCATCAGCGTCAAGTCGCGCGCGGATTATTGGACGCGTGAACAGACAAAATTCATGTTTGCGAAGGGCGGCTAGACCGATTCACGACACGGACCCCTACAATTGCGTCTGATGCGATTGGTTCGTTCAACATGGTTTTGGCTGCTGATTCTGACCGCCTTGGCGCTGGCCATCCGCCTGCCCTATTGGCGCACCATGCCCTCGGACTATGACGAGATCAATCAAATGGTCTTTTCATGGCGCATCGTCACCGGTGCATCGCTGCCGCTCACCGGCAACGATGCATACACCGGACCATTTTTTAGCTACGTCATTGCCGCATTGATCAGTCTTGGGGTGCGCGAGCCTTTTGTAGGGAGAATTATCATGTTGGCGTGCGGCACGCTGACCGTCCCTGTCACCGCGCTGTTGGTATTGGCGCTGTGCAAGTATGTGGGCGCGACGGACGGGCGTCTGGCCGCCGTTGTTGCCGGGGTGATCGTTGTTTGTAACTTGCATCTGGTGTTGCTAAATAGTCACATCGGAGGCGCAACCTATACCCTGCCGTTGTTTACAACCGCGTTTCTATGGCTGGCAACCTCCGCCCTGACCACTGGCGACGTGCGGCGTTGGATTGCCGCGTGGTGCTGCGCCGGGTTGGCACTGCAAGCCAATCCAATCGCAGTCTTTCTCCTGGCCGGCTTTGCCGGCGCAGCATGCCTTACTTCCAACCATGCCCCGCGTCGGCTATTCACTTGGTTGGGCCTCGCAGCATTTGTCATCGCGCTCACCTACAGCCCGGTGATTGTGGCCAACCTTCAAAGGACCGCGCACAGCGTGGACGTGGCGGTTGCCCGAGACTATCTTTGGCAACCAGACCCCACGCCAGCTTCGTATGTCGCCAATAGTACTCGACTGCTGCTTCAAGTGGCACGCCAAACGGCAAGCGCATGGCAAGCCACTGAAACCATGACTGATCTGACACCGGTCACGCTGGCGTTCGTGACGTTCGCCCTCGCAGGAATTGTATTTTCTCCCCGAAGAGTCGCGATTATCTTGATGGGCTGCGTCCTGCCCTATATCCTGATCGTGCCTTGGTTTGCCCGCCACTATGGTGCACTGGACCCGGCACGATTTACCACGTTTATGGTTCCAGTATTCGCTGCAGGGATGGGCCTGCTGACGGCGCGCATCACCACTATCCCAAAAACAACCTGGTTACGTACAGTACCGCTGGTCGTGTTGATCGTCATGGTCGCGGAGAATGCAGTGATCCAGCTCGTCGGCTTTTATCGCGCCACCGAGCCCACCACCCTGAATGGCGCCACGATCAATGATCTGAGCGCGGAAATGGTCCGGTTGAACCATGGCGAGCCTGTGTATATTGGCTTGAGCGACACTATGCTAAATATTCGCGGCCAACCCCGCGTCCCGATTGGGTTCGCAACCATGTCGCAAATCGGAACTGATTTCATCCCAATTGATGAAGTCATCCGGCGGCTGTATGAGTTCCCGGGGCCGGCCACCATGATGCTGGCAAACATAGATGCCGAGCGTGTGAATCAAGTTGCCCCGTTGGCACGCGTGCAAACGCCAGCAACGGCTCGGGCGGTGGATCACGGCTACGGCCTGTTTCAGCGGGATGATTCAAAGCCAATGGTAAAACCCGACTTCGTGCGCACCGGCTCGTCCGCTGCCATAACACCGAGCGTAGTGCTTAATACCCGGGTCGGCACAGGTCTGGAGCTAATCGGCTATGATCCGCCTGAACACCCGTCCGCAGGTAACAACCTGGTATTTACGCTATATTGGCGACGCAGTGCGCCCATGCCGATCGCCCAATACATGGGCTACGTCCACGTAGTGGACGCATCGACCAATGCTCTGGTCGCCCAAAAAGACCAGCGCCTGGGCGCGGACCGCTATCCGGTTAATGCCTGGCAGACTGGTGAAGTAATCGTGGAAACATATGTGTTTCCGCTGCCACCCGGTTCCCCGGCCTCCAACTATGTCGTGCGCGCCGGGGCCTACACTTTCCCAGACCTGACCAGACTCACGGTCCCAGGCAACCCCGACAATTTTGTGGCGCTACCTAGTTTGGCCGTAGCACGATGACGACCGCCCTTCAGGGGTGGTCGTCATCGTGCTACGGCTCCCCAATTTATACTGGCTGCGTCGCGTCGCGCTTACTTTGCCATACCGCCCAGACAAAAGCGCCAATCAGCACAAATGCAATCGCACCCGTTACAAGGTCGTTGGTAGCGGTAACAATGATTGGGGCGATGATCACCGATACCAGGTTGATCACCTTGATCATTGGGTTTAGCGCCGGTCCGGCCGTGTCCTTAAGCGGATCACCAACCGTATCACCCACGACGGCGGCCTTGTGACGCTCGCTCCCCTTGCCGGTGTTGTTCTCCTTGCTGCGGGGCTCGTCTTCAATGGTCTTCTTGGCATTGTCCCAAGCCCCGCCGGCATTGCTCATATACACCGCCAACAGCTGACCGCTCAATATCACGCCCGCCAAGAACCCGCCTAGCGCTTCGACTTTGAACAACAAGCCAACAATAATGGGCGAACTAATCGAAATGATGCTGAGCGTGAGCAACTCGCGCTGAGCCGCTGCGGTGCTGATATTTACCGCGCTGGCGTAGTCCGGCTCAATCTCGTAGCTCATGATCTTGGGGTTCTTAAATTGCCTGCGCACTTCGTTTACGATCAACCCGGCCGCCCGTTCGACGGCCTTGATGGCAATGGACGAGAACAACCATGGGATGGTTCCGCCGATTAAGAAGCCAATAAACACCCGCGGATCGGCCACGTTGATACCCGTGATCACCGGCAGGCCCTGGGCTTTCTGTGCCAGTCCTACATCTGTGAGAAACGAGCCAAACAGCGACACCGCCGCGATCACGGCCGAACCGATGGCCACACCCTTGGTGATGGCCTTGGTGGTGTTGCCCACCGCATCCAAGTCGGCCAAAATTTGGCGGGTATTTCCGGTGGTCACATCTGCAAGCTCGGCCACACCATTGGCGTTGTCGCTGATCGGGCCAAAGCTGTCCATGGCCACGTTGTTTCCAGTCAGGGTGAGCATGCCGACGCCGGTCATGGCCACTCCGTAGAGCACGTAGGCGGCCTGTTCTGCCGCGTTCTTGCCTGCACCACTCCAAATAACCACACTTGCGAAAATGGTGGCTGCAATGGTCAGCGTTGCCCAAACGGCGCTCTCTTTGCCAATACTTATCCCGCTCAAAATCGTAGTGGCCGGGCCGCCGCTGGTCGCCTTGGCGATGTCCTTAACCGGCTTGAAGTGCGTATCCGTAAAGTATTCCGTGACACGGTCGATTACGATAGCAAGCACCACGCCGATAGTGACGCTCAGGAATGGGCGCCATTCAATCCCGCCCGTTGGCGTGCGCATGTAAAACGCTGTCATACCCGCAAACACCAGCGCCGACATCGCCGCACTTGACAGAAACCCGCGGTTGATGGCCTGCATAGCGCCACGCGCAGTATCGCTGGTCACGCGCACCAGATACGTCCCAACAATGCTGCTCAGCACTCCAATGCCGCGCACCACGAGCGGGAACACGATCCATTGCACCTGACCTGTTAGCGCAACGAGTGCCAATCCCAGGATCAAGCCGGACACGATCGTCACCTCATAGCTTTCGAAGATGTCGGCCGCCATGCCAGCGCAGTCACCGACGTTATCACCGACAAGGTCTGCGATCACTGCGGCATTGCGCTTGTCGTCTTCCTCAAGGTTTTGCTCCACCTTGCCAACCAGATCCGCGCCAACGTCGGCAGCCTTGGTAAAAATACCACCGCCCACGCGCATAAACAACGCCAGCAGCGTGCCGCCAAAGCCAAAGCCCAACAACGCATCGGGCGCAGCCTTGCCAAACAAAATAAAGATGATCGTGCCACCAAACAGCCCCAGGCCGTCGGTGAGCATGCCCGTCACTGTGCCTGCGCGATAGGCAATCCGCAAGGCGCCGGCAAAGCTCTTGCGCGCCTCCGCGGCCGTACGCACGTTGGCTTCGACGGCAATGCGCATACCCAACTGACCCACCGTTAGCGAAAACAACGCGCCCATGATAAAGGCGATAGCCCGACCCACCGCCACAATCAGCGTGACCTGAGCCGGGCTTTTGAAGCCCAGCGAGCCAAAGTGTGCGGTGGCCTCGGCGCTTGGCGGCACCACATACACGCTCAAAAACAGAGCAACCGTTAGCACGGCAATCAGCGGAACGATGCTCCGGGCCTGCTTGCTCAAATACGCCAGCGCACCAGTCTTAATGGCGTTCCACACCCGTTGCATTTCCGGGGTCCCCTTATCCTCGCTCAGCACCTGCGCCCGCAAAAATAGCGCATAGCCAAGACCGGCAAAGCTGATCAATAGCACCAGCCACACCATCGTTTGTTCGAGGCCGTTCAAGTCTTGCATGAGTTGTTGTAGTTCTCCTTTGATGAAATTGTTTTGGTTGACTTAAAAAGAGTGCGCCCCAAAAGGCGCACTAAAACACCACGTGCTGCGCGCGCTAGGCGCGGAGATCGCGGGAAAATACTTGGGATGATCGACATCATATTCCTTCCTCAAGGAAGGAACGTACATTGTAGCGACGCCTTTTATTTTGTGGCGTCAAAACGACAATATATACCGATTGACCGCATGCTGCCTATTTGCTGCTCACCATGGGCAGGAACACCATCGTAACGCTGCCAAGACCGTTGAGGGCAAGCGGGGAGCTTGAATCCAATACTGTCGCTGACGAGGAATCCGTGACCACGGCCCACAGCACGCCATCAGAGAGCCCCGACACACGGGCCTGGTTGACAGTTAATGCACGCACAAGTTCCACGGCGCTCTGGCTACTGGTGATTTGCATCGTCTGCAGTAGCACTGGCGCTAATTGATCTGCTGCAGCGCTCCAGTAAAGCGCAATGGTCAGCTGCTGCGCGATCGGGATATCCATCGTGTTTACGCCAACCAGCCGCGCCAACGAGCCAGTCTGCGATGCAAGGACGATCACCGCGTCAGCGTTATTCAACGGGTTGGCGTCCATTCCATGAATGCCATCATCGCGAATCCTGGCCACAGACACGATTGCCGACACCCGTCGGGTGGATGCCACGGAGCGCACATGCAACACCTGAGTCCCGGATGCGCCTATTGTCAGCATGCCGACTGGCAACGTGCAAACCGTAGCAGATGCACCGCCGCAAACCCAGCCCGCGGGTTGGCTTGCGGCCAACAGGCGCACCCGTGCATTAAGACGCACGGTTATCGTGACGCCGCTGGCGTCTGCGCCTGTGTTGGTATAGGCCACCGCGAACGTCAATGATTCACCATAACCGACCAATGGCCGGTCCGCCGCGAGCGTTATGGCCAGATTTGGCCGCGCCGTACCAGGCGTGCCCGCCACAGTCGGGGTCGCGGCTACCGTGGGTGGCGCCATGGTGCTCGTTGCTATCAGTGTGCTGGTCGTCGTTGGCAGTTGTGTAGCAGTTGCGGTCGTCGTCGGGTTCGAGGTCCCGCTGGCACTGGCGGATGGCGTTGGTGTCAACGGTTTCACGGTCGCCGTCTCGCTCGGCGTCGGCGTGCTTGTCGGCGCACGTGTTGGCGTCACCGTTGCCGAAGCCGTCACTGTAGCTGTCGCAGTTGGCGTGAGCGTCGTAGTCGGGGATTCTGACGCCGTTGCTGATGGCGACTGCGTCTCGGTGGTGCTGGGTGTATTCGTCAGTGTCACCGTAGCGGTCTCTGTTGGTGTCGGCGTCTCGGTGGAGGTTTCTGTTGGTGGCGTTGTTGGTGTCACTGTGTCAATCGGAATTTTGGTTTCCGTTGGCGTAGAAGTTGGCGTCTCGGTCGGTATCGGTGTCTCCGTCGGTGTCTCCGTCGGTGTCGCCGTTTCTGTCGGAGTTGCGGTTTCTGTTGATTCCGCGGTTGGAGTTTCGGTCGGTGTCGGGGTTTCGGTTTCCGTTGGCGTGGCGGATGGTGTCTCGGTTTCGGTTGGCGTGGCAGTCGGTGTCGGAGTTTCGGTTTCCGTTGGCGTGCCAGTCGGAGTTTCAGTTACGGTCGGGGTTTCTGTCGGAGTCGCAGTCTCGGTTGGTGTGGTCGTGATGGTTGGTGTCGCCGTTTCCGTCGCGGTCTCGGTTGGCGTTAGTGTTGGCAGTGATGGGTCAATGGTCGGGGTTGCCGTCGGCGTTTCGGTCTCCGTAGCAGTTACGGTTGGCGTAAAGGTTGGCAATGATGGATCCGTCGTCGGCGTAGCGGTCGGGGTTTCGGTTTCGGTAGCCGTTTCAGTCGGAGTCGCCGTGTCGGTAGGCGTGGGCGTTAGAGTCTGCGTTGGCGTTTCAGTGGTCGTCGCCGTTGGCGTGCGCGTCGCCGATGGAGTACGGGTTACGGTAGGCGTGCGTGTGCTCGTGCTGCTTGGCGTACGAGTTACTGTTTGGGTTGCTGTTTGTGTAGCCGTCGAGGTTGGCGTCGGTGTTGGGGTGCTTGTTGTTGTAGGTGTACGCGTGGCAGTGAACGTTTGTGTACTCGTTGCGGTTGGCGTTACCGTGGGTGTGCGCGAAGGGGTTGTCGTCGGCGTCCTTGTGGAGGTCGGTGTCACCGTTGGTGTGTTCGTCGCCGTTGCCGTGGGCGTGTTCGTATTCGTCGCGGTAACTGTCGGAGTTAACGTGGCGGTTTGAGTTGTGGTTGCCGTAAAGGTTGGTGTTCTTGTTAAAGTTGGCGAGGGTGTTGCTGTTGGCGTATTAGACGGGGTCACGGTTGGCGATGGCGTATCAGTCGTCGTGGCAGTCGGAGTGTTGGTAGCAGTAGCCGTGGCGGTCGATGTGGACGTAGCGGTCATCGTAGGTGTCGCGGTTGGTGTGCGCGTTGCCGTTAAGGTTGCGGTGTTGGTTGGTGTGGCGGATACAGTGGGCGTTTGGGTAACCGTTGCAGTCGCGGTGTTCGTCGGCGTCCGCGTGATGGTTGGCGTTTGCGTATTGGTGCCGGTCACGGTCGGTGTGCGCGTCAGCGTTGGCGTATTCGTTTTGGTTGGCGTCTGGGTCGGTGTTTGGGTTGGCGTGCGCGTAGGCGTTGCTGTGTTGGTGGCTGTGCTGGTCGGTGTGGCGGTTGGGAAAACAGCAACGCACGGACCGGTGAGCCACGGGCTAAATGAAACCCGCGAGCTGACATCGCTTCCCAACCCGCTCGGGTTCGATGAGGCGTTATATGGCCCGCTGCCATCACCCCACCACGTATTCCGCGCGTTCACCGTGGCAGAGCCCTCATTGTCGATGCCGAGCGTCGCTGTCAACAAATTATTACAGGTCAGTTGCGGTAGAGCAGACCCCGTTACAAAGACATCCGGGCTGCTGGTTTGAATCGTATTGCGCTGCAGCGTTGGTGTGATCCCGCTGCCGCTCACCTGAATCCCGGCCGCCGCGTTTTGCCGAATTGTGCAGCCGTCGACGGTTACATTGGACGAACGAACCGTAATGGCGGCAGCGCCCGAGGCGCCCGCGCCCTCGACTACGCAATTGGCGATTCGCAATGTGCCCGTCCCGGCAACACTGATTCCGGCCCAGTCGCCTGGCTGCGGCGCCGCGGAACTGCTCGTAAAGGTGATTGGCAACCCCGCCACGCCGCTGATGTTCAGACTTCCGGTGATAACCATCGATCCGCCAGAATTAAACGTGACTGATACACCCGGCTCGATCGACAACGTGGCGCCCGAGTTTACGATGATTTTATTGACTACATACGGGCTGCCCACCAGCGTCAGGGTTGTGTTGGTGATTATGGTGAGGTTGCCATCTACCGCTGTGCCGATGGCGCAGCCACTTACGGAATTGCTCCACTCCTGCTGGATGATGTACGGGTTGCCATTCAATACGACATTGCTTCCGTCACCAGCAATCGTGCCATAGTTGTAGGCGCATTTGTCCCCGTTTTCGTCCAACGCGCTGTCATACCAGGCTGTGCCAAATGGATCCGTCGCCGATTCAAAATGCTCGTGAGAGGCCGTCGAAATCTCAATGTCGGCATCAAGATTTGCGTTTGGCGATACCGAAAATGCAGTACAGTTCGCCGGCCACGTGGCACCATATGGCATATTCGAGTAGATAATGTCGCGCCCACCGCTGACAAAATCGCTGTGATAGGCGCAATAAGTTGGGTGACTGGTGCCCACAGTGCAATTCAGCGCATCCGCGCAGCTCTCTATCCCCTTCGCAGTAAATACGACAAACTGCGCCGTGCCGTCCGCCACCCAGCCATTGGCCGCGATGGCGCGGCTCACCGCAGCCTGCACATCAGCATCCAATAACGGGTTGGCAACGCTCCCACGCCCGCCGGGATACGCCGTGGTATCGGTCCAGGTGCCGCCAAACGTTGACACGTTTTTCATATAGACGCGGCTCGCGCTACCCTGGTAATACTGGGTGTTAAGGTTGTAAAACGCGCTTGCGTTTATGTCGGTGTAGTAACGGTTCAGCAGGGTCTGATAGCCCGGCGCCATATAGAAACCGCTTGGTTGCCAGAAAATCGTATAAACAACAACCTTCTGCATTATGTCGCCACCGTGATAGATAAGATTTAGCACGGCGGGCGCCGTACCCACATTCGCAGCCCGGTGAAATCGAATGTTTCCGCCGTTGCGCTCGCTTCCTTGCACACCAGCCCGTTGCGGGTCTGGCTGATGCGAGTTTAAATGCGTGTAATCGGGCTCCTGTGCCCTTGGCGGTGGCGGCGCATGGTTGTTTGCCAGGTCAGTCTGTGCCGACACATCCGTGCTTGCACCTGGCACTTCGGGCGCAACCGAGGCCGCCCGGGCAGACGGCGCACGACCAAGCAAAGTTGCAAGCACCATGAGCACGACGAGCGCGACCAACCGGGTAGCGTTGATGATTTTCATCCGTGTTTCTGGTGATCGTCCGGTGCTTCCTGCGTGTTCCGTGTGACCTCCTAGCGTATCCGAGATCATCTTTAATATAGTGAAGGTATTCTACGGAAAATCTACCGGATTTATCATTAGCATGCGCGTCGTTAGGACACAAAAAGTCACGTCTTTCGACCTATGTGCGCGGCTTGTACGCGACAGATTGGTGCCCGTCTAAGAATCCAAATGCAAAACACCACACTACTGACCGAGGAGCAACCGAAGAGTGGCACAGCCGCCGATTTGCTCCGCATTTTCCTGAAGTTGCCAACACTTGGCGAACTGGATGGCAAACTCTTGGACGAAGTGATCGCTGGATTCCGTGAACCGGCGCATTACAAAGATACTAGGACAGCATATCTGTGACCGCGCTGAATCCGAAAACCTACGTCCAACAATCCGCAGTCTTACTGCCCATAAAGTGTTACGCTTTGATAGATCCAAATTTTATGAGGAATTGCACGAACCGTTTTCTAGTTCCGAGAGGTTGTGACTTCGTAATCGCTAGTTTCTAAATCTTGATGATAAGCTCACGATCCACATCCGTCAATTTGTGCATTGTGCCGGCTAGGTCAAACCAATAGTCGTCTTCAAGCCTGACGCCCCAACCGCCGCGCGGGTCGTAGGGGTAATACAGACCTGGCTCATTGCAAATGATCGTGCCGGGCTGGATCAATTCATCCGGGCGCATGCCCTTGAGAGACATGCTCGGCGATTCATGCACGCTCAGGCCGAAGCCATGCCCCAGACCGTGCATATACCCACTCGTGATCGCCTGTCCATCCAATTGGGTCGGGTGACCCATCTCACGGAACATCTCGCATGCCGCCTCGTGAAATTCATGACAATACCGACCCACCGCAAACATGCCCTCGACCGTGTCATGCACGTTGCACACCTGCTCATACGCCTGCAGCACATGATCGGGTGCATAGCCCACGCACCAGGTGCGGGTGATGTCGGCGTAATACCCGCCCAATTGCCTTGGGAAAATGTCGAAAATAATTGTCTCACCGAGCCTGATCACGTCCCCAGGCTTGCCCCGGCTGTGCGGCACTCCCGCATCCCGCCCAATGGCCAGAATTGTGTGGTCTTCTTCAAGCTCCAGTTCGCAGCAGCGCAACCGGACAAATCGCTTGAGGTCACCAATAGTGAGCGGCGCGCCATCGGCCTTGGCCATAACGCGATCCTTTGGCGTGTGCGCGCGAATGAAGTCTTTGGTCAGGCCAATGACCTCGCTGGTCAGGTCACAGGTACGCCTGATCTGCGCGGCTTCCTCGTCATCCTTGGTCATCCGCGCCTCGGTGATCACGTCATTCTCAAACTCGACCACCACCTCGCACAGCTCTTCGCGGCGCACCCGATCCAACACGGCCAGCGTCCGGTTCTGCGCATCCACACCATAAAACCCCACCCGCGCGCTGCCATCATCCGGGATCCCCACATGATTAAAAATGCGCCGCAACAGTTCCACTTCGGTTGCGAGCCGGTCGCCATTTTGTTCCTTCATGATGGCCGGCACATTAAATTGCTCGCGGTTTATCAGTTTCAGCCCGCTGACAGCGGCCTCATCACGCTCCATCGTCCGGTGCAACAAGTAAATTTCTCCGCTGACCTTGACGATCACGGTTCCGTTGATATCCCGCGCCGGCGCGATCAAATAGTTATACGCTGCGTTGCTTTGCGACAGCCCATCCGGGCCATTAACGATCAGCGCATCAAGCCCGCGCAGACGCATAAGGTTGGTGAGGTCTGCTTTCATAGTTTCATAGCACCATCTGGATCGCCGAGACCACCTCGGGTAGATCCCGAATGGCCTTCATCGCGTAATCCGGAACATCACCATCGAGGTTGATAAAGTTCAGCGCGCGGTCACCGGGCGCGGTACGACCCAACCGAAACTCCGCGATGTTGACGTAATTGGCGCCCAGAATGGTTCCCAGCCGACCAATGACCCCGGGCATGTCTTTGGATGACACAATCAGAATGTTACCCTCGGGCACCGCGTCGATCCGGAAGGAGTCCATTTGCACAATTCTCGGCTGCGACCCGGCAAATAAGACCCCGGCCACAGTGTGCGCGTCCTTTTGGTTTTCGCCAGTTACCCGGCACACAATCAGGTTTGTATATTCGCTATGCCCAAGATCCTGTATCTGGCTGACCACGATATTGCGCTCTTGCGCAATAAAAGGCGCGTTTACATAGTTTACGCTGTCACGACCCAGCTGGGCGGCCAGCAACCCGCGCAACAGTGCCACCGTGATCGGCTTCCCATGCGGTGTAATGTCATCACCCCGCAGCTCCAATTCCACCGTGCGGATCGGGCCGTTCATCAGGTTTGCCTGCAGACCACCCAGTTTCTCGGCCAGGCCCAAGTATGGTCGCAATGCCGGGAGCGCCGCCGGGTCAATAGGGGGGAAGTTCACGGCATTGCGCACGTCCCGGTCATGCAGCGCGTCCAAAATCTGCTCGGCCATCTGGATGCTCACATCCCGCTGGGCCTCCACCGTACTCGCGCCCAGGTGTGGCGTCACCACCACGTTAGGCAGCTTAAACAGCGGATGATCGCCGGGTGGCTCCTCTTCAAACACGTCAATGGCCGCGCCGGCGATGTGACCGCTGATCAGCGCCTCCTGCAACGCTTCCATGTCGATGAGTGCGCCCCGCGCCACGTTGATCACCCGGGCGCCCTTCTTCATCTTGCTGATTGCCTCGCGGCTGAGCACGCCCTTGCTGCCTGCAATAAGCGACGCATGCAAGGTGACAAAGTCACTGGTGGCCAGCAAATCCTCAAGCGAGAGCAGCCGCACCTTGTTGGCACGCGCCACCTCCTCGCTTACAAAAGGATCATAGGCCACGATCTCCATCCCAAAGCTCTGGGCCCGACGCGCCACCTGCGTGCCAATGCGCCCAAACCCAACCACGCCCAAAATCTTGCCCTGCAGCTGCACCCCGTTAAATTTGTTGCGGGTCCATTCCAGTCGGCGCACGCTCGCGTCACCCTGTGGAATGTAGCGCGCCAACGCCAGCATCATCGCCATGGTATGTTCGCACGTGGCGGTCGTGTTGGCCTGTGGCGTGTTCATGACGATCACGCCGCGGCGGGTGGCGGCATCCACATCAATGGTATCAACGCCGATTCCGGCACGTCCGATCACCCGCAGCTTGATACCGGCGGCGATCACGGCCTCGTCCACCTTGGTTTCACTTCGCACAATGAGCGCGTCATAGTCGCCAATTTGGGCCAGCAACTCCGCGCGCGGCAGCTTCTTGGCCAGGTTGAGGGTGACCTCCGGATCGGAGCGCAAGATGTCCAAACCAGCGGTGCTAAGGTCGTCGGGGATCAAGATTTTGTAGGCTTTGGTCATGCGGTGGGGATTATATGTTAATCTGACACTAACTAGGTTTATTGCCGCTCAAACAGCGTCACGATCACGTTATAGAACTCCGCGCGTTGGACCACGCGCCAGCCTAGTTCCATCCAGGCCCGGGTGACCCCGCGCTCGTCCCATAGGGCCGCCTCACTCTCAACCAGCCAGGCGCGCTGCGCGCCCGCCAGCCGGGGGGTCAGATAATTACCAACCTGTCCGCCGTCAAGGCGGTTATTTGTAAAAGGTCCGTCGATCACTACTGCCGTGCGAACCATATAGTGTTCAAAGGCAAACACCGTATAAGGTATCTGATAGACCACGGCATCTTGTGGCCCGATTTGGGAGCGCATAAAACCCGCCGCCCCACGCAGATCCGGTCGGATTGGGTGACTCCATTGCATGCCATCGCCGACCAGCGCGATGGCCGACACCAAAACAAGCAGACCGTATCCGGATGTCAGTTGCAACCGCACGCGTTTGCCACGAACTTGCAATAGTGCGGCCAGCGCGCCGCCCAGCAGCAGATACAACGCGGGTGCGCACCACAACACATAGCGTGGCTCAAACACCGGTGACCGCAGCGAGATCGCATACAACATGACCGATGGCAAAAACAGCCACGCTAACAAGGATGCTATGACCCGTGCCGATGACCCGCTAACAAGAGCTGTGCGATCCGCAGCCGGCGTGCTTAACCGACCAAGTGCCTCATCGACCCGAAATAGACCGAGACAAAGCGGTGCGGCCAGCCAAAAAATCCCGACCAACCACCACACACTAACGCCTTCCACCGGCAAAAATCCGTGCAGTCCATAAGACCAATTCAACGCAAGCGTTTGCGCGAGTGCTTCAAAACCATAGGCCGCGTGCCCGGTGGATCGTCCTTGCAGCACGATGGGCAACTGCCAAACCACCAAGGGCAAATAAGGAACGGACACCAGTCCAAAGGAGATCAGAGCACCCCGCCCAAACATGCGGTTTGCCGGTGCCCGCCACAACGCAAGAGCAATCCCGGCCACGGGGAGAAAAAGCGGCGAGAGCAAATGGGTGTAATAGCTTGCGCTGGTCGACACCACGAACAGCGTCCACCAGCGCCATGAGCCTCTACTCCCGAGAATTCGCTGCGCCGCAACTGCCCGGTATAGCCCATACAGCGCCAACCCGAGCAGCAGCGGTTGAAGCGTATACATCTTGCCCTCACCGCCATACCAGAGCTCAACCGGCGCGATCGCGCACAACCACATTGCCAATAAACCCGCGCGTCGGCGCAACAACGCGGTCCCAAGAGCATACACGACTGGAGCCAAAATCACGCCACACAACAGCGAGCTGTAGCGCAAGGCGAAGTCACTCGTGCCACTCAGAATCAGCCAACCGCGCATTATCAGCAAATACAGCGGGCCGTTAAACTCGGCTTGGGCAAACCCACCCAGTATCGCCGCCAACCCCGGTGGATCAAGCGCAAAACGGATGGTGTCCACTTCATCCCGCCACAGGCTCTCGATGGGCAGGGTATATGCGCGCAGCGCAAACGCACCAAGCACAACCAAAAGTGGCATCACACGCCTAGTCAACACGCCAGGTATTTTAGGCGGCGAGCAACATGGCGGAACGTGGATTAACAGGTTGGGCAGGATAAAAAGAATCGTGTGGCAAAAGCTTTTTCATCCTCTTCCATCCCGAAAATCTTGAAAACCCGCGTGCGGTTCTCTCTTCTCAGTTACACTACTTGCCGATGAGCACATCAATCGCGATTGTCGGGGTCCCAGTTGACCTTGGAGCCGGGAGGCGTGGCGTGGATATGGGGCCGAGCGCCGTACGCTATGCCGGTCTAAAGAATCGGCTTATGCGTCTTGGTCACCCGGTGCGTGATGCGGGAAACATATCAGTGCCGGGCCTGGATGAGCTGCCGCTCCCTGACGCCAACGAGAAGCTTCGCTACCTGGAACCAATTGCCTCTATGTGCCGCACGCTGGCGAAAATAACGCGCGGCTGTATGGTCCAGGGTGAATTCCCGTTGGTGATCGGAGGTGATCACAGCTATGCGATTGGCTCGGTCAGTGGCGTGGCTGCGGCTCTGGCCCCCAAGCGTGAAAAGCTTGGCCTGATCTGGTTGGATGCGCATGCTGACTTCAATACGGCCGAAACCACTCCGAGCGGCAATATCCACGGTATGAGCCTGGCCGCCCTTTGTGGCCACGGTCACAAATCGCTTACCCGTGTGATCGATGATCTGGATCCCGCCGTGGATGAACATAACTGCGTCATCATTGGCGCGCGTGATCTGGATGATGGTGAACGACGCCTACTTAGACAGTTTGGCGTGCATGTCTTCACAATGCACGACCTTGACCGCAGGGGCATGGCCGATGTGATGACCGATGCCCTGCTTTTCGCCGGCAATGGTACGCACGGCATCCATCTGAGCCTGGATTTGGACAGCCTGGACCCGGCCGAGGCGCCCGGCGTCGGCACACCGGTGCCCGGCGGTCTCACTTACCGCGAGGCCCATCTTGCCTGTGAAATGGCATTTCAGCATGGATCGCTTGTGAGTATGGATTTGGTTGAGTGCAATCCGATTCTGGATCAACACAACAAAACGGCGCAGCTTGGTGTTGAATTGATTTGCTCCGCGCTTGGTCAGTCCATTTATTAGGGCAAAATGTGCACTGCTTCGAGGCTGTTGCGCGCAGTTTGGCGAAAGCCGACCGTTGACAAGATCGCCCGCATGGCTACACTCAGTTCATGGCTGATTCAGGATATATTGGCAAGGTCGAGAAGGCACAACGATACGCGGCGGAACCCCAGCGGTTCAAATTCCTCAATTTCCAGGTAGTGGTACAGGGTGACAATGGCGACCATCTGGTCACATATGACCACGGTGAGTGGCGTTGCAATTCCGACTACTTCAAAAATCACGGTTATGACAGCCACACTATGGCAGTCGAACGTCTGCTAGGCGGCATGCTCGAGGAGAAAAAAGCAGCGCTGTAGTCATGAATCACTGGTTGCGAAACCATCCCCGCGTTCTTGTCCTGGGGCATCGCGGAGCGTGCGCCCATTACCCGGAAAATACGCTCGGTTCGCTCAACTTGGCCCATGCGCAAGGCGCGCACGGAATCGAATTTGACGTCAAGCGTTGTGCCACGGGTGAAGTGGTGCTCATGCACGATGTCGACGTGCAACGCACCACTAATGGCACCGGAAAAGTGCACGAACTGACGCTTGCCCAGCTGCGTGCTCTTGATGCAGGTCAGGGCGAGCAGATCCCCACGTTGGATGAGGTGTTTGACCAACTTGGTGGCCTGGCTCCTGCCATCTTCGACGCACTTTCGGAACCGTTGCCGTTTCTGTTCAACATCGAGGTAACTAACTACGAAACACAAGGGGACGGGTTGGAAGCTGCTGTTGTGGACGTCATCCGCCGTCACAGTATTTCGTCACAGGTGATGTTTTCCTCATTTAGTCCGGCCACCCTTAAACTGTTGTTGGGTTTGGAACCTGGCCTGCCCCGCGGATTTTTATATCACCAACAATTCCACAACGGATTCCATGGCATTGATCTGTCTGCACTCAAGCTCAGCTTTCGCCACCCGCACTACAGCATGGTCACCCCGGAGATTGTGGCCAACCACAAAGCGGAAGGCATTGGAGTACAGGTCTGGACCGTGAACGAACCCGCCGACATGATGCGCATGGCCGCATGTGGTGTTACCGGAATCATGGGCGACTCGCCCAAAACCATGCGAAAGACCCTTCGTTAACAGTAACTTAGTTCGCGTCGTGCGGACTGCCGCCAGACCGTGGCGTGTAAAACGTAGAAACATATGTGTTTAAAAGCCCCGCCAATTGGACCGGGTCGCGTCCGCGGTCGCTAAGCGGTGCCGACACTGCTGGCTGGGTGAGGTAGTCCACGCCTACCGGGCCGCCTATGACTCCAATCAATCAGCGATTCGGTCCTCACTGCCATGCCCGGCCGGGATTTACAAAACCCGCTGCATTTGCACACTATCCAACCAGCGGTCAAATTTGTAACCAACGTTCTTAAACGTCGCAACGTGTTCAAATCCACAGGCCCGATGGAGCCTGATTGAGCCGACATTAGCGCTGTCACCAATCACCGCGATCACGTGCTTGTAACCGGCCGTGGCGCAGGCTTGCAACAGATGGTTGAGCAACACCCGTCCGATGCCCAGACCGCGATAATCTTCGCGCACATAGATCGAGTCCTCAACGGTAAACCGATACCCGATCCTTGATCGCCAGCTGCTGGCATATGCATATGCCACTACGGCACCCATCTGCTCAGCCACAAAATACGGGAATCCGGCGGCCAGGATGCCTGAAACGCGCGTTGTCATCTCGATTAGTGTCGGGGGATCGTATTCCCATGAGGCGGTGCCGGTTAGCACTTGATCGGCATAAATCGCGTGAATGGCTGAGACGTCATCCACAGCCACGCGGCGAAGCAGAAGCTCACCCATTACCGCCACTAGGTCGCTACCAACCCGCGCTCAACCATCCGAGTGACATCGGCGACGCTGGTGGCAACCGGCGCGAGATGTGTGCATTTAAGCGAAGCCGTGGCCACCGCGAACCGCAGCGCACTGGCAAAGTCCCGACCGGTTGCGTGCGCGTAGATAAAACCTGCGCTAAACAGCGCACCGGCGCCGATCGTGCCGACTACATCGATCTTTGGCGCGTCGATCTGGGTGCACCTGCCAAAGGCATCCACACCCAACGCACCGAGAGAACCACGCGTCACCAGGGCCTCGCGCGCCCCCGAAGCGCGAACCGCCTCAGCCCGGGCACAGGCGTTCACCTCGGTATCATCATCATTAACCCATGTCTGCACAAATGATGTTCCCGGAATCAGGTGATGAAACGCATCGACCTCGGGTGAAAACTCCACATTCAGATACACCGGCACGTTGCTTTCGCGAGCAATCTGCAGTGCACGGGCCACAACTGGCTGCGCCGCATACCAGTCTATATACAACAGGCTGGCCGTGCGAATCCCTTCAAGCTCGGCATCATTTATGGTGTTAAAAATATCCCAACGTTGCTCAACAAACCAGGTGCGCGTGCCCGCGCGATCACATACGTCCATTTCAAGCGGCGTGGTGAGGTTTTTGCGCAGGACAATATTGTGGCTCACGTTGCACCGGTTGAGTGCCGAGACCGCGGCGTTGCCCAGTTCGTCATCACCGAGTGCGTTGGTGATCAATTGCACCGGCATACCCCAACCGCCAATCGCTTGGGCGATCATGGGCGCGTCGGCGCCAAGATAGCGTTCAATTTTTGATACAAATGCCCCATCATTTGCGGCGGGATAACGGTCAACAGCCAGCGCCAGACCTGATACCGCCGGGCCCAGGCAAACAATGTGGTGATTAGAGTTCAAGATACGCGCACCAATTTTAGCCGACCACACGGGTCAGACCTCCCGACCTATCAGGTTTGGGGTCGGGGAAGTTGCGCCTTACACAGCTTGCAGACCAGATCGCCATGCGGGGTTTCGTCCAGTTCCGCCAGCCCGCGACAGGTCTGGCAATTTTCATACGCATCCCAGTCAATTTCAGGAATAAATTCGCCCTTCTCCGTGTCAAGGCGAAATCGTTGGGATTGTTTGAACGAACGTTCTAAATTCATGTTGCGTGTAAGGGTTGTTAGGATACACGAGAACAATGAGTTTGAGGGCAAATTTCTAAGTTTTTTGAGCCGCTTCTGTATAATGATTTTTCGCTCATGCTTCAAACGCATATAGTACACCGTGTCCGATCATTGGGTGGTCGGGGTCTGGCACTCGCGGTTACCGCTATCGTCGCCATCCTGGCCCGCACGCGTTTTTTTGGCTTCACCTCGGTTGATTACAATTTTTTTCTCAGGCCCTGGTACCGTTTTATCCAGGTCTTTAACGGCTGGCCAGCGTTGCGGTTTGAATTTGCAAACTATTCGCCTCCCTATTTGTATTTGCTGACACTTATACAGACGCAGGCGCCGGCGCTGGAACCATTGGTTGCCATCAAGCTGATCTCAGTGGCCTTTGACGTGTTGCTTGCCGCCGCTTGCTTCCTGCTCATTCGTGCCGCCCGCCCCGGATTTGGCTATGCATGGGCTGGGTTTTCAGCCGTGCTGTGTTGCCCAACTGTGTTCGCAAACAGCGCGGTGTGGGGCCAGGCCGACCCAATCTACACAAGCTTCTGCATACTCGCAGTGTGGCGGCTTGCAAAGCGCGACACAACTGGCGCCCTGGTCTGCTATGCCATCGCGTTCTCGTTCAAGCTACAGGCGATATTTCTCCTGCCATTGTTCGTCTTTCTAACAGTGAGGCGACAGCTAAGCTGGCGGACGTGGATGATCCTGCCCACCGTATTTGCACTGAGTGGTGTGCCTGCCATGGCTCTGGGTCGGCCCGGTCTAAGCCCGTGGTCGGCATATTTCACTCAGGTGAACATCCATGAACAACTGACCAACCTGGCCCCGAATCTATTTCAATTGTTGCCAACCGAACCGCGGGCCCCTTTGACCATGGTCGGGATTGTGCTGGCGGGTTCATTTGTTGCGCTGCTGGGTCTTGCAATTGTCCGGTTTCAAGTCGATGTCATGGATCACAGTGCGCTCATCGCCTGTTTGCTTTTTATGGGCGTGCCTTTTTTGTTGCCGCGAATGCATGATCGCTACTTTTACCCGGCAGACGTGCTCTCAATCGTCGTGGCTGCAACGCACCCTCGTTTGCGTTGGCTCCCCCTGTTGGTTGTGGGTGCATCCTGGCTGGCCTACATCACCTATTTGTATGAGTTTAATGCCATCCCGTTATGGGTTGGCACCGGTCTATTGGCACTCGCTCTTGGAGGCACAGCGAGATACGCATTCAACTTGTGGCGAACCAAGCCCAAGACCGTGGAACCCGCAATAGCACGCTCAATTTCACTAGCCGCAACTTTGGCAACGGTTGGCGCAACCGCCGCCGCGCTGATCGGTGCCAGCATGATTGGGGCGGCGGTGCGCAGTAGTATCGATGAGCGAACCTTTATGGCAACATTCACAAATGGCGAAGCAAGAATCAACGCCTATCTGGCCGGCGCGGTCGTTTGTCGCGATCAGCTGGCGCTGCGCATCGTATGGGACACGCCCCACGGTATGCAGGAAGAGCGCACGGTGTCGACTTTTGTGCACGTCCTGGATGCCACCGGGGCGAAGATTGCGCAGGCCGATGGCTATATCGATGGCATCCTTGGGCTAAACCTGCTCCAAAATGGCCGCGTGGATGAACGGCGCATTCCTTTGCCAGCGGGCTCCAAGCCTGCTACGGTTGTCTTTGGCGCTTATTTTGAGCAAGGCGTGGAGCGATTCCAGGCCACGCGCCTAAATGGAAGCCCTTTGCCTGATGATTCCGCATCCGTTCCGGTGACGGAAAAAACGTGCCCTTAAATCAGGCGGACGTGCTATACTTTGTTGTGCTTGCCGAAGTGGCGAAATGGCAGACGCGCTACGTTCAGGGCGTAGTGAGATTACTCTCATAAGGGTTCAAGTCCCTTCTTCGGCATATCGGGCATCGCCCCGCTTACAGTGAATGTGAGCGGGGCGATGTGCTGAATGGCATAATTCACACGCGTTCAAATCGTATGCAAACCAAGCTTCAACCAGCCTTGAGCACCGGTGCGGGAATTTTGCGCTGGCTGCCAGCCATCATGCTGCTCGTGATGTCGGTATCGATGCTAACTGCGGTTTTTACCCAACTGCCGGGCTACTTCAATACGAAACGACAAATCGATGTTCAGACGGTTGCCGTTGCAAAATTGGAGCACAAGGTCAACGGGTTGAAAGAGGCGCGCGAATATGCCAAGACCGAAGTGTTCACCGAATATTGGGCGCGCGTTGGTCAGCGCTGGGGTCGCCCAAATGAACACGCGGTGGTTGTGGTCGGCCCGCAGCTGATCAAGGACCAGCGCAACTCAAATTGGCTTGACGACTTTGTGGCAGAGTAAACTTGCAACACTATGTTTGGAAGAGACAAGCAAGCGAACCCCCAGACGACACAGCCTTCATCAGCATCTAACTCTGCACCCAATCAAACCTACGCGCCACCCATGTCCGCGGTCAAGCCGGGTGCATCTCCGAATGCCTCAAAAATGGAAACAATAATCGGAGCAAACTGCCAGATGAGCGGCGTGCTCAAGAGCGATGGCGGAATTCGCATCGAAGGTGTATTCGATGGTCAGATTCAGACCGCCGGCAACTTGGTCATTGCTGATACGGCCAAGGTATTAGCCGATATTCAGGCCTTTAACATCGTGGTATCGGGAACGGTTAAGGGCAATATCACCGCCAACAAACTCGAAGTCACTGAGACCGGCAGGGTCTTTGGCGACCTCAATATCAACAGCTTGATGCTGGCCGAGGGCGCCTATATGCGCGGCCAGACCAACATGACCGGTGACGTGGAACCGCCAATGATCGAGGCGCCCAGGGTCACGCCAGTCCGCCCAGCAATAGCGGAAATTGAAGCCCCGAAAGCGTAGTGCTTACCCCTGCTGAAGTTGAACGTATCGCGCACCTGGCTCGGCTGACCATTACCGACGATGAGAAGGTGCTGTATGCAAGGCAGCTGTCCCAGGTACTGGCATACGCCGAGCAATTGGCATTGGTAAACGTTGATGGCGTTGCCGCTACCGCAACTGTGTTGCCGGTTCACTCTATCCTGCGCAGCGGCGACCGGGTGTCTCCCAGCCTGTCACGCGAAGACGCATTGCGCAACGCCCCGCGCACGGATGGCATCTCGTTTGAAGTGCCCGCGGCGCTGACCGATGAGGATTGACGCATCCATGATCACGTCTCTCAATCCTGCAAGCCACACTCTGTCCAACCACACCGTTCAAAGCGCACGCGCCGGGTTGCAGAGCGGCGCATTTTCCGCGGTCGAGCTAACCACCGCTTATCTTGAGCGCATCCACGGTCTAAACCCACGACTAAACGCTTTCATCACGGTTGCGGACGAAGCCGCGCTGGCCCAGGCGCGCGCGGCGGATCAGCGCATCGCACGGGGCGACACCTCGCCGCTGCTCGGTATTCCACTCGGGCTCAAGGATGTACTCAGCACGTCTGGATTGCGCACCACGGCGGGCAGCAGAATTTTGGAGAATTACATCCCGGTTTGGGATGCCACGGTGGTTGCGCGATTGCGTGCCGCCGGGGCGGTCTTTGTGGGCAAGTGCAACACCGATGAGTTTGCCATGGGCTCGACCACCGAGAACAGCGGCTATGGCGTAACCCGCAACCCGCATGATGAAAGCCGTGTGCCCGGCGGATCATCTGGTGGGCCGGCGGCGGCCGTTGCCGCTGATTTGTGCGTCGCAGCAATTGGCACCGACACGGGTGGAAGCGTGCGCACGCCCGCCGCCTTTTGTGGAATAACCGGTCTCAAGAATAGCTATGGTCGGGTCAGCCGTTATGGTGTGCTGGCCTACGGCTCTTCGTTGGACTCCGTGGGTGTGCTCGCCCGAAATGCCATGGATGCGGCGCTGGTCAACGGCATCATTGCCGGGCACGATCCCAGCGACGCAACCTGCGTCGACATACCCGTGCCCAACTATGCGGGCGAGATTGAAACTTCGACTAATCTTCGCGGTCTAAAGGTTGGCGTGCCAAGGGAATACTTTGTAGACGGATTGCAACGCGAAGTGCGAGACGGCATTCAAACAGGCATCAAGCAACTTGAAGCGTTGGGCGCCCGAATTGTCGAGGTCAGCCTGCCCAACACCTCGCTTGCGCTTTCTGTGTATTACATGATCGCTCCAGCCGAGGTGTCATCCAACCTGAGCCGGTTTGATGGCGTACGGTATGGCCTGCGGGTGTCCGGTCATGACCTTGTTGACATGGTTTGCAACACCCGAACTCAGGGGTTTGGCCCTGAAGCCAAGCGCAGAATCATGCTTGGAACATACGCCCTGAGCGCGGGATACTACGATGCCTATTACACCCGTGCACAAAAGGTGCGCACGCTGATAAAGCGGGATTTTGAACGCGCGTTTGAGCAGGTAGACGTCATGGTTTCGCCCATAACCCCAACGACTGCGTTCAAAATCGGCGAGAAGGCGGATGACCCGATCACAATGTATTTGACCGATGTCTTTACGGTCTCAATGAATCTGGCCGGCACATGTGGCCTGAGCGTGCCATGCGGCAAGGATGACGCCGGTTTGCCCATCGGCATGCAAGTGATGGGGCCATGGATGGGTGAATCGACGGTGCTCAAGGTTGCACAGGCGTTTCAACAGGCCGTCGGCTACGGCTCATATATAGTTTGAGCCATATGGATGCCCAACTCATCACCGTGCTCAGATCGCACTGTGACGGATTGCGCAGGTGTTTATCATGAAAGTCATCATTCTTCTTGCCGGATACGGCACGCGGTTGCGACCGCATACATACACCAAGCCAAAGCCGCTCATCAACGTAGCCGGCAAACCGGTTTTGGGGCACATCCTGGACAAACTGATTGCCGCGGGCGTCAATGACGTCACGTTTGTAGTGGGATATCTCAGCGAACAGATCCAGGATTATGTGCATGCCACCTATCCAAAAATCAACGGCACGTATGTCGAACAACGCGAGATGAATGGACAAGTGCCGGCCATCCTGCTGGCGGAGCAGCATGTAACGGAAGGACCGACCTTTGTCGTGTTTGGTGATACCCTGGCCGAGGTCGATCTCAGTGTCATTGGAAAAACCGATGCGGATGGCGTAATCTATACCAAGGCCGTGGAGGATCCGCGGCGCTTTGGCGTAGTCAAGCTCGAGCCCGACGGCACCATTACCCGCCTTATTGAGAAGCCATCTGAAATGACCGACAAACAGGCGGTGATCGGTTTGTATTTCGTCCGCGACGCCGCCAAACTTATGGCCGCCTGCCACCATCTGGTAGAGCGCAAAATCCAAACCAAAGGCGAGTTCTATCTTGCGGATGCGCTGAACCTAATGATCGAAGACGGGGCGCGGCTGCGCTCGGAAGCCGTGGATGTGTGGCTGGATGCGGGCAAACCTGATGCCGTGTTGGAAAGCAACCGATACCTCCTTAGCCATGGTCACGACAACAGTAAGCATTGGTTGTATCGCGGGTTTATCGTGGTGCCGCCGGTCTACATTCATCCCAGCGCAAAGATCGAGGCCAGCGTCATTGGCCCAAACACCACCATTGGCGAGGGTTGCCACATCAGCAATAGCGTCATCCGCGAGAGCATTGTGGATGCAAACGCCGAGGTGATCGACAACGTGCTGGCTAATTCGTTGATCGGTCGGGATGCCATATTGCACGGCCGACCCAGAAAGTTCAACATTGGCGATAGCAGCGTCGTCGGGTTTGATGAAGAGTGAAACTCCAGTAAATCCGCGTTCCATTATTAGCTCTATTGACTATGTCCAACACCGAAAGATTTATCTCCAAACGCGTTGCCGCAGTGCCCCCCAGTGGCATACGAAAGTTCTTCGACATCGCCGCGCAAAACCCCAAGGTGATCTCCCTGAGCATCGGCGAACCGGACTTTGTAACCCCCAAACCGTTTATCGACGCCGCCAAAGCTTCGCTGGATCGTGGCGAAACCGCCTACACCTCAAACAGCGGCACCCTGGCCCTGCGGAATGCCATCAGCCGCAAAATAAGTGCTCTGTATGACGTGACCTATGACCCGGACACCGAGATATTTGCGACGGTGGGCGTGAGCGAAGGCATGAATGCGGTTGCCAACGCAATGTGCGATTTTGGTGATGAAGTGATCGTGCCGCAGCCGTGCTTCGTGGCATACACCGCGGCCGTCCAATTTGCCGGTGGCGTGGCAGTGACGGTGCCGACCAGTGGCATCAATGGTTTTCAAATCGACGGGGAGACCATCGAGCGCTACATCACAGTGCGCACCAAGGCCATTCTGATCGGTTATCCAAACAATCCGACCGGCGGGGTCAACAGCATGGAGAACATGCTGAGCATCGCCCGGGTGGCCGAGAAACACGATTTGATCGTGTGGAGCGATGAGGTCTATGACCGACTGATATACGGCAGCGCGAAGCATGTGTGCTTTGCATCCCTGCCCGGGATGCGCGAGCGCACCATCATGTTTGGCGGGTTTTCAAAGGATTACGCCATGACCGGCTGGCGCTTGGGCTACGTTTGCGGTCCCAAGACCCTGGTCGATGCGGCAAAGAAGGTGCACCAGTACATTATTATGAGTGCACCCACAATGAGTCAGGCGGCAGGAGTGGCCGCCCTCGAACAGGGCGAGCCGTTTGTTGCCAGCATGGTCGCGGAATATGACCGACGCCGCACCCTTCTAGTGCGTGAGCTAAACAACATGTCACTGGATTGCTTTGAGCCTCGTGGCGCGTTTTACGCCTTCCCAAATGTGTCCAAGAGCGGCATGAATGGCGATGCCTTTGCCAACGCGCTTCTTGCAGAAGAGGAAGTGGCACTGGTGCCTGGTGGTGCCTTTGGCGACTGTGGGCGCGACCACGTGCGCATTGCCTACGCCCAAAGCTACGAAAAAATTGAGATCGCGCTTGAACGCATGTGGAAATTTATGCGCCGTCACGGCTGATCCCAAGCCACATTACAACCGATACGCGTCTTTCGCGAGCCCGTAACATAGCGCCTGGCAAAGCTCGTGTGCATCATCGCGGTCGATAATCCCGCGTGAGACCTGACCAGCCAACCAATTTGCGCTGGCGCGCCGCCAAACGTCATGGCGTGCCGCTATCGAGCAGAATGCCCGGGTGTCGTCGTTAAAACCGGCGGTGTTATAGACACCCGCGGTCTCCATGACCCCGTCAAAGAACCGGGTGATGCCGTTGAAGCTGTCATGGAACCACCACGGCGGGCCCAGACGAAGTGCCGGGTAGTGACCGGCCAGCGGCGCCAGTTCGCGCGCATAAGTGCTCTCGTCCAACGTAAACAAAATAAGGCGCATCCGGGCATCCGAGCCAACTGCATCCAGCAAGGGCTTGAGATTTCGCGTGTACTCTGCCGCGATCGGGATGTCGGCGCCCATGTCCCGGCCAAATCGAGCATATACCGATGGATTGTGATTCCGCAGCGAGCCCGTGTGCAGCTGCATGACCAGTCCATCTTCGCAGCTCATGCGCGCCATTTGTATCAGCATGTGCCCGGTGAACATCTGCGCATCAGAAAGCGACGCCGTACCGGCAAGCGCACGCTGAAAGATCGCACCTGCCTCGGCATCGGACAGTTGAACCGTATAAGGCGATAGTGCTGCGTGATCCGTGGCCCGGGCACCCATCTGCTTAAAAAAGGCCCGGCGTTGCTCCAGTGCAGCGATGAACGAGTGATAGTCGTGAACCGAAACGCCACTGACCCGGCCAAGCGCCTGTATGTTGTCCGACCAGCCATCTCCGTCAATATTTACCACCGCATCAGGGCGGAACGTGGGAATAATACGGCCCGTCCAAACGCTCGCATGAATGGCGGCGTGTTGCGTCAATTCATCTGTCGCGGCATCAGTCGTGGCCAGTACCTCGATATTGAAGTGCTGATACAGCGCACGCGGCTTAAACGCCGGCGTGGCAAGTTTTTCCACAATCTGATCGTAAATGCGCTGGGCCGAGTCGGCCGTGAGTTTTTCGCGTATCTCGAACAACTCAAAAAATTCATGGTTCAACCAGGCACCCGTCGGCGTGCCGCGAAACAGCCCAAATTTCTCGGCAAAAAGTTGCCAAATCATTCGGTGGTTCCGCTCAACCGACGAACCATCCCGCGCAGACACACCCAACTCGTCGAGCCCAACGCCTTGCGACACCAACATGCGCGTGACGTAATGATCCGGAATGATAAAGAGATCGACCGGAGAACCAAACAAGTAATCAGGTTCGGCAAACAGCCGCGGATCAACATGGCCGTGCGGGCAGATCAAAGGCAACGCCCGTACCTGTTCATACAGCGCGCGCGCAATCGCTTTGCGCGCCGCGTCACCTTCAAAATAGCGGTCTGGTGCGAGCTGCAGAGTGCTCATACTCCGCTCCAGGCAGAGAATCCACCATCCACCGGTACTACAATCCCGGTGACAAAGGCGCTGGCTGGTGAGGCCAGCCAAAGCAGTGTGCCAATCAGATCTTCGGCCTCGCCAAGCCGGGCCATTGGTGTGTGCGCCACAATGGTCTTGGCACGCGCGGTAAATGCACCAGTTTCCTTGTCGGTCAGCAAGAATCGGTTTTGCTCGGTTAAAAAGAATCCCGGGGCGATCGCGTTAACCCGAATCCCCGGTCCATATTCCTGGGCCATGTAGACGGCTAGCCAGCGCGTCAGGTTATCCAGCGCCGCCTTTGCCGCGCTATAGGCGCTCACCCGCGTGATCGCGCGCGCCGCAGCCATGCTGCCGATATTGATGATGTTGCCCTGTTTGCGCTCGGCCATGGTCCGGCCAAACGCCTGCGAGGCATAAATTGCGCCCATTAAATTTAGGTTGAAGACTTTGTTGAGTGATGGTGCATCCAGTTGAAAGAAACTTTGGGTGGCCGTGGTGGTTGCGCCAGGCGCATTGCCTCCTGCACCGTTGATCAAGATGTCAACCGGCCCCCAGGCTTTTTCGCACTGTTCAGCCGCGTGCCACATGGCGGCCGGGTCTGTCACGTCTGCTGCCAAGCTCATGGCGGTTCCACCCGCGGCAGTGATGCCTGCCGCCGCTGCCGCGCCGGTTTGCTCACGTGAACTGATGATCACCACCCGCGCACCAGCCCGCGCCAGCCCGCCCGCCATTGCACTGCCCAAACCGCCGCTACCGCCCGTCACCACCGCAATTTTTCCGTCGAGGTTGAATAAGTTGTTCATCACTGCCTTTAATAATACTTACTTGTTCCAACGGCTGCGCAGAAAGTGGGCCGACATTTTGGGCTTGCGATCCCGGGTAAACACGCCCTTAAAATTCATGGATGCCGTGCGCAAAATTCCCTGCGAGGTCTTAAAGTCGGCAAAATTCCAGATGTGCAACCCCGCCAAATATGGATGTGAATCAGCGTAATCCAGATGATAGCGGAGCACCTCCACCTGATATTCCTCCGACCACATCTCCGCGGGTTGGGCATGGTGACCGGGAAGCGTATCCGCGCCAAACTCACTTATCACGATTGGCTTGCCGTGCAAGGCATGTAAGGTCTCTAGCTCCTGCGCCAACGCTGTTTTGGCCGCCTCCAGCCGTCCCCCTAGGTAATACCAGCCATAGTAGCGGTTGATGCTGATAAAGTCCACTTCGGTCAGCCAATCCGGGGAAGCGCCTTGTAGATGCGCAAAACTGACGGCTCGGGTTGAGTCCAGTTTGCGCGCCAGGGAAATCAAACTATTGAGAAAATCCCGTCCCAGACTACTGATCGGGCTGCCCGGTTTCTCCGGGTTGAAAAAACTGCCTGCAACGGGTTCGTTGGCGATGCTCCAGGCGATCACGCTGGGGTGATTTTTGTCTCGCGCGATCAGCGCCGCGGTCGCGGCCAGGCACAATTCATGATGGCGATTGACCAAGTCCGCAGCCAGGTGAAACCCAAGACCGACCGCCGGTGTCTCATCCACAATCAGGATTCCCTGCCGGTCAGCCTGTTGCATGGCCTCCTCGGAATACGGATAGTGGGAGGTGCGGTAGGAATTGGCACCAATCCACCGCAACAGATCAGCGTCCTTCATAAGCACGGGAAGATTCAGCCCGCGCCCGCTTCCGGCAAAGTCTTCGTGTTTGCCAAAACCCTTGAGCTGAATCTCCGCGCCATTGAGCATCATGCGGTCGCCCTTGACGCCAAATGTGCGAATACCGATATCAAGATCATAGCGATCAGTGTCACCAAGCATCACTATAAGGTTGTATAGCTTTGGATGCCCGGGTCCCCACAGCGCGGCGTGAGCAATGGTCAACGAGCCTTGCGCCACACCATTGACAAACGCCAATACTGCGCGCTGACCACCGATAAGTAACGTCCCATTTCCGTCGTAATCCAATGTGGCGTTTACCCGCACCTGCACGTGACCTGTGACATCCTCGCCGGATTGATCAAACGATGTGATCACCGTCACATCTTCTATATGCACGGGCGGTAGACCGATCAACCAAACCTGACGCTGAATGCCCGCATAGGGAAAGAAGTCATAGCTCGTTAGCGGGAATCCCGCCAAAAATCCGCCATCGCCACCACCCATCCCGACGCCGCCCGGGGGCAGTCGATCCGGCTTAAGACTGTTGTCAACCCGTATGGCGATGTGATTTGCCGAGCCCCACGAGACGTGGCCGGTGATATCGAAACCAAACGCTAGGTGCCCGCCCTCGTGTGTGCCAACCTCAACACCGTTTACAAACACGCGGGCAAAATAACTGGCCGAGCCCACTCGAATCGCAATCCGTTGCCCGCGCCAACCCGCCGGCACCCAAGTGTCCAACGCTTACCATGCGGCGTCGGTATAGTCACGGAGGTCCGCGTGCTGCTCGTTCCAGCTCCCGGGTAGCGCAATATGACGGGGTTGCGGCAAAGCCGAGGCCCAACCGCTATTAATACCCGTATCGGTTGGGTCCGGTTGAAATTGCCAGATACCGGAGAGATCCAACGCATTACGACAGTTGTTTTGTTGAGGATAGAGATTCAGCGCGTTCATGATTTTTGAAAATGCCTGCTACGCCAGCCGCGGTGTGATGCCGCGTGTTGCCAAACGCTGTGAATGACCAGGGTGTGGTCGCGCTATTCCTTTACGCCGCCAACCAGCACACCCTTTACAAAGAAGCGCTGCAGGAACGGATAGATCAGAAGAATAGGAATCGTGGCAACCATGATGATGGCATATTTGATCGTCGCGGCCACGCTTTCAACATCCCCAGCGGATGTTCCCGCCGTCATGTTTTGCGTGTCGTTGGAGATTAATATCTGGCGCAGAATAAGTTGTAGTGGATACAGATCGACATTCCGAAAGTAAATCAATGCCGAGAAGAAGGCATTCCAATGACCAACTGCATAAAACAGGGTCACCACCGCAAGCGCGGGTAGTGACAGCGGAATGATCACGTTAAACAGGATTGACCAGTCATTTGCTCCATCCATGCGCGCGGCTTCTTCCAAAGCAGGTGGAACGCCTTCAAAGGCTGTTCGCAAAATCAACAGATTGAACGTGTTGATGGCGCCTGGCAGAATGACCGCCAGCGGGTTGTCGATCATGTTCAGGGTCTTGGCCACCAACAGGAACTGCGGGATAAGACCCCCGCTAAAAAACAGCGTAAACACGATCAGCAACGATAGTGGTCGGCGCCACAGCACATTTTGCCGCGAGAGCGCATATGCCCCGAGCGTGGTCATAAACATGTTGATCGCCGTTCCCAGGATGACGTAAAAAAGCGTATTGCGATACCCGGTCAGGATAAACGGGTTGCGAAATACGGTTTCGTAGGCGGTTATCGTGAAACCAAGCGGCGCAAACAACAATCCGCGCCAGGATTGAATCCGCCCCGGGTCGCTAAACGAGGCAAAAGCCACGTATAGGATCGGATAGAGCGTGATGATGATGACACCGACCAACAACGCATAGTTGACGACATCAAAAATAACATCGGTTCTGGTTCTTCGGATATTCATGATAGGTAGAAGGCCCGCGCAAATGCTTAGAACAAACTTGTGCCGCCCCGCCGACGGCTTAGGGCATTTGCGGTAAACAGAAATGCCAGGTTGATCAGTGAGTTAAATATGCCAACCGCTGCCGACAGACTGTAATCTCCATTTAGCACACCGTTGCGAAAGACGTATGAAGAAATAATGTCAGCTGTTTGATACACCAGCGGGTTGTAAAGCAGGATTGTCTTTTCAGAACCAATGCTGAGAATATTGCCAATACGCAAGATAAACAGCGTCACAATCGTCGGTGCGATGCCCGGCAACGTGATGTTAAAAATCTGGCGAAATCGTCCCGCGCCATCCACTTTGGCCGCGTCATACAGCTGTGGATCGATACTTGAAATCGACGCCAGGTAGATGATCGAACCATAGCCAAAGGTCTGCCAGATTCCGGATCCAACATAAAGCGCCCAGTAATAGTTTGGCTCTGAAAGAAACCCGATGCGGGCGTCACCCGTGCGGCCCAAAACATTGTTCACCAGACCATCACGCGCAAAAAAGTCAATCAACAACCCAACGATCACAACTACTGAAATAAAGAACGGCATATACGAAGTGGTCTGCACCAGGCGCTTAAATCGGATACTGGTAACCTCGTTGAGCATGATGGCGAGCAATATCGGCGCGGGAAAGCCAAATATCACATCCAGCACGCTGATGGCCAGCGTATTCCGCAGCAGGCGCCAGAAATAGATGCCGTTAAAGAACTCCTTGAAGTTATCCCAACCAACCCAGGTGCTGCCCTCAATGCCACGCGCTGGCACAAAGTCACGAAAGGCGATTTGCGCGCCGTACATCGGGCCATAGTGAAACAGCGCGTAATACAACACGACCGGAATGAGCATCAGATAGATGCCCTTGTTGCGCTGAAAGTCCTTCCTGATTCGCGTGCCCAGGGATGGCGGCGGAGTGCGTGTCATATTGAAAGTTGAGTGTGCAGGGGTTGTGGTCCAGCCCGGCCCTGCACACTCACATGCAGCTAGCGCTTGGTGTAGCGCTCAAGTGCGGCCTGTTGCACCTTGAGCGCATCATCCACGCCAAGCGTCTTAAGTTCGTCCTGAAATTTGTCCCAGGTTGTCATGGGCTCGGCGCCGGTAAATACCTTGGCAAAAACTTCATCAAAGCGTGTATTGATCGCGGTCATCACGCGCGAAAAATTACGGCTCTCCTCAACGGTTGGCGCCACGTTTGGCAACAAGCGCTCGTTGGACGGTTCCTTCCAAATGGCGTAAGCGGCTTTTTGGTTTGGATACTGAAAGTATTGCTCAAGATAGCGAATGTCCTGGACAAACGGACCGCTAAAGTTGCTTCGGGCGTGCTGCGCCCAGCTTTGCGCCAGCGACAGCTTGGGGCTGTTGATGATTTCATCCTTCATCTTGGGATAACCATCCGCAGTGAGGTCATATGTCACGCCTTTCACGCCAAAGTTAAACAACAACCCGCCTTCCGTCGAGAAGGCATAGTCCAGCCACTTGACCGCTGCTTCCACGTCCTTGCAGGCCGAGGTAATGCACACACCTGGACCAGGAAGTTCGTTATCCTTCTGACCCAGAATGGGCTTGTCGCCCGCCTTCAAGGTGGGATATTGCACGCCCATTAATTCAAATTCCTTGGGCTCCTTGCCACGCATGAGCGCGGTAAAGTTCCCAATACCGCTGCCAACAAACGTGGTCCCGCTGGCGATTTTGTTGCCGGTCATTTTGGCCGCAAAAGCCGCAGAATCCATCGCGATCAAGTCCGGGTCGATGTACCCTTCTTTGTACCAACTGGCCATCTGGGCCAAAAATTCCTTAAATTCCGGTGTGGCCGGGCCATAGCGCACCTTTCCGCCTTCTTGCGAGAAGCCATTCACCACTCCGTAGCTTCCCACAAAGCATGGATACCCGTTGCCATTAAAACCGCCCTTCCAGCTTCCACCGCCCCATGGGTTAAAAGGGTATTCGTCGGCAACGCCGTTCTTGTTGAAATCCTTGCCCTTTAGACCCTTGAACATCTCAGTCCATTCGCTGATCGTCGTCGGCGCCTTCAAGCCATAGGTCTGCAAAATATCCTTTCGGACATATGGTCCGTAAAACGATTGCAACCCCGGATTGCCTCGAATAAACGGGAACATAAACATGTCACCGTCATCGGTGGTGGCTTGAATGCGATACTTGGGGTTGCTGTCCAATACCTTCTTCAGATTTGGCGCCCACTTATTGATGGCGTCGTTAAGTTTGATGATGACACCATCTTTCAAGTATTTGGCCGGGCCGCCTGGAAGCGAAAACCAGTTGCCCCAATCCAGCATGTCGGGATACTTTCCGCTGGCCACGAGCAGGTTGAACTGTTCAATGGCTTGTGGATTATCCGGCACGTGTTGAAAATCAATGTGCACGCCGGACAGTTTCTCAAGCTCCATGTAGCAGGTCATTTCGCCATAACTTTTCAGCGTCGCTGCAACGTTGCTGGTCAGCGGCGTCCAGTAGGTAAACGTCGTGCCTTTGTTGATCACTGGTACGCCACCCGCAGTGGCGGCGGGCGCTCCAGCCGGCGCTGACGTCGGCGCAGGTGGAGGCGCCGATGGGGCACAGGCCGCGAGCGCGGCAGCCCCGGCCGTCATGCCACCAATCTTGATCAATTTTCTGCGATTAATTTTGTTCATCTTGGAATGTTCTCCTTCTTGGTTTTTCTTGGTTTTTCCAGACTATGTCCTGGTTACCCTGTGGGTAAAGATGATTTTAGTTACGATTCATTGTTTTGGACGGCGTGAATTTCTGGTTGCTGTCGTCATCCTCAAACGACCTCTTCGCTCCGGCCACTGTCCGCTGCGCGATACATGGCATCAAACATGGATTGAATGATCAGACCACGCTCAAGCGAGGTTGTTGGCGCGCGACCATCCCGAATGGCCTCGGCAAAATCCTTGATCGGCATGCCATGCTGCTGGGACCAATCCTCGTCTCCCTCCCAGAGCAACTCGGTCACCGTGCCCTTTGACGTGGGATGGTCAAGCCACAGTTGCTTGCCCACCTTTTCCTTCATCCACAACCTCAGCGTGCCCCGGTCACCGATGATTTGCCAGGCCTCATCCGTGGCGCTGGTCGTAAACTCGCCCCGTTCGTAGGTAAATACCGCCGGTTTGCCGTTCATGGTATCAAGGCAGTCCACGAATGCCACGATGTGTGTTTCGGCATCGCTAGCCGGGTGCACAAAGGTCGGATATGCCGCAATATTGCCAAATGTTCGCGCCATCACCCGCTTGGGCTGCAAGCGCCAGCCCAAAACGCCGAACAAATAATCGGTGTCATAGTGACCCCAATTCATCAGAATGCCACCGCCATTCAGGGCCTTGTTCAATCGCCAAATCGGGGGCGGATTAAACGGTGGAACAGGTGGCGCAGCCAAAACCGCGCGCACGCGCACAACCCGCAGGTCACCCAGCATACCGGTGGCAACGAAATCCCTGACCACTCGGGCGGACGGCAGCCCATGATAGCGACAGGAGCAACTGGCGCCGATGCGACCCGGAATTGGCGAGGTGTCCCGGGCGAGAATCAGCCGGCGCACTTCCATGGCATTCATGGCAACCGGCTTCTCAGTCAGCACGTGCTTGCCGGCGGCAAATGCGCGCACCCCCAAATCAGCGCGCAAATTGGCGGGCAGCGCGAGTACCACGCCATCCAACTCCGGATTTGCAAACAAGTCGTCGGTATTGGTATAAGCATGTGTAATGCCATACTGCGCCGCAGTGCTCTGAACCAGCTCCGGACGGACGTCACACACACCGACAATGCTCACGTGTGGCATGCCCGCTACAACCTTGAGGTGCATCTGTCCGATCACACCCAGACCAACCAGCCCGAGTTTTATCTTTGTCACATCCATATGGTACGGCTGATGCTTGGTGCTGTCAACAACAGTTTACACATTGGCAAATAATTGCGGCCGATGCCATAGTCCTGATTAGATGAGGGCTTCGCATGCAACTGCTCCGCCACGCAAAGCGATCAGCTAGGGTGCGGTGGCGCGGCAGGCAAATGTGTCCATCGCCACGGTATTTCGCGTGCTAAACGGCCTGCCAGGGATTGCGGATGAAGTTCGGGCCCGGGTATCAGTGAACTCATTGCCGACTGCATACTGGTGGACAACGAGTATACGCCCCGCACGATCGTCCGGCGGTTGGTTGAATTGGGTCACCAATCGTTTGTTCGATTTGATCTCGCGTATCGCGCAACCCTGCGTAGACGTGCGAATCCCCATGCCTCTGCGCTCATGGCCGCCGGCATTTCTGAAAGTCGGATCTCCGTATTGGAAATCGGTCAGCCAAACGAGAATGAAGGATTTGAAGCGTTGAACCCCATTTTGAAAAAGCGGCCCGTGCGGTTTACTGCCTGCGTTTGCCCGACTGATGCCGTGGCGTTTGGCTGCATGCGCGCGCTGACCGAGCATGGCTACCTTATCCTGAGAAGGTGTCCATCGTTGGCTATAACGACGAGCCGCTTGCAACGCTTATGTCTCCGCCGCTGTCCACCGTGCGCGTCGACGGTGACAACATGGGCCGGGTGGCCGTGCGCCGCCTCATGGAACGGGTGGCGGTGCCCAACCTTGCGCCAATCCAAATAACGCTGGCATGCCCGTTTATTGAGCGAGCATCGATGGCGGCGGCCCCGGCATAACAGCCGGGCACTAAATCTACCGGCGCTCTATTTTTGCGCCCAGGCCAAGCAGCTTCTCGTCAAATTTCTCGTAGCCGCGGTCAATCTGCTGGGCATTGCTAATACGGCTCTGCCCCTCCGCACACAGCGCAGCAATCACCAGCGCTACGCCGGCGCGAATGTCCGGGCTCTGCACCGTATCCCCGCGCAAGGTGCTGCGCCCCATCACCACCGCGCGATGCGGATCGCACAATACAATGCGCGCCCCCATGCTCATCAGGCGGTCGGTGAAATATAGACGGCTCTCAAACATCTTTTCATGGATCAACACCGAGCCCTCACATTGGGTGGCGGCGACCAGTGCCAAGCTCAACGCATCCGCCGGGAAGCCGGGCCACGGCGCATCATCGATTTTGGGGATGGCACCGCCAAAATCCGGCTCCACCCGCAACACCTGGTTGGTCGAGGCCGGCACAAAAATATCCGTGCCGCGCGCCTCCCAGCGAATGCCAAGCTTGCCCAGCATCAACCGGGTCATGGCAAAGTGCTCCGGGCTGGCCTTCTGGATCGTCACGCCATCCCCGCATAGCGCGCTCAACACGATAAAGCTGGTCACTTCGATGTTGTCCGCGCCAACCTCAAACTCGGTCCCGCCCAGTTGGGGCACGCCGTGAATGGTCAGCGTATTGCTGCCTATTCCCTCAATATGCGCGCCCATGCGCACGAGGCACCGGCATAAATCCTGCACATGCGGCTCGCCCGCCGCGTTGCGGATAACGCTGGTGCCATGAGCCCTAACTGCGGCCATGATCGCATTTTCGGTGGCGGTGACCGAGGCCTCATCCAACATCATCTCGGCGCCAATCAATTGCGCTGTGCGCAGGTGAAAGTCGCGATCCATGGATACCTCTACACCAAGGGCTTTAAACGCTAGAAAGTGGGTGTCCAGCCGTCGCCGTCCAATGACATCCCCGCCCGGGGGTGGCAGCGTGATATCTCCGCACCGTGCCAGCATCGCGCCTGCCAGCAGGATGCTGGCACGTATCTCGCGACACAGCGCAGGGTCAAGCAGACATTGATTCACCGTCGCCGCATGCACACGAACGGTATTTTCAGCCGGCCAGGTCACCCCCGCGCCAAGCTGTTCAAGCAGCTTCAGCAGCGTCATCACATCACGTATGCGCGGCACGTTGTGTAGCGTCACGGGCTCATCCGTAAGCAGTGCGGCGGCAATCAGTGGCAGCGCGGCATTCTTGTTACCGGAAGCGCGCACCACGCCTTTTAGGCGTGCTCCGCCCTCAATTAGAAATTCAGCCATGAACGGATTGTGGCGTGTTGCGGCAGCATGTTCTGGTCGCTCACCCGCCGCTTCAAATACTTTCCATCAACTTCGCACGTTTGGCATTGAACTCGTCCGTACTGATCAGCCCCTTGTTGAGCGCATCGGTCAGCTCCTGCAGGGATACGGTCAATTTGTGTTGATCCGGCGCGGTATGACCAAAGCCGGCCTCGTGCGTCCGCAGCCTTTCCTTGGCGTCCAACATCGCAATTTTAAATTTCAAGGGATCCTGAATGTTGCGCAGCATGTTCAATCCAACATCGGAACCGGTCATAATTTCCAGGTTGCCATAACCAAAAATCCGGCCAAACAAGGATTGCGTCAGTTCAATATCGTTGATTTTGTCCAGCGATGAATCGATCGTGTGCTTGGACAAAATGCCGTCGAGCTGGATAATGCGCCGATCCGTCACAATATATTGTTCGGCGCGCCAACGAATCCACGTTGGCAGAAATATGAAAACTGGGATCAATAAAGACAAAAACGGCAGCAGGCTCAGCGGCATTGCCACACCATATTGCGGCAACAACCAAAACGTCGCCACAATGCTCGCGGCTAAAAACACAATAGCCAGCAGGATGCACAGCAAAAAAGTAGGGCGCCATACCAGCCAGTGCCTGTGTTTTGTCAACAGTATATTTTCACCGGCGCCAAGGAGCTTCTTTGTGTAGTTCATGCCTGAAAGATTTTACAACCGCATCGGATCATTCGAGTTTAGATGAGTCACATTAAGCCCTCTTATGGCGTCCACAGGGTGCCATCCGGCCAGCGGCTCTGAGTCCAGGTAATTGGCTTGAACTCGATGGGATAGCGTGCTGCTGCGGTTTCATCAATATCAATCCCAAGACCAGGCTGCTCGTTTGCCCACAAATAACCGTCTTTGATAATGGGTGTACCGGGAAACACGTCATAGATCCGCTCTGAAAAGTTGATCACTTCCTGAATGCCAAAATTATGGCAGCTCAGATCCAGGTGCAAATTTGCCGCGTGTCCAACCGGTGAGGTGTCTCCAGGGCCGTGCCAGGCCGTGCGCACACCAAAGCTCTCGCACAAGGCGGCCAGCTTGCGCGCGGGCGTGATTCCACCAATTTGCGAAATGTGCACGCGCATAAAGTCAATGAGCTGGTTGATGACCAGATTGCGCCATTCCAGCGGATGGTTAAACAACTCACCCATCGCAATAGGCGTGGCGCTCGCCGCTCGCAGCAGTTTGAACCACTCCTGATCCTCCGGCGCAAACGGGTCTTCGAGAAAAAACAGGCGATACGGCTCAAGCTCCTTGGCCATCCGCACGGCGTCGATAGGCGCCAAACGCTCGTGTATGTCATGCAATAAGAAGACGTCAAACCCGATCTTGTTGCGAACATAATCAAACAAACCGGGGATCGACCGCGCATACACATCGGGGTTGTAATAGGCGCCAGGGAATCTGGTGTCCAGCCGGTCCATGGCCTTCATCCGATGGGTAGCCTGGGCTGATTTCTTTCCCGGCTGGGCATTGCCCTTGGTGATGTCTTTAACCCGTCCACCATAACCGCCCATCTGCAGTCTGACCGCCAGCGTCCCCTTGTCCAAATATTTGTGGACGTTGTCAAGCACTTCGGCGGGTTCGCGCCCGTCCGCATGGCGGTAGATCATGGCCGCCTCGCGACTCTTGCCGCCGAGCAGGTCATATACGGGCATCTTCGCGACTTTACCCTTCAAGTCCCAGAGTGCCTGATCCACTCCGCTAATCGCATTGTTGAGTACCGGGCCGTTGCGCCAATAGCTGTTGTTTTTGCACACCTGCCAGATGTCTTCAATATTGGCCGGATCGCGACCGGTCAGCAGCGGATCAAGATACTCCGCCACGGCATTTGCCACCAGTGTCGGGCGCTGCGTAAACGTGGCGCAGCCGATACCATAGAGCCCGGGTTGATCGGTCTCCACTTTTACAATCACAAGTGCAATACCATCGGGTGCGGTGAGAATGGGGCGAATTTTTGTAATCTTCATGGGTTACGTTTTCCAATAGGGTCTAAACCAGGCATCTTGCATGCGAATATAGCGACGCGTGTCTTGTTTTATTTGTTCAGTTGCCTTGTCAATCGTCAGCGTGCCGGCAATCACATCGGCAAGCTCGCGATAACCCAGCGCGCTCATGCTGGGCAATGTCTTGATCGCCGAATTGTCCAACCCACGGCTATTTAGCCGTACGGTCAGTGACCGCACCTCGGCGAGCCAACCGCCATCCATCATAGCGGCGATGCGTGCGTCTGCACGCGCATAAAGCTCATCCCGGGGAAGCGCGACATTTTCGATCTGCAAATCCGTATCGTTCAAGGGTGATTTGCGTTGCAGGTCGCTCCACTTGGTGCCGGTCACTTCCATCACTTCAAGCGCCCGGATCACCCGGCGCACGTTACGTGGATCAATCGTGGTCGCAGCCTGTGGGTCACGCTGCACCAGCTCGCGATTGAGCGCCTGAATCCCATGACGATCCGCAAGCGTTTCCCATTTGCGCCGGATCTCTTCATTTGGCGCAACTTCGGGCACCTGCCAACCCTCAATAACCGCGCGAATATACTGGCCGGTTCCACCCACCAATATGGGTGTTTTATCGCGATCCCGAATCTGCGCAATCGCACCGCGCGCCAGCTCCAAGTATTCTGACAGGGAAAATGTCTCGTGCGGTTCGCGCAGGTTGATCAAGTGGTGCGCCACGCGCTGTTGATCCGCGGGCGAGGGCTTGTTTGTGCCGATATCCATGCCACGGTAAACATGTCGCGAATCAGCGGAAACGATCTCGCCATTAATCTGCAGCGCCAGCTCCATGGCACGCGCACTCTTGCCCACCGCTGTAGGGCCAATCACAATGATCAGTTTGGCTGGCATCACCCGATTGTAAATTGACTTGGAATGCACAAAGCCCGGTGGTGAAACACCACCGGGCTCTATGTTATGCCCAAACGATCGTTAGCAGTTGTCTTATGGCAACAAATCTTCTAAACTGGCACCGGTAACCGGCAGCAGCGCAGAGGTAATGTTGACCGTGGCCGCACCTTCACCAAGCTTCTTTTTGTCCTTGTCAACAGACACCGCGCGCACGGTGTGTGCTCCTGCAGTTAGGTTTAGAGGCACGGCCAGTAACCAATCGCCACCTGCGCTACACGGTACGGTGCCGATCAAAGTCGTACCGTCAAAGACCTGCACCTGCGCATTTGGAACGCACTTGCCGCGCAACAATGCGCCAGCCTGCATGTTTCCACCGATGGGCGGGAGAATTGATGTCTCTGCAATTGCAACTGGCGCGGGCGTGGCTGCAGCTGCGCCAATGGTGATGGTTGCAGTACTTTCGCTTAGCTTTTTGCCATCTTTGTCAATTAACACGGCGCGAATCGTGTGCGCCCCGGCTGACAAGGTCGTGGGCAGGGCGAACGTCCAGTCACCGCCTTCGCTGCAAGGAACCGTACCAAGCAGGGTCGCACCATCAAAGACTTGAACTTGCGCATTTGGTACGCATTTGCCGCCAATTTGCGCACCCGGCAGCACGCCTGCGCCAGCGGGCACCACAATGGTGGTCGCAGCGGCCACCACGGGAACGGGCGTCGAAGCTCCAACTGAAACCGTCATGGTCGCCGTGCTCTCACTCAAAGTCTTGCCGTCCTTGTCAATCGAGACCGCACGAATCGTGTGTGATCCTGGCGCGAAGTTGGCTGGCAAATTGAACACCCAATCGCCACCCGCGCTGCAAGGAACCGTGCCGAGCAAGGTCGTGCCATCAAACACCTCAACCTGTGCACCGGGCACGCACTTCCCGCCAAGCGGCGCACCGGGTACGACGATTCCACCAATTGGGACCACGATGCTTGTGGCGGTGGTCGGCGTCACAACGAGCTTCGGCGCGACCGTTGCAGCCGCAGCGATGACATCACCCAGCGTAAACGCAACCGGTGCGCCGACGCCGATGATGTTCCCCTTGTCATCACACTGCCGCAGGATAAACCTGTGTGCACCCGCAGCAAGTTTGGAAGCATCAAACGACCACGTGCCATCCGCTGCAGCCTTCAAGTCGGCCAGTAGCGTATTTTCATCAAACAACCTCAAGCATGCATTCGAGGCGGCAATGCCTTCGACGAGCCCGAGCTTGCCCAAGTCGATCTTGGCGCCGTCCTTCAGGCTTCCAATCATCGGAATAACAAAATCCGGAACAATCGCTTTGGCGATCACCGTGGGCACAACCACGGTGGGCACTGCAGTTGGCGGCGGCGGGGCCGGTGTCGGAGGAACAGGCGTTGGCAACGCGGCAAAGGGTGCTGCGGCAACGTTCACACTCAGTGGCGCGACGGACAATTCGCCGGCGCGATAGCCATTGTTGTTGCCGCAAGACTTGATCGTGATACTGTGATTCCCGGCGGCAAGATCGGCCAAATACTTGAACGATCCGCCCGCATCCGCCACGGCCTGACCAATATTGCTCGGACCGTCAAAAATCAAAATACACTCGTTGGGTGCGGCCACACCGCTGATTTCGGTTGGCTTGCCGGCAATAGCCCCACTGACCTGATTCAGCCGCGCAGCGCCGGTGCCGATGCCACCCATCAGGAACGTGACAAGACAGCACAAAAGTGGTAGCAACAACAATGGAACCAACAGGGTCCAACGCCAGTAGTTACGCCATGCTGGGCAGTTTCTACACAATCTTGCTAACATTTATTGACGCTCCTAGTTATTTGGCAATCAGAGCTTTCGCCCGTGCAATCCAGGATGCAAAGTCCGGCATTTTGGGTGGCTTGCGTGCGCCGATACAAATTTTTTCAAGCTGCTCCGCGCTAGCGGCCGCCAGCGCCTGATATGTGCAGATGCCTGCATCGTAAAGGCGCTTTTCATAGGTGTAGCCAACGCCTCCCAGCGGTTCAAAATCGTCCGGAGCAATGGCGCTCCAGATGCGCCCAACTGAATTGCTCTCGTTCGCGAGCTTGAGTGCGTCTGCGCGGGTGTCGGCAAAGGCTACCCGGATAAGATCCAAATCAGTCACGTTTAGGATGCGTCTGAAATCGGCGTCGCTTAGGTTGGCCAATTCCCAATATGTGCCGATATCGGAACTATACAACCGGGCTTCGAACACCGTGCCGATTCCCCTGACATCTGACAAATGCTGCGGGCACGCGGCTACCGTGGCGACCACGCCGGCTGGCAGGTTCGCGTTGGCGGCAACCTTGGCGGCGACCCCCGCGGCCTTCATGTCCGCGGTGCCGGTGGCGCCAAACTTGTTCGCCCCATAGGCCACGGCACTGACGACAACTGTGGGGGCAACCGAAACCAATTGATCCGGTGCGATTACCTGGGATGCAATCGTCGTGGTGACGGCGGGCGCTGCCGTTGCTGGATTCGCAACCAGCTTCATTTTCAACGCATCGCGGTCGGCCTGCAGGCTATTCACCTCGGCGCGCAGTGAACCGATCTGTGCATGCGCTTCTGCCAATGCCTTTTCACCGTCGGTTGCCTTGGTGCTCAATTCGCTTAGTTTTGTCTGCAAGATGGCCCCACCTGCAACCGCAGCGGCAAACTCCGTGGCTTTTCCGTTGAGGTCATTCTGCATTGCCGTATGCGCGTCCAGCGCGGCCAGCGCCTCCGACAGCGTTTTGGCATGATGAGCCTTGGCCTCTGCCAGCGCAGCTTCCTGTGCGCTCAAGTCGAGGTTGATTTTCTGCAGGCCGTTGACCTCGGCGCGCAGTGAACCGATCTGTGCATGCGCTTCTGCCAATGCCTTTTCACCGTCGGTTGCCTTGGTGCTCAATTCGCTCAGTTTTGTCTGCAAGATGGCCCCACCTGCAACCGCAGCGGCAAACTCCGTGGCTTTTCCTTTGAGGTCATTCTGCATTGCCGTATGCGCGTCCATCGCGGCCTGCGCATCCGACTGTGCTTTGGCATGCAGAGCCTTGGCCTCTGCCAGCGCAGCATCCTTTGCGCTCAAGTCGAGGTTGAATTTGGCGCCGGATTCCCCGGCCAGCTTGACATCTCCTTCGAGCTTGCCGATGCGTGCGCGCAGATCAGCCATTTCCATGTCCTTGGCATTTAGCTGATTGGTCCACTTACTAGTGTCAGCCGCGAACTTCATATCCGCCTCAAGCTTCACCGCGCGATCATTTGCATCTGCCAATGCTTTGGTACTGGCATCCTTATCGCTCGTTGCGGCGCTAGTAGTCGCTTGTAACGCCGCACCGGCACCCGCGACCGCGGCTAGCGTGGCGACCGCAACTGCCGGTGAACCAGACGCAACGCTGGTCGCGGTCGCGGCGGGTGGTGCAAGGTCAGTTGGCAGCGATGAGTCCATTTGCATCGTCAAAGTCGGTGCACCTGTTGCGTGAACGGCCGCAAGCTTCGTCCTTAGTGCATCACGATCCGCCTGCACGCTGTTGACCTCGGCGCGCAGTGAACCGATTTGAGCATATGCTTCAGCCAGCGCCTTATCGCTATTTGTTGCCTTGCTGCTCACATCACTAAGTTTGGACTGAAGAATGGCCCCGCCCGCAACCGCGGCGGCAAACTCCGTGGCCTTGCCTTTGAGGTCATTCTGCGTTCCGGCGTGGGCGTTCAACGCCGTGTTCAAGTCCACCTGTACTTTCGCCAGCTGAGCCTTTGCATCGGCCAGCGCAACATCCTTTGCACTCAAATCAAGGTTATATCTGGCACTCGACTCCCCGGCCAGCTTGACATCCCCCTCGAGCTTTCCAATGCGGCCACGCAGATCGGCCAATTCCATATCTTTGGCATTGAGCTGGTTGGTCCACTTGCCGGTGTCGCCTGCAGGCTTCAAATCCGCCTCAAGCTGCGCCGCCCGATCATTTGCAACAGCCAAGGCCTTTGCATTTGCTTCCTTCTCACCGGTAAATGCACTAATGGACGCAGTCAGCGCAGCGCCACCCACGGCTGCCGCTGCAACCTTCGCCATTTCGGCTTTCAGATCGTTTGCATGCACTTCCGCTGTCACCTTCGCGTCGGCATCGAGCTTGGCGAGCTTCGCCCGCAGGTCACTCAACTCGGAATCCTTCGCCGTCAATTGCGCGGTCCATTTGCTGGTGTCGCTGGCAATCTTCAGATCTGCCTCAACCTTGGCCGCACGAGCATTTGCGTCAATAAGTGCTTTCGAGGATGTATCACGATCTCCCGAAAGCTTTCCGATGGTTGCGCTTAGCGCCGCGCCGCTTGCAGCTGCAGCGGCAGTTTTTGAGATCTCAATCTTCAAATCATTGGCATGCTTCTCCGCCAGCGCCTTCGCATCAGCGTCAGCCTTCGCCAAGCGGGCGCGCAAATCTGCGGCCTCGGTATCCTTAAACTTCACATCAGATGCAAATTTGAGCGTGTTGTCCGCGTGGGCAGTAAGAGCCGCTTCATGCATGGCGATCCTGCCATGGGCTTCTGCCAACGCGGCTTCCGCAGCCGCCCTCGCGGCATGCGCTTCATTCATCTTGTGCTGCAACACCGCGCCACCCATCACCGCGGCGGCTAATTCGGCTGTTTTGGTTCCATGCGCCTGCACCGCAAACTCGTGCGCCGCAGTCAGGTTATCATGATGATGCTGAAGCTTGTTGTGCGAAAGGGTCAACGCAGCGTGCTGATCACCCAGCACTTTATGCTTGGCCTCCCATGCCGCGTGCCCCGCAAGCGCAGCATTGTTGTCGGCTTCCAGCTTGGCATACTTTGCGCGCAGGTCTGCGAGCTCCAGATCACGCGTCTTAACCGATGATTCAAAGGTCATCGATTTGTCGCCATGCGTCTTGAGGTCGGCTTCAAGTAGCGCAATCCGTGCCCGCGCATCATTCAAATCTTTGAGCGAAGCAGCCTTCTCACCAGTCAGCTTGCTGATCGTCGTCTGCAACAGCGCGCCACCGGCCAGCGCAGCGGCGAGCTCACCAGCCCGGCTCTTAAGATCGCTTTGTGCGGTGGTGTGTAGCGCCAGGTTTGCACCGTGATCACCTTCAAGCTTGGCATAGCGCACCTTCCAATCTGCAATCTCGGCATCCCGAGCCTTGAGTTGAATGTCCCACTTACTGGTATCCGTGGCCGCCTTCAGGCTGGCATCCCGTTCAGCGGTAAGCCTTGCAATGGTCGCGGTCAACGCTGCGGAACCCGCCGCAGCCGCTGCGAGTTCCGCCACTCCGTTCTTCAGTTCGGTTGAAACCGACACGTGCTTGGCCTCCCAATCTTTGGCGCGCAGGGTCTGGTCTGCAGCCGTCTTTTGATGCAGCTTCAGATCGTTCTCAAGCGCCGCCCGGCCGGTGGTTGCCAGGTTAAGATCGGCCGTTGACTTGTCTAAGTTTGCACGTGCGGTCTTCAAGTCTGCCTGGGCCAGGTTTAACGATGCTTGAGTTTCCTCATCGACATACTTTCTGCGTGCGAGGATAAAACTTATCAGCGCGTTAAGGAACCAACCCAAGAGAAAGAAGAGAATCGCGGCCAGTATTGGAAATGTTCTGAGATAGTCGAGAAAGAAATTCATTGTTTACTCCTTACCAAGTATTTTGCGATTGCTGCTGCAAATCGACTTATGGGGGATCTTACAACTTCTGGCGGAAATCTCACGAGAGACTCATCCAAATTATTATAGCGTCCAATCTTTACTTCTCATTAAGCTATCGTGACCAGTCCTGCAAATTTCCCCTGTGGGAGCGATGCAAAGGACGGAAATTTTGGCAACAAAATTCCAGATGAGCAATACTGTTTCGCGAAGACGTGCTTAAATAGCACTGCGTCGTGATTACACCAATAAACCTAAGTAGCATGGTTGACGCGCTTGTTTCTTAGCGCTTCACGACGGGCAAATACAGACCATTCTTGCTAGCTTGAATGTTTGCATAGCGCACCAAGTTATTGCTGCTGTCGCCCACCACGATTCGATCCTGGGACAAATTGACAGTCACGTCAACCGGAAAATTGTAGCGCGCATCGGCGCCTTGTCCATCCGCACGACCCGTGGCGCCAACCAATCCGGACACGGTCGCCATCTGGTTCGCAGCGACATTTATTCGGCGAATCACCTGGTTACCCGTATCCGCCACATAAGCATACCGCCCATCGGCTGTCAGTGCCACGCCATGCGGCTGATTTAGCCCCTTTGAAGAAGCAATGACAGTGCTAACCACGAAAGGAGACGCGGTCAAATCAATTTTCAGGATCGCATTGCCAGCCGTGTCCGCAACCAGGGCAAATGTGCCATTACCCGGGATCGACACGCCATCCGGCGCGTTTAAGAGACCTCCTGAAGCAACATCCTGAATTTCGTTTGAATCGACCAACACGCGGCGCAGGCGATGCGCCAATGGCTCGGTGAAGTACACGGCCACGCCGTCCCAGCTGGCGGCCAGACCGCTTGGCCCCGACAAGCCACTGGCGATCGTGGTCACTTCCGTCGTTTTCACGTCCACCCGACGAATCGCATTGTTACCGGTATCCGCAACATACACATACTGTCCATCCGGGCTTACCGCCAGCCCGGCTGGGTTGTTCAGCTGTGAAGTCCCGATCAAGCCATTCTGTGCGCCTGGCGTGCCCGCCATGCCAGCAAGCGTCGTAACGACACCCGTCGTCAAATTAATCTTTCGAACAGTGTGGTTGCCGGTGTCAGAGACATAGCTAACCACGCCGTCCGGGCTGACCGCCACCCGCGTCGGCGAGCGGAAGCCAGCGCTCCGGCCCTGGGCGTCATTGTTTCCGGGCGAGGCATCTGCATGACCCGCAATGGTGCCCATCGCGATATTGCCCGGTGTCGCATGGGGTCTATTCACCCGGAGCTTGGTTAGCGGGTCGCCAAGCAGGATGTAGGTGTTCATCGAATCACCCTTGATCGCAGCCTGTGCACCAATATAGGCAGCGTTGACCAGCGCACCGATGGGTTGGGATTGATCTGCTGTAGTGTTTGCCCAAAGTTTGCCAAACAATCCAAAGGCCAGCCTGTTGTGATCTTGGATGTTGTCCCAACCGGACGAACCCCACACTGCCATTGCCGAGTTCGCGTTTCGGTGAAATTTTTCGTCAAGTGACGCCCCATTTGGCATTGGGCGGTCGATCCACGAAGTCGCACACGTAAATTCCAGCATGAACGGCATCCGCCCGTTGTTGTTGATCGTGTCCGGGTTATCGATGTTGTACAGCACAGGATCCGCCCAGACCGGCCAGTTTCCATGACCGCTGTAGACCGCGATTCCCTGTCCCTGACTCAGCAGTGGGCTTACCTGACTCTGAAAAACCCGCGCAGCAAGCGCTCCACCATCCGTCGCAGATGGCGGGATGACATAGTTCAGCCGGCCAATTTGAGTCCCGGCGGGCTGGCGTTGAATGATCTGCTCATTGGCTGCGGCAAAATCGCCTGCAGAATCCGGTGTGAGATCCAAATTGTCCGCAAAGTAGCGCTGCTGAGTTCTCCATGCTCCGTTGTCAAACGAGCTCTCATACGAAATGATTTTGCCCACTACAGTGGTCAGCTGCGTCGTGTTAATGGCTGACAATCGGCCAATGTAAGCATCTGGCAGCGCATCATAGTCAATACTGCCATTGCCCAGATCATAAATCGCGTCACAGCTCCACCGAACAAAGCAGGTATCACAGTCCGCCTCGCCAACTTCCGAGTCAACGTTTGCCAAATAGGTCGGCACATAGGTCGAATTGACGTAGTCCACGTCATATAGGCCGGTGTTCCAGTCAAAATCACGGGTTAGGCGGTTTAGAGGATCGTAACTGCTGTCGCCCACCAGGGTCACAGCAATCGGCTTAACAGACCATGTCGCATACGCATAGCGCAGGAAGTTCCGAATTGACTCGGCATCCAGATCCCCCGTGCCATACCAATCATACAAACGGTCAACTGGAACGATCTGTGGTTTGTAGCCCTGGTCTTGCCTAAGTTTGCGCAACGGTTCCACCGGACCAAGCAAGCTCGCATGCGCGATATACACAGCGTTGCCGGCGCGCGGCGTCGCCAGGTCCTCCCAGTTTCCATATTTGGCCACCGTCGGAAACGCAACCGTGGAGGGAATCATGACAAAATAGTCGCGGTCACCCGGGGACTGAAAGTCTGCCCCCACCATGCTCACCACCGTTGGACTGGCAGGATCGGTGACGTCATAGACGCTTGATCCTGTGGGCAAATTTGCAAGCCGGTAACTCGATGCGCCTGCAAGCGTATGCAGTCGAACACCTGGCGAGGTTGCGAAAAAGGACAGGTTCACCAATCGACTCCAGCGCACGCGCTGCACCAACAGCTGTTCAATTTCGCCAGCGACCGGAGGATTGTTTACGTGAATGGTTCCTGCGCTGGATGTGCTAGTGAGTGCAGCGTCAGGCATCGTCCAATTCCCTAGTCCGGACCCGGTAAAGGTGGCAATGGAAAGCCCAACAAATACCGATACCGAATACGTGTGTATGTTCTGGCGTACGGCATCCACACTGACTGTAGTGGGTCCGACCGCGGGTAAAACATTTGCAATGGTAAACGGGTAATCGCGAATTGAAGGGTCCGACGGTGCGACAACGTTTGCGCTGTACCAGTGATCACCAGCGGCCCCGGCGTATTTGGGATAGTACAGTTTAGTTTCACGCCAGGCACCCAATTCGTATGCAGTTGTTCTGGGCGAAGGTGCCGGAACCGTACCGCTGGCCGCCATCCGCAGACCCGCACCATTGTCAACAACCAGCCAATAGGTTGAGGTTGTATTAAAACGGTCTCCTGCGACCGGAGCGTAAAACCGCATTTGACCGCCCGAAATATCCAAAGGCACCTGATGCCCGCCACGCCAAACCTGATACAACGCCGAGTTGCCACCCGGGGCGGCGGGAAGGCTTCCAATGTCCAACCTCTGGATGCCTGGGTTACTTACGCTAATCCGCCAAATGTTTGCACGCATCGGCACATTGCTCACACTCGCCAAAAACGGCTGCATAGGCTGCGGCAGGTTGTTCGTGCACGCAAAGCTCGCATCCTGCGCGACCGCGCGCGCCAGACCCGAGCCACTCGGTGAAGACGCCGGGCTCTCGGCCCCAAACGTCGCCAAGTTGGCCAGGTTGCTCTGCTCGGCATCGGTTGGGTTGGCCGAATCGCTAAAAAGATAGCTTACGCCATTGACCCGGTAGCTAATCGACGTGGCCAGGCGCACCTCACCGCTCTGGCTAAACACCGGGCTCAGCGCTATCGATGCGATGTGTTTGCTTCCCGCCTGCCCCTCGGATTGCACAAACACTGGTGCCTCCGGAAGTTTGATCGGCATATCCACCGTTGCTCGGGCAATCGGCAAGGCCCCCGGAAGGTCAGGTGCGTGCTGCCTCGGATAAGGTCGAATGATCGAGGCGTATGGTTCGCTTTGGATGGCATCAATAAGCACCTGCACCGCACCACCCTGCGTCACCAGAAGCGTGACAAAGTGCGCGGGCAATTCCGCCCCGCCAATATTGGCCGTCGGCCAATCCGCATATGCGCTTGATCCAGTCCGTCCAAGACCACCGCCGAAGCCTGAAACCCTGCCACTAATTCCTGTTGGGGTTTCAACAACGCCAAAATCTGAGACTGGAGAAGCTATTGCGGTGGGCGGTGTCACCGGCGTGGTTCCACCCAAATCGGGTTGCGTGGCCTGCACCGATCGCAGTGGAGCCGCCAAAATGGAAAGCCCGATCAAAACTGCCGGGAGTTGCTTCTTGAAAATGCCTGGTTGCATGAAAATCACCTAAATCCGTCAAGCCCGCCCATTCAGACCGGCTGATCTATAAACTCCTAACCTGTTCGCCTACGTGGAATAACCACCAACGTGCCGCGCGTCAGATACAGCGCCACTGGTAGACCGGGGTTGGCGCGCAGCAAATCCGCCAGCGACACACCAAATCGTTGCGAAATAATCAGCAGGTTTTCGCCCGCCTGCGCGGCATGAATGAGTACGTCCGAAGGCGCCTTCATGCGCCCGGGTGGCGCAGGTTCGGGCACAACCGGAACAAAATCGGGAATGGGTTCCGGCGTCAGCACCGCGCCTTCGGTTGCGCGCACCTGCTGACCGGCCTCGAGTGAAATTTCCTGATCACCCATCTTTACACCGATTACGCCATGCAGTGTGGCAAAAAACGACTCGGTCTCAGATCTGGCCTCGGCGATAAACTCAGTGCCGCGCGCCGTCGCCGCTGCGCCCGGCGTTGCGACGCCAAAAAAGTCGCCCGCCACCAAAGGATTGTTGATCGTCGCCAAAGCGCGTCCGATGCTCAGCTTCAGTTCAACCAGCTTACCTGCAGCGCCCGCCGCAAACAACGTGAGGGCGGCTATCGTACCGGGCGCAAGCTCGGCTGTCTGACCCTGGTGCATGCCTACTACCACTGTGCTCGCCTGTGACGCGATGTTATCGCCCGGGACAGTCGCTACAAATTGACCGTTAAGAACTGTCACCACTGTTGAGCCCCGGCGAAACAGCGCCTGGCCACCACGTACCAACGCGCGCGCATAGGCCACGCGCGCCGCCACCGGGCCCGGGTCCACCACCTCATCCAGGGGCGCGGCCACCGCGTCCCGATCCAATCCCAGACGATTGACAACCGTGCTAACCAACCGTCCAACCAACCCGCGCTCACGCTCACTAGCCAGCGTGGACTTCACGGCCGCAAGTGTTTGCGTCAACGTGCCTTCAGGGAGGCGTTCGCGTCCATGCCGCGAGGCAAAAAGCGCATCCATTGGATCGACCGGGTTGATGTTTATCGTCACGATGCCACCCCGATACCGGCTTCTTCCAGGGTGTCCTTCAGCATGGCGCGTGACCGGCCAAGCAGGCTCTCCGTGGCCTTATAGGTGCGGTTCAACACCTTTGCAATCTCGTCCACACCAAGCCCCTGCACATAGCGAAGATTTAGCACGTTCCTGCTGAGCAGTGGCAGGCGGGCGAATGCCTGTCTAAAATCAAGGCTCACTTCATCTTCCGCCACGGTCAGCGAAATGGGAAGTTCAAACTCAATGCGTGTGCGCCGCCAAAAATCTACCATCTTGTTGTGTGCCAGCGTGTACAGCCAAGTTGAGAGTGCGGCATTTCCATCAAATTTTGAAATCGACTTTACGGCCGCTGCAAATGTCTCACTCAACAAGTCCTGAGCATCTTCACGCGTGGGCACATGGTTTCTCAAGTATCCAAACAACTTTGGCGTCCAATCACGTACAAGCTCTTCCCAGGCTTCGGTATCGTTGTGCTGCAAGCGCGCAACTTGTAGTTTGGTATTTGCATTGCGTGATTCAGCTGGCGCCTCCTGTCCAGCTTCCTGCTCAAAACGAGGCGTACTTACACTGATTGATCGTATGACCGCGCCGATTCCTTCGCGAACTGCGAAAAAACCATTAGATGCTCTCAGGCACACCCGGCGGAACCAATGCAACAGACTTGCCGAGTCCCAATCTGACGGCGACGAAAGTTGCAGATCAGTCGTCAGGTGTAGGCGCATAATCCCCCTCTATCCAGCTTGACCCGTCCGGGCGGGTCTCCCGCTTCCAAACCGTGACGATTTGTTTAATCCGGTCAATTCCATACCGGGCCGCCTCAAACGCCCCGTCCCCGCGATGCGAGCAACTGCAGGCCACCGCCACGGTCGGTTCGCCTGCCGGCATGTGCCCAATGCGCTGCACCAGTGCGATTCCGTGAACTCCAGGAAACTTGGCGCGCATTTCTTCGGCCACTTGGGCTAGTTTGGCCTCGGCCATAACCTGATACGCCTCATACTCCAAATGGGTGGTGGTTTCCTGACCAGTCACCTTGCGCACCGTGCCAATAAACAGCACCACCGAACCATCCAGCTCGGTGGTTACAAGCTGTTGCAGCTCATCCAGCTTGATGGCGTCATGCGTGATCGCCAAATGTGTCGGGTAGTCGCTACCCCCGCTCACCGGAGGGAACAAGGCGACCTCGTCGCCCGCCTTTACCGCGTCATCATTAAACGCAAACTCGAGATTTATGGATACCACCGAACTTTCAACCAGCGCCGCAAGTGCCGGGTGCTGCATCGCGATCAGCTTGCGAAGTTTGCGCACGGTGGTGTGGGTGGTCGGCATGGCAACCGTCACCGATGCCGCCCGAGCCCGCTCCTTAAGCGTGGCAAACAATTTAATACTGAGTTCGGCTGCATCGTCCATTGTTGTAATTTTCTGTTGAAGTACCGTCCGTGTCAAGCGCGGGCCACCTGTTCTGCGTGATATGAGCCACTAGCCCCGCCCGTCTTTGACAGCAGTTGCAAACCGTCAATGATCATGCCACGATCCAGCGCCTTGCACATGTCGTAGATGGTGAGCGCAGCCACGCTTGCGGCCGTTAGGGCTTCCATTTCCACCCCGGTCTTTCCGAAGCATGTCACCCGGCTGCGAATTCTGACAAGGCAATCCGTTCCCTCATCTGCGCGCTCTGGCGTCACCAGCACTTCAACATTTGCAATCGCTATCGGGTGGCACAGCGGGATGAGCTCACTTGTTCGCTTGGCCGCCATTATGCCGGCTATCCGCGCGGTGCCCAACGCGTCACCCTTTTTTAGGTTGCCACGGATCAGGGCATCATACGCGCCGGCATTCAATCGCACCGTGGCCCCGGCCTCGGCCACCCGAACCGAATCAGCCTTGGATCCAACATCCACCATGTGGGCCTCGCCTGCCGCAGTTAAATGGGTGAGTTCCATGTCAGAGCTTTTGACCAACGACTAACAACCCCGCCCCTTCATTGGGGCATTCCGTTTCATACATGCTGCGCAACGTGCGCGCCATGTGCTTTTGGGTGCGACGCGCCACCACCCCTTGGTATCCAAGTGGACGCAGCCGAGGTGACACCAGTACGTTCCACAGGCTGCGCTTGCCGATCCCATATGCATTGTTCATCCGATCCCATGCACCCGCCGCTTCGGCCGAGACATAGTACATGGCCTTTACCAAAGACAGCCCAACCTCACCAAACAATCCGCGCCACTCGTCCGGTGAGTGATAGTGATGATGTGCAAACAGCATGTCAACCCGCTTGGCATAGGCTTCAGCCTCCTGCGGTGAAGTCGCACGGGTCACACCATCCAAGAGCCCGCGAAATTTATCGCTGGGCACCGTCAGCACCAGCTGCCCGCCCTTGCGCAGCACACGACTGAGTTCAGGGAGCACCCGCTCGGGATCCGGGATATGTTCTACAACAGAGTTGCTATATACGCTCCCAAACGAACCGGTGGCATATGGGAGCGCGTGACCGTCTGCAAATTGCACCCCGTTTGCATACATCCGTTTGTTGGCGCGGGCCATGGGCAATTCGCCTGCTGCAATATCATTGCCAAACACGCCCGGCTGCACTCCAAACACCAGCTCGGTGAACATGCCGTCGCCACAGCCAAAATCCAGCATCGGCGATGGAAATTCAACGCTTGTAAGTGCACGCGCTTCAATGCTCCGCCATAACGCCACGGGCGGTGCAAACCAATATTTCTCCAAAAAAGCAGCTAGAAAGTCCCTGCCCCGATGAACCGTCAACATTGCGGTTGATTATAGAGTGGCGGTTATAGTAGTGGTTCGATCACCATGATCTTCCTAAAACTGGGTGGCTCACTCATTACCGACAAAACCCAAAACGAAACCGTGCGGCAACAGGTCCTCGACCGCCTTGCGCGGGAGCTGGCGCGGGCGGTCGTCAACCATGGCCAGCCAATCCTGGTGGGTCACGGTTCCGGTTCCTTTGGTCATATGGCGGCAAAGTCTTACGGCACGCGTGACGGGGTGCACACGCCTGAGGGCTGGCGCGGATTTGCCCATGTCAGCGTGGCGGCCGCCCGGCTCAATCGGCGCGTGAGCGACGCCTTGCACGAAGCGGGTGTACCAATAGTTAGCTTGCCGCCGTCGGCCAGTGTGCAGTGCTCGGACGGTCGCATTACAAGCATGGAGACGCGCCCTATCCATCTTGCCCTGCAAAGTGGTCTGTGTCCGCTGGTCATGGGTGATGTGGCGTGGGACAGCGTTCGTGGCGGAACCATCGTGAGCACCGAGGAAGTGTTTGCCTTTCTTGCCGGCGAGTTTCCGGTCACCCGCGTGCTGCTTGCCGGCGAAACCGAAGGTGTGTGGCACGGCGCTGATCGCACCCTGGTCGAGCGCATAACGAGTGATAACTGGACCGGGCTCCTGGCCGACGTCGGCGGATCGCGCGGCGCAGACGTCACGGGTGGTATGGCCGGAAAAGTCCGCGACATGCTGTCGCTGGTGCGCGCGCACCCGCGCGTGGAGGTGCGCATATTTAGTGGATTGATCGCCGGCAACCTTGAACGAGTGCTCGCGGGCGAACCATTGGGCACCGAAGTTTCTTTTGGTGATTCATAACGAACCAAGACCCGTTTTTTCACGCCACCAGGCGTCAGATTTTCCCGGACAAGATGGGAGGGCAACTTCCCGCGTTTGCAAGAGGCTGTGTTGCAGGCAGCGCAAACAAATGGTGCCAGGCTTATTGCTGCTGAAAACTTGTATATGTATGGCGATACCGGCGGCCAACCCATTTCCGAAAAGACCTCACACAAAGCTCATACAACGCTCATACAAAGAAAGGACGCGTTCGCCAGGGAATGACCGAGTCGCTATTTGCGGCGCATAAAGCCGGTGCTGTTCGTGTGGCCAGTGTGCGGGGTTCTGATTTCTTTAAGCCGGATGACCCGATCTATGGCGAGAATGTGTTTGCTCCTGCGCGGGCGGGAAAGGCCATCAAGGCCATTGGCAGCCTGGATCAACCGCATACGTTTACATACACAGAAGACTTTGGCGAGGCGCTGGCGATTGCCGGCACGAACGATGCAGCATTGGGCCAAGCCGGGCATGTGCCTAGCGAAAAACCGGTGACCCAACGTGACCTTATCGCGTTGATTTCCGAGGAATTGGGGCGACCCGTGAGGACGCAATTGGACACGCCAATCCTTATGCGCCTGCTGGGTTTGTTCAACCCGACCTTACGCGAGATGGTCGAGATGATGAATGGCACCGTCCCGATCTTGCAAGACCGAAAACTGCCAGGTTTTTCGTAAATGCCGGGCGCAGAGACAGGTTGGTCGGCCGGGCGACCATCAACGAGCTCCGAGGCAATGTCAGTACGGAATGAAATAGTGTGCTATTCATTAAACGCGCGCTCAATCACATCTTCAATCGGCGGGTCTTCAATGCTTAAGTCCTGCACGGAATAATGCGCCAGAATGCGGGCGGTGACACCGGGCACGTCCGCGGCCTGCACCTGGATCAAACGCTTGCCATCATCGGTTGGGTTGGGCACAACCGTGCCAAACCCACTCAGGTCACTATCCGCACCATCATTCAGAATAATCCCGATCACCTTGTAGGGCGCGATGCGCCGGGTCAGATCGCTGATCGATCCGTCATATTTCAGCAGACCTTGATGAATAATGATGATCCGTTCACACAGCGCGGTCACGTCGGCCATGTAGTGGCTGGTCAGAATGATCGTCGCATCGGTGCGTCGGTTGTATTCACGCACAAATTCCCGAATGCGATTTTGCGAAGTAATGTCCAAGCCAATGGTTGGCTCATCCAGAAAAAGCACCTGCGGCCGGTGCAACAAACTGGCCGCCAGCTCGCATTTCATCCGCTCACCAAGGGACAAATTTCGCACCGGTTTGCGCAAAATATCCTTCATGTCAAGCAGCTCGACCAGTTCATCATGCGTCTGCCTAAATTCGGCGTCCGGAATCCGGTAAATGGCCTGATTTAGCAGAAAGGAATCCGCCGCCGGAATATCCCAACTCAGGCGATTACGTTGACCCATCACCAACGTCATCCGTCGCAAGAATGCATGATTCCGCTGCCATGGGACATGACCAAGCACGGATGCCGTGCCGCTGGTAGGGTGCAACAAACCACTCAGCATCTTCAGCGTCGTGGTCTTGCCTGCACCGTTCGGCCCCAGAAAACCCACGATCTCACCAGCGCCGATGCTAAAGCTGACCGCTTGCACCGCCTTCACATCCTTCATGCGCCGCCTAAACACGCTGCGCAGACTTGCCCCCATACCCGCTTCGCGATCAGTCACCTGATAGGTTTTGGCCAGCGCGCTAACGCTTATTGCCGGGCGACCACGATCCGCATCTCCAGTTGCCACGCTGATCGGGACCTCACTACGTGCATTCACAAGCCGCCATTATCCGCGCAAACCGCGCAAATTTTGTGCAGGGTTGCTGGTTAGAATGACTCCAATGAAAGCATTGCTGAGTGTGTCGGACAAGTCCGGGTTGGTTGAGTTTGCGCAGGGTCTTCATGCCCATGCCGTGAAGCTAATCGCGAGCGGCGGCACCGCCCGTGCGTTGGCGACTGCCGGCCTGCCCGTCATGACGGTCGAAGACTTTACCAATTCGCCGGAAATCCTTGGGGGGCGCGTAAAAACCCTGCACCCGCGCATCCATGGTGGCATTCTGGCCCGCGCCACCACAGAGGACCAGGCCGATCTTTCCCGGATCGGCTCGGACTATATTGACATCGTTGTCGCCAACCTGTATCCCTTTCAAAAGACCGTGGCAAATCCGTCCGTAACGCTAGCCGAGGCCATCGAAGACATTGACATTGGCGGCGTCACGTTGATCCGTGCCGCTGCCAAGAATCATGCCCGCACCACCATCGTGTGCGATCCGGCGGACTACGCGACCGTGCTGGCCGATCTTGACCACGCCAAGCGCGTATCAGACAAAACCCGGACGCTGTTTGCCTTAAAGGCTTTCGCCCATACCGCGGAATATGATGCCGCCATCCGGGATTATTTGGCGCACGCGCAACCCGATTCAGGCGACGATGTCACCCTTAAACTGCATAAGGTGCAGGGTCTGCGCTATGGGGAAAATCCCCATCAGACCGCCACGCTCTATAGGGTGGGCGATGCACCTGCATATGGCCCGCTGGGGGGGCGCATTCTGCAAGGCAAGGAACTCAGCTACAACAACCTGCTGGATTTGGATGCAGCCTGGCGCGCCGCGCAACAGTTCACCGATCAAGCCATTGTCATCGTCAAGCATCTCAGCCCATGCGGCATCGCCAGTGGTGCCAATCAGCCCGACATGTTCGCCGCCGCGCTGGCCTGCGATCCGATCAGCGCCTTTGGGGGCGTCATCGCGCTCAATCGCGAGCTGACCGCCGAAACCGTGCGCGCGTTTGGCGATTTGTTTATCGAGTGTATCGCCGCACCATCCTATTCTGCTGAGGCGATCAGCTTGCTGGCAAAGCGCAAGAATTGCCGCGTGGTGCAAATCTCCAGTTCGCCCGCCGGGGAGCCTGTCGAGTACCGATCCATCACCGGGGGCATCCTCGCACAATCCGCCGATCATGGCGACCCTGACGGCACGCACTACAAAACGGTAAGCGCGGCGCAGCCAGATGCCGCCCAACTGCGCACGCTCCACTTTGCAATGATGTGCGCCCAGCACGTAAAAAGCAACGCAATCGTATTCGCCCGGCAACACTCGGATGGTGTGCTTGCGACTGTCGGGATCGGTGGTGGGCAGCCCAACCGCGTAGACTGTGTGCGCATCGCCCGACAGCGCGCCGGTGATGCGGCCCGGGGCGCGGTCATGGCCAGCGATGCCTTCTTTCCGTTCCCGGATGGTGTTCAAGAGGCCATCGCAGGGGGCATTGTGGCGATCGTGCAAACCGGCGGCAGCGTTCGCGACGCCGAGTCGATTGCCGCTGCCGATGCGCAGGGCGTGGTCATGGTCACCACCGGGGTCAGGCACTTTCGTCACTGATGCAGCTGTCCCAACACAGCCTGTCCGATTTCGTAGATTGTCCGCGCCGCTACTATCTGCACTACGTGGCACGCCAGGCTTGGCCGCTGTTGGAATCAGGCCCGGGCGGGCTTGATCCACTCGAATATCGTTCGTATTTGACGCGTGGCGTAGTGCTGCACCGGATGATCGAGCGGCACATGCTGGGTATTGGCGCCGAGAAACCGCCCGAACCAAACCAGGAACCAGAGCTGGCGCTCTGGTACTCCCGATTTCTGGCCACCGATCTGTCCACTTTGCCCGCACAGCGCGTGCCCGAGCTTGCCCTGGTCGCCCCGCTCGGCGATGCCGGCTTGTATGTTCGATACGATCTGCTCGCGTTTGATGACGAGCGCACGGTTCCCGACACATCGGCCCGGCGATTTGTGATTGTTGACTGGAAGACCATCCGAGGCAACAGTCCGCCGTCGACAAGCTGGTTTGTCCGGCGGTTGCAAACGCGCGCCTATTTATATTCCCTGGTGGCAGGCGGTGCGCCTTACAACGATGGCGTCCCTATCACACCCGATCAATGTAGCATGCGCTATTGGCTGGCCAACTTCCCGGGTCAACCCTGGGCGGAAGTTGGGTATTCGGCCGCCGGGTATGCCGCCGATGCGCGCATGATTCAGTCACTTGCCGCGGATATTGCCGCACGCGCGACGCAGTCTGATTTTCCGTTGACCACCGACGAACGAAACTGCACCTACTGCACCTATCGCACCCTCTGCAATCGAGTCGGGGCGCCTGATGCCGACTTGGTCATCGACGACGAACCAACCGCCGATGATTCCGACGTTCCCGAGCTGGAATACTAACTTCGGTTAAACAACGCGTAGTTCTCGTGAAACCTCGACTTTCTATGGTTAATTCGTTTTATCAAATTCACCGATTTAACCTGTATAGCCCGTTTTGCCCTTTAAAAACATTCCCATGGGCGACGTCGGGCTCTGGCGACGCGACCAGCAACGATTGTCGGTAACCATCGTCGGTCTATGTGCGGCAATTAACGTTGAACGTGACCGATGATGGCACACGATTGTCAGACGAATACAAGGCCGGAATCGGCATGCGGTCAATGAATGAACCAGCCGCCGAACTGGGAGGAACTGTATTTATAGACGTCATTAAACCCACGGGTACCCGGGTGACTGCAAGATTGCCGAGGGAGGCATGTGGATAAACTGACGATCATCATTGCCGACGACCATCCTTTGTTCCGCAAGGGGCTGCGGTCACTGGTGGCATCCATGCCAAACGCTCAGCTGATTGGTGAGGCCGCCAACGGCATCGACGTCGTCATATTGGCGGAAAAGTTGCAGCCGGATGTCATCCTGATGGATTTGCAAATGCCGGGCGGCGGCGGTCTTCCTGCAATCCGTGAAATCTTGCAAACCAGCCCGCACATCCGAATCCTGGTCGTAACCATGTTTCAGGATGACGACTCGGTATTTGCAGCAATGCGCGCCGGCGCGCGCGGATATGTCTTGAAGGATATGGACGACACGGGCATCGAGCGAGCCATCCTGACAATTGCAAGCGGAGAGGCAATATTCAGCCCGGCAATAGCCTCCCGAATGATCAGTTTCTTTGGTTCGCGCCCCAACCTTCCCATCGAAGTTTTTCCCGATCTCACGGAAACCGAACGTAATGTTCTGAAACGCATGGCGCAGGGTCTTAATAACGATGCAATATCCCGATGCTTGTCGCTTGCGAGCAAGACTGTGCGTAATTATGTTTCCAACATCTACCTAAAGCTGCAGGTGGCCGACCGCTCGCAGGCGATTATTAAGGCGCATGAAGGTGGTCTGAAATGGCAATGTCGAATTAGGATTGACGGGGCGGCCCGTTACGTAGCTCGGATGGTTGGTGCGGATGCGTCAAATTCTTCTCTAGACTTGCATGGGTGCGCCCTGCACGAGGGCGCATAAGGATCATCCTCAGGTAAAGGTAAGCAACGGCACACCACCAGAACGCTCGATCTCGACAATCTGTTGGCGGACATACGCAACAGCGGTCGCCAGCGGAAAGATGCTGCGGCTGATCTGCATGTCGGCATCCGTGGACAATGGATGCCAGAATACGCCATCAATATTCACCGTGATTTCCGGAGTGAGATTGCCGCGGTTCAGTTCCAATCCTTCGCGAGAGAACCCCCGCTTCGCCAGCGGGCGCACAAAGTGGTCCTCATCCGGGATTCCCAGCTCGCGATGAAACACGCAAATGTCATGCAGATGCGCCGAGTTGGCCGGCGTTTCGGTTGAGGCCAGCCGCACCCGAAAGCCCCGTCCTTGTAACAGCGCTATACCGTCCACGGTCTTTTGCCAGCTTCCGGCACCGCGATAAGCATCGTGATCGGACGGTCGCCCCCCATCCAGGCTGACCTGAACGATAAGGTTGTCACCGGCGTGCCGTGCGATCTCGGTCAGGCGGTCCAATCGCGACACCAGGCTGCCGGGCGCGTGCTGCATAAACAGCATGGCGTTGGTCAGCAGCGTGGTGGGCAGGCGCGCCGCCGAATAGGCCAGCATTTCAAAAATGTCATCCAACAACAAGGGTTCGCCGCCGGTAAAAAAGATGTGATCGCACCCGAGCGGCACCGCTTCATCCACCAATTGCCGGATCGTTGCCAGGCTGATCGCTCGCCGGGCCACGGTCGGGCCCGACTTTGCCACGCAATAGGAGCAACGCAGATTGCAATCATAGTTGGTATAAACCCACAGCTTCCATCCAGTAGATGCGGCTGCCACGTTTGTATCGTGCGGGGAGTACGTCAGGCGACCGTTCATCAACCGGGGTCTTGTACTGAGATTTTTGCCACGCCAACTTCGTAATCTGCGGGCACGCGCCCGGACAGCTTGTTCCGCGCAAGATCATCCATTGAATTCCGCTCCCAATAGATGGTGTGCTCGATCATCTGGCGAATTGTCCACGCGTCCTGTGGGGTTTGGGTATCCAGCGCATCATCCGGCAGACCAATCAACGAGGCAATCAAATCCGACCGCGCCCGCAGCGTATCGGCCATCAGGCGATCCGTCCGGCTAAACTGCATTTTGCGCATGTTGTACCGTGCGGTGTTGATCTGCCCTACATGCATCCGCTCGTGATCAATGTTGTGCGCCAGCAAATCCTGCACCGGGCCGCCCATGGCACAGGGATGCCCCGAGGCATCATCCAGTTCCGCATCACTCAATACCGCCAGCACCTTCATAGTCTCTGCCAGCGAAGCGTGCAACAGGGCGATCAGTTCATCAGCTTGTTTTCCCATGATCCAACTATAAATCGCCCCGGACCATGGCTGTAACCACCGCCCGGGGCGATGCGAACTTAGAACAGTGGCATGCCGCAAACCGCCTTGCCAATAAAGTCATACAACACATCGGTCGTGGGCGCCATCACCGTGGCCGCACGCGCATCCCGGAAGTTGCGCTCGACACCCACTTCCTTGCGGAACGCCGCGCCGCCGCACACGCGCATCGCCATATCGGTCACTTCGGTCGCGGTTTCGCCCGCCGCTGCCTTGATTTCCAACACCCGCAACATGCCATCCGCGCGACCGGTCTCAAGCGCGGTCAGTGCATCCAATAGCAGGGTATTGACCATGTCAGTCTTGATCTGCATCCGCGCAATATACGCGCGGATGGTGGGCAGATCAGCAAGCGCCGAATCCAAATGCTGAAACTTTGTGCCGGTAACATGCGCCACAGTTCGGGCGACTGCGGATCGCATCGTCCCCACCGACATCGCGGCGCTCATCAGCGAGAAGTGCGGCAAGACCACGCCCATCATCACGTCAAATCCCTTGCCATCCTCACCCAGGCGGTTTGCCGCCGGGATGCTGACGTCGTGAGCCATCACCGCGCTGGAGGCGTTGCCGCGCAAACCCAGGCCATTAAACGACGCGGGTGAGTTCAGACCAGTAGATTTGGAAGATACCAGCCAGAGGGTGCTTGCACCCTCGGCCGAAACCGGCTTGCTGGACCAAACGTAACTGTCGGCCTCACCCGCCGAGGTCACCCATGACTTGGCGGCGTTTAGCGTGACGTGTCCATCGACCTGCGTAGCGGTGCTCACCGGCGCCCAGAAGTGGCTGCGCGAGCCGACCTCGGAAAATGCCAGTGTGGACAGGTGCATCCCATTCGTGACTGCGGCGCGCTCGGCGTGCGTGCCAAATTTTTCAAGTACCGCCACCGCGGCGTAATGCATGCAGGTGATCATGGCCGTGGAGGCGCATTCACGGGCGATGCGTTCCACAGCCATGGTGGCCGCGCGCATCCCTTCGCCCATTCCACCTACCTCTGTGGCGCTTATCAACCCCAGCAGTCCGGCCTTGTGCAACGCCTCCATGTTTTGCCGTGGAAAGCTCCCGGTGCGATCAACTTCCACGGCGTTGCTGGCTATAACACCGCTGGCGACGGGTTCAAGAACTTCAAGATATGGTTGTGACATGTCGTAATTTACTCCAGAGAAACTGTAGCTTTATTGCGTGCGCTCAAGTGTATAAGGAATATATTACAGATTAGTCACGAAAATTTAATGAGTCGAAATCTTGCCACGTCACATCGATGTCGCGTGGCATCTACCCAAAAAACTCTTTGTCAACGGCCTTCCTGAACTGCTCGTCGCCAGCCTGTTTGCGCTGTGCGTACAAACCTTGGGCATCCCTGCCCGCGACATACCGAAGCTGATCCTTGCCGTCGGTCGCGGCTTCATAAACCACCGCGGCAATTTCCTCGGCAGTTGAGCCCACGGCTCGGCGCGCCGGATCGGTAAACCTGGCCAAAACCTTCGCAGTGTGCTCGGCGTAGGCCGGATGTTGAGTCAGAGTCATCGAGCGGCTCATAAAGTCCGTCTTAATCCCACCAGGTGAAACCGTTTTTATACCGATCCCGAATTTTGAAAGCTCAAATGCCATGCTCTCGCTCCAACCCTCCAAGGCCCATTTGGTAGCGTGATAGACCGAATTAAATGGAAAAGTTATCAGTCCGCCGATCGAAGTGGTCGTGATAAACAGACCAGCCTTCCTGGCTCGAAAGGCCGGGATAAACGCCTGCGTAACCCGGATAACACCTAGCAAGTTTGTGTCCAGTTGGCGCACAATCTGGGCATCCGTCGTGCTTTCCAGCGGCCCGGCCAAACCATAGCCCGCATTATTAAACACCACGGCAACGTCACCCTGAGCCAGAGCTTGTTTGGCAGCCTGTTCGATTTCGACCGGATTGGTAACGTCCAATGTGAGCAGGCTGATGTTGGCATATTTGATTAGCTCCTGCTCCTTGGACGGGTCGCGCATGGATGCAATGACCTTCCAGCCCTTGTCCGCAAACAGTATCGCTGCGGCTTTACCCAAGCCCGAACTCGCACCCGTCATAAAGATCGTCCTTTGCATCATAGTAAGTTGAGTATAGCACGGCAGTATTCTATTTATACTAAAAACATTTTTTTAGTATAAATAGAACAATTTGTATGCACGGACTGTCACTTGAATATACTTGCGCCATCACGCACAACACAACCATCCACACGCCAACGTTCGAGCTTCTCAATAATGCAATGGTCGTGCCAGGGGACATAGAAACAAAATACCTTGCGCGTCTGCTTCCCGTGCTCAAGCACAAGGGTTTTGCACATTTGCGGATTGACGCCATGGCCCGTTATATGGACATCAGCAAGGCCACGTTTTACAAATATTTTGCATCCAAGGATGCCGTTGTGGAACGTGTGGTGACATTTGCGCTTGCATATTTTGCAGTGACATCGCAGAGTCTGGGCGATGCAACAATACCGGTATTAACGCGCTTTCAACAAATGATCGGGCAGTCGCTCACCCTGGCCAGTTATCTAACCGAGGTGTTTCTGATCGATCTTCGCCAGGGGTATTCACCGCTGTGGGCTCAACTTAAGGAAGCCGAGGCAACCCGAGTCGTCCGCCTGATTGACTTTTGCAAACAAGGTATGGAAATCGGTTTGTTTCACCGCGCAAACCCCGCCCTGCTAATCCTCCAAACCGACGTTATGATCCGCGCGTTGTTCAACCCTTACGTTCTGATGGAGCGTGGTCTGACCCTCGAAGCAGCCCTAAATGACTTTTACGATTTGCAAAAGGCCATCTGGCTGCCCACAGAGAGGCGTTCCGAATCCGATGATGCGCCCATTCGCGAGACGATCGCCAGCCTGGCGCAGAAGGCATCACTCGAGATGCACACCAGCGCGTTGCGATAAACCATGTTGACGCCCCTGAGGCACCGCGCGACGTTTCTGCTGTGGCTGGGTCAAACCCTGTCCGCAATTGGCGATCACTGTTTTGGTATGGCCGTCATTTGGATCGCGGCCCGCGAAGTTGGCAGCGGCGCCGGATTGGTCGGTGCCGTGCAATATGCGCCGGCGCTCCTGTTTGGGTTGGTCGGTGGCGCGTTTGCTGATCGATGGGATCGACGCCGAACCATGGTCTGGGTCGATGTGATGCGTGGCCTGGTGGTCCTGGCCCTGCCCATTCTTGCCGCCACCCAAACCATCCAGGCCTGGCATCTCGCCTTGGTCGGGATGGCCCTGCAAACGGTCACACCCTTGTTTGATTCCGCGCTTCAAGCCAGTCTGCCTGCCCTGGCGGTTTCAGAACAGCACTTGCTCGCGACCAATAGCCTGATGAACACCACCAAACGCTTTGCTCGTTTGGTGGGGCCGCTGGTAGTTGGTTTCTTTGCGGCAGTCTTCGCCATCGAGCAGCTTTTTTCGTTTGATGCGATTACGTTTGCCATTTCAGCCATCAGCGTGACGGCGATTGGCGGCGCCTTTCGCTGGAAACCCGAGCGATCCAAAACATCGCTGACCATTTGGCAGGATTTGCGCGATGGCTTCCTGGCCGTGCGCGCGCACCCCCCGTTGTATTGGAGCTTTATTGGCCGGGCAAGCGGCGCCTTCCTTTGGGCGCTTGTCTACGTCGTGGGTCTCCCCTTGTTGTTTCAGCGCGAGTTCGGCGGCGACATCGGCTTATTGGGTCTATTGATCAGCGCCTATGGGTTTGGAAACATCATCAGTAATGTGATCATTGGCAGCCGACCGGTCCGCGCGCCGTATGCGGTAATGTGGGCAGGTGAAACCATCTTTTCGCTTGGCCTAATGTTGATCGGAGTAACCTTCGCGCCCTGGCTGGCAATTCTCTTCGCGTTTGCAGCGGCTTTTGGCGGCCCGATGATGGATCTGGTTATGGCGCTTCGTATCCAGCTTGAAATACCAAACGAACATGCCGGAAAGGCATTTGCGCTACTCCAAACCTGGGAAACCCTTTGGTTTGTTATCGGGCTGCTGGCAAGTGCCTTGCTCTACGCCTGGCTTTCAGTCCGCGCCGTGTTTATCATATTTGGTGGGCTGTCGGTCCTCGTCGGCGTGGTCGGGTGGGTGCGTTGGCACCGACCTACCGCCAACTAAACCGTTTAAGTTCTGATCATCTGCCTGTAATCGCAGGCTTAACATCTCCGTGGTATAGTATGTGTATTCGTGACACGAATCACGGACCGCGCCAGGCACATCATGTGAACCATGCTGATGCCGGCAAGCAGGAAAGCGGGCACCGCACACGCCAAAACGGACGGTGTCCCTGCAGTCTAAGAGCCAGGCCAAACGACCCAAAAACGTTTGCCGCATGGCAAGGCCCACATGGTTGCAACGAACACACGGTCAGTCTGTGTGTTTCAGCGCGCCTAGTAGGCGGTTACGGGTAAAGACCTTATTCAGCTTCGCCCGGAGGAGAAAGAAAAATGCAATTGACGAATAACCATTCCACGAATCGTGGCAACGGCGCCCAATTTCGCACCCTGGTGCGAACAGCGGCGATCATTGACCTGACGACCATCGCCGTGGTCTCGGCAGGCATGTGGCTGGCAGGCTGGCGGAATCCGCGGCAAATTGCCAGCGCAATCACCTTCGCCGGGTTCGCGGTCGCGCTTGTCGCGGCGGCAGTCCTGACGGGTGGCAGCGTTACGGGCACGCCAGACTTGCGCTCGTTTGTCATTACAGGCACAGAGCACCTGAATGATCACCTGGCCCGCCACAATGACATCATGACCATCAATGATGGTCTGGTTGGCAAGTTGCTGGTCGCGGGCGCAAGTCTGCTTGCGTTCGGCTGGGTGCTTCTGCGCATCTGGTAAATCCCGGCCATCCCGAACGAAAAAAAATAACAACATGAATAGCACCGGCGCGTCCATGGACGCGCCGGTGCCTTTTTTTACGCAGCCAGGTTGTCAGCGTGCTACTCGTATCGCAATGCCTCAACCGGCGCGAGCTTGCTGGCCCGCCACGCGGGATACAAACCGAATACACAGCCAATAAACACCGAAACACCAAATGAAATGGCGACGGCATTAAACTGCACCTGTGGCTGAATGGCACTCTGCACAAGTCCGATGATCGCGGCCAGCCCGCTGGCAAACGCCACCCCGACGGCGCCGGCAAGCAGCGTGACCATCAATGACTCGACCAGAAATTGCAGACGCACCGCCGCCGGATCGGCCCCGATCGCCTTGCGCACACCGATCTCCCGTGTGCGTTCGGTCACGCTCACCAGCATGATATTCATAATCCCGATGCCACCGACCAATAGCGAGATGCCGCCGACAGCGGCCAAAAAGCCTTGCAAACCTACCAGCACGGTGTTCACCGTGGCGATAAACGAAGCCTGGTCAATGATCCGAAACGTGTCCTTTTGACCCACCAGCAGACCCTGACGCTTGCGAAGCGTAACGCCGATATTCTCCAGCGCCGATTTGGCCGCCGGCGCGCTCACTGCTTCCGCAGTTATTTGTGACAACGCCTTGACGCCACCGGCCCGGCTTGCAAATAACGTCTCTTGCGCCACGGTAAGCGGAACAAATATGGCCCGGTCAGGCTCGTTCCCCGGACCCTGGTTTCCTTTCTTGTCGTTCACACCAACAATTTTGAATGGCACACCATCGATAAATACGGTCAGCCCCAGCGCAATTTGAGCCGGGAACAAATCCCGGGCGATTTGATATCCCATGACCGCCACGCGCTTCCTCCCCTCAACGTCTGCATCGGAAAACTGTGCGCCTTCTTCGATGGTCAGCAGACGCATGACAAAGTCGCCGGGTATGGTCCCGATAATTTCAGAGTTCTTACTAGCCACCCCGGCGGCGGCAAGCAGGTTTCCACTCACGCGCGGAACCACGCGCTTAAGACCCGGCACGTTGGCCGGGTTCTCGATGGCCCGATAATCTTCCATGGTCAGCCGCGCGCCCGATACCGTGTTGTCGGGAAAGACATACATTTGATTCGTGCCGGCGGTTGCCAATGTGTCGTTGATATATTTCTGTACGCCGGCGCCAAGCGCCAGCAGCAACACCACCGACATCACGCCGATGATCACCCCCAGCATGGTCAATGCGGTGCGCAGCTTGTTTGTGACCAGGCTTTCAACCGCGGTGCGAATCGTTTCAAGTAATCCCATTGCTTAGTTCTCCTCACATGACCCCGCACACGCGGGGTTCCGATTACGGCTGAGCCGGGTCGGTTTTTGTATCGCTTGCAATCTTGCCATCGCGGATGCGAATAATCCGTCCGGCGCGTGCGGCAATGTCCTGATCGTGCGTGACCACTATCAGCGTCATGTTCCGCTCCTTGTGAAGGCGTTCAAACAGGTCCAGGATCTCGATGCCGGTCTTGCTATCCAGCGCGCCGGTGGGCTCATCCGCCATTAGGATCGTGGGCTGGTTTACCAGCGCCCGGGCAATCGCCACGCGTTGCTGTTGCCCGCCCGAAAGCTCGGTGGGCTTGTTGTTAATCTTGTCGGCCAGGCCAACCGACTCCAGCGCCGTCTGGGCCCGCTTCAGCCGCTCGGCGGCGCCCACCCCGCTATAACGCGCGGGCAGCTCAACGTTTCGTTGTGCACTGATCCGCCCCATCAGGTTATAACGCTGAAACACAAATCCGATGTTGCGATTACGCACGCCGGCAAGCTGCTTTTCACTCATCTTGCTCACGTCTTCGCCGTTCAGAAAATACTCTCCAGTGGTCGGCGTATCCAGCGCACCCAGCACGTTCATCAGCGTGCTTTTCCCGCTGCCACTTGGCCCAACAATCGCCACATATTCACCGGTTGGAATGGTTAAGTCGATGCCATCCAGCGCGTTCACCGTAGTGGCGCCCATGACATAGGTTTTGGACAGATTCTTTATTTCGATCATGACGTTTTGATACCTGACTGGATGAGTGCTCCCACCCGGTCGGTGCATGGCCTAGCCACCCGGTCCACCGGTTGAAGGGGCGATCTTTACGGCGGGCACCACAATGGTGTCGCCTGCTGAGATTCCTTCAAGAATCTCGACCTTGTCTACATCGCGAAAGCCAAGCTTCACCGGCACGCTCTCGGTCTTGGTCTTGTCCGTGCTCAAACGCTGCAGGCTAAACGCCCGCGTGGTCGTGTCGATGATCAACGCACGGGTGGGCACGACCAAAGCCGAGCTGGACTGTGCGGTTACAACCTCGCCCGTGCCACTCATGTTAATCAGGATGGTCGGTGTCTCGCCGTTAAGCGCCTTGCCTAGGGCGAGCTTCACCTTATACGTCACTACTGATCCGCTGGTGGTGCCAATAATGGCTACCGATTCCACGGTCGCCGCAATGGGCACTTCGGGATAGGTCTGCAACCGCACGCGCGCGGTCTGGCCGGCCTTGACGCTGCCAAGATCCACCTCATCCACGTCCATTTCAAACACAGGCACCGTAAAGTCTGCAAGTTGGATTGCCGTTGCACCGGTGTTGGCCCAATCCCCCACGCTCAGCGACACCTTGGTAACCAGTCCATTAAAGGGCGCGGCCAGCGTGGCATTTGCCAGCGCATCGTTGGCAACCTTCCAGCCAAAGCGCGCCTGGTTCATTTGCGCTTCACGCTGTTGAATGGTTTCGGTGGTCGGCGTCAGTGCCGCCAGGTTCTTTTTGGCCTGCTCAATCTGCGAGGTGGCGTTGGCCAGTTGCGCATCGGTCGGCTTGTCAAACTTCACGTTGTAATCCGCCTGGGCCCGGCCAACGTCATTTTTTGCCCGTTCCAAATCCAGCTGGATGTTCTTTACAGTTTTGTCATAGTTCGCCTTGGCCGCTATAAAGTCATTCGTCGCGCGCTCCAGTTCAAGAGCTTCCGGGGAGCCGCCTACGCCATTGTCATGTGAAGCCCGCCGATCATAGGCCGCCTGCTTCTGCCTTAACGATGCTTCGGCGCTGCGCAGCGTGCTGAGCACGGCGGAGATGTCTCCGGAATTATCCAGCGCGGCTGCCTGTCGCTGCCGCAGCGTGGTCTGTGCGTTGGCCAGTGCCAGGCTCAGGCTCGCAAGCGTGTTTGCACCGGGCGCCCGACTGAGGTCGGCATAGGCGGATTCTGAGCTGGCCACGGCCGCCTGTGCTGCGGCGAGCTCGGCAGGGGTTGGGCCCTTGATCGTCTGGCTATACGCCGCCTGCGCATTTAGGAAATTCGCCCACTGCTGATCGGCGCTGCTTTGCAGCTCGGTGGCATCAATCTTGGCCATGGGCTGACCGGCGACCACCGTGTCACCCTCCTTAACCAAAACCGTGGAAACCCGTCCCGAACGCGCAAATGCGGTTTTGGAGTCTGATCGGGCCGCAACTTTCCCGGTTGCCACGACGCGGTTTTCGACCACACCTTTTTGAACAGTGATCTTTTCAGCCGCAGCATCCACACCGCTGCTTGATGAGGTACCCGGACGGCCGCACGCCGTCAACAGCAAGGAAGTAGCCAATAATACGAGTGATGGTTTGAATAGAGACATTGTTTTACCTTTTAGTTGATTCTTTGAGTTTTTCTTCTACCGTCTATGGAACGTTCCGGGGGAACAATCCTTTCAATAACGCTTCAATCAAGTAGTGGGCCATGTCCAAACGTGTCTTGCCGGTCCAGGCTCCTGGACCGAACGCAAACGCAATATCTGGCACTCCGTGCAGGCCCTCCAGCATGGTGACCAACGCACCCGCGATCACATTGCAGTCAACAGCGGCGATTTCTCCGCGTGCGCAGGCCTGTTCAAGCATTGTGCTCACCGGCTTAAGCAGCGACTCCTGCATTAACCTGCCAAGCCGCGAAGCTTGCGCCGGATCAATTTCGCGCAAGTCGGATCTCTGCATGCGCATGAGGTCCATGGGAGCATGACCAAGAAGCCAGCCTGCGGCTGCGGCAAGACCATCTCGCACATTTGGACCGGCGGCGGCCATCGCGTGGGTAAGTCCGACCTGGTGTGCGCGCAACGTTCGTTCAACCACCTCTATAAAGAGCTGCTCTTTGCCTCCTGGCACGTGGTAATACAGAGAGGCGTGCTTGATCCCGACCGCGTCGGCGATGTCGCGCAGCGTGACCGTTTTATAGCCAAGCTCCATAAACAGCTTGTCGGCAGCGACCAGCATGCGTTCACGCGCATCGATGTGCAGGGGTGCCTCGGAAACGGTCATAGTGATTTGGTTACCCACCCCACGCTGATTTGCCTACGACCGGTGCGGTCGGCTTGATAATCATTGCAATCCCCGCTCCAACCACCATAATTAGCAATCCGAGGTAGAGCGGCGACGCCGGGCTGATGACGTCGTAGGCTGCGCCAGCCGCCAATGGACCAAACACAGCCATAAGATTTTGCAGAGCGGAATTGACTCCCGCGAGCCGGCCCTGTTCGTGGGATTGCATTTTCGCAGCCGCCAGAGATCCGGTGGCCGCCCAAAAGAACCCGCCCATGCCACTGCGGAGTAGAAACGTCGGATAGACCCAGGCAAAGCTGGGCACGATGGCGGCAAGCGCCGAACCCCCACCCATGCCAACCAGGCTTAGTGCAGTTGACAGTTTCTCGCCCAGTCGTTTGATCACCCAGGGAACAAAGAAATACTGCGCCAGAGAAATCACGACGCCTCCGAACACAAACAGAGTCGCAATTTGAGTGGCGTTAACCAAGAACCGTTCAGCAATGAACTTGCTGAATATGCTGCTCAAGCCATTGAAAACAAACGCGAAAATGCAAATGACCACCAGAAGGATCGGCATGCCCGGCTTCTGGGCCACGTCACGAATTGAAACAAGCGGGTTGAAGCTTTGGATCGTCAGCGGGGCAGTCAGCCGACGCTCCTTGGGCAGAGACTCCGGCAACGCGAACACCATCAGGATCACGCTGATCAGCGATAGAATGCCCGCGGAAAATGCCGGTGCGTCCACACTAATCAGACTCGTGACCGCGCTCAGTAGTGGCCCCAGCACGAAACCCAAACCCCAGGCCAGACCTATCAAGGCAAAGTTCTTAGGGCGATCTTCGGCGGTGGATACGTCGGCGATGTAAGCGCTGGCGGTGGAGAAGTTTCCGCCGGTGATGCCGTCAATCAGGCGTGAGATAAACAACACCCAAAGTGCTCCGCCGATACCAAAAATGAAGTATCCAATGGCCGAGCCCAACACGCTCAGCAAAAGGACTGGTCGGCGACCCACCCGATCACTGATGTGACCCAGGGCGGGCGCGGCCACAAATGACGCCGCGGCATAAATGCCGCTGAGCAACGCTATGGTAAATGCGTCACTGCTGTATCGTTGGACGATGAATGGCGCGACCGGAATCAGGATGGACAAACCGATGATGTCCATCAACATCACTACCAAGATCAAGAACAGCGCGCGCTGTTTGGCTGCGCCTTCAATTATGGGCTTTTTTGGGGAATAAAGTGTACCTACCGACATGTTGGTAGGTATTATACATTAGTAGTGGCGCAAACAGTAAAGACTCCCAAGCGCAAGCGTGACGGGACCAACAACGTGCGGAATTACAGGAGGGGCGTGACCGTGCTTGGGACGCTGACAGGGATGCGGCCTTCCACGTCCAAGGGCGTCAATCTCCTGCATAATATGGAAAGCGCGCTGGACCAAATGCGCGGGGACTTTCAACATGCCGCAAGACCTTCGTAAACGACTCGACCAACTCAAAGGCGCGTTCGATGCCGGTGTGATCGACCAGGACACCTTTAGCGCGGCAGTGGCCTCCCTACATGCGCAGCTCGGTGGCAGCGGTGCGCTTGCGCTCGGGCAGGGGGCCATGACTGTTGGCGCGCAGGGCGTTGGGATTGGCGGCAACAATTCCGGCACCATCAACACCGGCGTGATACTGAATATTCAGGGTGACGACATCGAGAAGAACCGCGATCTGGCACGGGTGATCTACGCCGCCACATTGCTGGCACCGCCCCTGGATGCGCTCCGCAAGCTGCACATCGAAGATTATTACAACGCGATTGCACAGACGCTTGAGGATGCCGGCGTCATACTGCGTCAGCGGGAGATACCCCATGGCAAGTGCGGCGAGATGTTGAGCTATGCAGAAAATCTACCCGGCGACATCGCGGATGCGATAGGGGCGGACCAAGCCAGCGCGTTTGCCAGTAAACTAATGGAGGCCTATCACGTTGAAGGATTTGGCCATCAATTCTTCCACCTGCCACAGCCCGAGTTGGATGCCAAGTTTGCCGGGCTGGATGAGGCCGCGGGTTACTTTCGAGCGGCAGCCAAATCACTTCGGGTGAAGCGCTGACTGGGAAACCCAATCGGCGAATCAGAGGATTTATTCAAAAGCCAAAACCCACTTTGGATGCGGTTTCTTGGCAATGCGCGCGGATAACTGGTCAATGTAGTCCAGTTATCCGGGCGCATTTCACAATGTGCATGGCTCGGTCCCCCGTTGGTGCCACACATGATAAGTTCCGCTTTGCACAAATGTATCACCTGTATGTAACAGCGTTTGACTACCACCGTCGAACTCGAGCCACATCTCGCCAGAAATGACATAGCCAAAGTCCACCGCATCGCTTACGTGCACTCCAGTCGACGACGGATGAGTTTTGTCGCCCAGATCATCGATCACAAATGAGGGTGGCGGCATCGTATAAATGGAAAAATCGGTAGCCATCGAGCTGCGGAAAAAATCCGGGGGCATCCGGTTCTAAACCCGGGTCCCGGAACACTGGTTTGCTGTTGGAAGCCCGGTTACAACGAGGCTAATTCCGGTCATGGCTTAAGCTTACTTGTCGGAGATTCTCAAATGCGATTCGCTGGAACCATCACTTACTTGCGCCAAAACAAGGCATGGGGTTAGAATCCGGTCCTACCACCAAAGCCACCTCGAGGGCGTTCCTGGGGACTTGCCTCGTTGACGATGATCCGACGACCATCCACATCCTTTCCATCATACATGGCAATAGCTTTCCCGGCATCATCATCGCTGCTCATGGTCACAAAGCCAAAGCCACGCGACCGGTTGGTGGCAGGATCCAGGACGATGACCACTTCGCTTACTTCACCCGCCTGGCTGAACAAGTCCATGAGTGTGCCTTCGGTTGTGTTAAACGACAAATTGCCAACGAAAATCTTATTACCCATTACCCGTGTTCCCTCTCATAAGAATTGTAGATGAAAACTAAATTTGAATAAGCCCTGGAGCGCATGCCACGGGTCGTAGAATCACTGACGAAGGTGATGACATGAGCAAAGGCAATTTTATTCCAGCAAGCGAGGCGGTCGTTGAGCAACCGACCTGGGGGCGAATGGTGACCATGAGCCGCCCGGCCGTTGGCGCGCACACAATCGTAACGATGGTTGTTGATCTTGAGCCCGGTGCGGGCCACAACTTTCACTTTCACGCCGGGCAGGAGGAAGTGATTTACGTGCTCGAAGGTGCAGTGGAGCAATGGCTGGAAGAGGAACATCGCATTCTTCACGTGGGTGATACGGTGCTGATTGGCGCAAGCGTGGTGCACGCGTCATTCAACACCACCCTGTCGCGTGCGCGCCTATTTGTTGTGGTTGGCCCATGTGTCGGCAAAAGCGGCTATAGCGCAACCGACGTATCAGATCAACCACGCTGGATGGCGATCCGGTAGCCAAGTGAATATGCAAATGTTTTGTCGTCGTATTCGCATAGCCCGCGGTCTGCGCGGGCTATGCGAATACGACATAACAAATGCTTGCCTACTTTGATGAACCCGACCGTCGTGTTGATCGGCACGCTGGACACAAAAGGAGTTGAGTTTGACTTCTTGCGCACCTGCCTGCGCGCATTGGGTTGCGATGTGATTCTGATGGATGCCGGCATCATCGGCACCCCGCTTGCGCAGCCGGACATCACCCGCGAAGAGGTCGCCGCGGCCGCACACGCCGATGTTCGCGTGCTGGCCGCGGCCGGTGATCGTGGCAATGCAGTGAATACGATGGCTTCCGGCGCTGCCGCGATCACGCATCAACTGCATTCAGAAAACCGGGTTCACGGCGTGCTTGGCATGGGCGGATCCGGCAATAGCACCATTGCTTCATCAGCCATGCGGGCATTGCCAATTGGGGTGCCCAAGCTCCTGGTTTCCACCCTGGCATCTGGCGATACGCGTCCCTATATCGGCGAAAGCGATATCGCCATGCTTTATTCAGTTGTCGACATCGCCGGCATAAACCGTGTAAGCGAACGTATCTTGTCAAACGCAGCGGCGGCGATGGCAGGCATGGCAACCCAGGAGCTTGCGCGCTCACGTGCGCAGGCAATAGTATCCAACAAAAAGTTGATTGCTGCAACCATGTTTGGTGTAACCACCCCGTGCGTGTCCACCGCACGCGCGTGGCTGGAGGCGGATGGGAGCGAAGTGCTGGTGTTTCATGCCACGGGCACCGGGGGGCGCGCAATGGAAGCGCTAGTGCGCGGTGGGTTTGTCGACGGTGTGCTGGACATCACAACCACCGAACTGGCCGATGAGTTGGTAGGCGGCGCGTTAAGCGCCGGGCCAAACCGCATGGAAATAGCCGGTGCCCTGGGTTTGCCGCAGGTAGTGTCGCTGGGCGCGCTAGACATGGTTAATTTTGGCCCAATCGCAAGTGTGCCGGAAAAATTCAAAGACCGCAGGTTGTATGTTCACAATGCCAGCGTGACGCTCATGCGCACCACGCCCGTCGAATGCGCCGAACTGGGAGCCATCATTGCGCGCAAACTCAACGCAGCCAAAGGCCCGGTCACGCTATTTATTCCGCTGCGTGGAACATCGGCCATATCTGGACAGGGTGGCGCGTTCCACGATGCCGTGGCTGATCTTGCCCTGTTTGATTCACTGCGAGCGCACCTGCACGCGCAGGTACGCATGGTGGAAATGGACACTGAAATAAATGACCCGGTTTTCGCGCGCGCCATGGCGCGCTGCATGGCAGGGTTGATCAAGGCAACAAATGAAACGTAGCGATACTCTGACCAATTTGCGCGCCATCGTCAATGGCGGTGGCGTGATCATCGGCGCGGGCGCGGGCACCGGCCTCTCTGCCAAGTGCGAGGAAACCGGTGGCGTAGACTTGATCGTGATCTACAACTCCGGTCGGTTCCGCATGGCTGGGCGTGGCTCGCTTGCCGGCATGATGCCGTATGGGGATGCCAACGCAATTGTCGTCGAGATGGCCCGCGAAGTGTTACCCGTGGTGAAACACACACCCGTACTGGCGGGTGTGTGCGGCACCGATCCGTTTCGCATGATGCCGGTGTTTCTCAAACAGATCAAGGAGTTGGGTTTCAGCGGGGTGCAAAACTTCCCAACGGTTGGCTTATATGATGGCATCTTTCGTCGGGGGCTGGAAGAAACCGGCATGGGCTATGACCTTGAGATCGAGATGATTCACACTGCCCACGAGCTGGATTTGCTCACCACGCCATACGCCTTTAACCCCGACGAAGCGCGAAAAATGGCGCTGGCCGGGGCGGATGTGCTGGTAGCTCACATGGGCTTGACCACCAAAGGCATGATCGGCGCATCCTCATCTGTCTCACTCGACGAAGCGGTGCATCGCGTGCAGGATATGTGTGATGCAGCCCGGGCTGCCAATCCTGATGTGCTTGTGATCTGCCACGGTGGGCCCATCGCCGAGCCCGACGATGCGCAATATGTGCTTGCCCACACCCACGGCGTGGTTGGGTTTTACGGTGCAAGCAGCATGGAGCGCTTACCCACCGAGATCGCCATCACAGACACCGCGCGCCAATTCAAACAGCTCACCCGATGAATGTCCACCTCCCTTCCTTTTACTCCCTGTCGCCATCCAAGGCAAGGCCTGGGAAATTCGAGCTACAGTGGCGGCATGACCAGTATGCCAAATCTCTCTCCTAGAAACCGGTCAATGTAGTCCAGCTATCCGTGCGCATTTCCTAGCCACCTCGCATGTCTGTGGGCCTCCGCTGTTGCCTCGATCTTCCTGTGCCCGCCCCCGCTCCCTGTGGGAGATGGTTGGGGTGAGGGCCACTTTGACACCCCCCGCCCTCCCCTCACCGGTCCGCCAACCACATTCGCGTTCGAACCATATGCCCAACCACTACAAAATCTCTCGCATTCCCATAAGAACATTTGTTCTATTCTGTGCTAAAATCCCCTGTAACCATGCCTCACCGATTCCCTGTCCATCTCGGCCCCCAAATTGCCCGTAAACAAAATCCTGTTAATCCTGTCTACTCCCGCGTTGCCCGCGCCCAGCCCCCGTGTCCTCATCCTCAAAAATATTTTCATTTTTGAGGACATTAAAGGACATCCCAAACCGCGCCGAACCCCGCAAAAAGCCCTGTGACCATGAAAAACATGCCACGCCCATCCCCCTG
>JANXLU010000018.1 GCA_025354985.1 Chloroflexota bacterium
GCCGGCGGCCGCATGCGGCCGCCGGCGCTTGTATTTTTCGCTGGTTAGATCCAGCCGCGCAGGACGGGTCCTTCCAGCAGCCCCATATTGGCGTTGGCGATTTGGGTGGCGACCATGCGGTTGTTTGCAAAGCGAAAGGTCATGGTGCGGGCGAACGGCGTATGGTTCCACCAAATCTTGGCGACATACGTGCCGTCCGCCTCCCAGGCGCCGCTGGCCGCCACAGAATGCCTGAGTGCGATGGGTGAGGCAACAGAGCTAAACGGGATGGCTTGCGGTGGCAATTGTGTCTCACCCATGGACCACCTGCCGTGGCCGAGCGCAATACGGTGCTCGCCGGTGGCGGTGGCAACCGTGATCGCGTCACCGTCCGGGGCGCATTCCAGACGAAGCGTGGCGAAGCCCGAGAGATTTTCGGCAAGGGTGTAGGTCTTCCCGGATACGGCGCCGTTTGCTGATCCACCGCCGGTGACCGGTGCCAGGCGAAGCCCGGCCAGCTGCGCCTTCAGCGACTGATGCTCGGCCGGGCTCTCGGGCACTGCGCTTGCCCCCAGCGCGGGCAGCAGGTGCTCCCATATCGCATCCATTGGCGCCTGCATGGTCCCGGCCAAACCGGAGGTGATGGCGATCACCGCGTCTTGATCCGGCAGCACCACGCAATATTGGCCAAAGGCGCCGTCGCCGCGATAGGCGTTGTGCCGGCAGCGCCAGAATTGGTAGCCGTATCCCTGCTGCCATTCCTCAGTGGCGGCGGGCGCATTTGAGACGTGGGATGTGGTCGCCCGGGCCACCCAGGCCTCGGACAACAGTTGCGCGCCCTGCCACATGCCCTTTTGCAAATACATCTGCCCAAACGCGGCGATGTCATCGGTGCTCACGCGCAGACCCCAACCGCCCACGTCGATCCCCTGCGGCGAGGTTTCCCAGGTTGGGTTCTGTATGCCCAGCGGAGCGAACAGGCGCGGTCGCAGATAGTCGATCATGCGCATGCCGGTGACCGCGGTCACGATTGCCGAGCACATATAGGTGCTGGGTGAGTTATATAGGAAGTAGGTTCCCGGTGCGTGCACCACCGGGTGGGTCAAAAAACTTTGCACCCAGGTGAGCGGACCGTTCTCGCCGCGCACCAGCGCGGGCTCGGTGACGTGCCCGGTGCTCATCGACAGCAGGTCGTGAATCGTCATGGCTCTTAGATGCGCGCTCGCGTCGGCGGGTGTCTCGGCGGGGAAGAACGAGACGACCTTGTCGGTGAGCGCCAGTTTGCCTGCATCCACGAGCAGCCCAATTGCAGATGAGGTGAAGCTCTTGCTGAGTGAATATAGAACGTGCGTGTCCTGCTTTTGATAAGGCGCCCACCAGCCCTCCGCCACCACGTGGCCATGGCGCACGACCATCACACTGTGGACCGAATCGATGCCGTTGAGCGCGGTCACAAATGCGCTGATGGCACGCGATGAAATTCCTTGGGCCTCGGGGCTGCTTCTTGGGAGGGGGGTGTTCATGATGGCATTGTATGCCGGGACGTCCATCGTTAAATCGGGCGACCGCACTTTCGCAGTTATTTAACGCCCGGTCATTACGCTGGTTTCAATCCCTACTTTCATGAAAACTTTACCCGACCGCTCATTCGTCATCCGCACGTTGCTCGTGCTGAGCATACTGGCCGCCAACGCGGCCACCAATGCTCCAGCCACCCGCGCCGCCACGGTGGCCGCGACCATTGGCCCGGTGAGCGCGCTGGCCGCGCGAGCCGGCCATACCTGCGCGGTCGACCTGGCCGGCGGGCTTAAGTGTTGGGGCATGAACGACCAGGGCGAGGTCGGCGACGGCAGCACCCTTGACCGGCTGGCACCGGTGGATGTGACCACCCTGAACGCCAACACGAAAATGGTGGCCACCGGGGACAGCAGCACGTGCGCGCTGACCCTGGGCGGCGGAGTCATGTGCTGGGGCGACAACACCTTTGGACAAATCGGGGACGGCACCAACATCAGCCGATCGCTGCCAACCCAGGTGCCCGGGCTAACCGCAAATATCACGGCGGTTGCCAGCGGCGCCAACCACACGTGTGTGATCGCCACCGGGGGCACCGTGAAGTGTTGGGGCGCCAACTATCTGCATCAGGTGGAGCCCGGCGCGACCACGCCGCGCACCTCGCCGGTGACCATTGCCGGGCTGAGCGGCGTGACCGCGCTGGCGCTGGGAGACGGGCATACCTGCGCGCTGATGACGGCCGGCACCGTGCAATGCTGGGGCAGCGGAACCGCCGGCGAGCTGGGCGATGGGCTGAACACCGAGCGCGGCACCCCGGCGCCGGTGCCCGGTCTGAGCGGCGTGACCATGATGGCCGCAGGCGCAAGCCACACCTGCACCGTCAGCACGCTGGGTGCGGTGAACTGTTGGGGCGACAATAGCGGTGGTCAACTGGGCGACGGCAGCACCAACCCGCACCCCACCCCGAACGCGGTGCCATCCCTGACCAGCGGGGTCACGGCCCTGACCGCCGGCGGTGGGTCGACGTGTGTGATCCGCGTGGATGGCCACGTCTCGTGTTGGGGGCTGAATGGGTTTGGCCAATTGGGTGATGGCACCACTACCGATGCGCATGCGCCGGTGGCCGTGTTGGACATTTCAGCCGCGACTGCCGTGATCACCAGCGGCAGCCACACCTGCGCCCAGGATGCGGTTGGCGCCACCAAGTGCTGGGGATATAACGCAAACGGCCAGTTGGGAAACTACACCCGCACTGATCACCATTCCGCGGGCTTCGTGATTGGGCTTGGCGGCCCGGTGCGCAGCGTGGCCACCGGGGCCGATTTCACCTGTGTGCTGCTGTCGACCAGCGGCGTCAAGTGTTGGGGGGCCAACACATTCGGTCAACTTGGCGATGGCAGCGTAAACCAGCGCCTGACGCCGGATTATGTGAGCGGTTTGACCACGGGTGCGGTGGCCATCACCGCCGGGTTTTATCACGCCTGTGCCCTGCTCACGGGTGGTGGCATTAAATGCTGGGGCAGCAATGACAGCAAGCAGCTGGGTCAGACGGGCTTCACCCAGGCGCTCATACCGGTGACCCCGACCGGCCTGGATAGCGGCGCGGTCTCGGTGAGCGCGGGCGGCGTGCACACTTGTGCGCTGATGCAGGCCGGCAGCGTCAAGTGTTGGGGTGGCAATTCAGATGGCGAGCTGGGCATCGGTGGCACCTCCCTCTCCGAGGCCGTGCCGCAGGATGTGCCCAATTTGCCCAACGGCGCATCCTCGGTGGTGGCCGGGTCCCTGAACACGTGCGCGATCCTGACCACCCGCGGGCTGAAGTGCTGGGGATATAACTTTTATGGCGCGGTCGGTTATGGCAGCGCCAGCAACCTGCCGATCGTGACCCCGGTGGATGTGCTGGGGATGACCGACGTGAGCCAGGTCTCGGTGGGAAATTCGTTTGTGTGTGCGTTGACCAACAGCCAGGTTGCCAAGTGTTGGGGTTATAACGTGGATGCCAACCTGGGCGACGGCAGCACCAATAACTCGCCTGCACCTGTGACCGTGGCCGTATTGGGAGCCACCCCGGTGATGATTCGGGCGGGTCTACAGAGCGCCTGCGCGCTGCTGATCACCGGCGCGGTGCGGTGCTGGGGCGACAATTCGCTGGCCCAGTTGGGCGATGGCACCAGCGCTGGCGACACCGCTTTTAGCTCGGCGCGCAAGAACGGTGTGACGGTCCAGGGGCTCATGGGTGGTGTGGCCCAGCTCTCGGTCACCGGTGCCGCGCACATCGTCCTGATGGTGGGCTTTTTTGGCGCGCACACGTGCGCGGTCAGCATTGCCGGCGCGCTGCAATGCTGGGGATTGAACTCCAACGGGCAACTGGGCAGCGGGGCTGTGAATGCCACGGTCACAACGGTAATGGTGACGGCGTATAAGGCTGATCAAACCCTGGCGGTGCCCCAGATCGCCAACCACGCGTTAAACAGCCCGGCGTTTGACGTCGGAGCGGTGACCTCGTCCGGCCTGCCGGTAACCATGGTTAGCAACAGCACCGGCGTGTGCACGGTCAGCGGCACCCTGGTAACCATCGTTGCCGTGGGCACCTGTCAGCTCGCCATCAACGCGGCGGGCGATCCCCAGTTTAATGGCGCCCAGGTCACGCGCTTCTTCACAGTTGCGAAGACTGTGATTTCGTCGGGCAGCCATCAGGTCAGCCTACCCTTGTTGATGCGATAAGTGAACAATTAAACCAGGGATCGGTTGTATACGCCACGCGCAGCTGCAGCGGATGGCGATGCAGGAAGGTGAGGCGTAGAATTTGTAGCGGTCAGGGAGAGATTTGTGATCTTCACCAAAAAACGAGACCCGAGGCTTGTTACCGTTCGGCGCGGTGGCACGTTGCAAGATGCGCATCATCACCTCCTGGCAATGTGGGCGGCTGATTGCGCCCAACATGTGTTGCACCATTTTGAAAGCGTGCAGCCCGGTGATGATCGACCACGACAGGCGATTGAAGCGGCCCGCGCTTGGGCTCGCGGCGATATCAAAATGACGCAATCCCGAACGGCTGGCGGTCATGCCATGGCGGCGGCCAGAGTCATGAGCGGTGCGGCGCGGGATGCAGCATTTGCGGCCGGGCAAACCGGGGTGGTGGCGCATGTGCCGGCACACGACTTGGGTGCCGCCGCCTACGCAATCCGGGCCGCCCGCGCGGCGACCGATGAAGCTGAACGTGACGCGGCGGGTCGCTTGGAATGCACGTGGCAACGCGCTCATCTCCCCCGCGAGATTCGTGCACTTGTGATCGACGATCAGAGACTGCGAAATGAGGTGTGCTGGTTTCTATTCAGTTGTTGAAGCGTACAGGCGACAAATTTCAATCGTGGCTGGGCGCAAATTGATCCCGATCTTGCATCGGTTCGCAGTCATGAGAGCTTCGATGTGATTGCGGAGGGAGCCATTCCGGCGTAGTTGCCCGCCCGTTTGTTCGCATGTACCCGGGCGTACTTTTCTCTGAATAACAGATGGCGCTGGTAATGAGTGATTGTGCTGCACTGCGCGCCTCACTGAGTGACGCATGACGACGGGTAACGTGCGTCCTATAATCCGTCGAGGTGCCCGATTCCAGTTCGGACCGGCGCATTTATCAACGATCAGAAGGAGAACCCAACATGATTGGCAAGGACCAAAAGACCAAGATCGAAACGTTAAATGATTTGAACACCGCACTGCTCAAGCTCAGCCCGTCGATTACCGGGATCGATAGCTCGATGTTTCAGATGCCGGCCACGACGCTGGCCATGATGAACGCCGTGATCAAGGCCGATACCACTGTCCTCCGTGATGGCATCACCCGCGCCGAGATCCTCAACAAGCTAAAGCCCGCCCTGCTGATCCAGATCAACACCAGGCCCGCATCGGCCTATACCTATGACACCCACGGTGACAAACATTTCCCGGGCGGCAGCGATGGTTCCAAGTTCACAAAGGACAAGTCCACTGTCAACCCGAAATTGGTGGCGTTCATCACCCCCGTGCTTGGGCGCATCCGGCGGGATGCGAAGGGCAAGAATCAGTCCTATTACCTGACCAACGCGGGCATCCCCGAGTGCGGCGGCAAGCACCTGACCATTCAGGTGGATTTTAATTATGCCAATGACAGCATCATGTATCACGGCTACCCGGACGCCAGCGTGACCGTGTATTCGCTGTCGCGCGCCAAGGGCGGCACCGCCATCCCCACCTGATCCGGATGCCAGCGCTCAATGCCGCGCAGGTGCGGGCAGACTTCCCCATACTGGCCAATAATCCCGGTGACCCGCCGCTGGCCTTCCTGGACAGCGCGGCATCATCGCAAAAGCCGCGCCAGGTGCTGGAGGCGATGGACGCGGTGTATCGCACCAGCTATGCCAACGTGCACCGCGGGTTGTATCCGCTGAGCGTGCGTGCCACCGAGCTCTATGACGCCGCGCGCGCGCGCGTCGCGCGGTTTATCCATGCGCCGGCGCCGGAGAACATAGTATTTACACGCAACGCCACCGAAGGGATGAACCTGATCGCGCATTCCTACGCCCGCGCCTTCCTGCAACCGGGTGATGAGGTACTGATCAGCGAAATGGAACACCACGCCAACTTTGTGCCGTGGTGGGTGCTGGCCAGGGAGCGCGGCTTGGTGCTGAGGTTCATCCCGGTGAGCGACGATGGTCAGCTGGACCTTGCGCACCTTGACACGCTGATCACCAACCGCACCAAAATCGTAAGCCTGGCGCAGGTGAGCAACGTGCTGGGCACGATCAACGACGTCAAGACGCTTGGAGCGGCGGCGCACGCGGTCGGCGCGGTGATGATTGTGGATGCCTGCCAGTCCGTGCCGCACATGCCGGTGGATGTGACCGACCTCGACTGCGATTTCCTCGTATTTTCCGGACACAAATTGCTTGGGCCAACCGCGATCGGCGTGTTGTATGGCCGGCGCACGCTGCTCGAGCGGATGCCGCCCTTCATGACCGGCGGCGACATGATCCTGTCCGTTGGCAAGGACGCGGTCACCTGGAATGCGGTCCCGCTCAAGTTTGAGGCCGGCACCCCGGCGTTTGTCGAGGCCATCGGGCTGGCCGCGGCGATGGATTACCTGGATGCCATCGGCATGGCCGCGGTGCGCCAGCACGAGGTGAACATCACAAGCTATGCCCTTGCCCGGCTGCGCGCATTCCCGGATCTGCAGCTGCTCGGGCCGGACGATGCCGAGCTGCGCGGGGGCGTGGCCAGCTTTAAGATACCCGGGCTGCACCCGCATGACCTGTCTGACTTTTTGGGTGAGCGAAACGTGGCGGTGCGCGCCGGATTCCACTGTGCCGAACCCATCCATCAGCGGTTTGGCGGCGACCCCAGCAGCCGGGCCAGCTTCTATATATACACCGAGCCCTGGGAGATCGACGCGCTTATTGACGGGATGCACGCGGCCGATGCAGTGTTTCGCCGCAAGCGCACGCCGCGAGCATGACCACGCCGCTCCTGGATAACAAGCATCACCTGGAACCGTCCGTCTTTGTGGTGGATAACATGCTGCGCGAGGCGCGGCGGCAGAAGGGGCTGCCGGTGATTGATGTGCCCGACATTTGCCTGCTGGACCCGGATGGCGATATTGCCGCGCACCTGACCTCAACCGGTGCTGCGCAGGTTCATCCGGGCTGGGCCTGCTACCACACCCGGATGATTACGTTTGAACGCGAGGAAGTCACCTTTGGATTGGTGCCCAACGTGGTGGGCGCACCGTTTGCGGTGCTGGTGGCCGAGGAGATGTTTGCCAGCGGGTGCAAACTTCTGATCAGCGTGACCTCCGCCGGACAAATCGTATCTGTGGGCCAGACGCCCTATTTCGTCTTGATCGACCGCGCGCTGCGCGACGAGGGAACCAGCATTCATTACATGGCACCGTCGGACTACGCATATGCAAGCCCGGTGCTTCTGGCGCTGTTTGACGGAGCGCGGTCCATCGGCGGGTCACGCCTGATTTGCGGGAGCACCTGGACCACGGATGCACCTTTTCGCGAAACCGCACAAGCGATTGAGCATGCGCGCAGCCGGGGCATCCTGGGCGTGGAGATGGAGGCGGCCGGGCTGTATGCCTATGCACAGGCGACCGGCAACGCAGTGATATGCCTGGCGCACATTACAAACCAAATGGCCCGGACGCCCGGCGATTTTGAGAAGGGCGCCGACCAGGGCAGCCACGCCGCACTGGGTGTGATCGGCGACATAGCCGCGCGCTACGTGCGCGCGCGGTCGGCCCCGAGCTGATCGATCTCGTAGCCATTTGGATAAGTGGCCGTGCCAAGCGCGGTGAACCGAAACGGCCGGGCGCGGGACGGTAAGAGTCGGAGCGCAATCCCGCGCGTGCGCATGACGCCTTCCACCACCCGGCGCAGCCAGCGCGGCGGAAGCCCAAACCCCACCGCGCGCAGCAGCGGCTCATCAATTAACGCGGAGAGCAACGAGGCCCCCATACCCCACAGCGGGCGCGGCAAATACCAACCCAAGAGAAGCGCGCGGCCGGCCTCGGCGATCTGCTGATTGGCGGGCGCAAACACAAAGTGTTCACGCTCATAGGCCACGTTCCACAGTTCAAACGCATCGATGTCGGTGGGCAAATCCCGGATCGCCATGCGCTCGCCCATGTTCAGCCAATATTGAAAGGCCGCGGTGCGCTCGTGGTCGGTGCAGCGCCGCCAGCCGAAGCGCGCGTTCCAGCGCAACGGCTCAAACAGAAAAGTGCTGAGCGTATATAAATACTCGTCGTTTGGAATCGTATAGTGCGCGTGCTGCTGGTTCATCCGCCGCAGCGCCGCGCGCCCGCGATCACTGTCATAGCCGTTTTCCAAAATCTCACCAAGGATCAGCACGGTGTCGTCATAGCGTTTTTGGGTGCGCTGCACAAACTCGCCGGTGCTTAGCAACAGACTGGTGCCCTTGGCGATCCCAAACGTGCGGAACAACGCCATCTCAAGCGCACGGGCGAAATCCCAGGGGAAGTCATAACACGCGCTTAAGTAGCAAATCCGCTGGTGATCGCGCACCGGGTCAAGCGCGCGGATGGCATCCCGCACGGCAAAGCGACCGCGACCGGGCACGGGTTGGGTGTTGGTCATGACGGCGATCGGCCCGGCCCGGTGATGGGCAGCTCGGCCACATGCATCACCTCGTAATACAACGCGTGATGCGATGTGCCGATCTCGCGCACGGTGATCAACAGGCACAACAGCAGCATGCCCACGCCTACCAGAAAGACACCCATGGCCGCCACGGCGAACGCATCGATCACCAGCACCACGCTGGTGGCGATGACCAGCATGTCGGCCAGGAAGATGGCACACGCGCCATACAGCGCAAACAGCGCCCGGCGCACCATCGCATGATGGCTGAGGAGGGTTGGTATTTGACCGTCGATTTCCTTGAACCGTTCGGTGGTCAGGTTGAATGCCCCACGCGGGTCCATGCCCGAGGCGTCGCACGCGAGCTTGAGCAGTTCCAGTCGTTCGCGGGCCATCGCGCGCAGCCGGTCATTGACCGCGGCATAGCGGCTGAGCAGCCCGCCCGACAATATCGCGCACGCCGAAACCATGACGACCGGGGCAAGGATGAACTGGATCGCTTGCAAGACAGAGGTAATGGTCATGATCGGATGTCCGCCATCCACGCGTGTGTCGTCATGGGACTGAATGGTACTCGCTGACGCGGCGCGACCGCGATTCCAGACCTACAATTGGCTCATGCAGTCGCTCGAACTTAAAATCATGCCACCGATCGTTACGGTGATCACGGCCGCGCTCATGGTCATTGTCTCGCTGGTCACACCGGCGCTTCAGATCCCGATTGTCGCGCGCGTGCTGCTGGCAGTCCTGATTTTCGCGCTTGGGGGTGTGTGTGCCGTCGGCGGTTTCCGAGCCTTTGGCCGGGCCCGCACCACGACTGACCCCACGGCTCCGCAAAACGCGTCGTCACTGGTCACATCAGGCATCTACACGATCACCCGCAACCCGATGTATTTGGGTATGCTGTTGGTGTTGGTCGCAATCGCGGTCTTGCTGGCCAATCCGTGGTGCCTGCTGGGTCCGGTGGCGTACATTTTCTACATTACGCGGTTCCAGATCATGCCCGAGGAGCGCATTCTCACGGCCAAGTTTGGCGCGGACTACACCTCGTTTATGACCCGGGTGCGCCGCTGGATTTGAAATAGCGGATCCGGGCGCGCGATTGGCGGAACCTCGCCCTACCCGCCTGGCGGGTCCCAAATAAGCTCAAAAACGGCCTGGGCCAGCGCGTCACGGGAGAGGACCGTGGGTGCAGCGGGCTCGGGCTGAACGCGCCACAGGCGCCCGCCCGCGACGAACCAGCTGAGCACCACGGATCGACCATCCGGCCACATCCGGGTGAGCATGGCGGTGTCGGTCATATCTGAAGCCACGGGTGGCGCCCCGGCGGGAGCAGTGGGCGTGCTGACCGGCAGTTGCCCAAATTCGCGCACCGCATACCAAGCGGCCAACGGCCACTGCTGCGCGGGGGCCTGCTGCACGTGATGACGCCCACTGGATTCGTCCACCCAGTTCAAGCCGGTGAGCGCGGCGTCCTGCCCGATCGTGACAGTGCGCACGCGTTCCGCACCGGACGTGGTGCGTTCGCGCGTTTGCAATAGCAGTACGCGTTCGGGTTTAGCCAGCAGTTGCACTGCCGCAACGACATCCGGGCGCAGCCCGGCAGCCGGCATGAGCCATCCACGCTCGGTGAGCGCGGCTTTGGCCAGCGCGAGCTGCACCGTGCTCACGCCGAGGTCAGACGCCAGCGTGGCATTGGGTTGCACCACGCCACCCGCGGTCAACAGCGCGCCCATCTCGGCCGCGCTCAAGTCCCAGCTAGCTTGAGACCATGGCCAGAATGCCTCGGGCAGATGCGGCCCGGGAAAGGTCTCAAAGTCCAGCGCTGCATGGCGAACCCAAGCGCGGGCATCGTCATCGCTGGCGGTGAGGTGGTCGCTCAGGCGCACGTTGGTCAGGCGTAGTCCATCCACGCCGCTCACGCCGGTCCAGTTCACGCCGCGCAGATCGCACCCGTCAAAGTGCGCGCCCGTCAGGCAAGCGCCGGTCAGGTTACTGTCAGCCAACACCGCGTCTTTCCACCACGTATGACGCAGATCGGCAAATGACAGATCGGCACGCAGCGCGCTCGCTTCAAAAAACGAAGCCTTGAGGAAATTGGCACGCGGCGCAAGCGCGCCATCCAGTGTGGCATAGTCCAGATTGGCCTTGCCCAAGTTTGCACCTGGCATCCTGGCCTCGGTGAAGAGTGCGGATGCCAGATTACAGCCATAGAAGTCGGTGCCCGAGCAGTCCACGCCGGTCATATTTGCACCGGGGATCTCCGCGCCGGACAGGTGCAGACCACTCATGGCTGTGCCTCGGAAATCGATATCCTCGCGGCTGAGCAGGGTACCCTGTGTGCCAATGCTTGTCGCCCAAATTTCGTGTTGCGCCAGTTCCTGGGCGAGCGTCAGCGGCTCCCCGGCGCGCACCGCAGTCTCAATCGCTTCGTTCATGTGCTGCTGTTCTCCCATCATGGAAACCATATTACGTTGCCCGACAGCCCCTTGGCTTCGATGGCCGCCTTTAACTGTGCTGCGTGATCGGCAGTAAGATTGGCGCTGTCAAGAATAACATTTTCACCCTTGCCAATTTCGCTTTCCACCCGGCCAAGGTCGCGCTCCAGTTGGAAGCCGCCCTTCTTGGGCGGAAACTTTGAATTAAACGCCTTTACATCCCATTTCTGCCCGGTCACATCGATAAACTCGGCCGCCCCGCTTGGGTCCCGCCCGGCGATTTTGGGTATCTTGCCGGATTCCTCGAGGCTGAGCCCGACCTCGGCCTCGCGTATGCCCTTGGCATCCAGCACACCCTTGTGGGCCGGGTCCTGGGCCAACTCCTTGATCCATTCGTCGCGGGTGAATTGACCTTTGTCGCCGTATTTGGCGGCGGTCTTTGCGGCATCCGCGCCCTCGGCGGCCTTTGCCGCTTCGGCCCCTTTTGCGGCTTCGGCCAGGCGCGCAGCTTCGGCGGCTTCGGCCACGCGCGCGGCCTGCGCCGCGGCTTCCGCAGCGGCGGCGGCCCGGGCTGCCTCGGTGGCTTTGGCCAATTCTGCCGCCTTGGCTGCAACTTCGGCTGCTTTTGCGGCCTCGGCGGCTTCGGCGATTTTGGCGGCGGCGCTCATGGCCTCGCCGGCCTTCCCGGCCGAGGCCGCGGCCTTTGCCTCGCCCGCGCCGATGAAGAATGAACCCACGAAAATAATGCCGCGCCCGATGGCGCGACCCGGGTGACCACTCTTCCAATCCTCGACAAAAGGCTTCACCAGCGCATCGAGCAACTGCCCCGGATGCATGACCGCCTGACCCAATCCCTTCAGAATCCCGATCGGATTGGTGACCAGGCTGACCAAGCCTGCACCCATGTCCCACAGTTCATGCCCGGCACCCACGAACAGGTCACCCACAAACCCGGCCGCCGTGCTTAGTGCGCCGCCTATTGCCGAAAGGATGCCGCCGCCCGAGTCACCAGACGTCGGGCTGGCCGGTCCGGGTGGCTTGTTTAGCACCGCAGCGGCGTCGCGTTCGGCGGTTTGCATGCGCTGGCTAACTTGCGCGGTGATCTGGCTGGCCAGCGTGAGCGTGCCCGCCAGTCGCTGGAGTGCGGGCAACAGAGAACCCGTCATCTCGTCATAAAAGGCATTGGCGCCGCGGCCCTTCCAATCGCCGCCCTGAAGCTGGTCGATGTGCCGGCGCAGATCGCCAATCAGGCGCTGGGTGTTGTCGGCGGAGGTGGCAAAGCGCTGTGAGATGGCTTTGAGCTCCTCGTAATTGGCGCGTATGCGTGGTGCGCTCCCGGCGGGTGGCATGGTCGGAGTGTAGCAAAATATGGTGTTAAAGCAATGGGAGGAATGTCCCAAGTAGCGCGGACGCGTTTGATGAAACCCTCACAGCAGCTTCGCCCACCCTCACAGGGCTCCAAGCCCTGTGAGGGTTTCGCAGTGCGTGTGATTGTTTGTCGGCCTATTCGGAGCTTCACATTTGCCGCGCAGTTTGCGCTGCAGTAAACGGTCCGCGGACGCGTCGTGCATGCGAGACAGAAATGTTACGGTGTGGTGCATGTGACCGCAACGGCGTGTGCGAAACCCTCACATCAGCTACGCCAACCCTCACAGCAGCTTCGCTAACCCTCACAGGGCTTGGAGCCCTGTGAGGGTTTCGTACTACCTGTGCCTGCCCACGTACCGGCTTGGAGCCCTTCTAAGTTAACCGCCAGAATACCTGATCCCAAACCTGCGAAGCATCGCGTAGCATGCAGTACCACACCAATGCCCAAGATGCTTC
>JANXLU010000051.1 GCA_025354985.1 Chloroflexota bacterium
CCACGGTGACCGACACACCGACCGAGACACCGACTCAGACGCCCACGGTGACCGACACGCCGACCGCGACGCCGACGGAGACACCCACGGTGACCGACACGCCGACCGCGACGCCGACTCAGACACCCACGGTCACGAACACAGCAACCGCGACACCGACTCAGACACCCACGGTGACCGATACGCCGACTGCGACGCCGACGGAAACACCAACTGTCACCCAGACGCCTACCGAAACACCGACCGCAACTCACACGCCGACGGCGACGGTCACCGTGACCCCGACGACCGAGGTGAAACCACCCGCTGCGGTGACGTTGTCACGGTTTGTCGCCATGCGCCAGACGGATGGTTCGGTCGTCGTGCGTTGGACGACGCTGAGCGAGCGGAATACAGTTGGGTTTGCCATCTATCGATCAACCGGTGCGACTCCGTCCAAGCTGATACCTGCGGATGCGAGCGCGGTCACCGAACAACTGATCCCTGCTCGCGGTCTCAGCGGAGCGGGATACGAGGTAATTGATTCCAATGCCGCAGCTTCAACCATCTACAGCTACTGGCTGGTTGAGCATGAGTCCGATGGTGCGGTAAACACCTACGGGCCGGCCCTCTTGCAATCCACGTTTACCGTTGCGCTGCCGCTTGTGGTCAGCGACGGCGGTAGGTAGACCGGGGCAGCATGACCGGCAAGGTGCTCACGCACTTTGCCGGCACTTTGATTAGGGGTTGCCGAATGGCGGGCTAGTAGCCCGGTGTAATCACCGGCACCGCGCTCCATATGTCGGCGGTCGCCGAATGAGCGGGCTGGATGCCCGGTGTAATCACCGGCACCGCGCTCCATAGGTCGGCTGGCGCCGAATGGCCGGCTGGAAGCCCGGTGTAATCACCGGCACCGCGCTCCATACGTCGGCCGGCGCCGAATGGCCGGCATGGCGCGCTAATGAATCGTGAGCGCGAGCACGGATCGGGCGGGGAGCGTAAAGGTGAGCCGGTCGCCGACCAGCTCGGCGCCCGCGAAGGGCTGCGGAGCGACGGCATCAGGATCGTCGAAGGTGTTGTGCGCCTGCATGGTCAGGGCGGTTAACACACGGCCGGACACCGTCTGCCCGTGCGCTCCCCGCACCGCGCACACCACCGCCGCCGACTGTGCCGGGTCGACGTTGCAAAGGGTTAGGTTGACCGCACCCGCATGATCACGTGAGGCCGACGCGGTGATGCCGGGCATCACCGCATGACCCGCGCCCACTGCGTCGACCTGCAGATCAAGCGCGAGCGCCTCGGCGTCGTGATGCACGCGATACAGCTCAAACACATGATAGGTTGGGGTGCGCACAATCCGGTCGCTGTGTTCATCGGTCAGGATCAGGGCCTGCAACACGTTGACCGTCTGGGCGATGTTGGCCATGGTCACGCGGCGGCAGTGCTTGTTAAATATGTTTAGCGTGAGCGCGGCCACCAAGGCATCACGCAGGCTGTTTTGCTGATATAGAAAGCCGGGGTTTGTCCCGGGCTCCACGGCATACCAGGCGCCCCACTCGTCCACGATCAACTCAACTTTTCGCTCGGGATCGATCTGATCCATGATCGCGCTGTGGCGGGTGATGAGCTCATCCATGTGGGCGGCGGTCTTGAGGATAAAGCGCCAGTCGTGCTCTTCAAACTTGGTGGCGGACTGCAGCTGGCGGAACGGTCCATCAGGGGTGTAGTAGTGCAGGCTGAGGCCGTTCATTAGGAAGCCGCCGCGCATGTTGCGGCTTTGCTGCATCAGCACCTCGGTCCAGTGGTAATCATGATTGCGCGGGCCGCAGGCGATTTTGTAGATGCGGTTGTCACCAAAATTGCGCACATAGGTCTGGAAGCGGCGGTATTCCTGGGCATAGTGCTCGGCGGTCATGTTGCCTCCGCAACCCCAGTTTTCGTTGCCCACACCCCAGAAGCGGAGCGGCCAGGGCTCGGCGCGACCGTTGGCCGCGCGCAGGGCGGTCATCGGGCTTTGGTTGGCGCTGGTGAGGTATTCCACCCATTGTTGCATTTCCTGCACTGTGCCGCTGCCCACGTTGCCGCAAATGTAGGGCTCGCAGCCGAGCTGGTCGCACAGATCCATAAACTCGTGGGTGCCAAAAGCATTGTCTTCGGTGACGCCGCCCCAGTGGGTGTTTACCATCGATGGGCGGCCGGCACGCGGACCGATGCCATCCTGCCAGTGATACTCGTCGGCAAAGCATCCGCCCGGCCAGCGCAAATTTGGGATACCCACACCGCGGAGCGCCTGGACCACGTCATTGCGGATGCCGCGCGTGTTTGGGATCGGCGAATCCTCGCCCACCCAAAACCCGCCATAGATGCAGCGACCCAGGTGCTCGGCGAAGTGGCCGTAGATGTGCCGGCTGATCTTGCCGGCGGTCACGTCGGTGTTCAGGATGAGGTTGTTCATGGGGTGGTTTATACCGCAACCCAGGGCGCTGTCCCGCGCTACCGCCATTCCACCCGCGTGATGGATTGGGGGGCGAGGGTCAACTGCAAACGAGTGCCCGCCGGCCTCAACCGGAGTTCCGCCGCGTCGCCGGCAAGCGCCGATACCCGGGCGGGACCGTCGACGCCGCGCACGACAACTGGTTGGCTGCGAATGCCAAAGTTTGCAATCAACGCACAGGTCAGCCGCCCGGACCGGAGCACCAGCGATTCAACCTGCAGGGGTTGATCGCTGCGGCTGCGTACTACGGACCCGCCGGCGTGGTCGGCCAGAGCCGCAAATACGTCTGCCAAGGGAAACATGCCGTGTGCGTCGCCCAGCCCGCGCTCGCCAAACAATTCAAAGTAGGTGGCACTGTGTACGCCCTGCTCGGCAAGGTATTTGATGCTGCCCAGCGTCCATGCCGCACCAAACCAGGTGCGCTGGCGCGGGTCGGCCGGAGGTTCTGAGACCGCGGCCGGCACGGCGGCATACGGGTTGTGGCGTGGCAGCAGCGTGACGGGTGAGATAACCACCGGCGCGCGCGCGAGCGCCCTGGCGTTGGCGACCAGTGTGCCTTGGGCCCCGAGTGTCTCGATTAGTGAGGTGTCATCGAACGCATGAACCTGGGGATTGATGGAAACCGCGAGCGCATCCAACCGCCGTGCTGCCGCAGGATAGCGGTTGATGAACATAAAGTCCGTGTCCACCCCGGCAGCAAATTCGGCGTCCGGCGCGACGCCCGCCAGATGCGCGCGCGCGGATGCAAGCAGTGTGCGCAGCGGCGGCTCCGCCATGATCTCGCGATCACGATACAAAATCCAGCGCGCCACATTGGGTTTTAACTCACGCACCACGGCGCCAAACCTGCGTAAGGATGCGTCTATGCTGTCGGTCGGCACAAAGAGCGCCAGTTCAAGCGGCGCACCCAGTCGGGTCGCGGTGTTCAGTGCGCGTCGCAAGCCCGGCACAAGTCCGGCGTCGTCAATGCGCACATCCGCCCGCACATGAGCCGGCTTTAGCGCGCGCAAGCGCTGCCAGGCCTGGCTGCGGTTGCCAATGGTTGCGTTTCCAAGCCCGACACCAATGCGCGGCAGAGGAAGGCTGCGCGCACCTATGGAGATTTTGATTGCAGCGGCATCCTGCGCGTCGGCGCGCAGGCGCGGCGCGCGCGCGGCAGCGTTGCCCTCCTGCCGGAGGCGCAACTCAACCGTTTGCGCAACCCGTTGCCCCTCGTGCATCGTTACCGGGACGGGCAATGCCAGGGGTGTTCCAAATGTCTTATAAGAGGCATCGGTCCAGTTGCGCTGATCTTCCAGCTCAAACACGTCACCCTTAAACACCATGTCGAGCCAGCAGGTTGGGCCCAACTGTTGGGATAACCCGCGCATGTTTTGAAAGGGGGGCACCGGTTGGGTGGCACTGATGCGCCGTGGCAGGGCGGCGATGGAGATGGTCCCGTCGGTATGGTGCACCGTGCAGTGCGCACCCGCACACGCGGCCGGGTGCAACACGCAAAAGCCAATGCGATTCTTCAAAAATGTCTTGCGCGCAACGCCATCCATCGACAGCGTGATGACGCCGGCGGCGGCGCCGGTAATCACGCACTGCCAGGCAAAGTCAACATCGTTCAACAGGTTTTCGCAAGAATAGCGAATTTCAAAACTCTCAGCATCATGGCGCACTTCGACTTTTGAAAGCAGGTTTGGCGCGGTGCCCCAGTTGCGATCCCGAACGGCGGGATATATCCGGCGCACACATTCGCGCCCATTCCAGAGCATGCCGCGCAGGTCGCCACCTTGAAAGCGCACCTCAAGCGGGCCGGCGCGCAGATGGTAGACCCGGGGGGCGGTTTCGTTTGGCATGCGAGGTGGGCCTAATATACTATAATCGTATGATTAAAATTCAGAGCAAAAGGCGTTGGCTCTGCGGGGTCGCACAGCCGGGCGCCACAGTATGATATTGACACCTTGAAAGCGAGCACCGCGCCTGCATCCAAACCCATCAGCACCTTTGACCTGCCCGTGCGCTCAGAACGTTTGAGCGACAAGGTGGCCGCGCAACTGCAGCAGATGATACGCAGTGGCGAGCTAAAAACCGGTGACAAGCTGCCACCGGAGCGCGAGCTGGTTGAACGCATGGGGGTTAGCCGCACTGTGGTGCGCGAGGCCGTGCGATCTCTGGCGGCAAAGGGTCTTTTGGACGCGCGTTCGGGTGGCGGCACGGTTGTGTTGGCACCAAGCTCGGCGGTGGTATCCGAAATGATGACCATGATGCTGCACGACCACGCGCGCAGCAACGGCAAGGCGCACCAGGAGGATGTCTCGTTTGGACATTTGCAGGAGGTGCGGCGACACCTTGAGGTTGAGATTGCCGGTTTGGCCGCGGCGCGTCGCACAACGGCGGATCTTGAAAAGCTAAAGGGGCTGCTTGCCTCGCTGGTTGAAAGTGAACCCGATGCGGGATTGTGGGCGCGCGCCGATGTGAACTTTCACGCGGCCATCGCACAGGCCACCCACAACCCGCTCTACCCGGTGTTGCTGGGCTCAATCGCCGACATGCTGATGGCGGTGCGGCTGGTTGCAACCCGCCTTCCAAGCACCCGCAAAAATGCCTTCAACCATCACACCCGTATTTTGGAGCAACTGGTTGCGGGCAGTATTGTGGGCGCGCGCGCAGCGATGCAGGCCCACCTTGCCGAGGCTGAAGACACGTATCAACGGGCGCGCAAGGCCAAGTAACCCCGTGGGTAGCCGGGGGCAACACCCCGGCAACCCACCTTGCACGCTGCTATGTGCCGGGTGCGGCAAATCCCCGGGATGCATCATCCAGCACCAGCACCCAATCCGGCCAGGCCGCTGGCGGAGTAAATTCGCGCAGGCCGGCACGGTCGAATTCTCCGATGAGGGTGGCTGTGCCGGTGCGCGGGTTGAACCAGTGGCCAACGATCCGGCTGCCGGACAGTTTTTCCAAATTGACCGAAACGGGTCTTTGCGTTGGCAGGTATATGAACGCGTATGAGCCGCTTTGATCGCGCGTGGCGCGCACATGATGGGCTGTCTTGCCCGGATCAGAAACAATGAGCGATTGATCCGGAATACGGGTCAAAAATGGCCTGCTCTCGCATAACGCACGCGCGTGCTGCATCTGGGCGGCGCCCGCAAGATGGAGCGCCTCGTGCCAGTTGCGGCGGCAAAACGTGATTGGTGCGAATTTCGGCGTCCAAAACTGCCAGATATCGTGGCAACCGTAGGTGTGTCCAAACGCACCGGCAAACAGCGCCCAGTAGGCGCCCCGGCGCACATCGTACTCATCAAGGTACCCATTTTCAATGTTAAACCCGGCAGGATGATCTTCATAGCCGTTTTCGGCATCCAAGCAGGGTTTGGTGGGTGTGCGCGCATAGTCCGAGGCAATGCAGGCGTAATTGTCCCGGTTGCGATTGTGACCGGATTGCCACATGTTGAAATCCAACCAATCGGCGTCGTGAAAATCCTGCGCCGAGGATTGCGAACCTGTCGGGTGAAACGTGATGAGATGGTTGCCGCCGTCGCCCTCGCGTAGACCGGCCGCCAGCTCATCCATAATCGCGCGGTGCTCCGCGCTTTCAATCGCGCGATCACCACCGAGCACCCAGATAAGAGGCGCTTCCCTGTAACGCCGGGCGAGCCAGCGCGCATAGGCGCGGCTGTTGGCAGCGGTAAAAATTTGCGGGCCGATGCCCCAGCGGACGTTCCATTTGTCGCCCCACATCGGCAGCATGGCAATGTGCAGGCCCAATTCCGCGGCCATCCCCACCACTGCATCCACATGCGCGAAGTAGGCCTCATTGGGTTGGGCCGGATCGTCGTGGAAAAACGGGCAATGGCCATTGGCGGCGGGTTGATGAAGACCGTCGAATTCCGCCAGGACCACGGCCTGAATGACGGTGAACTTTTTTGCAGCCCGGTCGCGCAAATACTCTCCAGCCTCTTCCAGGGTAAGGCGGTGGAACAGTTCCCAAGCGGTGTCGGCCAGCCAGAAAAATGGGCGCCCATCGTCATAAATGAGAAATCGTTTGTTGTCACTGATTTTTAGCATGATGTTCACATTTTGATTGACAAATCAAATGTATGATGATAGTATCTATTTAATGAACGCTGTCAAGGCCCGGATTGTGAACAGCCGGACATCCGCCAATAAGCGCGCAGCGCAGCCCCGCCGCCAGCGACTTGCTGCCTGGATCAATCGCAATGGCGCGCTGGTGCTGATGGCATTACCAGGCATGCTCGTATTGTTTACGTTCTCGTATGTTCCGATGCCGGGTATTGTGCTGGCCTTCAAGGATTTCAAGGCCGCGCTGGGAATCTGGGGCAGCGAATGGACCGGGTTTTCGAATTTTGAATATCTGTTCAGCACCGGTATTGCGCTGCGGATCATTCGCAATACGCTGTTCCTAAACGGGTTGTTCATTGTGGCCAATACGATTTGTTCGCTGGGCACCGCCGTGTTGCTGCACGAGGTTCACGAACGCTTCGTCTCGCGCATCTATCAGAGCGTGCTGTTCTTTCCATATTTCGTGTCGTGGGTCATCGTTGGGTATTTCATTTTTATTCTGTTTGGAACGGAGGGCGGTTTTATAAATGGGATTCTTGGCTCGTTTGGATTGGAACCCGTCAACTGGTATTCCAACCCGGCGTATTGGCCGGTCATATTGGTCCTGGCCAACCTTTGGCACAGCCTGGGTTATTTCACCGTCATTTATCTCGCGGGCATGCTTGCCATTAATCCAGAGTACTTTGAAGCAGCGCGCATCGATGGAGCCAACCGTCTGCAGGAGGTGTGGTTCATCATGCTTCCGCTGGTGCGCCCGCTGGTCATCATCAACTTGCTGCTGGCGATTGGGCGGATTTTCTTCTCCAACCTTGATTTGTATCTGAATGTGATTCGCAACCAGGGCGCCCTGCTGCCCACCACGGACGTTATTGACACGTATGTCTTCCGTTCGATCACGGTTCTGGGAAATTTCAACATGGCCGCAGCGGCCGGATTCTTTCAGGCATTTGTGGGGTTCGCGCTGGTGGTGCTGTGCAACTGGCTGGTCCGGCGATTCGAACCGGATCAGGCGCTGTTCTGAGACCATGAGTGGAGCCGCATTCAAACGCCGTCGCAGTATGACGCATGCCATGATTCATGGTGCCCTCGTCGCGACCTGCCTGGTCTGCATCGTTCCCTTATGGCTCATTATTTCGGCTTCATTTACCGATGAGCAGGCGTTGGTGGAACGCGGGTTTCGGTTGATCCCGGCGAAATTCAGCACAGAAGCATACCGGTTTTTGCTGGCGGATCCCGCGCAGATCTTGCGTGCCTACAGCGTGTCCGTGCTGGTCACGTTTAGTGGCGCCATGGTGAGCCTGTTTCTCATGTCCATGCTGGCGTACGCGCTCTCGCGACGCGATTTCTCGCTGCGCAAGGTGCTTGCCTTGTTTGTCTTCTTTCCCATCCTGTTCAACGCCGGCACCCTGCCGTTCTACATACTAATGGTGCGTCAGCTCGGTCTCAAAGACAACCTGCTGGCGCTGGTGCTCCCGCCGCTGGTGCTGCCATTCTTCGTGTTGCTGTTGCGCACGTTCTTTTCAAATATTCCACGCGAATTGATTGAAGCGGCAAAGTTGGATGGCGCCTCGGAATGGCTTATTTACTTTCGCGTGGTGGTGCCCCTTTCGACGCCCGCCCTAGCCACGGTGGGTTTGTTCTCACTGCTGTTCTATTGGAACGATCTTTATCTGTCGTTGCTCTTCATCAACGACAAGTCGCTTTATAACCTGCAATACCTGCTGTATCAAATCATTGCCAACATCCAACTGCTTGAAGAGGGATTTGCCGGCCAGGGTCTTAAACCACCCCTCCAGTCCGTGCGCATGGCCATGGCGGTTCTGGCCATGGGACCGGTCTTGTTCGCCTTCATGTTTGTGCAACGTTATTTCATCAAGGGAATCACATTGGGCGGGTTAAAGGGCGATTGAAGCCAACGGACCGCAGGCATTCCAGGAGGTTTATTCACGCAACAAGCACCACCATCCACACCCCACCGTTCCAAACCTGGTGGTTGGCCAGTCACGGCTATCCACAAAAGCAGATTCACAAGAGGAGCAAGAATACATGTTAAACCAAACCAAACTAATGTCAGCAGTCATATGCATCGGCACGACCATGATGGTGTCGGCCTGCGCGGGTGCGCCCGTCGCACCCACTGCGCCGCCAGCGGCAACGGTTGCGCCCGCGCCCAAGGCCGCGGATCCAACCAAGGCGCCTGACGTGGCCAAGCCGGCCCCCGCCGCCGATGTGCCCGAGCTGACCTATCATTTTGTTGCGTTTAAGGACAAGGATGTCGCCATCATTGAAGAGGCGGTGAACAAGATCCTGATTCCAAAAATCGGGGCCAAACTCAAGCTTAAAACGTACGGCTTTAGCGACGCCGCGCAAAAAATCGCGCTGATGCTGCAGAGCGGCGAAACCTGCGATCTGATCTCGGTGGGTGGGTTTATTCCCTATCTGCCGTCCGTTGCAACCGGCGGGCTCGCGGCGCTCGATGACCTTTTGCCAAAGAACGCGCCCAATTTGTGGGCCCGTTACAAGCCGGAATGGTGGAACGCCGCACGTGTAAATGGCAAAATTTACAACGCGTTGAACTACACCGGTTGGACCAGCTATGCCGGCTTCTGGGCCCGGTCTGATCTTATTGAAAAGTACAAGTTTGACTGGAAAAACACCAAGAAGTGGGAGGACTGGGAGCCGCTGTTTGATAACATACTGAAGAATGAAAATGGTGTCACGCCCCTGCTCTCATCCGATGTTTGGGGGCAGTTCTGGTTCCCGACCTACTATGGTTACGACCCGGTGGATGACTCGATTGGCAGCGGACGCGGCGGCGCCCTCGTCGGCGTGAAAGTGGGTGACCCAAACCGCACGGTGAAGCTGGTGCTCGATACGCCGGAATACCGCCAGGCGATTGATCTGGCGCGCACGTGGTACAGCAAGGGCTATGTGGCCAAGGATGTGGTGCCTGACAACGACATGATTGCGAAGCGCGGCGCGCTCAAGTATGGCGGGTTCATGTTCCCCGGCACCGGAGACTTCTCGACGAAGAGCATGGCGGACGCCGAGTGGAAGGCCGTGCCCATTTTCACCCAGCACCTGCAGCAAAAGAACATGCTGACGACCGGGATCGGACGCACCGGTTTTACCGTGTGCGCAACTTCAAAGAACCAGGACAAAGCGGTCAAGTTTATTGAAGAGATCAACCAGAATCCGGAGCTGTATAACCTGTTCAATTTCGGGATTGAAGGCAAGCATTGGGTCTGGAAGGACAAGGCCACGAAAATAATCGACCTGCCGGCTGGCGTGACCGCGGACAGCGCGGCCTGGCTGCCAAACACCTACTGGCAATTCGGTGACCGGCGCCAGCTGTATCTCACTGATCCAACCGACGTGGGTGTGTGGGATCGCATCGACAAGGGCATCGCCGACGGGGACGTTTCGCCAGTGATGGGCTTCACGTTTAACCGCAAGCCGGTTGAAAAAGAGATTGCCCAGGTGAACACCGTGGCCAAGGAATTCGAGGGTTTGAACCGCGGGAGTGCGGATAATGTGGACGCCAAGCTGACAGAATACAAATCCAAATTGAAGGAAGCCGGTGTGGATAAGATCATCGCGGAAATGCAAAAGCAGGTCAACGACTGGTCCGCCACACTGCCCAAGAAATAGTTGGGGCACAAACATGAAAATCCTGATCCTCGGCGGCACCGGTCTCATCAGCACCCAAATCACGCAACAACTGCTGGCGCGTGGCGATGAGGTGTGGCATTACAACCGGGGCCGCCGGGGCATCGGATTCGGAGGCGTGGCATTTGAGGGCGCGGTTCGCACGTTGCAGGGTGATCGCGGGCAATTCGCAACGTTCGAAACCCAGATGCATGATGCGCCGGTTTTTGATTGCGTGATGGACATGATCGGCTTTTTGCCCGCGGAGGCCGAGAGCGCAGTGCGCGCGTTTACCGGTAGGACCGCGCACTACATCTTCTGCAGCACCGTCGATGTGTATGCACATCCCCACCCGGCGGCGCTGCTTCCATATCGCGAAGACGCCCCACAGTACGGGCGCAATTCGTACGCCGCCAACAAGGTCCTTTGCGAGTCCGTGCTGGTTGCGGCGCATGCTGCAGGCGCGCTCACGGTGACCGTAATTCGACCGGCGGCAACCTATGCCGAGGGGGCCGGCATTCTGGATTCGCTGCGCGGCCGCGCCACCCATGTGGATCGATTGCGCAAAGGCAAGCCCATCATCGTGCATGGCGACGGGCAGTCCCTTTGGTGCTCCTGTCATGCCACGGACGTGGCCCGGGCATTCGTAAACGCCGCTGGAAACGCCGCCACCTTCGGCAGGGCGTATCATGCCACCGGTGAAGAATTCGTCACCTGGGAACAGCACCACGAAATTGTCGCGGGCGCAATCGGCGCGCCGCAGCCCACGTTTGTGCACATACCCACCAGCGTGCTTGCCCGGGTGTTGCCGGGCGCAAGCGTTGCAGACGCCGCGCATTGGACCCTCACGAACTTTCAGTTCAATAATATCTTTGACAACAGCGCCGCACGGGCCGACCTTGGCTTTCGATACACCGTGCCCTGGCGGGTGGGTGCGCGCAGACTTGTGGATTGGCTGGATGCACACGGTCGCATCGCCAACAGTGACGAAAATGATTTCGACGATCGGTTGATTGACGCGTGGCGGGCCGCCACCCTGGAGCTTCAGTCCAAGACAGAGCGTCTGCGTGCATCATTGGTATGATGATAGTATAATCAATCCAGCCATCATGACGGTAAAGCGATTTGCGATTCTCGGAACGGGATTTTGGGCCCGATACCAGCTGAGCGCGTGGCGCGAGCTGGACGGCGCGGTCTGCGTGGCGGTTTACAACCGCACACGCCACAAGGCTGAAGCGCTGGCGCGGGAGTTTGCCATTCCTTCGGTCTACGACGATGCCCGGATGCTGTTGGCACGCGAAAAGCTGGATTTTGTTGACATTATCACCGACGTGACCACGCATGCGGATTTGGTGCACGCTGTGGCCGGACAGGGCATTCCCGTCATTTGCCAAAAGCCGATGGCTCAAACACTGGCGCAGGCCGAGGCGATGGTGGGGGCCTGTCACGATGCGCACGTGCCACTGTTTATCCACGAAAACTGGCGCTGGCAGAAACCCATCCGGGCGTTAAAAGAACTGCTTGAAGCAGGACAAATCGGTCGTGTGCATCGGGCCACCATCACCATGGTGTCAGGCTTTCCAGTTTTCAAAAACCAGCCCTTTCTCGCCGATCTTGAGCAGTTTGTGATTACCGACATTGGCAGTCATATTCTCGATACGGCGCGTTTCCTGTTTGGCGAAGCCGATTCATTGTTCTGTCAGACCCAACGCACGCTGGATTGGGTGAAGGGCGAAAATGTGGCGACCATCCTGCTGCGCATGCGGACCGGGCAGGCGGTGATTTGCAATCTGGGTTATGCGCAGAACCCGCTTGAACACGAGTGCTTTCCCGAAACACTCATTCATATTGAAGGCAGCCTTGGCTCGCTTGATCTGTGCCCGGATTTCAAAATACATCTGACAACTCAAACGGGAACGCACATTACCCGGCACCCGCCGCCCCACTACGATTGGGCCCACCCAGCCTATGACCTGGTCCATGCAAGCGCCGTGCCTTGTAATGAGAACATTCTGCACGCGATTCGCGGGGGTGCCTCCGCTGAAACAACGGGTGAAGACAACCTTCATACGGTTCGGTTGGTGTTTGGCGCCTACGAATCAGCCGCTCTTAACCAGGTGGTTACGTTGCAGCGTCCATGAAAAACACAACCGATCTGATCCATGAATTGTTTTCGCTTGATGGAAAATGCGCCGTCATTACCGGCTCTGGCGGTGGCATTGGACGGGCCCTGGCGGTGGCTTTTTCGCAGGCCGGCGCCGTCATCGGCGCGCACAATCGAAGCGCCGCGCCGCTGGCCGAAACGCTGCGTCAAATTGATCTTTTGGGCGGGCGTGCGGTGGGGCTGAATGGCGATTTGACGGATCCGGGTGTGTGCCGGCCACTCATTCAACAAGCGCACGCCGCGCTTGGGCGGATCGATATTCTGGTAAATTGCGCGGGCATGAACCGCCGCAAACCATTGGACGAGGTGACGCAGGATGACTTCGACACAATCACGGCGGTCAACGTGCGCGCGGCGTTCTTTCTTTCCCAGGCGGTGCACCCCATCATGCGCGCGCAGGGCGGCGGCAAGATCGTCAACATCGGCTCGCTCACCAGCAGCATTGGATTGGGCGGCATCAGCGTATATGGGCTTGGCAAGGCCGGGCTTGGCCAGCTCACCAAGACGATGGCGCTGGAGTGGGCGGGAGACAACATCCAGGCGAACTGCCTGGCGCCGGGATTCATAGACACGCCGCTCAACCACAAAGCGCTGTGGGGCGATGCAAAAAAGAGCGCGTGGATCCTTGAGCGCACCGCCGCACGCCGCCCCGGCACCACGGCTGATCTGCTTGGTGCGGCGCTACTTCTTGCCTCGCCCGGTTCAGATTTCATCACCGGGCAAACCATCACGGTGGACGGTGGCTTTCTGGCGGGTGGATGGTGGGACGCGTGAGCACCAACAATCCGTGAGGCTGGTCACATATGCGCACCGCAAACGACAACGCGTTGGCGTGCTACGCGATGACGCCGTGGTGGCCCTGCCATTTGGCTCGATGATCGAATTCATCGCCGCCGGGCGCGGCGCCATGGCGCTGGCGCGCGCTGCCAGCACCGATGCGCGGTCCGTGCGCCACCCAGTTGGCAAGCTTCAACTGCTTGCGCCCATTCCTAAACCCGGCAAAATGCTGTTTAGTGGGCTGAATTACAAGAGCCACATCAACGAGAACGCGAATGCACGGTTTCTGGACAACCCGCGTTTTTTTGCAAAGCTCAACAATTGCGTGATTGGGCCGGGCGCGCCCATCCTGCACCCGGGCGCGCGCTTCCAGGTCGATTACGAGGTGGAGCTTGGTGTGGTCATCGGCACGCGGTGTCATCGGATTGCGGAAAAAGATGCGATGGGTTGCGTGTTTGGCTACACCATTCTGCATGATGTGTCGGCGCGGTTAACCCAGTTCAACGACAACAACGAGACGATGGGCAAAAACTACGACACGTTTGCCCCCATGGGCCCGTGTATCGTAACCGCGGACGAAATTCCCGATCCATCGGTGTTGGGATTGCGCACCTGGCTAAACGACATTCTGATGCAGGATGGCAGCAATCGCGATTGGTGCTTTCCACTGCCGCGCATACTTGCGTGGCTCAGCAGCGCGATGACGCTGGAGCCGGGCGACATCGTGACCACTGGAACGCCGGCAGGTACCGGCTATTTTCGCAAGCCACAGGTGTTCCTTTCGCCGGGTGACGTGGTGCGGCTGGAGATCGACGCGATCGGCTCACTCACAAACCCTGTGCGGACGATTGAGGACGAACGGGAAACCCCATGAAAATCGGCATAGGCTCGTATGCATATCCACAATCCATGGGCGGCCATGGCGGCCAGCGCATGACCGCCATGGAAGTTCTCGCGGAAGCGCGCGCGCTGGCCGTTGGTGTGTGCCAACTGGCGGACAACGCGGGGTTGGAAGCGATGACCAATGGAGAGCTGGACGAACTTGCACGCTGCGCCCGGCTATGGAACATGGACATTCAACTGGGCGCCCGGGTGGGCGCGGCGGACGAAGTGCGGTCGTATCTTGCACTGTGCCGGCGCTTGAATGCCACGCTGCTGCGCGTGGTGCTGCGCCAACCGGTTGGAGCGCCCGCGCATTCCCTGGATGATTGGATTGAGATTGCAATGGACTGCGGTCAGCAGGCCGCCCACGCAGGAGTCACCCTGGCCATTGAAAACCACGACAGCATGCGCGCCAAAGACTTGCATCGCATCGTGCAATCCGCACATAGCGCGCACGTTGGTATTTGCTTCGACACCGCGAATTCTCTGGGCTGCTTTGAGACTGCCGAAGCCGTGTTCGCCGAATTACGGGGGCAGGTTGTGTGCGCGCATATCAAGGACGTGACCATCCGCCGCGTGGGTCACAGCGAGGGTTTCGCAATTGAAGGCAGTCCCGCGGGCCGCGGAATGCTGAACCTGTCGACGCTGGTGCAACAACTGTGTGTGCTGCCAACCGAGCCGGCCTTGATTGTGGAGCACTGGTGCGCGCCGGAAAACACTTTTGCGGCCACGCTGGCGAAAGAAAAACAATGGACGCAGGCAAGCGTTGCGTATTTGCGCGCGCTGGAGGGCACACAACCATGAAGATTGCGATTCTGGGTGGCGCAGGCGCCATGGGTAGCGTGATGGGCGCGGCGCTTGCAGACGGTGGTCAGGACGTGACACTCGTCGATGTATCGGGCGGCGCGGTCGATCAGATTAACGCGCACGGGCTGCGCGTCGATCACAAACCCAGCGGCTCATCGCGGGTGGTGACCAATCTCAGAGCCACCACGGCGCCGGACACGGCCGGCATTCAGGATGTGATCCTTGTGTTTGTCAAGTGCTATCACACCGAGAACGCCGTGCGTCAAGCCCTGCCGATGATGAACGCCAACACAACCGTGATGACGATTCAGAACGGCTGGGGCAACGGCGCGCGGATTGCAGACATCGTCGGCGCCAACCAGGTTGCCATTGGCCTTACCTATCACAGCGCAACCTTGATCGCGCCGGGCCACGCGTTGCATACGGGCGCGGGCATCACACACATCGGTGCAATGAGCGGCATGGTCACACCGCGCCTGAAAACCATCGCGGAGGTGTTCAACCAGGCCGGTCTGCCCACCGAAACGACCGATCAGGTGCTGGCGCAAATCTATATGAAGCTGGCGCTCAATTGCTGCACACTGCCCACCAGCGCGCTCTTGCGCTTTGAGGCACACAGGCTGGTTGAGCACACCGGTAGCATGGAAACCATGCGCGGCATCCTGCGCGAGGTGGTGGCCGTTGCCAACGCACAGGGTATTGCGCTCGATTATGTGGAACGCTGGAGCGCCATCACCAGCCTGCTCAAACGCGCTGTTGGCGGCAGGAGCAGCATGCTGCAGGATGTTGACCACAATCGGCGCACCGAAATCGACGTGATAAATGGGGCAATAACCGAAGCCGGGCGCGGTCTGGGCATAGCCACCCCCCTGAATGACGCAATGGTTTGGATGGTCCGGGCGCTTGAGGAATCATACGCCGGGGTGCGCGCATGAAATTCGCCGCCTCGGCCCCCGCCAAGGCCATCCTGTTTGGCGAACACAGCGTAAACCGCGGGCAAAGCGCGCTGGCCGTAAGTGTGGGTCTTCGGGCGCGCTGCACAATCGAAGAAAGCGGGGCGGATGGACTGACGCTTGAGGGCGGCAACGAGCACCAGTCCACCACGCGCGCGGCGCTTGCGGAACTTGCGGCCCGGGTGGATGCGTGGCGCACCACACAGAACTACGAAGAGCTTCGCACCCTGGCGCGCGCCGATTACTTCGCACCCGCAAAATACATTCTGGCGCATGCCCTTCCGGACGCGCCGGCCGGTGGATTGCAAATTGAATGGCACAGCGACATCCCATCCGCCGGAGGTCTGGGCTCGGGTGCCGCGAGTTTTGTGGCGCTTGCGTGCGCCCTGGCCGCCATGCGCGGCGCACGTGATGGCGGGATCAGCGCCGATCGGGACGCCATCGGCAAGCTGGCTTATCTCGGTGACGTGATCGCGCATGGTGGCGTTGCCTCGGCGCTGGATACGCAAACATCATTGCGAGGTGGCGCAATTGAATACACGCAGGAACACTGGGGGCGGCCGGTGCCTGCAAATGGCGGTCTTTGCATCGTCATCGGCAATACAAGAAAAAGGGGCCTTACCAGCGAGGTGAACGCCGGTGTGCGCGCGTGGCTTGCACGTGACGAAACACGCATGGCATATTTTCAAATGATCGGCACATTGAGCACTGCAGCGCGCGCGCCGCTTGCAGCAGGTGACTGGCGCACACTTGGCTCACTTATGAACCTGAACCAACTGGTGCTTGAACGCATTGGCGTCAGCACGCCGCAGTTGGAAGACCTAAACCGCGCGGCGTTATCAGCCGGTGCGTTTGGCGCGAAGCTATCCGGCTCCGGCGGCGGCGGCATCATGCTGGCGCTGGCTTCGTCCGAAACCAGCGATGCCGTGGCGCACGCCATCACGCGCGCAGGCGGCGAGGCGTTTAGCCCGCCCGTGTGCGTGGCCGGAGCAATGACTCTTTAACAAATCATGACTTATACAATCATTGACCTTACCCATACCCTGCTACCTGGACAGGAGCAATATTCGGTAGACATTAAACAGCGCGGCGCGTTGCGCACGACGCCTACGGGCGACATCATGCATGACGTGAACATGTGGTCACACAGCGGCACCCACGTTGAAGTGTCGTCGCATTTTTATGCAGGTGGCAAGGACACCAGTGACTTTGCGCCGGATCAGTTTGTGGGCGCGGCCATCCGGCTGGATTTTCGACACAAGGCCGTGAACGAGGCGATCACGCTTGCGGATGTGCGCGCGGCGGGTGAGGTGCGGCCGGGTGACATTGTGATCCTGTGGGAGGGCTGCGAAGACAAATATCGCACATCCGCATCGCACCAGCGACCCTATCTGGCCGAAGATGCCGCAACGTGGCTGGCCCTGGAGATGAAGATCAAACTACTTGGCACCGATAGCAGCGGCTTCGAGGTGCGCGGACGCAATGATCATCCAAACCATCACCTGTTTTTTCGCGCCGGGGTGGATATTCCAGTGGTCGAATGCCTGCGCAACCTGGGCGCAATTTCAACGCAGCGGTTTATGTTTATCGGTTTGCCGATACCGGTCCGGGGGCTGGATGCCTCGCCAATTCGCGCGATTGCGCTTGAGGGCCTGGCTCTCCCGTGAATGTTTCATAGAAAACCATGAAAGCAGTATTCATTGATGCGCCGCACACCATGCGCGTGGGCGAGGCCAGCTTGCCGGTTGCAGGCGCGGGCGAAGTGGTCGTACGCAACCAGGCCGTTGGCATTTGTGCGGGAGACCTGTACATCTATCAGGGCAAAAATCCATACGCGCGCCTGCCCGCCGTTGGCGGGCACGAAATTGCCGGGCGCGTCAGCGAGATTGGCGCGGGTGTCACCGGCATCTCGGTCGGCGACTTTGTGGTGGTTGAGCCTTTCATTGGGTGCGGGGCATGCTATGCCTGCCGCGTCGGTAAACCAAACTGTTGTAAATCGCTCCGGATCATCGGCGCGCACCTGCCCGGCGGTTTTGCGGAATATGTGGCGGCACCCGCGCGGAACATTCACCATGTGCCGCACGGGCTCTCGCCCGTGTGGGCGTCGTTCGCCGAGCCGGTTGCGATTGGAGTGCAGGCCTGCCGGCGCGGTCAGGTTGCGGCTGATGACTTTGTGCTGGTGCTCGGCGCGGGTCCCATCGGTCTGGCCCTGATCGAGGTCGCGCGCGCGCGGGGTGCGCGCGTGCTATGCACGGATATTTCGCCCGATCGGCTGGCCATTGCGGCTACGCTTGGCGCGGAGACGCTGCCATCAGACGAGCACCTGCCGCCCGCCATCCTGGCGATGACCGATGGGGATGGCATGCCGGTGGTCATCGAGGCCACCGGTAACCCGCGGGCAATGGAAAGCACGGTCGATCTGGTCGCCTCGGGCGGGCGGATTGTGATTGTGGGGTTGGTGAAGAACGGCACCATGATTCAGTTTCCCGGTCTCGACTTCACGCGCAAGGAAATGACGATCGTTGGTTCGCGGGCATCAACCGGCTGTTTTCCGGAGGCATTGAGCCTGCTTGCAAGCGGGCACATCCGCTACCCGCGGGTCGCGGTTGAGCACAGTCTGTGGGACGCGCCGGCCATGTTCGCGGAAATGGATGCGCAGCCCGGCAAGTATCACAAGGTGGTGCTAACCCCGTAACGCCGGTCGCGCACGCGATGCCCCGGCCGCGCGTTTCAAAATCCACTATCGCTGAACCGAAACCCCAAGCCGATACGGTTCATGCTGTGCCGGTGTTGTAACCATCGCACCCGATTCGGCGAGCAGCACGTTGACCTCGCTTCGAATACCAATGTGCCCCAGGTAAATACCCGGCTCCACGGTTACGCCCAACCCCGGCAACAGCCGCCGCGTGTCGTGCGTTTCCCAATCGTCAAGATGGACGCCCTGACCATGCGCAGCGTTGCGCCCGAGGCTGTGCCCAAGCCGGTGCCGGAATGCCACGCCATATCCGCGAGATGTGATCAAGTCACGCGCGGCGCGGTCAACTTCCCACCCCTGCCGCACCGACCCGGCCGTGAGCAGTTTTATCGCAAGATCGCGCGCATCCCGAACCGCCTCCCAAACTTGCAAGTATTCGGCGGTTGGCTCGCCCGCAAACCCAACCCAGGTGATATCCGCCATTGGCCGATCCCGGATTCCGGCCCACAAATCAATCAGCACGCACTGCCCCATTTCCAGCGCGCGATTGGTTTGCGGGTTGGGGGCGTAGTGCCCGTCGCTGGCATGGCTGCCAAACGCGACAATGGCCGCATGATCGTAGGTCAACCCGCGCGCCCCAAGCTCGGTCTCGATCAGTTGCTGCACGTCCAGCTCGGTCACGCTTTGATGCTCAACCAGGCGGCGGTGAATCAACTCAAAGGCGCAATCTTTTGCATGGATGACACCGCTCACCGCTTCTTCATGGGCTGCCCGGTCCTGCGCGCTCCATGCCAGAAAACCCTGCAACAGATCCGCGCTCGACACCACCTCCACACCGCATGACCGCACGTGCTCGAGCGTGCCCGCATCCACATAGCTCACATACGGAAGCCCGCCATTCGGGCTGTATTCCATGGCAACGCTGCGCGCACCGCGCAACGTGTCGCGCAGCAGGTCATCCAGCTCTTGATGTGAGGCAAATGCGCGAAAATCAACGGCTTCATCCGCCAGAACTTGCCGCCATGTGGTGGCTTCGATGCGGTGGTGAATGAGCGTGGCTTTCCCTGTTGCAGGGACCAACAGGAACCAGCGCCGTGTCAGAATACCCTGCCCCAGATTAATAAGCCCGGCGGGAAATGGATTCAGACCGCGAAAGTCATACAGCAGCCAGCCGTCCAACCCAGCGGCCCGCACCGCGGTTTGGATGGCGGAAATATTGGATGTATTTGTCATTGCAACAAAGCGTAGCGCTCAACCCCGGCGTAATACAGTTCACGCAAGTGACCGGTCACGCGACCCGGCTGGCCATCGCCGATCAGCTGACCATCCACCTGGATCACCGGCGTCAGGCCTCCAAAGGTACCCGTGACAAAGGCCTCATCAGCCGAGTAAACATCCACCAGTGAAAAATCCCGCTCGAAAACCGGCCAGTGATCCTCCCGGGCAAACTCGATCACCCGGCGGCGCGTTATCCCATTCATGCAATGCTGACCGGTGGATGTCCAGATCTGTCCCTTTACAACGATGAAAAAATTGGTGGAGTTGCATGTGCTCACTGCGCCATGCACATCCAGCATCAGCGCTTCATCCGCTCCGGCTTGTATGGCCTGATTCAGCGCCATTACCTCGTGCAGCTTGCTGTGGCAGTTCAGCCTTGGATCAAGTGTGCCAGGCGGCGGGCGCCGGATGGCCGAGGTAAACAATCGAATGCCTGCGGATGATGCGGCCGGGTTGGCGCGTTTGTGCTCGGCGATGATCACGATTGTTGCGCCGCCCATGATAAGCCGGGGATCCTGCGAAGGTGTCTTCTTGATGCCGCGGGTGATCATGAGACGCACATGAACACCATCGCGCATATCATTTGCGCGCACAGTCTTGCGCATGGCAGCCGTGATCTCGGCGCGTGACATGCCGATATTGAGCGCGATCGCCTTCGCACCTTGAAATAGCCGGTCCAGATGGTCTTCCAGGAATATGAACGCGTCGTGATGCAGGCGCAAGCCCTCCCACACGCCATCGCCCACCAGATAGCCGCTGTCGAAGACCGATATTTTGGCGTGCTCACGCGGCGTCAACTCACCGTTGATGTAGATCAATACGCCATCATTGCGCTCGTCATGCAACGCATCATGCGTGCCTCGGTACATGGGGGTTTCATTCATTTCTGGTTCAGTACTGCCATCAACCGCTTATAACTTCGCCCCGCAACGGCGGGCTGACACCCGGCTGTTCGAGGGTCAATTCCCGCCACGGAAGGACAACCGTCTGATTGTATGGCGGCGGGTGATGAACGGGCGGCAAACCGCTTATGCCACGCGGTGCATCGGCGGCTCGCCGCGCAGCACGCGCAACACGTTCTCGACCGTGATCGCGGCCATTCGATGCTGACCCTCCACGGTCATGCCCGATGAATGCGGGGTGGCGATAAAGTTTTCAAGCGTGAGCAATTCGCTGCCAACCGGCGGCTCCTTGACAAACACATCGCAGGCCGCGCCCGCGATGGTCTGTGCCCGCAGCGCGCCCAGCAGGGCGGTCTCATCCACCAACTCGCCGCGCCCGGTGTTGATGAGATACGCCGTGCGCTTCATCAAGGAAAGGGTGCGTGCGTTTATCATCCCGCGGGTTTGATCGGTGACGAGGGCGTGAAGCGTGACCACGTCCGCCCGCGCAAGCAATTCCTCCAGCGTCACAAACGCCACCCCATTGGCTTGTGCAAACCCGTGGTCGGGATACAGGTCGTAGGCGATGACGTGCATGCCGAAGCCACTGGCGCGCCGACACACGGCCTTGCCGATCGCACCCAGCCCGACGATGCCAAGCGTCTTGCCCGGCAGCTCAAACCCGATGATGCGTGGCCACGCGCCCGCACGCACCGCGGCATTTGTTTGCGGGATGTGCCGCGCCAGCGCCAGGATCAGCCCAAGCGTCATGTCCGCCACCGACTCGCTGATGGCGCCCACGGCCGCACCCACCGGTATGCCGCGCGCTTTGGCCGCAGCGAGATCGACGTTGTCATAACCCACGCCGTGCCGCACGATGGCGCGCAGCCTGGGCGCGGCCGCGATCACGCGGGCGGTGACCGGTTCCGTGCCCGCCAGCAGCACCTCCGTGTCGCCGATGATTGCCAGCAGTTGTTCTTCGCTGAGCGTCTTGTCGGTCACCCCGGACACAACATTCGCGCCCGCATCGCGCAGACGCTGGACGACTTCGGGTGCACCCAAACCAAACGTGCGGGAGGTGATGAGAAGGCGGGTTGTCATGGGTCTACTTTAAATGTCCTTGAGCAGGCCGGTGGCGTTTTGCCATGCGGCAATGATCCGATCGTCGAATGGGTCATCATCGCAGTTCTCGATCCTGCCATTCTCAACCAGCCATGCATAGTTTCGGCGCACGCCTTCAAGCACGGGTACTGTATGGCGAAAATCCAAATCGTCGCGCGCGGCGGACGTGTCGAAGATATTGTTGAACTGATAGTTCTCACGCGTTACCTGTGCCCGCCCGGGCGCCATTCGCGCGAGCACGTCCGTGGGAATGCGCACGATGACGGGCACAGGTGCGTCCAACGCCTGCGCGACCAGCCCATAGTAATGCGCCCAGGTCATGCGTTCCGCACCGGCAAGATGATAAGCCCGTCCGAACGTGCGCGGGTTGCCGGCTGCGGCTGCAAACGCACGGCCGGCATCATCGCAGTGGCACCAGCACCAGACCGAGCTGCCGTCTCCATGAACGACGACGGGTCTGCCTTTACGAATGCGGTCGAGAAACGTGGTTTTGCGCCCGAACGTATGTGAAGGCGCGCTGCCCTCGCCATAGACGGTGGCCGGGCGAATGATAGTGACGTTCAGGTCACCCCGCGCATGCGCCGCGGTGAGTATGCGCTCGCATTGCGCCTTGTCCCGGCCATAGGCGCTAACGGGCTCAAGCGGGCGATCCTCGTTCACCGGGTAACCCACATGAGACTTTGCGTAGGCATCCACCGAGCTGCACAGGACATAGTGTGCGGTCCTCCCGGCAAACGCCCGCACGACGGAGTCTGCATCTGCAGGCACGAAGCACACCATGTCGAGCACGCAGTCAAACGCGCCCAGCCCGCGCATGTGCATTTCAAACGCCGGGTGGTCCGTGCGGTCACCGTTGATCCGCTCAACGTCACCGGCAAAGCGCGTGGCGGTCTTGCTGCGGTTAAACAGCGTGACCGAGTGCCCGCGCGCCAGCAATTCGCGGCTGGCGACCGTGCTGATGAGACCGGTACCGCCGACGATGAGCACTCTCATGGCGTTGCCGGGAAATCACGCAGAAAATCAAACACCTGTCGATGATATGGGCTGAAATCCGGATCCGGAATACCGCTGGGCGGAGTGGCCGGAAAGCCATACGGTTTCTGGAACATATCGTGGTGATACAGATAGTAGCCACCCACCGCGCGCACCCGTCTGGCCTGCGCGATGTGCTGCCAGGGCTGCGCACCTGGCACTCCGCCAAACTGGGCGATGCCATTCCGGGCGGGCTCGTCATCGATGACCGGCTTTTGATACCGCCGCAACAACAATTCAATTTGCCCCGGCGCAACCACCCAAAAGCCGTCCGGGCTTTGGCGGTTGGTGTGCGGTGTCAGCACATCCATCAGGGTGTTTTGCGCCTCGTCACCCAGTTCATCCGAGAAGCCCGGTGAATTGGTGATGATGCGTTGCGCATCCTCCATCTTGGCGATTTCACCGAGCCTGATCACATCGGTCGAATCCTCGTTCCATATCTGGAGTATGAGGTTTCGGTGCGGCTTGAGCAGGCGCGTCATCTGACGGGTGGCGTTCTCAAGCGCGGGCAAGCCAAGGTTGGGTTCCTTTTCATGCGAGAACAGCGTCAGTTCAATCGTCATGCCCTGTACGTCGATGAGGTCAATCAGGTTGGATAGTGTGGCGAACCGATCCTCGCGAACATCGCCATCGGGGGTGTAGAGGGTGGCATCGGCAGCCGTGTCTACAAATGCACGCGGCTCCACATAGTCCCATTGACACCAAACGCGCAACGCATTGATGCCGTTGGCCTTGAACTTGCGCAGCCACCGCAGGCGCTCGTCATTGTCAACGTTAAACGCCGGGTTGTAGAGCGCATTGAAAAAGCTCAGGCCTTGTAATGGAAATGGTGCGCCGTCCAGCAGCAATCTTGTTCCGGAAACTGAAAGTGTATGGTTGGACATGGTTGGGTGCGATTTCTACCGTTATCCGCGCAAACCGGTCATGGCAATTCCCTGTACGAACTGCCGTTGCGCAACAAGAAACAATCCAATGATGGGTGCGGCGGCGGCGGTTGCGGCCGCCATCAAATAATTCCATTGAACGTATTCGCCCGACGACTCTTTGCCCGCGGCGATTACCGCAAGTCCGATGGGGATGGTGAGGTTGTCCTGCGAGCTGAGCACGAGCAGGGGCCAGATAAAGGAATTCCAGCTGGTCATAAAACTAAACAGGGCGATGACCGCGATCACCGGCTTGCTTAACGGAAGGATGATGCGCAGGTAAATCACCCATGGGTTCGCGCCGTCGATACGTGCGGCATCGTCCAGGTCCACCGGCAGGCTCAGCATAAACTGGCGTGCCAGAAAAGTGTTGTACGCGCTCACAAACATCGGAAAGATGAGGGCAGCCAGGTTGTCAATCCAACCAAAGGCACGCACAATAATGTACAGCGGGATCATGGTGACCGTAAACGGCACCATGAGGACGGCGATATACATGACGAACAATTTGTCGCGCCCCGGAAACTGCAGCCGTGCAAACGCAAAGCCCGCCAAAGTACTCGTAACCACCCGCGCAACCATCACCACAATGGCCACAAATGCGCTGTTAAACATCATCCGCCAATACGGGATGAAACTAAATGCCGCCGCGTAGTTGTCCCATATCGGTTTGGCGGGAAACAGCGTGGGGGGGATGAGATACAGCTCGGCCTCGGTCTTGAGCGACGTGATGAACATCCAAAACATGGGGGTCACCATCGTGAGCGCCACGCTGGCGAGAACGACGAATACGCCGACCCGCCCCAGCCGACGCCTGGTCCCGCCACCGCCGACAAGTCTCCACCAGGATGGCGGTGCGGCGCGTGGCAGTTGGGGTTCAAGGGTTGACATGGTATTTTCGCGTGGCGTTACATTTCAACCGTGTGCTCACGGCGGCGGGCCAGCATCCACTGGGTGATGGTGACAAGGAAGATCAACAAAAACATCACCCACGAAATCAGCGAGGCATAACCCATGCGAAAGCTGCCAAACGCCTGGCTGTAGGTATACATCATTAATGTGCGGGTGGCATTTGCCGGTCCCCCACCGGTGAGCAGATAAGGCAGCTCGAATACCTGCCAGCTCGAAATCAAACTGGTGACGACAACAAAGAAGGTGGTCTGGGCAATCAGCGGCACGGTGATGCGCAACATGCGTTGCAACGATGATGCGCCGTCGATCTCGGCGGCCTCGTAGTACTCGCGCGGGATGCCCTGCAACCCGGCCAGGTAGATGATGGCGTAATAACCCACGTTCTGCCACACTGAAATCATGATCAGGGTGGGCATTGCAAGCTTGCGATCCGCCAGCCACTGGGGTTGCGCCACCCCAATCTGTTGCAGCAGGTAGTTCAATACGCCGCCCTGCGGGTTTAGCAGCCATTGCCAGATCATGGCCACCGATACGATGAGCGTAACAGATGGCAAAAAGAACACTGTGCGAAAAATGGTCCGCCCGCGAATGGGTTGGTTGAGCAATACAGCGACCAGAAAAGCGAAGACCGTAACGAGCGCCACGCTCCCGGCTACGAAGAAGGCCGTGTTACCCAGCGTGAGGAAGAACTGGTCGTCATCCAGAAGCCGCGCGATGTTGGCGAGCCCAGCGAATTCGGGCGGCTTGAGGATGCTCCAATTCATAAACGCCATGGTCAGTGACGTCAGAATCGGCCCGAGACTAAACGTGAGAAAACCGGCCAAATTCAAGGCAATAAATAGATAGGCCCATTTCCATTCCGACCGGCGCAATCCACCCGTGCGCTTCGCGTGACCGGCAACCCGCAGCCGTGTGGCCATGCGCGGCTACTTCAAATCCTTCAATAGCTTGTCGGTTTGCGCTGCAATTTCATCAGCAGATTTTTGCGCCGAGGTGGAGCATTCGGCGGCCTTGTCCAGAGCCGCGCTGAAAACATTGGGATACTCACCGATGGCCGCATATTGCACGACCGTGCCATATTTCTGGAACCCGTCGGTTACGATCTTTTTCCATTTGTCGGAGAGCGCGTTTTGCGGCGCGTTGTATTTCAGCACGTAGTCGAGCTGAATCAACGGGTTGCCATCCTTGTATTGCGCGGCTTCGCGGTTTGCGTCTTCATCACCCACCAAGTAGCGGATCAACTCCCACGCCACCTGGGCGTTCTTGGTGCGCGACGGAATGGCGTAGCTGGTGCCGCCCGCCCGCACAAATCGTCCATTCGGACCGGCCGGATACAACTCCAACCCGGTTTCGAATTTGTCGCCGATCACCTTTAGTGAGCTGTTCACATTCTGCGAGAGAATAAAATCCATGCCCGCTTTTCCTCCTTCGAATAGCTGCACGGTGCCCGATTGCAACTGCTTCCGTGCGGCGGGCGTGGGCGCGCTTCGCGTCTTGCCGCACCACGTGGACTGCATGAAGTCCAGGGCCGCCACACCGCCCGCCTGGGCGATTTCGCTCTTGCCGCGTGCCGCATCGAAGTGCTGCCCGCCAAAGCTCTTGATGAGCGGCCATGAGCTGGGCATCCAGTCGGTTTGCCAGCCGTTCCAACCCCACTGATCGGGTTGCCCCGCTTTGATTGTGTCCTTGGTCAATGCCGCCGCCGAATCACGCAAATCGTTCCAAGTCCACTGATCGGTCGGTGGCTTTACACCTTCCTTGTCGAACATAGTCTTGTTGTAGCGCAACATCAGGACTGCAAACCCAACGGGCAGCGCAAATAGTTCGCCTTTCCAGGCGCTGTCGCGGCGGAACAGGTCAATCGGATATTTTGCCGCATCGCCCATCAGCGGCGTGGCTTTTAGAAATGGCTCAACCGACAACAGCGCGCCCTGCCGGGCAAAATTCGTCACCTGCGACTCGTGCATGTAAATGAGATCGGGAGAGTCCCCGGCTGCAATTTGCGCCATCACCTTGTCAAAGAACCCCGAGGGTGTGACCTCAATCTTTAACGTTGTATTTGGATAGTTTTTCTTGAACCAGGCCTCCACGACGGGGCGCCTCGATTCGGTTTCATTGGAGCTGTGAAACCAGAATGTGTTGCCGCCAGACACCACGGCCGGGGCTGCAGGTTTGACAGTGGGCTGTGCCTGAGCGGGTGCTGATGGTCCCGCTGTGGGGGCGGCGGGCGCCGTGCTGCATGCGGCAAGCACAGCGCCGGTGCCGGCGGCAGTAAGCGATACCTGTAGAAACCTTCGGCGGGAATACTTGGAATTGGTCTTCATGGATTTTTCTCCGTATTTGGTCTGTTGAGCGCCCGGTTGATTCCGGCTTGACATTCTGCCCCGGAATGGTATGATGATTATACAGACACGTTCTGTAAAGTCAAGCCAAATCTGGAATGAATCATCAAGCATCCCCCCGGACGGATGACCCGTTGCGCCTGTTCGCCGACTATTTGCGGGTTACGGGCGTAGCCCACACGCAGGCCGAACCCGCCGGGCTGCCCGAATTACGGGGCAGGCGTCTGGGGCTCCTGAACGGCTCGTCCTGGGTTACGTTGTGGTCAACCTACTTCGGCCGCCGTTTTCTGCCTGGCGCGCATCTCGTGAATATCGGCAACGAGGCGGTTCAGATTGCGTTTATGGAGGCGCACGAACAGGGATTGCCCTGCCCGCCACAGTCCAACGTGGATGCGTTTGTACGCTACGCGCACGACCTGGTGAACCTTGCCCATGTGGATGCTGTTTTAATCACGTGTTCAACCATGAACCGTGCCTATCGCGCGGTCGAGGCGTCGCTCGCCGGCCAGGGCGTGCCGGTGATCCAAATTGACCAGCCCATGATGCAACGGGCCGTGGAAATTGGCGGTCACGCCCTGGTCATCGCCACGCATGGCCCAACCGTGGGCAGCACACAAGCCCTGCTCCGCGAAACAGCCGAATCCGCGGGTAAAGCCCTGTCGTTTGGCGGTCTCACGCTTGAGGCGGCATGGCACCAGCTAGCCGCAGGGGATGTCGACGGGCACAACGACACACTGGCGCGCGCCATCCGCGCACATCTGGCGCGCGAACGCACCGACAGCGTGGTGCTGGCGCAGCTGTCCATGTCAGCGCTGTTGCTCTCATACCCCGATCCCCTGGCTGAATTTGGCATACCCGTTCTCACCAGCGCACAGTGCGGCTTTGAGCGCGTGCGAGAAATCCTCACAACCCTGAACCGTCACAAACCACAACCAAAATCATGACCACCAAAATTCGATTCTTCGGTGTCGCCGGCTACGAAATTGTTACCAGCGCCGGGCAACACATCCTGCTGGATCCATTCATCGATGAGAACCCGGGCAGCCCGGTCAAATCCGCACAGCTTGAACGGGTGGACTTGATATGCGTGTCGCACGCCGCGTTTGATCATTTGGGTGACACGGAGGCCATCGCCCGGCGCACGGGCGCGCCCGTGATTTGCGGCGGCGAGGTGAAGGCCTATCTCACCGCAAAAGGCATTCCAGCGGAACAGATTCGCGCCACGGTATGGGGCATTTGCGTCGAGGTCGCAGGCATTCGTGTGCAGCCGGTCGAATGTCATCATTGGTCGCAGTTGATGCTTCCAAACGGCACGTATGCCTCTGGCGTGCCCATGGGCTTCGTCGTATATGCGGACCCCGGCGTGCGGTTTTACCATTATGGAGATACCGCGCTCTTTAGCGATCTCAAACTCATTGCCGAGCTTTACAAACCAACCATCGGTTGCGTGGGCATTGCCAACCCGGTCGAGATTACCCATCGTGTGTCTGGTCCCGGGCACCTGGTGACGGCGGAAATGAGCCCGCGTGAAGGCGCGCTGGCTGCGCAGTGGCTGGGTCTCACGACCGTGTTGCCATGTCACTACATTAACGCGGATTGCGACGATGTGCGTGCCTTTGAGGGTTGCATCGCAGACATGCGCGCGCGCGGTGAGCCTGTGCCACGCTCCATTGTGATGCGGCCGGGAGATGTGATTGCGGTGTAACCGGCGCCTGTGGTCCGATGTGCAACACTGGGGCGGCGCCGCGTTTGATTGGGCCGATCGGCGCACGCAGTCACTGCAGGTGTTTGCAAAGGGGACCTGACGCCATGCCGGTCTGCCGTGCACGGAGTTTGTGATGGTATGTTTGGTGGTATAGCAACTGCGCAATTCCGAACCACGTTCTCACTTGATGCAGAAACCGCCCGGCGCCTGAGGTCGTTGGCGCTGATGTGGCGCGTATCTCAGGCAGAAGTCGTGCGGCGAGCATTGGCCCAGGCCGAAGCCACGGCAAAAGCCGGCAAGCCCGATCCGATTGCGCTGCTTCATGATCTGCACGCGCAAGGCGCGGGTCTTGATTACAAGACGGCAGAAGCCTACCTGGCGATGGTACGCGAGGATCGCAATCTTTGGAGGGGCGAGTAATCTGCCTCGATACAAATTACCTGATCCTTGGGCTTATTCCTGGAAGTGCGGAATCCATGGAATTGGTCTCGTGGGCGCAGCGCGGTGAGCGGCTGGTTACACCTGCAGTGGCTTGGTACGAATTTCTGTGTGGCCCGGCAACGGCGCCCAAATTATGACGATGCGCGCTTTTTTGGGCGAAATAGTCTCCTTTGATGAGACACAAGCAATGGAAGCAGCGCGTCTGTTTAATGCGGCGGGGCGTAACAGGCGTCAGCGCGTGGATGCGATGGTGGCCGGCACCGCAATCTCCTTGAATGCGCGATTGGCGACCAACTATCGGACGGATTTTCAGGCCTTTCTGGCCCACGGTTTAGAGCTCGTGCCGTAGCCAGCGGATTTTGTAGGCAACCCTCACCGGGCTTCGGGTCCTGTGCGAGTTGGCAGCGGCGTGTGCCGGTTGTTTGCACCCTGACCCCTCGTACAGTCCCACCGGGCGCATGAGTTAATCGCACAGTATCTACGAAACCCTCACAGGGCTTCGAGCCCTGTGAGGGTTGGCAGCGACTTGTGTGGGTTGGCAGGCGACTCTGTGAGGGTTAGTTTGCCAACAACTAAACCAAGCCGGCCGACTTGAGCGCGGCCATCAGGGCCTTGGCCTTGTTGTCGTCAACCACAGCCTTGGCGGTGGCGTTCATGGTCTTGAGCGCGGCGGCCTTGGCGCTGGAATTGGTGGTCACGTTATACATCGCCATGGCCGGGATCATGGCTGCGGCCTGCGTGTCGTTGATGCCAAGCACCTTGATGGCCTTCTTGATCTTGTCCAGACCGGCGTGCATCTTCATCTCGAGCAGATAGGCCTTGCCGTCATCGGAGGCCGCCCACTTTGACATGGTGTCGCGATCAACCAGAGCCTTCACCTCGGTCTTGGCCTCTTTAATGAGCGCCGGCCAGGTGGGGTCGGCCCACTTGGCCGCCGTGGCCAGCGCGTTCATCTTGCCGCGCAAAATCGAATCAATGTTGACCTCGCTCTTTGATCCGGGCTTGATAAAGGTCTCGTAAACCGACTTGTTGTCGGTGGATTTTGAGACGAGGAACGACCAGTTTTCACCCGTGAGTGACGTTGGTCCCTTCATCCAGTTGCCCAGGCGGGCAAGCAAGGTCGGGTTGGCGGCTACGGTATCCCAGTTCATGATTTATGTTTTCCTTTACTAGTTGAATCGCGAATTCGGTTTGATAAGTATCACACCAAATTCGCACAGTGGTTGCCTGGCATTAGTGTAGCCGCGCTGCGTTACCGCAGCGTTACCATGGATTGGCTGGCGGCGAACTCATTGAATAACGCGCACAGCACTTTGCACGTCGAATGCAAAATACTGTGCGCGCCATTGGCTTATCTGGTAATCACGGGCAGGTAAATGGTGCCTTGGTTACTTTGAACCGCAACCGGTCCAAACACATGCTGCGCGCCATCCGCCTCTACCTCAACCAGGTAATAACTGTATCGATCACTTGCCTTGGCGACGTTATCAGTAACGGAATACGTTCCTCCGCCAATGGCGGTCACCAAATCAGGATTGAGACGCGTGGCACCAGACGGCAATTGCTGACCTGTTGAGCGCCCCGATGAGCGATACACAAAGAAGCCAACCGTGTTCTGCTCTGTCAGCGTGGCCCAACTTATGCGAATCTTTGAATCCGCCTGCTTCGTTGCCTTAAAGCCGATGAGCGTAACCGCCGATGGTACAGAAGGCACAAACCCAAAGTCAACCTTGCCATTAAGCGTCCCTTCAGTGGCGACATTCAGGACAAAATCGGGCGTCGTAACCGTTTCACCGGTTCCGGGACCATTGTCATCACCGCGAATTCCATCGGACGGAGTTCCGCCATCCGCCGGAGTGCTGGTGGCGCCGAACGCAGTAACCTGAAGTGCATACGTTCCGACCGGGATCCCGGTGATCGTGTATACGCCTCTTACATCCGTGGTTGTCGTATACACGGGTACCGAGTTATTAAGCACAACAACTTGCTTTCCAATCAACCCCGGCTCACCCAGATCCTGATGACCATTCTTATTGTCATCAGACCAGACTGTTCCGGTGAAGATCAGGCGATACAAACCAAAGTCAATCGTCGTATTTGAACTGGCAACGCAGGCGCGGCACAGTCCAACCGTAACGGCCGGTGCGATAACCACCTTTGAGGAGACCACACCGAGGTCCGCGACCGCCGCACCGGTGTTGTCGTCAACCGTATTGCCATTTGGATTGATGTCGCGCACGTCACTTGGCACGTAGCCATAAGCGGGGCCAATGGTGTTGAAGTTCGTCGGAGGCAACTGGACCACAAAACTCCCGGGCACTATGCCGTTGAACAAGTAATAGCCCGTGATGGACGTAGTGGTGGTCAACAACGGCGACACCGGGTTTCCGGATGCGTCACTTGACCACAACACAACGATGACGTTTGGCAGACCAACCTCACCGCTATCCTGAATGCCATTGTCATTGGCATCCTTGAACACGGTGTCGCCAATCCAGTAAATTGGTTGCTGATAGGCGTCAACTCCGGCATCGTTCACCACGTTGGGCACCACGAGCACGCTGCTTGGATCCACACCAAGAGTTTGAACCAGGCCAGGCGGCAACGTTGAATTCACCACATCCACGATCGCGGTGCCGGACGGGACACCTGTTGCCGTGTAGTGTCCGGTTGGATCGGTGGTCACCGTCCTTGTCATTCCATTCACGTCGGTAATCAGAACCCGAACACCGGGGAGGCCCTCACCCGGATCAAGCACGTTGTTCCCGTTCACATCCTGGAACACCACTCCCGTGACGGTGCCCAGATACTGATAGCCATCCAAACCGGCGTTTACCGTGCCGCCGGCCACGACGGGCACCGGGCTTGGGTCCGTGCCCACGGTCTGGGTGACGCCGGCGGGCAATGTGCTGTCCACGACGTCTACGATTGCCGTTCCGGTCGGAACCGACGTGACAGTGTAGTGGCCGGATGCGTCCGTAACCGCCGTGTGTGTCACGCCCAGCGAGTCAGTCACAACAACGGTGACGTTTGGCAGGCCCTCTCCGGGATTGGGCGCGCCATTTCCATTCACGTCAAGGAATATCGTGCCGGTGATCGTTCCCACCAGGAAGAAACCGTTGTTCTCCTCGGTCACCGTCACTCCGCCGATCGCGGTCACCGGCGTCGGGTCCGTCCCCTGCGTCTGCACGCCAGCCGGCGGGTTGATCAGGTCAACCGTCGCGGTCCCGCTCGGTACGCTGGTAATCGTGAACCAGCCACTCGCATCCGTCACGCCCGTATGGGTCACCCCATACGCGTCGGTGATCACCACGTTCACGCCGCTCGCCCGCGTGTCATTCGTCGGGCTGAACGTCCCGTTCCCGTCCAAATCAGCGTATACAAACCCGATGATCGTCGATGGGTTGAAGAACCCGTTGTTCTGCTCAAACGTTGTCAGCCCCGGAGTTACCGGCACATTCGCCGTCGGATCGTTCCCCTGCGTCTGCACCCCGGGCGGCGGGTTGATCAGATCAACCGTCGCCGGGTTCGGCGCGAGCCCGGTGCCCGTGTATACCCCGTTCGCATCCGTCTGCGTCGTATGTGTGTAGTTGTAACCATCTGTGATCACTACTGTCACCCCGGCCGCAGGCGTGTCTATCCCGGGGTTGTATACCCCGTTGTTGTTGTTGTCCGCATACACAAATCCCGTGATTGTGCCCGGCAGGAAGAACCCGTTGTTTTGCTCAAACACCGTGATCCCCGCTGTTACCGTCACCGGTGTCGGATCCGTGCCCTGCGTCTGGTTGCCCGCAGGCGGGTTCACAATATCCACCGTCACCGTTCCGCTCGAAACCTGGGTAATCGTGTAGTAGCCCTTAACATCGGTCGTCCCGGTGATCAGCCGGCCAAACGCATCCGTGATCACCACCGTGACGTTGCCCGCCACCACGTCAAAGGCATTGAAGATGCCGTTGCCATCGATGTCGGTGTAAACAAAGCCCCACACCGTGCCACCCAGGAAGTAGCCGTTGTTCTCTTCGGTCACCGTCACTCCACCGATCGCGGTGATCGTCGTCGGATCGGTTCCCTGCGTCTGCACGCCCGGCGGCGGGTTGATCAGGTCAACCGTCGCGGTCCCGCTCGGCACGTTTGTGATCGTGAACCAGCCACTCGCATCCGTCACGCCCGTGTGGGTCACCCCATACGTGTCCGTGATCACCACGTTCACCCCGCTCGCACGCGTATCGTTGGTCGGGCTGAATGTGCCGTTCCCATCCACATCCGCGTAGACAAACCCGATGATCGTC
>JANXLU010000058.1 GCA_025354985.1 Chloroflexota bacterium
GAATGGAAGCACTCAAACGAGTGGAGCTTGCTATGACGCGAATGGCAATACAACGTGGCGGTATGAGAACTGGAATACAGGCAAGCTGTATCTTCAGACGTGGACAGCTGACAACAAGATTGCAAGCATCCAACCGTATGCAACCGATTGGGTAACACCGATTGGGCCGGCGGCAACTTTCTTGTATGACGCAGATGGCAACCGGGTGAGGTCAATGGTCAATGGTGAGACCACGGTGTATGTCGGCAAGACATATGAAGTAAAGATCAACACGGGAGAGAGGACCAAATACTATTTCTTCAATGGCAAGCGCGTGGCCATGCGGAACTACATTGGTGCCGTTGCGAACACGACCGTCAAATGGTTGTATAGCGACATGCTAGGAAGCGGCAGTGTGGCCGCAGACGGCAGTGGCACCAAGATCGCCAGTAGTGAGGTTCGCTACAAGCCATTCGGGGAGAAGCGCACGCTCGCGAATGCGAGTTCTGGATATCCAAACAAATTCACGTTTACCGATCAGCTCGACTTCACATCGGAATTTGGCATGCTCGATTACGGGGCCAGACTTTATAGTCCTGTCATAGCGAGATTTGCCAGCGCGGACACAATTGTGCCGGGGGCTGGCAATTCGCAATCGTTGAATCGCTATAGCTACACACGCAACAACCCGGTGTCGCGCAATGACCCCGATGGACATGCCGATTACAAACCCAGCGACAAACCGCTTTGCCAGAGCATGCCGATGCTGTGCCACCCTGAGAGCACGCTGATGCCAAAGGAAGTTGAGCAATCGCTGAATGTAGATCAAGTATCGATTTCGGTGATTCCAAGACCTGACGGCACACTGATGGCGACGGGTTCGAGCAAGGGCGTTGTTCAAAAAGTTAGAGATGGCATTGGCAAAGTGGTGACAAAGTTGTGTAGCGGACTGTTGGCGGTCATTTGTAGTGGTGCAGGAGCGAAAGCAGCTGAGGAAGTGAAAGAGGCTGTAGAAAAGGTTAAACCAAGTGATTTCGGGCTTAGGCAAATCGTCGAAAACGCGTCCGGAATGAATTTGGCAGACACAGGTAAATACTTTGGGTGGAAGCCGGAAAACGTTATTAAAACTGTCACTGACTTTACAAAAACAGATTTGATTTCAAAAGGTTTCACAAACGAAGTACTAATCAAAATGGCAGAGGCATACGAAAAGATTGCAGCATCAGTGTCAGATAATGGCTTTACTAATCCAAGCGCTGCTGGTCGAGCTGATCAGCTTCGCGAGATAGTTAAGAAAGTCTTTGGAAATTAAATAATGATCAAAATTATTCTTGATCTGCACAATGACACAAGTAGAAGTATCCATGTTGTACTTGAACTGGCGGGTTGGACTTTTGTACTAGAGCCGGCTCAATTAGCGACTGTCACTAGTGAATACAAAAAGACACCAATCACGATACGACTCTCTGATCATCCAGAAGGTGATATTTACGTGCAGTTGTATCCAGGCGATGGCAAGGTCATCGTTGAATCAAACGGTCAGATAGTTTTAGAGGGTTAGTGAAACAACTCACACTTTGAGAAAGGCTCAGCTGCTGGAAGGGTGCTCGTCCTTCCCTCGTTTGCCGAAATGATTCTACGACCCTTGCGCCAACCCGACAACCGCGGCCCGCGCCGTCGCGAGCACATCCAACCGCGAGTGCGACAGGTGTGACTCAGCCAATGTTCAATATGCCATAGTATGCAACCGATTGGGTAACACCGATTGGGACGGCGGCAACTTTCTTGTATGGCGCAGATGGCAATGTGTTCGCCGCTGACACTAATGGCAATCTGTTCAGATACAAGCTGAAATACAACAACGGAGTTCCGTATTGGGCGGTTGGGAATGGTGGTGGACAAAATGTCGGCTCTGGCTGGTTTCAAACCTCACTTTTGGCAGGAACTGACGGCACGATTTTTCGATTTATGCCCGACGGCACCTTGCTGAGATACCGCTGGGTTGAAAATCCCGATGGGAGCCTCAGCTGGCCAGTAGTTGCCCAAGCTATATCGAGCGGGTGGACGCAGAACAACATCATCGCGATGGCCAATGGTTATTTGCTTCGGACAGTGGGGGATGGAACGATGTACTTGTATCGTTATTCCACCAATGGCAATTCTTTTTCGTGGCTCTCCGTTGCAGTGCCAATCAGCTATGGTTGGGGTCAAAAGCTTCTTGCAGCAGGACAGGACAGCACAATTCTCCGCGTCCTGGACAACGGCGATGTCTGGCGATATCGATTCATTCCAAACGGAAATACGGGATCAATTTCGAGCGATATTCAAAAGATAGGTGAAGGCTGGATATACAAGTTCCTGTTAGGATTCTGGCAGCCAAACACCACAAAGTATTACAACTTTGGGGGTGCGAATGTCGCTACGAGAAAGGGTGATAGTAACGGCAGTCTCACCTACATCCACCCCGACCACCTTGGTTCACTGTCTCTGGCAACTGATGCCATGGGTAATGTAATCTATCAGGCTCGCTACAAACCCTACGGCGAAATACGATATTCCTCTGGCTCTTCGCCTTCAGATTTGACCTACACCGGCCAGCGATCTGAAGGAGGATATGGCATCAGCCCCGGCCCCGGCTCGGGTTCGCTCGGCAGTGTCATGGACTTTGGGGCTCGACCTTACTCGCCCTTCCTCGGCCGCTTCTTGAGCCCGGACTCAATTGTGCCCGGGGCTGGCAATTCGCAGGCGTTGAATCGATACTCATACGGGTTAAACAATCCTGTCAAGTACCGAGATCCGAGTGGGCATGATCCACGTGGTCGCAATGGAGATGGAGAATACTGCGGTCAGGATTGTCCGGACATAGATAGTTTGGTTCGGATAGCAATGCGCGCTAACCCAGACTATGGCAATGCCAAAACGCATGTGCGGGCAATCACTCGGGAAACCGCAAGGCAGGGTGTGACCAATCGAGCACAGGTGGCATATATCCTTTCAACTGCGCAACACGAGTCTCTAATGGGGCGCTTCATGAATGAAATTTGTTGCTTGTCAGGTAACGCCAACTTTGAGCAGCAGTACGGCTCACCTCCAACCGGAAACAGCCCGGATCTTGCCAAGGGCCTTGGGAACACCGAGCCCGGTGATGGAGAGCGATATTTTGGGCGAGGATATATACAAGTCACAGGAAGGAGAAACTATGAGAAGCTCGGAAAGCTCGTTGGAGAAAACTTGGTGGCGAAGCCATACCGAGCGGCTTCTCCTGAGGTCGCATCAATCGCGCTCGTTTATGGCATGAAAACTGGAATGTATACGGGAGTTGGGCTCTCAAACTTCACATCCGCTACCGGCGTGTTTGATGCATTCAGTGCGAGATCAATTGTCAACGGTGACAAAGACAGGGGGGGACCGCCAAATTCGCTGACTGTTGGTTCAATCATCGCTGGTATCTCGCGTGATTATGAAGCGGCGCTTACAATTTCAGGATTGCCATGAACAAACTCAGCTCATTGAATCGCGCAGGCGCACTGCTCGCGATGGTCACTGCAATTTGCTCGGCTTGCTCCCAATCAAAGCCGATTCAAAATCAGTCAGTGATCGCTCCGACCGCAAGTCCAGTGTGGACGGTCACATCCGTCACACCATTTGCACCTTTGCTCATACCCGTTGCCACCGCCGAATCAACTCCTCAATCAGAAGCGGGTGCATCCGGCGTGATTTCGAAGCCCGTCAAATCGAGTAACGCAGCCCGAACCGTGGCAGGCGAACGTTTCCGATTCATTGAATGGCGCATGAAGTCGGAGGAGCCATTTCAAGGCATCGACTCACTTGTACTGAGTTTAGATATTGCATACCCCGAATTCGATACGTCCGTTGCAGGCTACCAAGCCTTGAATGATGCGATAAGGACCAACGCAGAGAATTGGAAGCGCGAATTTATTGTCACCTCGGTTGACTCGACAAGAGATAGGCCAAGCACAGCTGTTACCGCACTGTTGTCTGTTTCGTATACCGTCGTCGAAAATTCGCGATTGATTCTTGGGATTGAGCAATTCACTACATGGTGGATACTCCCCGCGCCGTACGCAATTGTATTTGGGAAAAAAGTTAACCTTGATCTTGAATCGGGAAAACTAATCGGTCTGTCAGACCTCTTTGTAAGTGGAAGTGGTTATGAGAAAGTGCTTGAAAGCGCGATCGTGGCCGATTTAGAAAAGCGCGGGATGCCGTCGTATCAGAAGATTGATATCGGCCTCATTAGGACGGCGGAATGGACATTGAGAAGTGACGGACTCATGATTGCGTTTGAGCCTGGTCAAATCGCTCCGTATCGTCTTGGTTTTGTGCGTTTCAACATACCTGATTCTGCAATTGGTCGGTATCTCAAGCCAAGGTTTGGTTCCAAAGCCAAGTAATTCCGCGAATTGGCGATCACTGAATCCCCTACCCACTCCCCTCAGCAAACGACCCGATGGCAAGAAATGTTAGAGGAGGGCGACAAACTGATGCACTCAAAATGTTCGTCTCGCTTGTGAACACTAATGGGATTTGGGATCACAAGCGCGAAGTGCTCGAGAGCGGGCGAGTCCTCACTGGTCGCAATATTGAGCTTGGTGAGTTAGTTCTCAACTATCAGGCACTGTCCAATATTCACTTTGGATATGTCGGAACACGTGCCGGGTTCGACCCAATACTTTTACAGGTTGGTGCCGGCGCAGCACAATATCGAACTTGGGCAAATCGCGACCCAGCAAATGTGGGTCCTATCTCCACGTTTTTAGATGATCCATTCGACAACTGGTCAATTCGCGCTGGAATATATATCGCGAATACCGTGCCACAAGCCCAATTGAGCAGAGTATGATTCACCGTGGCTCTGAGTGAATTCGCTTCAAAGAATCCAATGCCTGCTGCATCGCCATGAAAATGAGTCAATACCATTACAACGCCTGTTGCGTTGTATTTGCAACTACATTCGTTCTACTAGGCTGCAAGGGTTTCGACGGCACAACAGTTGCAATTCCAAGAGCAACGCTCGATAGTCAAGCAGCCTCACTGATGCTGCGTGAAACGCAATTTGGGACTGATCAAGCCGGTTTGGGTTGGCTCGAGTCGGATTTAGGGCGTCCAGAGCGGTCCGAAACGCACGCAGACTTGACGTATGTGCGTATCTTCAACCAGCAATGTTCCGTGACTTCGGTGGCAACACCAAAGGTGTGTTCGCTACTGGATCAAGAAAACATGGCTTTTAGTTCGGAGCCCACAGCGTTGGGTGTCGTTGAAGTATTGGCAAATACCCCGCTTGGTTTTGACTCGATTGACTTGATTGGTAAAACTGCCAAGACCGCTGGCAGAGTCCAAAGTATTTACTGCCAACATGGAGGTGGCAATAGTTGTGCTGTGCTCTTACGATTCGACACGATTGTCGTCAGGCTCATCTACAGATTTAGCGGCCAACCTGATTTCGCACTTCTCGATCGCCTACTAGAGCAAATCGGGAAAAACTGGAAGCCGTAACGGCATGGTTCATATCCTGACCAAGGAGCACCCTATCTGTCCCCAGCAGCCCCCGATTGCTGAAGTGGTGCCGATTCCATGGACACTCAAAATGGAGAACAAACCGTGACCAATATTTCGTACATCATCAGGCCAAATCGAAAACCTATCATTTCTGAGGGAGACGTCTTTGTATTGCCCGTTGAAGGATCTCCGGAAGTTCAAGGTGTTGGAGTCGTAGCAAGGCTAGGACTAAATCGCGATTTTGTAGGCTACTTCTTTTTGGTGCCAAAGGACGTATTTTCTACGTCAGGAGATAAATTGTTCCTGCAACCCAAGGATGCCTGCTGTATTGACGAGGTTGTAACCAAAGGCTTTCGAAAAAAAACTTGGACAATTGTCGGAAAGATTGACCCATGGAAGCGCGAGGAGTGGCCAATTCCTCAAATGAAGATTGATGACCCAGATTCAAATGGGACACGAATTTGGATTGTTACTTATGCTGACAATTTGCGTGAGATAAGTCGGCGTAGGGCAGATAGCCGTGATGGCGCTCAATTAGGT
>JANXLU010000060.1 GCA_025354985.1 Chloroflexota bacterium
GCGTAACTGGGTCACTCACCCTGCGCTACGCCGGTGACGCCAGCGCAGGCGGAATCCTGTAGCGCTTCGGACCGTACTTGAACGGGTCGATGCGATTGCTCACGCCGATTTTGTCGAGCCTGGCGCGCACAAACTGCATCGCACGCTCGGCAAGTGGTTGCGCAGCTTGTGCTTGTGGAAGCACTGGTAGATTCACACCGCCACAAGCGATGACCGCCAACTTTGGATGGTTTGAAGCGGTCTACAATCGAGCACGAACGCGCTCAACACTTGGCTATTTGAGCCCGGTCGAGTATGAGGATAAATTCTGGCACGGTGTGCTTTAACTACCTGTCCACGGAATCGGCATCACTTCAGAACAACGTGGTCTGGAACAGCGAGTATTCGATGATCTAGGCGTGGATTTCGAGCTGCAAAACAAGGTTCGACCGATTTCACCTCGGAATAGCAACATCGAAGAATATGAGCGCGCTGCCAAAAATTATATGGAGAACAAACGTGACTAATATTTCGTACATCATCAGGCCAAATCGAAGACCTATCATTTCTGAGGGAGACGTCTTTGTATTGCCCGTTGAAGGATCTCCGGAAGTTCAAGGTGTTGGAGTCGTTGCAAGGCTTGGACCAAATCGCGATTTTCTAGGCTACTTCTTTTTGGTGCCAAAGGACGAATTTTCTACGTCAGGTGGTCAATTGTTCCTGCAACCCAAGGATGCCTGCTGTATTTACCAGGCTGTAACCAGAGGCTTTCGAAAAAAAACTTGGACAGTTGTCGGAAAGATTGACCCATGGAAGCGCGAGGAGTGGCCAATACCTCAAATGAAGATTGATGACCCACATTCAAAAGGGACACTAATTTGGATTGTTACTTATGCTGACAATTTGCGTGAGATAAGTCGGCGTACGGCAGATAGTCGTGATGGCGCTCAATTAGGTAGCGCGGGTATTGCAGGGGAACTATATATGGAAGAGCGTTTGGGAATTTTGAGCCGCTCGAAATTGTAATTTGCTTGGAGTTAAATGAAATGTCCCGAAAAACACGAAACTTTCAGTCGATAAGTTTGGATAATGCTTCTGAGTCTTCTCACTCAATCCCTTTTGAACCATGGGCGTTTACGCTAGACCTAATGCCCGGAGAAATTTACGAGTTGCACTTTGAGTGTGCCTCAACGGCAAAGAGCCATGGGATCACATTTCGGAATAGGTCGGTCGTGCTCGCTCCCATTGATGCGGACTTTACGGAACTTCGGAGAAACGGAGAATTGGTATTTGACTTTCGCTGAAGGTGCCCGGCAGTAAGCAGATGTATGGATCCATCCCAACAAAAAAGGGCGGCGCGTAGCGGATAGCCGGCGGCCGCCCCCTTCTGTGTTTGGGGGGAACTAGATCTTGCCCGAGCCTACGCCAGCGCCAACACGGTGGCGCGAGTATCTTCGGTCGGGCAGCTCATCATTCACGGTGAACTTTTCCTTCAATCCGTAGGAAACCGATGAAATTGAACAGAGGAATTCGACCACGTGCTTTGTTGTAATTTGGAGCTTTTGGTATTGCGTTTGGATTGGCGGTTGTCTTTGGATTTGTGATAATTGCATCCTCAAATTGCGGTCCAATTGGACCAGGACAGGGATCG
>JANXLU010000083.1 GCA_025354985.1 Chloroflexota bacterium
AAAAACGGCGGGAGGGTGTCGCACCGCGACACCCTCCCGCCGTTTTTCGAATATCTTACTTTGCGCCCACACCCAGTGCCGCGTGCGCCGCCGCCAGGCGGGCAATCGGCACCCGGAAGGGTGAGCAGCTGACGTAGTTCAGACCGGCGTCGTAGCAGAACGCCACCGAGCTGGGCTCGCCACCATGCTCGCCGCAGATGCCGACCTCAAGCGCCGGGCGCGTCGCCCGCCCCTTGTTCACGGCCATCTGCACTAATTGCCCGACGCCGTCCCGATCCAGCTTCTGGAATGGGTTGCTTGGCAAAATCCCGGCCTCCACATACTTGAGCAGGAAGCCGCGCTCTGCGTCATCGCGCGAGTAGCCATAGGTCATCTGGGTCAGGTCGTTGGTGCCAAAGCTAAAGAATTCGGCCATCCCGGCGATCTCGTCCGCGGTCACCGCCGCGCGCGGGATCTCGATCATGGTGCCAAACTTGTATTTCACCTTCACACCCTTCTCGGTCATCACCTGCTTGGCCACCTTCTCAAGCACGGGTTGCACATGCTTGAGCTCATTCACGTGACCGGTCAGCGGAATCATGACCTCGGGCATTGGCTCAAAGCCTTCCTTCTTGGCGTCACAGGCCGCCTCGAAGATTGCACGAACTTGCATCTGAATCAACCCTGGAAGCATGATGCCCAGGCGAATGCCGCGCAGGCCCATCATCGGGTTCTGCTCGTGCAACTGGGTGACGGCGGCCAGCATGGTCTCGGCTTCCGCCAGTTCCTTCTTGGCATCGGCAGTCAGCTCGCCATAGCGTGATTGGGTCTGGCGGGTCGCCACGGTCTTGACGAGTTCATCCATCCCGGGCAGGAACTCATGCAGGGGTGGATCGATCAGCCGGATGATTACCGGAAGACCGGTCATGGCCTTGAACAAACCAATGAAGTCGTTGCGCTGAAATGGCAGCAATTGATCCAGGGCCTTGTTGCGTGTTGCATCGTCAGTGGCGAGGATCATGCCCTGCACAATGGGCAGACGGGTCTCTTCAAAGAACATATGCTCGGTGCGGCACAGACCAATGCCCCGTGCGCCAAAGGCGCGGGCGCGCTCGGCGTCCTTGGGATAGTCGGCGTTGGCCCAAACCTGAAGCCCGCGGCGCGGCTTGCCGGCCTCGTCTTTGCGGGTGTTGGTTGCGCTCACGTCATCCGCCCACTTCAACAGCGTCACCAAGTCGGCCTGCTCCTCAAACTTGGGCACTACCATCGGAATCTGCCCAACCATGGCCTCGCCTTTGGCGCCGTCCAGCGAAACCCAGTCGCCTTCCTTCAATGTAATGTTGGTCTTGGTTGACGTCACGGTGCGCGCGGTCATGTCCACCTGCAGTTCGTCCGCACCGCACACGCAGGGAATGCCAAACTGTCGCGCCACCACTGCGGCGTGGCTGGTTGCGCCACCGCGTGCGGTCAAAATGCCCTTGCTCGCGACCATGCCATGCACGTCATCCGGCTTGGTCTCCGGGCGCAGCAAAATCACGGCCTTGCCTTCATGACCCCACTTCTCGGCCAGGTCGGCGTCAAACGCGAGCACGCCCACGGCAGCGCCCGGGCTGGCGTTCACACCGTTGGCAAACATCCGCCCGTCTTTCTTGGCGGCCTTGCGCGCCTCATCGTCAAACTGCGGATGCAGCAAAAAGTCCACATCGGTTGGCGTCACGCGTTTGATCGCCTCTTCCTTGGTGATTAACTTTTCCTTGGCCATGTCGACTGCGGTCTTGATCGCTGCCCGCGCGGTGCGCTTGCCATTGCGGGTCTGGAGCATGTAGAGCGTGCCTTGTTCAATCGTGAACTCCACATCCTGCATGTTCTGATATTCTTTTTCCAGCCGCCCGGCCACCGCCATAAATTGCTTGTAAGCCTTGGGCATGTCCTTGGCCATCTGTGCGATCGGCTGCGGGGTGCGGATGCCCGCCACCACGTCTTCGCCCTGGGCGTTGATCAGATATTCGCCCAGCATCACCTTGTCTCCGGTGCTTGGGTCGCGGGTAAACGCCACGCCGGTGGCGCAGTCATCACCCATGTTGCCAAACACCATCGTGCACACGTTCACCGCGGTGGGCAGCGTGGCCTTCCAGCCCATCTGCTTGGCATAGGTCTTGGCCTTGTGCCCGGTGGCGCTGCGAAACACCGCCATCGCGCACTCGCGCAGTTGCGCATACACGTCTTGCGGGAAGTCCTTGCCGGTCTCGCTCTTGATCACTGCCTTAAAGCTGGTGACCAGTGCCTTCAGATCCTCGGTGGTCAACTCGGTGTCCAGCTTCACGCCGCGCTCGTGCTTGAGGTGATCCATCGGCTCGTCAAACTTCTCGTCGTCGATCCCCAGCACCGTTGCGCCAAACATCATCACCAGACGGCGATAGCTGTCGTAAGCGAAGCGCTCGTTCTTTGTGATCTCGGCCATCTCCGTGACTGTGGTGTCGTTTAGACCCACATTCAGCACGGTTTCCATCATCCCGGGCATGCTCTCACGCGCACCCGAGCGCACGCTCACCAGCAATGGGCGAATGCCCTTCTTGCCCCCGCCAAACGTCTTGCCAGTCTGCTTCTCAACCACCTTGACCGCGGCCAGCGCCTGCTCCCAGGCTGCGGGCGAAATCTTGTTGCCAAGCTTCACAAACTCATCGCACACCTCGGTTGATAGCGTAAACCCGGGTGGAACCGGAACGCCCTTGCGGGTCATGTCAAACAACCCGGCGCCCTTGCCACCGAGCAAATCGCGAACCTCGCCCCATACCTTGGTGCGCTTGGCGACACCCTTCTCGTCGCTAAAAAGAAACACCCACTGCTTGTCTGCCGCGAACTTGGCGGCTGCGCCCTTTGCCGGGCTCTTTGTTGCTGTTGCCATTGAAATGATTTGAAACTCCGTAAATGAAAATTACCTAGTGTCAATTTTACGCTTACTTGGTCTTGATCGCGGCTCTGCCCAAGACCACCGCATGTAGGGGCTTTGCAATGCGGGGTGACCGCTCGTGCTCGCTAGGCGAAGACCATCACATGTACGGGCTTTGCATCGCAGGGTGAACGCCCGTGCTCGAAAGGCGAAGACAATCCCCGATGCAAAGCCCGGGCCTGTCTATCAGGCACAACCCGCCTCACCGCTGCCCATTTGCATCCGTGCACCGCACCCGGGCCAGCAATTCCCAGCGGGGCGGTGTGGTGGCCGTCTGACTGCAGACGTCCGTCGCGGGGTCACCCGCACCAGCTGCGCCATGTTCGATTTCAATGTAGCCGCCAACCGCCAGCATCGCCGCCATGAGTGCCGCGGCAAGCACCAACAACACCTGTACGGGCGACAGGGATGTACCAGTTCGATGATTCTCATTCATGATGTGTTCTCCAGACAGCGGAATGAATTACAAGGTGGACATGCCACAAACCGCCGTTGAACCGAGCGTAGATCGCCTGAGCGCCGTTACGTTGACAAATTCTTCAATGCGGATTGAATATCTGGGCGTATAACTTCAATCAAGCATCATGCAAACCAAGGCTAGATCCGCCCCGCACCAGCAGCATGCCTTTGGCGTCATTCTGGATCAGATTCGCCAACGCAAACCGGGGCTCAGCCAAAAGCATCTGGCGGAGTTGGCGGGCTACGACCCGGCCACGGTCGCCCGGATGAATCAGGGCAAAAAGGACTTGAATGGTCCTTCGGGGCGGGAACGCGTCGTGCGCCTCATGGAAGTTCTTGCCGATCAAGGGGCCTTGATCCGGCTGGATGAGGTCAATGCTTTGCTGCATGCGGCTGCGCTGCAACCGCTGTTTGACCGCCACCCGGTCGAGGTCCGGCTCATTGCCCGGCTTTCAGTGCTGCCTTCCGGTCAGCGCCAACGCCGCACAAATCTTCCCGCCGAGCTCACAAGTTTTGTCGGGCGCATTGCCGAGATCGGCGAGGTGCGCCGCCTGCTGTCCACTACCCGGCTGCTCACCTTGACCGGATCGGGCGGCTGCGGTAAGACCCGGCTGGCCCAACGGGTGTCCGCCGATGCATTGCTGAACTATAGCGAGGGCGTTTGGGTTGTCGAGCTTGCGGCGGTGACGGACGGCGCGTCGATTCCGGACCTTGTCGCGCACGCGCTCGGTCTGGTCAGCACCGAACATTGGTCAAGCGAGAGTTTGCATGACTATTTGTGCGAGCGACAGAGTCTGCTCATACTGGACAACTGCGAGCACCTGATCGATGCCGTGGCCACATTCGTGATTACGGTATTGCGCGCCTGCGCCAACTCGTTAGCATGCTCAGGGTTATTTGGTCAAATGCAGACCGCGTGCTTGACGCGCATTATTGGGTCGCGACCGCGTTTGCTGCGGTGACGCCAAACATGCCTCTGCGCGTCCAGGCCTCGCTGATCGTCCTGCACATTGGTATCGTGGAGCGCGCCAGCTGTTGTTAATGGCTAATTTCGACGTGACTGGACGCATGCTCTGTGCCGCGTGTCAATATGCGGGCGCCGCCACGACCTTTGGCTTTGCCAACCCACTCGCCCCGTCGTCGTTCCGAACCGCGCCGCCCCCTCCCATGACCGCTATTTCCTCCGCAGAGGTGAGGAATTTGTGCAGAACATATGTTCTAAACCATGCTATAATCCGCTCGCATCCTATGTCTCTCCGACCCGCAAATACGCCGCTTAACCACATCCAACCCCGACATCAACCCAAAATCAATCCTCATCATTCACTCATAATCACCGGGAATTTGCCCCAAAAATGTCCTCCCACCGAAAAAATATTTTCATTTGGAGGACATTTGAGGCCATCCAGAATCGCACCGAACGCTCGAAAATTCGGCAAATGGGGCACAAATACCCCATGCCCAGCCATCACCTTGGAATTTGCTTAAAAACACCCGCGCAACCATACCAATGTAGCCAAATGGCCAACTCACCCTCTTGACACTCTCACCAATAGTGTGCTAACATCTCTCACGTTGTTAGCACTCACAAGTTTGAGTGCTAAATCTAAACAGTCTTAATTTCTGGAGAATTAAAATGTCGAAGAAATCTGAAGTCGCAGAAAAGAAGCTCAATCTGCGCCCGCTCGGCGACCGCGTTGTCGTCATGTCGGTTGAAGAGGAAGAGGGAACCTTCGCCGGTGGCAAGCTCGTATTGCCCGAAACCGCCAAGGAAAAGCCTCAGAAGGGTCGCGTCATGGCAGTAGGCGCCGGTCGCAAGGATGACGAGGGCAAGGTCATTGCCATGGACGTCAAGTTGGGCGACATTGTGCTCTATGCCAAGTATGCCGGCACCGAGATCAAGATCGACGGCGACAAGGTGCTCATTCTCAAAGAGACCGATATTCTCGCAATTGTTGAATAATCATGGCAAAGCAAATTATTTTCACCGAAGAAGCCCGCGCAAAACTGAAGCGTGGCGTTGATGTTCTGGCCGCCGCGGTCAGCACCACCCTCGGCCCCAAGGGTCGCAACGTTGCTCTGGATAAGAAGTACGGCGCCCCCACCGTCACCCATGACGGCGTGACCGTGGCCAAGGAAATTGAGCTGTCTGACCCATTTGAAAACATGGGCGCCCAGTTGCTCAAGGAAGCAGCCACCAAGACCAACGACATCGCCGGCGACGGCACCACCACCGCCACCGTTTTGGCGCAGATCATCGTCCACGAGGGTCTGAAGAACGTGGCAGCCGGTGCCAACCCCATGCTCATCAAGAAAGGCCTGGAGGCCGGTGTGGATGCGGTTGTCGCCTCGCTCAAGAAGAGCGCGGTTGAAGTGAGCAAGAAGGACCAGATCGCCCAGGTTGCCACCATCTCCGCCCAGGATGCCGAGATCGGCGGACTGATTGCCGATGTGATGGACAAAGTCGGCAAGGACGGCGTGATCACGGTTGAAGAGAGCAAGAGCTTGAGCTTCGAGACCGAGTATGTCGAAGGAATGGAATTCGACCGCGGCTACATCAGCCCTTACTTCGTCACCGACAGCGCCGCGATGGAATCCGAAATCAAGGATCCCTATGTCTTGATCTATGACAAGAAGATCAGTGCCGCCCAAGACATGATCCCCCTGCTCGAGAAGCTCGTGCAGCGCGGCAAGCGTGACTTGGTCATCATCGCCGAAGATGTCGACGGCGAGGCTTTGGCCACGCTCGTGTTGAACAAACTCCGTGGCATGTTGAACGTGCTCGCCATCAAGGCCCCCGGCTTCGGCGATCGCCGCAAGGCCATGCTTCAGGACATTGCCATCCTCACCGGTGGTGAAGTGATCACCGAAGAGATGGGTCGCAAGCTCGAAGGCGTGACGATTGAGGATCTCGGCAAGGCCGCCCGCATCGTCAGCAGCAAGGACGACACCAAGATCATCGATGGCGCGGGTGATGCCAAGGCGATCAAGGGCCGCATCGACGAGATTCGCGTCGAGATTGACAAGAGCACCAGCGACTACGACAAGGAAAAGCTCAACGAACGTCTGGCCAAGTTGGCCGGCGGCGTTGCTGTGATCCGCGTGGGCGCAGCCACCGAGACCGAGCTCAAGGAAAAGAAGCATCGTGTGGAAGATGCACTCAGCGCAACCCGCGCGGCCGTTGAAGAGGGCATTGTCCCCGGCGGTGGCGTGGCATTGCTCACCAGCGTCAAGGCCCTGGAGAACGTCAAGATGGAACATGCCGACGAGCAGGTTGGCGTAAACATTTTGCGCCGCGCGCTTGAGGAACCCATCCGCCGCATCGTCGGCAACGCCGGCCAGGATGGCAGCGTGGTGGTGCAGCAGGTTCGCAGCATGGCCAAGGACAAGAAGTTCTTTGGTTATGACGTGATGAGCGGCGAGTACGTGGACATGATCAAGGCCGGCATCATTGACCCGGTAAAGGTGACCCGTGGCGCGCTCCAGAACGCAGCCTCGATCGCCGCGATGATCCTCACCACCGAGGCCCTCGTGACCGATATCCCTGAGAAAGAAAAGGCCCCATCCATGCCCCCCGGCGGTGGAATGGGCGGCGGCGACTTCTAAGATCGCCTGCAGCCGAAAAACAAACACAGCCCGGCACTTGTGCCGGGCTGTGTTTGTTTTTCGCCATAATAGACACCGTTGCAAGTTTCGTTGGATTCACCCACGCGCAGGATCGTGCTGCCAATTGTCCTGATCGCCGCAGGCAGCGCCGTTCTTACAGCCGCCGAGATTGGTTTTCCAAAGCTGGTCAATCCAGCCGTGGTTGCGCTGGTGTATCTGGCGCTGATCAATGTCTGCCTGCAACTGGGTGGCTGGTGGGCGGGAGGCGTGGCCACCGGGCTGGCTTTTGTGGCGCTGAATTGGTTGTTTATCGAGCCGCGTTATACCTTTGCCGTAAACAGCGAGGCCGATGTGCTGCTGCTTGCCGGGTTTGTATCAGCCGCACTGGTGAACTATTTTGTCATCGCCCGCCTGCAGCGTCATAACCTTGAAACCGAACTGCGCGAGCGTAATGTGGCCCGGTTCTATACGTTCATGATGGAGTTGTTGGGTGCCGTCACCGATGCTGATGTGGCGCGCATGCTGAGCGAGCGCCTCCAATCAGATTTGCCCGCCCGGACCGTGCGCGTGCACCTCGATTCAAACACGAGTGTGTATATGGCTGGCAGCGAGTCGCGGTCAACCCCGCCAACAATCAGCGAAACCATTCTTTCGGCCCGCGGTCGTCTGGGTGACGTTGAAGTCTGGCAGATGCGGGTATCCGGGCAAGTCACCAATCAGCTCTTGCGCACGTATGCCAGCGAGGCGGCCTTGATGATCGAACGTTTGCGGCTGGCGGAAACTGAAACACGCGCCCAAGTTCTGGAACAAAGCGACCGGCTCAAGAGCGCGCTTCTGTCATCCGTTTCGCATGAGCTGCGCACACCGCTGGCGGCAATATCAGCCGGGGCCGAGAGCCTGGCCAGCGGTTTGGTTCCGCTGCACAGCAGCGAGGCGCTGGATGTCATTGGCGATGTTCATGCCGCCTCCCGCCACCTAAGCCAGCTCGTGAGCAACTTGCTGGATATGAGCCGTATCGAGAGCGGGGCACTCCGCCCGGAGTTGGAGTGGGTTGATTTGGAGGATATCGTAAACAACGCCCTTCAACACCTGCGTAGCGAGCTATCCCACCACACGATTGTGCTTGCCCTGCCGGTGGACCTGCCGTTAATCGCGGTTGACCCGCTGCAACTCGATCAGGTATTTACCAATCTGTTGATCAACGCCTCAAAATACGCTCCCGCGGGAAGCCAAATCAATGTCAGCGCCCGGGTAATAGATACGGATTGGGTTTTGGTCACCGTTGGCAACGAAAGCGATCAACTACCGGCACAGCAACTAGATCGTATCTTTGACAAGTTTCAGCGTGTCACAAATCCCCAGCGCGTGCTGGGTACGGGTTTGGGTTTGTCAATTTGCAAAGGTATTGTTGAAGCACACGGCGGGCAGATTTGGGCCGAGAATCGTGCAGACAGCCGGCGCGGCATGGACTTCAAATTTCGTCTGCCGCGCAGGTGGGATGGTCAGTATCCCGACGCGCCGCCTCAGGAATGATCGCATGAACGAGCCAACCATCCTGATCATCGATGACGAGCAGCAAATCCAGCGGGCTCTGCGACGCATCCTTAGCGAGAGCGGGTATCGGGTGTTGGTTGCCGGTCTGGGTGAAGACGGGCTCACGCTGGCCGCTGCTGAACAGCCGGATGTGATCGTGCTTGACCTTGGTCTGCCGGATATCGAAGGCACCCAGGTGTGCATCCAGCTCCGCCAATGGACTTCTATACCGATCATTGTTTTGAGCGCCCGCGATGACCAGCGCGAGAAGGTGCGCGCGCTTGACGCGGGTGCCGATGATTACCTGACAAAACCGTTTGGACTGGACGAATTGCTGGCCCGTGTTCGCGTGGCGCTGCGGCATAAGGCGCAACAACGCGTTGCGCCGGAGGCCATTGTGCAAAGCGGCAATCTGGCGATTGATCTGGCCCGTCACGTTGTTACCTTGAATGGTCAAGAGGTTCGGCTTACCGCCACCGAATTCAACCTGCTCGCCTATCTCGCTCAAAACAGCGACCGGGTGCTGACCCACCGCGCTCTGCTGCACCATGTGTGGGGCCAGGAGTTTGAGGATCAAGTCGAATATTTACGCGTCTATATGCGCCAGCTTCGCGGCAAGCTCGAAACCGTGCCCCAGCAGCCGCGTATCCTGATCACCGAACCCGGGGTTGGGTATCGGTTTGCAAAGATCTAGCACTTTTCCTCACGGAACGGCACTCGGGGTGATTCTTGTCATCTTTATACATTCTTTATTAGTTTGTGTCGCTTTGGCACAACTGCTTTTATGTGCGCTGGCTATGCTCTCGTAATGGCTAACGCGCTGCAAATTCCGAGTTCGCGGATTTTGCTTTTGTTGCCAGAATGCGAGGTTTACGAAGCGCCGCTCGCCAGGCAACTGTGCAGGCTGCGGCCCTCGGGTGGTTCGCTCCACTGCATTTGCCTGGTCCAGTCATGGGCCGGTGAGCCGCGCGCATCCCTGCGCCAGGCCCTGATTCTGGCGATGCTGCGTGATTGCGGGATCGAGGCAACGAGCGAAGTCGTATTGGCGACCGGCTGGATCGTCGTTGCCCGCCGTGCCCATCAACCGGGTGATCAGGTAATCTGTCTGACGGAGCATTGCGTGCCTGATTCGACCGGTTCTGATCGCCGTCTGATTCAACTGGCACATTTCCTAACCGTGCTCGAAATGGACGTGTTGACTTTGCACGGCTTGGTCATACCTCCGACGAAACCATCTTCGCGCTGGGTTGGCCCGCTTCGACACGTGGTCGCCCCTATGATGGTTATGGTCATTGCGGCGGCGGTTCAGATGCTGGTGCTTTATGCGGTAGCAGATTCGCCGGGATTCTTTGCGCGGGTGGCCCTCGGTTCAAGCGCCGCCTTCGAACTCGTGTTGTTGGGTTGGTTAATGACCTAGTTCACTTACGGGTCAGGTTTGCTCGTGTGGCTTCACGAACCTGCAAGCCTGGCATCAAACATACAAGGACATATCATGAACGTTGCAAATATATTGATTGGAAAACCGATTTCCACGGCTGATGCGCATCATCAGACCATTGGTAAGATTGTTGGGCTGGCAGTATTCGCCAGCGACGCGCTGTCATCCACAGCTTATGCCACCGAGGAAATCCTCGTAGTCCTGGCCGGAGCGGCGACTCTGGTGGGCACCCAGGCGCTCAGCCTTTCCATACCCATCTCCATCGCAATTGTGATGCTGTTGGTGGTGGTTACCATTTCCTACCGTCAGACGATTTTTGCATATCCGGGTGGGGGTGGCGCATACATCGTGGCCCGCGACAACCTTGGCGAGTTGCCAGCCCAGATTGCCGGTGCTGCTTTGCTGACAGACTACATCCTGACAGTTGCCGTTTCCGTTTCAAGCGGCGTGGATCAAGTGGTCTCCGCAATACCGGTCCTGCTCCCATATCAAGCGGCCATCGCCGTGGTTGCGGTTTTGCTCATGTCGTGGGTCAATATGCGCGGCGTAAAGGAGAGTGGACGCATTTTCGCGTTGCCTGCCTATTTCTTTATTGGAGCCATGCTGCTTACCCTCGTGGTCGGGTTCTTCAGACTCGCCAGCGGAACGCTAGGATCCGTGCAGGGCGTGGAAATGATCCAGCGCGGCGCGCAGAACGTGGGCGTGTTCCTCGTACTTCATGCCTTTAGCAGTGGTTGCACGGCGCTAACCGGAGTTGAAGCAATCAGTAACGGCGTCACCGCGTTTAAGGAACCGCGTGGCCGCAACGCTGCCAATACCATGTTGGCCATGAGCGCCATACTTGGCACGCTGTTTATCGGAATCACAGTTCTGGCAAGCCAGATTCATGCCTTACCGTCTGAAACTGAAACGATCATTTCCCAGCTTGGCCGAACCGTGTTTGGTTTGGGGCCGCTATACGGATTGATGATTGCCAGCACCACGGTCATTTTGATTATGGCTGCAAACACAGCCTATGCCGACTTCCCCCGCCTGTGCGCTTTGCACGCCGGCGATGGTTTCCTGCCCCGACAGTTGACGTTCAAGGGCAGCCGACTAGTCTTCTCTTGGGGGATTGTTGTGCTGACAGCAGCATCAGTAGCCCTGATTGTGCTGTTTGACGCCAAAACAACTCGTCTCATTCCGCTATATGCGATTGGTGTTTTTCTAAGCTTTACCTTGTCACAGACGGGCATGGTGCGCCGCTGGCAGCGCGTAAGCAAGATCAAACGCGGTGAGGAATTGGTGGTGAAGAATCCTCATGGCGACAACATGACCTTGAAATTCGACCCCAGTTGGCGGCTTAAGCAGCTGGTGAATGGCTTTGGCGCCGTAATGACGTTTGTCGTCATGCTGGTATTTGCCACCACAAAGTTTGCGGATGGCGCATGGGTGACGGTGATCCTGGTGCCCACCATGGTGTTCATATTCTTTAGAATTCACAAGCACTACAAGGATGTGGCTTCGGCGTTGAGCCTGGAAAAGCACGCGGTGACGCCCGTGAAGCACAACCTACTGAACGTGCTTATGGTTGATGATGTGCATGCCGGCACCGTTGGTATGGTTTCCTATGCGATGTCCCAAGCGTCGCCATGGATTGCCGTGCACGTCGACATTGATCCATTGAAGACAGCCAAGATCAAGGACAAGTGGGAACAGCGCATGGGTGATGCCGGACATGATCTTCAGATGGTTCCCTGCCCTTACCGCAACCTCACTGAGGTGGCGGAAGGATTTATCCAACACCAGTTGGAAGGCAATCCGGATTTGATCGTAAATGTAATCATGGGTCAAATCATTATGGACACCTGGGCTGGTCAGGCGTTGCATGCCAACACATCTATTGCATTTAAGCTTGCATTGCAGCGTATGCCAAGAGTCATCGTCACGGACGTTTCGTATCAAATTCATGCGCCCGTGGCTGAGCCGCTGCCACTTGCAGCGTGAACCAAAACAGGCTGCCGCTTCCGTGGGTGCTCTCGGCACCCACGGCGCCACCCTGGGCTTCCACCATCGCTTTTACGATCGCCAGGCCCAATCCCGTGCCACCCGTGTTTCGATTGCGCGACCCATCCGCCCGATAGAAGCGGTCAAATACGTATGGCAGCACGTCTGGTGGAATTCCCTGGCCGGTATCGCGGACGCTTACCTTTACGTGCGTAGGTGTCGGCTCGCCACTGATCGTGACCATCCCACCTTCCTGGGTATATTGCAACGCATTGGCCGTTAGATTGGTAAGCACCTGTCGCACCCGCAAGGCGTCCATGTTTACCCGCGATACATGCTCGAAGGAACCCAGGCTCAGGTGCACGCGCTTCTCCGAGGCGTTTGGCTCAAATAGTTCCACGCAGTCCTGCGCCAGGATTCGTATGTCACCCTCCGCCATGGTTAACGGCATGCTTCCACTCTCGGCCAGCGTGAGCAACCGCAGGTCTTCGACCAGGTGGATGAGGTGCTCCACCTGACCATACAGGTTGGCGGTATCGGCCTCACTGAGTTGATAGACGCCATCCAGTTGCGCGCGCAAGTGACCCTTGAGCACGGTCAGCGGCGTGCGCAGTTCGTGCGAGATGTCGGCCAACATACGCTTGCGATTGTCGTCGCTGGCCTCAAGCCGACCGGCCATGTCGTTAAACGACCGGGCCAATGTCGCGATTTCCTCGCTGCCTTCAACGGGCGCGCGTACACTCAAATTTCGAGCGCTGATCTCGCGTGTGGCGCGCGCCAGCTTGCTGATCGGGCTGCTGATGGTGCGGCTGGCTGCAACGCCACCCAGCACACCCACCGCCACGGCGGCCAGCATCAGCCCAACAAACAGCGGCCATTCTGCAGGACCACGCGGCGGTGGACGCACCTGTGGTTGAGCCGGCCCTGGTCTCGGTGCCGGCGGCGGCTGTGCTTGGGGTGGACCGGGACGGTCGGCGTCCGTGGTTGTTAACTCGATAAATCGAAACCCGAGGATGGCGCTCACCAAAACCAGCACCACAACCAGGCTGATTACCCCATTGGTAAGGCTGAGTTGCACCCATAGTTTTTTCATGGTCGCGTTTAGGCCGTGAACCGATATCCTATCCCGTGCGCGGTGATCAGGTACCGCGGCGTTTTGGGATCGTCTTCAATCTTTGTTCGCAGGTTGCGCATGTGGGTATCCAGAGCCCGGCCCAGTCCTTCATAGGCGTAACCCATGGCCTGTTCGATGAGTTCGTCCCGTGTGATCGTATGATTTGCGTTCAGCGCGAGCGTGTGCAAAATCTTGAACTCGGTCGGGGTCAGGTCGACTTTAGTGCCCCGGCGCGTGAGTTCAAAGTGTTCGGCATCGATACGCAGGTCACCGACGACGATGATTGCGCTCGGATTCGATTGTTCACGCGTCTTGCGACGCAGTTGCGCGCGCACCCTGGCCACCACTTCACGCGCGTTAAAGGGTTTGGTCACGTAATCATCCGCGCCCATCTCCAGCCCGACGATCTTGTCCGTGTCATCCACCCGCGCGGTCAGCATGATGATGGGCGTTGCGGCCAGCGCGGGTTCACTGCGTACCACCCGCGTCACATCCAGGCCATCCCGTTTGGGAAGCATCAGATCCAGCACCAGCACATCCGGTCGTTCACGCCGCAAGGTGTGCAGCGCGGTTTCGCCGTCGTTGGCTGCAAAAACGGTCATCCCCGCCTGCTCAAGATATCCGCGCAGGATGCGGCAGATATCCGGGTCATCATCAACAATTAATATGCGGTCGTTTGCCATGCTGTTTGCATGGCCGATCATACCGGCTTGATCTGAAGACGGTGTCAAGAATGCGTCGGTCTGATCTGTACGCTTGCGGCTATCAACGCGCCTATCCGCATGATGGTAATTGTGTGCCTTTGTTAGCCGGGCGCTTGGGCAATGGGTGGCAAGCCCAACTGCCATCTCCCGCCGGTTGCCATCACGCCCAGCCGCTCCAGACTGCCTCCGGGGACAACGGTCAAACGTCCGCACTCATGCCAATAGTCGTATTGATGCAGTTCGCCCCGATCCGTGATCACCGCGTGCATCACCACTTCGCCCGGTAGCCAGCTGACGCTGGGTATGCGAAAGTCCATATACCCTTCGTTATCAATATATGGGATGTTGACATCTGCAAACCCGGAATTGGGCCCGGAGAGGTGCACCTGTGTGTCCGCCCGGTAAAACCCGAGACCGAACACCGGGTTCTCGATCCGCGATTTGCACCGATAGTGGAGCCGCACGATCAGTGGATCAAATGTTCGCACGGACAGACAGGGTTTGAAATCTCCGGTTAGGAATTGCACTCTGGTGAGCCATGCTTCGCCGCTTCCCGTCCGGCTGGGCGCCCACGTATCAACGTGATGCTCGCTGCTCTGTTCCAGCACGCGCTTGTAATAGGCATCCACCACTTGTGACGAGGGACCGTCCATGATCAGCTTTCCATGGTCCAGCCAGATTGCCCGCGTGCATATACGCGGCACGGTATCCAGCGCGTGGGAAACCATCACAATGGTCACGCCGTCGCGACGCAGGTGTTGCAGCTGTTCAAGACACTTCTGCTGAAAGGATTGATCACCCACTGCGAGCGCCTCGTCGACCAGCAGGATTTTTGGATCAAGGAATACCGAGATCGAGAATCCCAGCCGGGCATGCATGCCGCTCGAGTAGTTCTTTACGGGCGAATCAATAAATTCGGCAAGCTCGGCAAACGCGATGATCTGGTCGATCTTGTTTGCAAGAGCTTTGCGACTTAACCCCATGATCGCGCCGTTCAGATAAATATTGTCGCGGCCACTCAGTTCCGGATGAAACCCGGCCCCAAGCTCCAACAGCGCGGTCACCCGGCCATTGATCTTTACTGTTCCACTGGTTGGGTTGATGATCCGCGAAATCACCTTGAGCATCGTGCTTTTGCCCGCACCATTTGAGCCAATCAAGCCCACGGATTCACCCGGCTCGACCGCGTAGGTTACGTTCCGAAGCGCCCAAAATTCGTCTGATTTGGCTGCTGCCGCGCGCTTTTTACTAAAGCTGAGAAAGAGCTCTTGAAATGATCTTGGTTTGTCGCGGTGCAGATTAAACCGCTTGGAAACATCCGCAAACTCGATGACGGGCATGGTGTTAAGTGAAGGGGCGGAAGTGCGTTGAAGCGTGTGAATGACAACTACGCTTGTTACTCATGCCTGCTTACTTTACAGGCAATTATAGTTGTGCAGGAGTAATCAGGCGCAGTGCACAATACGACCCGTGCGACTCCTGATTTTAGGCGGCACGCGGTTTCTCGGGCGACATCTGGTGCAGCAGGCCCTGGCACGCGGCCATACGCTCACCATGCTTAATCGCGGTACGACCAGACCGGGCGCCTTTCCGGACGTGGAACACATCCGCGTAGATCGCGATGGTGGCATGCATGCCATAGGCACGCGCAAATGGGATGCGGTCATTGACACCAGTGGTTATGTGCCGCGCGTGGTCGGTCAGAGCGTCCGCGCATTGACGGATGCGGCAGGACATTACACATTTGTCTCCTCCATAAGTGTCTATGCTGATTTCAGTCGACCAGGTGTGAATGAAAGCAGTCCGGTTGGCCTGCTTCCAGAGAGCCCCGATGAAAAGGATATGTCGCTGTATGGTCCGCATAAAGCAGCCTGTGAACGGGTAGTGGAGGCTGGTTGGGCGAATCGCGCCTTGATCATTCGTCCAGGATTGATCGTGGGGAGCGATGATCCTACCGACCGATTTACCTACTGGCCCTGGAGGGTGTCTCAAGGTGGTGCCATGCTGGCGCCAGGCGATTCAAACCAAGCAGTACAGATTGTCGACGTAAAAGACCTGGCAGCCTGGATGCTGCACCTCAGTGAGCAGCGCGCAACGGGCACATTCAACGCCACTGGTCCCAATCACGTTTTAACTATGGGTGAGCTTTTCAAGACCTGTGCCCGTGTTTGCGATGTAGAACTGGACATCACATGGGCAAATGCGCAATTTATGCGTGAGCATAGGATAACACCCTGGTCAGATATGCCGCTATATGTAGGCGAGGATGATCCAGGTTCGGTTGGATTCTCCGCCGTCAACGTCTCCAAGGCGATTGGCAGTGGTTTGAAGTTTCGTCCACTGGCGGATTCGGTAGCCGATACGCTGATTTGGGCCAGGACGTTTGCTCCTGATCACGTCTGGAAGGCTGGATTGACACGCACCCGCGAGGCTGCATTGCTTGCCAAGCTTGTCCCATAAATAAAGGCGGACGGCACGCATTGCGTGCCGTCCGCCTTTATTGATCGTTTTGAACTGGCGCCTAGCTCTTCTTCATGTGTGCATCAAGATAGGTCACCGCTTCTTCGACGCTGGTGATCTTCTGAGCATCCTCATCCGAGATTTCATCGCCAAACTCTTCCTCAAATGCCATGATGAGTTCAACGAGGTCAAGCGAGTCTGCTTCGAGGTCGTCTCGAAACTTTGCCGCGGGGACCACTTTTTCGGCAGGCACGCCTAGTAGTTTTACGGTGACGCCTCGGACGCGCTCAAAAGTGGATTGATCTGCCATTAGTAAATATCCTCCCGACGAAATGTCTTGTTGTCTGTAAGTTATGGAATCTGCATCGTCGCCCAGACGACGCGTCAGGACAAAGCCGATACGTTGGTTATTCTATCATCGGCTTAAAGAAGCTGAATACCCCATTGTTTTCGCGTGTGCCCTCACATAAGCCGCCTCAACCTGGCGTAACGCGGAGGTTGTCAAACCAAAAACCGCAACAGCAATGTTGCCAGACCCAAGCTGAACGCAAACCCGCAACAATCGGTAAATGTCGTCACGATCACCGCCGAGGCCAGCGCTGGATCAATTCGCACCCTATGCAGCAGAATCGGAATAAGCGCACCGACCAGACCGGCCACTACCAGATTGCCCACCATTGCCACGCCCAATATAAGACCGATTAGGGCGCTTGCCTGCCAGATTCCGATGACCGTCCCAACCAGCAATGCCATCACCAAACCCTGTGAAAATCCGAGCAATGCCTCCTTACCAAGCACCCGCAAGGTATCGCGAAACTCAAACTCACCCGTTGCGATACCGCGCACCAGGATTGCAATGGTTTGCGTGCCGCTGTTTCCACCCTGGCCGGCCACAATGCTTGGCAATGCGGCGAGCACCGCCAAACGGGCCACCGTGCTCTCGAACAGGTTGAACACCCAGGCGGCAAAGAACGCCGTAAACAGGTTGATCACCAGCCACGGCAACCGTTTGCGCATGGAGTAGGTGATCGAGCTGAACACGCTCTCCTCCTCGCTCACGCCGCTCAGACGGAAGGCATCTTCAACCGCCTCTTCTTCGACCACTTCGACAAGGTCATCATTGGTTATCACGCCTAATAATCGATTGTCGGTATCAACAACCGGAAGTGCCAGAAAGCCGTATTTGCGCAGCAGGTTTGCGCAGACCTCCTGATCCGTGCCTACGAGCACGCTCACCACATCCGGGTTCATGATGGCCTGGATCGTGCTGCCCGCCCGCGAGGTTACCAGCGCGCGCAGGCTGACCACGCCGGATAGTTTGCGATCCGCGTCAACGACAAACAGGTAATACGGCAGCTCATCCTCCGGATTCCACGCACGCAGAGCAGTGATGGCATCCTGTGCGCTCATCGCCGGGCGCAGGGTTAAAAAGCTGGTGGTCATCAGACCGCCCGCACTTTCATCCGGATAAATCAGGAGCGGTCGCACGTCATCTGCCTCGGTCATGGCGCTAAGCACGCGTTCCTGCCGCTTCTCGTCCAGGTCTCCCAGCACGTCTGCCGCGTCATCCGGTTCCATCTCGTCCAGAATCTTGGACAACTGGGCATCGGTGACGCGCCCAGCGATGTCGGCTTGTTCGTCGTCATTAAGCTCGACCACGATGTCTGCGGCATCTTCGGGCGTCAGGCGTTGAATAAGCTCGGCCTGCTCCTGGGGTTCCAGCTCGCTCACGATCTCAGCCGAGTCTTGTGGTTCCAGCTCGGAGATCAGCTCGGCCCGCTCGTGTGGTTCGAGTTCGCTGACCAGGTCTGCCGCATCGCCTGGGTCCAGCTCGCTCAAAAGTTCCGCCGAGTTTTCGGGGGTCAGTTCGGTTATCAGATCGGCCTGATCCTTGACGTTTAATTCGTCAAAGACCTGTAACTGTTCCGTCTGTTTTAGACGTTCCAGAATGTCGATTGCCGACGTAATATCTGCGCGACCGAGCGCGGAGCGCACATCGCCGAGGGTGGTGTCGAGATCGAACTTTAGGTTCATCATCCGCCGCCTTGCGCGCAAGCGCGCTCAGGGGCGGGGACCGTGGAAATCGCTGGTTCCGTGGTGGAACCTGCTGGTCCACTACGGAACGTGCATTTCGTCAGCCTTCGTCCCTGTGGGTTCAGGGTTTCTTAAACTGCCGTCATTCATGATGGCTATTTCTGCCGCTTCAAATGGTAGCGTGGTTCGGCGTAGTCCAACCTTAAATTTTGGCAGTGTTTACAGAACGTATACAAGACCGTTGGATGCTGTTGCCTGAGGTCTTATTGCTCATTGTTCCACTTCTGTATTACCTTCGATCCCAATATTCACAGGCTACAACACCATTACAGGCTCTTATGCCTATGTTCCCGGCAAGCGCGTTCCGATCTGGCTTATCACCAGTACGCGCCAAAGACCGGAAGCCGACCAGGCACGACCCTAGTTGAATATCGGTGCAAAGAGAAGCAGCATAAGCGCACCGGCTGCAATCCGATACCAACCGAACCACTTAAAGGTGTGACCGGCGATATAGCCCAGGAAGAACTTGATCACCACCAAGGCTACACCAAATGATACGAGCGCCCCGACAAAAAAGGCCAGCAAATCCGGGCTGGTAATCGACTTGTATTCCTTGGCCAACTCGTAGACTGTGGCGATGCCGAGGGTCGGGAGTGACAAATAGAAGGAGAACCGCGTGGCTGTGATCCGATCCAGTCCAACCAGCAGCCCGCCCACGATTGTGGTCATGCTGCGCGATGTCCCGGGGATTAGCGACAATACCTGCGCCGCGCCAATCGCCGCGGCCTCCCGGGAGCCAATATTGTCCAAGTTGGTAACGGTCGCCTTACGTCCCGCGATGTAGCGCTCCGCCAGCAACATCACAGTACCACCCACAATGAGGGCGATAGCCACGCTTACCGGGTTGAACAAGAGCGTCTTGATCTGCGTGCGAAATGCCAAACCCACGAGTGCCGCGGGCACAAACGCGATTGCCGTGGCAATCAGAAGGTTGATCGCTCCGCGCTCGCGCTTGATGGCGCGTTGAATCAAGTTGATCAAATCCCTGGCAAAGAAAACCAGAACTGCAATGATCGCGCCCAGCTGGATAAATATCTCAAATGAGCTTGCAATGCGATCCGGAAATTGCAACAGCTTTCCCGCGACAATCAGATGCCCTGTCGAAGAAATTGGCAGGAACTCGGTCAGCCCCTCCACTACGCCCATGATGATTGATTTGATAATTAGGTCCATAAAATTAGACGGTGGTGTGCCGGAAGCGCCACGTTATGCTATGGCAACGCGCTTCGCCCCCGGCTATTGCAATAGTTCCTTGTTCTCGGCAACCCAGTTCCAGAGCTCGGTCACGCCTTGTTCAATGCTGATGTGCGGCTTCCAGCCCAGCAACTCCTCGGCCTTGCTGGTGTCAGACACATAAATCGGCTGATCTCCCGGGCGCCAATCGCCATACGTCACGTCTATCCTGTGGCCCGCCAGCTTTTCCAGCATGGGTCCAAATTCCGCCCAGATCGAGATGTTGTTGTGCGTGCCGCCACCCACGTTGAACTCCTGACCGCTGACCGAATCAATCCGCTTCCAGGCGGCGTCGTAGGCGGCGATCAAATCCCGCACATGTAACAAGTCGCGTACCTGTTTACCGTTTCCGTATATGGTTAACGGCTTGTTTAGTGCGGCGGCGATGGCAAAGTAGGCGACCCATCCCTGATCTTCTACTCCAAATTGATGCGTGCCATAAATGCTACCTTGGCGGAAAACGACGGTCCGCATGCCATAAATGCGCGCGTAGTCCCGAACATATTGATCGCCGGTGCCCTTGCTGCAACCATACGGTGAATGAAAATCGAGAGGTTGCAATTCGCTCACGCCATCCGGCAGGTCGCGATAGCGGTAGCGTGCGCCTTCTTCAATGGTAATTACGTCGTGCATGCCGCCATACACCTTGTTGGTGCTTGCATAGAATACGGTAGGTTGTTTCGCGCCATGGGGCATGTTGGCTGTGCGGGCGGCTTCCAGGACGTTAAAGGTGCCTAGGGCGTTGATTTCAAAATCCTCGCGCGGATTGGTGACCGACGTAGTCACCGCAACTTGGGCCGCCAAGTGCACGATAAGGTCCGGCTGGGCCATGTTTACAGCAGTTTGCAACAAGTTGAAATCCCGCACATCACCTTCGAGCACGTTAAACGTGCTGTTCGGATGGGTTTGAGCAACCGTGCGCAGCCAGTCCACGTTGTGTTGCGTGCGTGGTCGTGACAGGTTGTCGTAGATCGTAACTGCGCTTCCGCGCGCTAGATGGGTTGCCGCCAGATTGCAGCCAATAAAGCCTGCGCCTCCGGTGATGAAAATGTGGAAGGGGTTCGCCAATGCGTCGCGATTATACTTTCGCGCTCATGCGAATCACCACCGGTGTTGCCAAGGGCCGAAAAATACAATCCGTAGATGATCCCGGTACCCGCCCGATCACCGAAAAGGTCAAGCAGGCCTTGTTTAACATTCTGAGTGACGACGTGCGAGACAGCCTGTGGCTAGATTTGTTTGGCGGCACGGGTTCGGTTGGGTTGGAGGCGCTTAGCCGCGGGGCCAAGGGCGTTACCTTTACCGACACATCGCTGCCAGCGGTCAAGGCCATGCAGGCCAACCTGCGTACCCTCGGATTTGAACAATCAAGCCGCGTGCTTAAGCAGGATGCATTCAAGTTTCTCGAGGCGCATCCCATTGCCCGTTTCAACTTTATCTACGTGGCGCCACCTCAATACAAGGGGCTCTGGTTGCAGGCTCTGGGTGCCATCGACAATCATCCCGAGTGGTTGGCCGAAGGCGGTTGTGTGATCTGCCAGATAGATCCGCGCGAATTTGGCGATATGGAGCTGCATCATCTGGAACGCACGGATGAGCGCAAGTATGGCAAGACCATGTTGGTCTTTTTTGACCTCAAATAGCGCTGGGCATGTTCAATGCCCGCACCGCAACAATGCTGAACAGAATCGAGCCTAACTTATGGTGGGTGGTTTATCGCAGGCTTGCCGCACCGCCACCGGCAAGCAGCAGCTCGACTTCGTCAGCAGAAATGAGCGCCAGGTCCCCGGGGATTGTGATTTTGAGAGCGCTGCAGGCGTGACCGTAGCGGATGCTTTCCGCCAGCGACAGATCCCGTAGCTGGCCAGCAATAAAACCCGCGTCAAATGCATCACCAGCGCCCACACGGTCTATGACCTGGCTTACCTTGAAGCCGGGAACAGCAATTGCATCCACCATTGGTTTTGTCGTGCCTGTCGTTTTAGTGGAGATCGCCACAGCACCCTCTTCTCCGGTGGTCAACACGCACGTGTGCCCGCCGGACAACCCCAACAGATCTTGTACCCCGAATAGGGGATCGGCGCTTACGCCGAAAATGCTCATGGCGTCGCGATGGGCACAAAATAGAATGTCCACGTTTTTCAGGATGGGCAACAATCCGTTCTGTGCCTGGGCCGGGCTCCAGAGCAACGCCCGATAGTTGACATCAAAGCTCACCGTCAAGCCAGCAGCATGTGCATATTCAACCAGTTTGAGCGCCATGTTCCGGCATCCTTCGTTTAACGCTGCGGTAATCCCGGTGATATGCAGCCAGCGTGCGCCATCCACCAGTGGCAGGGCCACGTCGGCAAATCGCATGTTGCTAAAGGCAGAGTTGGCCCGGTCGTAGATCATCCGATTGGGTCGCGGGGCGACCCCCTGTTCGATGAAATATGTTCCAAGCCGTTCACCCGGCGCCAATCGCACGCCAGTGGTGTTCACACCCTGCGCATTTAGCTCGGCCACAACCCGCTGACCAAGCGCATTGTCTGGCAGCCGTGAAAGCCAGCCCGCCCGCAGACCCAAGCGTGCCAGCGCCAACGCGACGTTGCTTTCGGCCCCGCCAAAGCGCATTTCGAGCGTGGCTGTTTGGCTGATCCGCTCATGGTTTGGCGGCGACAACCTCAGCATATTTTCGCCAAGCGAAATGACATCGAGTGTGGGTGCTGTGTTCATTTCCATTCATTATCGGGGCTTTGCGCCCCCGGTTTTATCTCAACCTAACAACCACCGGATTATGGTCACTCAAGCCGTCCCACATGGGTGAGCTCAGCACGTCGCACGACTCAAGATAGCGATACCAGTTGGCCGGCACGAAGATGGCGTCACAGTGATACGGTTCGCTTTTATCCCTGCCCCAGCGTAGTGTCTGGGGCAGGTCGCGGTTTGGATTGGCCACCTGCCAGGCGTTCATCAGATTGAACTCCCGGCGCAATCGTTCAAGAAGGAACAGGTTATGGGATTGCCGCTTTTCTCCGGGATGACGGATGCCGGTGGTCAGATTGAAATCGCCGCCAATTACGTGATCACAGCTTTCAGCGTTCGGGAGTGCCTTGATCAAATCCAAAATTTCATTCATTGGGCGCACATAGGGCGCGGGCACGTGCACGCTGAAGACACGGAGCTTGCGCCGCCCAATCAGCGGCCAGCCAAGGCCACCGACCTCGGCGCCCGCGACGTATCCTGCATAGCCGGGTATCGTGATTGGCTTTAGTCGACCTGCGCGAACAAATACCGCGCTGCCCCAGCGCACGTTATCAACCGCCTTCCAGGCCAGCCCACGCCTGTGGTTCGCCATCTCATCCGCGGCCAGGTAATTTTCGGGCGAACAGGTTTCCTGAGCAAGAAAAATGTCGGCCTGTGTGGCTTCAAAGATGCGTTGCCAATGTACCCGGTTACGGGCATTGCCGCCAAAGCGCAGGTTGTAGCAGGCAATATTCAATGGTTGGTTGGCATCGTTCAGGTCCAAGTTTTGTTGGTCGACCGTGCATTATCGACTGTTCTATTTTAGTAACAATTCGAAAGTATGGGCATCCAAAGCATAATTGGCTTTATGAAACGCAGATTGAATTACGACAAAATATTGCCTGAAGGCATGATTCACGTGAATGCCCTGGACAAATATTGCAGCACCAGCGGCTTGGAACGTTCCCTGCTCGAACTTGTCAAAATTCGCGCATCCCAACTAAATGGATGCGCCTATTGCCTTGACATGCACAGCAAGGATGCACGGTCTAATGGTGAAACCGAGCAACGAATTTATGGATTGAGTGCCTGGGATGAAGCGCCGTATTACACAGATCGTGAACGCGCCGCGCTCGGGCTGACCGAGGCCGTAACGTTGATCTCTGAAAATCGTGTGGAGGACGAGCTATACGACGAGGCGCGGGAAGTCTTTAGCGACGAGGAATTGGTAAAACTTATGTTGGCTATTGGCATGATCAACGTCTGGAATCGCCTTGCGATAACCTTTCAAGATCCAGTAGGCACCTATCAACCAGCACATAGCGCCGCACAGAAGCCGCCTACCCCTTGACTTTGACGCAACGTCAATCATTACAATGATTCTTGTCGGCGGGCAATTGGGCCTGACGAGGCATTATTAAAGGAAGGACAACAACTATGAATTCTGCGGCAACCATGCTTGGGTCGGCGCTAAAGGGCGCCCACGAACTTATGTTGGCGACGATGAACGGCCTTACGACTGAACAGTGGCATCATCAGGCGGGCGGCAAGACCGTTCCGATCGCCGCTCATGTCGGTCACGTGCTTGTATTTGAAGATGGCGCGATTAATATGCTCAAGGGAAACCATCCGTTGGCCATGAGCATGAACACCGGTTTCAGCGAGTTGCCGCCACAGCAGCCACCGTGGGACGTATGGGGGCGCAAGGTGCACGCTGACTTGGCGGCGGTGCACACGTACGGCATGGCCGTGACGGCCGCGTCCGAGGCCTATGTCGCAACGCTTGATGACGCTGCGCTGGCCAAACCATTGGACTTGTCGATGATCGGCCAGGGCATGCAGACGGTTGGCTTCCTGCTCAGCGGATTGGTGCTGAATGTGCATCTGCATACGGGTGAAGTCTCCTGTTTGAAGGGTCTGCAAGGTCTGCAGTGTCAACAGGGCCAGCGCAGGGCGGCGCGGCAGGCGGGACAGGCTCATGGTTTCTCCGGGGCAGGGAACGGGG
>JANXLU010000089.1 GCA_025354985.1 Chloroflexota bacterium
CCGCAAATACAAACGCAAAGAAAATCGGGTAGTTGAATAACGTCGCCGTGGCCGCCCATGCAAATCTGCGGCGGCTGTTGAGTTCGCTGATCCCCATGATGGAATAGGTATCGAGCAGCACGCTGGCACCGACCGCCAGCGCTGCCACAGGCGAAAAAAGCGCTGCGACGATTCCAGAGAAGATAATTGCAACCGGCAACGCTCTTGCCAACAATTGATACCGCTGGTCGAACCTGACATTTGCATCGGCGGTGGCCGATGCAAATATCACGTGGTCAATTCCGAACTTTGCAATGGTCAAACACAACACCTGCCACTGAATCAACAGAGGGACATAAATTGATATGTCTGTCGGAATACTGTCTATCCGCCCGGATGTGATGAGAATCAAACACAATCCGGCAAATAGATTCACCAAGGGCAGCAGCACCACCACAAGACCCGGCCGAAGGTAGCTGCGCAGGGTATTTTGCTTAAGGATCCCCGTTAATTTTGCTATCACGGCAGTTTTGAAAGGACAACCTTCGCCTCAGGATCATCGGGTGAAATACGAAGCACTTGCATATAGGCTTCCCGCGCCTTCAACACCTCACTGCGCGTTTTATACAGGTTTCCCAATGTTCGCCATGCATCTACATTCCCCGGGTCGAGCTTGACCGCATAAAGCAAGGTAGACAACGCTTCACCCTCATCTCCAGCTGCGGCAAGCGCAAAACCAAGAGAGGTGTTGAAGGAAGCACTTTGCGGCGCGAGCTTCACGGCCGCGCGATAGCAGTCAATTGCATGTTCCACTCGGCCATATGCCATCTGGAGGTGACCCATTTGAAAGAGGGTCTCAGCTTCCCCCAGCCCCCAGCCGGCATAATCATTTTTTTGCCCGGCTTGCGTAAAGACGTCCAAAGCTGCGGCAATGTTTGGCGGGGTTTCCGAATAAACGTGCGTCCATCCAATCGCATACAGGATGGTGCTTTCCCCAACGGAGTTATCGGTTGCAAGCAATGCCCGTTGATAAGCGGCAAGGGCCTGCTCTATCGCCCGGGTTTCCCGCAATGCGCTTCCCAGCGCATACCAGCTTTCGCGGCTCTGGGGATTTACAGCAGCGGCATTCTCAAACGCCATTCGTGCTTTATCAAATTCATTAATTTCAAGATAAGACTTGCCGATTTTTAGCCATAGGCCTGAATCTGAATGAATGGATGCGGCGCGCTGATACCACCGAATGGCGGGGGCATGCATCAGTTTGGTAACGTTGCTGTCGCCCAATGCGAGCAACTGATCATATCCAAATGCCGACTTCCAGTAATTTTGCGCCGCCTCGCCATTTTTGTCGTTTGCCTGCGCGTGGTCTTCGAGCGCGACCGCGGCCCAAAACTTGTCCCGCTTCTCAATCAGGGGATTGCGCATCAATTGATTTGCCTCGATCAATGCCTCGTCAGGATCGGCTGGCAACAGCGCAATAATTTTCAACTGGAGATTGGCACCCCGATTGGGCAGCCATTGTTCAGCAACTTGAGCATGCCTGATCGCGTTTTGAAACGCCGCGGGGTTTGCAGATATTGGCAATCGATCGCTTGCGCGCGGAGTGGGCCAATCAGCACCCCGTGCCACATAACCCACGGCCGCAAGCATGTAATTGGCGATTAAATGGCACCGGTGCATACAACTCGCAAACGATTTACAGCAATTCAACCACACTCACTAATTTGCAATCCAAC
>JANXLU010000025.1 GCA_025354985.1 Chloroflexota bacterium
GCGTGGCGCCGACTTTACGATCAGCGGATCGCAACCTGATACAACAACTCTGGAACTGAGGTTATTGACCCAACGATCACTGCGGCCACGCAGCAGGCGGCCACTCAGTAGAGCGGAGAAGCCTGCTCCATTGCGAGACACGCGTATTACGCCCGGTTGACCACACCAACTGCCATGCCATCGGCAAAGGGCAACAGCAATGCGGTAAGGCGGTGATCGGTGGCCATGCGCTGGTTCAGCGCGCGCTGACCGGCATTTTGGCTGCCCTTATCCTGCCAGACCTCGCCGCGCCCTGACATGTTGTCGGCCACGATGATGCCACCGGGGCGCAGCAGCGCCATCACCTGCTCGTAGTAATCCACGTATTCATATTTGGCGCCGTCAACAAATGCAAAGTCGAATGGGCCATGCGACTGCAGACCCGGAAGCGTGACACGGGCATCACCTTCGATCACCTCGATCTGGCTGGATAGCCCGGCCTTGGTTGCATTCTCGCGGATGGTGGTCACGTGGAGCGGGTTGATTTCCAGCGCATACACCTTGCCGCCCGCCGGCAGCGCGCGCGCCATCCACAGCGTACTGTAGCCAAAGAGCGAACCCACCTCAAGTACCCGTGAGGCGTTGCACGCGCGCATCATCACTTGCAGAAAGCGGCCCTGGATTGCGCCGATTTGAATCAGCGGGATGCAAGCGCGCTCGGCCTGCGCGGGCATTGCCTTTAACAAGTCATCCTCATGCGCATACAGCCCGCGGATCTAGTCGTCCAGGTTCTCGTAGACAGGTGTGTCGCTCATGGCGACCATCATACCGCGGGTGCTTGAAAATAGCAGTGCGGTTGTATTTCGTGTCGATCCTTGGCATGCCGTGGATGTTGCAGTCTGGCTGTCCTTGGACTTATTTTTCTGCGCTTTGCCGAGGTTCGCTTCAGCGCCCACCGCACCCGGCTGGAGCAATCCGTCGCTTCCCCCCGCCGCGGCAGCCGCGTGGATGATCCCGCAGCCTATCACGCCGAGGGCATCTTGTATCTGCCAGCTGAGGCGCGGTTCGATTACCTGCTGGGTCGCCCAAGGCCGATCAACGCCCTGCACTCCGCATCCACTTGCGGATCATTGATCAGCGCCTCGGCATCGTCATACCAGCGGGGCACACCGTGACGCTGCGCGTCATCTCTGGCCAGTGCTCCGTTGCGCCGCATGACGGCCACCAGCTGCGAGTGGCTGGACTGTTGATACGCCGGGCCGCGCTTGACCTCGGTAACATCGCCGCAGCCGATGATGCCCCAGCGGATTGTTGGAAGTGCGCTGTGCGGGTCAGCGAGTTCCATGTCCCTCCCATAAAAACGCCCGTGACAATGCAGCGCCCGCGGCAAAAATCAGCAGCGCGGGCAACACCGGTGCCAGGTGCCATAAATCCAAATAGCCCACTTGCAGGTGGGTCCAGATCACGGCAGTAAAGGCCGGTATGCCGGCCAGTACGTGTGTCCACCAGAGCCAGCGCTCGCCTCTGCGAAAGCCCCACAGCGCGGGCAGTAAATACAAGAAGCCACATGCCAGCAGCATGCCACCGACCGAAGCCCGATCATGGGCAATCATCGGCACCAGACGTGGACTGGCGGCCATCAGCGCTTCCACGGTGGTGTTCATGAAGTGCAAATCTTCCGGCACGAATACCTCCGTGATGCCCACGATTGAGATGGCCGCACCGGCGCCAAGCAGCCCAAGGCCAAACATGATCCAGCACAACTGACCCCACAGGCTGGCGCGCCAGGCTGCCGTTTCGCGCAACGCGGGCTGCGGCACGCGCATTGGCGAATCAATCCGCGAGCGCATGCCAGAGATCAAGAACTGGGCCAGAATGGCCGTGACAAATCCGTGAAACGGTTCGAAATACCCGAACCCAAGAAAGAGAAAAAAGGTGGACATGCCGAAGATCGACGACGCCAGTATTGCGCCTTCTGCCCAGCGCCAGCCGCGCCGCACGCCAAATAACGCGAGCCCGGTGTAGCCCATTCCGGCGGTGCACATCAACCCGGCGAGGGTCATGCGATCATGCACCAGAAAATCCAACAGATGCGGGTTGACTGCGGCAAGCGCGGCCTTGCTCAAGCCCACGAACACTTCGTCGTAGGGTAGCACGACGTGAATGAGGGCGATAAACGCGGCCAGGACGGAGCCGAAAACCATCGACAACCCAAGCAGCCCAAACCAAAACCAGGATTGCTGGAGCACGTCATGATATGGCTGCTGATCAAAGGCATCGTGCTCTTGTGTCGGCTGTGCTTGAGCCAGCTGATCGTGCAAGAACGCGTCATCGCAGCGCTTCGCCAGACCCGGGCCGTTAAATATCAGACCGCCATCCACTTCGATGACGTCGGCCCCGGCGTGTCGCAACAGCAGGGCATCGGCCGGCTCGTGCACCCCGCCGGTTGCAATGATCAGCGGTTGGTCGCCATGCTCCTCGCGCAGCAACGCCACCGCCGCCGCCGTTGCCGAGAGCGCTTCAGGCGAAAACACCCGGATGCCATCCGTGCGTAATGTTCCATCAACCACAAAACCTGCGCAGCCAGCCTGCAGCGCCGCTTGCGCCAGCATCTGGCGCGCCGCATGTGGGATGGCTGTCGGGAGGATGACCATAACCGGAACTCCAGCCGCCACTGATATGAGTGCCTGTAACAACGGCGTGGCCTCTGCGTTGGCAGCGACTTCGATTGAGAACACGGCCACTCTGGGGCGCAGCGCGACCACCAGCTGGGCGAATTCAGACTTGTTATCCGCATGCAACCGCGCCATGATGGCCACCCGTCGATCAGGCCGGGATGGGAGGCGCTTCAACGCATCAGCAACTGCCAGGCAATGGCTGCCCCGCCATGTAAGTGACTTTGCACGCGCATTGAGTTGCAGCGCGGTCAGCTGTTGTGCGCGCAGCCCGATTGGGCCAATCTCGATCAGGCCAACGCCGAAGCGTGATAGCGCTGCAGTTGCTGCCAGTTGCATATCGAGGCCAATTCCGAAGCCAACAGGCGACCACATGGACAGTCCCGCTTTGGTTACCCGCAGACGCGCATCTGGAATCATGTCGCCGAGTGCATCGATCACATATTTGCCCCCAGGCAACCTGGCGATACTGCCAATGACCCCAAGCCCGATCTCGCGGCCGGTCTCCGGTGACAAGCCAAACAGTACTCTTTGCGATACGGTGCGGTACGTCCAATCTGGCATGAAACGCAATCATAAGCGCGCCCGGCAGCAACGTTACTAGAAGTCATCCTAAAAATGGTAAAACTGGCTGCGCAAGGAGAAAGCAGCGATGGATTTGACAGATGAGCAATGGAAAGAGATCGAGCCGCACATTCCGAAGGTGCCCTCGCGCGCAGATGGACGTGGAAGGCCACGTCGGGCAGAGCGCGTAGTAGTGAATGGAATTATGTGGATCATGCGAACAGGAGCACAATGGAAGGAAATCCCGCAACCAAAATATCCGTCTGGATCGACCTGCCACTCGCGATTCCAGACGTGGGTGAGGCTCGGAGTGATTGAAAGGATTCTCAGCACGCTGGCCGAAGATTTAAGGGAACGCGGCAAGCTCGATCTATCGGAATGCTTCATCGACGGCACGTTTGTATCGGCAAAAAAGGGGGCCAATCCGTGGGCAAGACCAAGCGCGGCAAAGGTAGCAAGATCATGGCAATTGCAGACCGCTTTGGCCTTCCTATCGCCGTTCACATATCGTCTGCTTCGCCCCATGAAATCACCCTCGTTGAATCCACAATTGCAGACCGTTTTGTCACGGATGAACCCCAACGGATCATCGGAGACAAAGCCTACGACAGCGACGGACAGGATGCCATTCTTGCCCAACGCGGCAGTGAGTTGATAGCTCCCAACCGATCCAATCGCAAGGTTCCTACCCAGGATGGTCGCCCACTCCGTCGCTACGCAAGACGCTGGCGGGTTGAACGGTTGAATGCCTGGCTACAAAACTATCGCCGCGTGGTCATTCGTTACGAAAACAAAGTCGAGAACTTCCTCGGTTTTGTCAGGCTGGCCTGTGTTCGCATTTTGCTCAATCATTGTTTTTAGGACGACTTCTAGTCAACTGGCTTGTATAACTATTGCGGCACCAATATTTTGTAGCCTGAATAAACAGTTTGACCGGCCGTGAATGCGTCGCTAAGCGCCTGGTCAAAGAGTTCTTTGCTACCTTGCTGTACAGCAGAGCGAGCGCGCTGCGTGGATTGCCGAATCAAGGTTGCTCCCTCGCGTATTCTTTGGCTAGCCTGGAAAAAGTCCGACCCTCCTGGTGAATTTAGTTCTTCAAGGCGCGTTGCAATAGTCTCCAAATCCACGAGGGACTCTTCCAACTGTCGGCGCCAGTCGTCATCATAGCCGTAGCGACTAGGGTCGCTATAAAGCTGTGCATGAAGTAGTTCAAGCCTTTTGATTGCGGCGTTCAGCGCATTTCCGCGCTGAATAAGTAAACGTATGTATTCTTGTCCGCGGGCGTCGAACCGACTAGCAGGGTTTTTCGAGGCTTGCGCAGTGGCGGCTTCATTTAAGGCCGCGACCCTGTTGTTCGATCGTATGATCGCCTCTACTGTAGTGTTATGCGCAATATTCGTGGCATTCTCAATCGCAATTTGTTTTGCTTGAGCATTTGTCGGATTGGTACCGCGTCCAGGGCCACTGGTAAGTGTTGCAAGGAGGCATATTCCTACAACACCAACAACCATCACGACACCAACAAGAAGTGGAATGGTTGTGCTTTTGGAATTTTGTGGCAGGGATGGGACAGGCGGCTGTGACCATCGTGCTGGAGCAATTGCAACAAATGGAGCGTTTGATCGTGTTTCAGGTTGGACACGTAGAGGCGGCTGCGGCACGCGTGCTAGTTTTGCAATCGCGCCATAACCAATATCATAACCCGTGAGGCTGTCGTCCAGGAATAGTCCACGAATCGCACCTTCTGTAAACGCCGTTATCAACCGTCCGTTAACCGCTGAAAATTGCCCGGAACTAGAGCTACTGTTGCGTCGTGATAGGAGGAGATCTTTCAACGATTCTGTAGCATAATGTTTGTATCCTCGAGGCCTTTTGCAAAGCAAAATAGGTCTCATGATTACCTGCCAGGAGTTCAGTCGGTGCTCTACATCCTGTGCAATAGATGAAACTGTGTTGTTGGCCCCACCCTCCATGGCCTGATCAAGTTGCATCAACAACGTGTCGATAAACTGACTCTCACGATCAGTGTATTGTTTAATGCAACGTTCATAGTCATCCACGAGCTGATAAATGAGCTCAAGCCCCCGCTTGTGACCGCTATCTGTCGACGCCTCCGCTACCTTAGTCAGGGAATGGATAAGTGCGCGGGGTCTCAACAGGTTGAGTGCTGCTTTCTGAGCTTCAAAGAGGTCACTGCTGTGGCGTTTGAGTTCATCCTCTACGTCCCCAATTTTCGCCAGAATGCTCATTCCACATTCCTTTCGAGCACGATTGAGATCTTCCAAAACCCGTTCTGGCTCAACATCGTTAAGTGCCTGAGCCATCGACAGGATATTGTCGGTCAGCTCTTTTGTCGCATCGTGCGGAGCACCCTGCAGTTGGTGGGCCAATAAGTTGCATCTTGCCAAGGGTGGAAGCTCATCAAATTCAGATTGGCTCGGCAGAGGCAGATCGAGAAATTGTGATGGCCGTATGAGCTGGCTTCGTGACATTCCGGGCAGCCAGGACAACTCAGCTCGAAGGCGGCTTTTGGGGACAAACAATTCACTTGAAAGTTGGCGCCAGGATGAGACGTTTTCCTCCGTAGCATGCGCATTTACTAATCCTTCGACTACGGAGCGGTTGTCAAAAGGTGTCGCACCTAACCGGTAAAACGGATTACCTTTGAGATTCATGTCTCGCTAGGCAGTGCCTGCCCAAATGCAATTGCGTATGATCTATGCTTTCAAAATATTTGCGCGTTCTCTTTGTGCTGCCGGCAAATCCGCCTCCTTGGGCATGAGTTTTGCCAAGGCTCTCACTACCTCTCTCAAAGCATCGATGTGATGAGCATGAATGCATAGTCGGCCTTTACTGCACAGATCGTCAAACTTGCTCCGGTTGTTGAACTGATTAGGTTCCGCGGCCCAACTGTTGAATAGTTTGATTACAAACGCATCTTGAATCCAAGCAAGGTCAAAACTCACCGTATCCATTTTCGACAGGGCGGATTCAAATTCGCGGGAATTTTTGCCGATGGATCGCTTGGCTGTTTCCGAAAGAGTATCGTAATCGATACAGTCTTGAGGTGAGGCGTACGGCCTGACATCGACATTAAACCAATTCATTTCCCTGTCAAGGCGATACTCTTGTATCTCCCTCAGATGTTTCTTTCGTAACTCAGCAAGAAGTGCCCTGGCGGACACGAGGCGCTCGTTGCTTTGGAGTACCTGCTCGGAATCCGGGGCTCCAGTTAATAATGCTGCAGCCTTCGTCGCCATTGAGGAGGCCTCTATTAGAAGTGGGTCGCTGATGCGGCTCGCCAGTTGGCTGATTTCTCCAATTGTGCTGTCAACTTTCACACGCGTCCGCTCCAGTGATTCACTTGGATTAAGCAATCCGTCCTGGCTCGTGTAAAAGTTCTGATTCGCGGGGAACACGCCACTAATGCTAGGTATTGCAACAGAAATGGCGAGGATACCTGCGTCGTTAATTTCATAGTGGCATTCCAATTTGTCACCCGCCGCAATTCTGCCATCTGTGAAATCTGTGCCCTTGATTCTTAGAGATCCTATGTGGCGGTTGTATTCAACTGGAGTTTCACATTCGCC